>CALWRB010000001.1 GCA_944383855.1 uncultured Lachnospiraceae bacterium
CACAGCGTAGTATCAGATGGGATTTGAAATGCTGAAAAACCTTGTATTTCCAAGCATTTTTAAGCATTAGATGCCACTTCCCGATGTCGTATCGGGTCTACTCCTAAGCGGTAGGTCGGAGGTTCAAGTCCTCTCAGGGACGTTTCTAAAAAAGACCTGAAACACTTGCAGCCAACAAGCGTTTCGGTCTTTTTTTCATGCCGCGCCGCGGTTTTTCGGAACAATGCGCAGGGGGATCTTTTTTCGGCATTATTTGCGTTTCTACATTTTAAATGTAAAATTAAATGTAAAACGGCGCAGGGCGCACGCGTCACTTTTGCACGACAAGACAGTTGGAAAGAAGCCCGTATCTTATTTTTGTTAAAATTTCGCTTCGCTATTGTATCTTTCAGCACGGCATGCTATAATCTGAAAAAAATATGATTCTGCCACCGGGTAGAAAAGATGGTAACAGCATCTTGTTTTTACGGCGTTAGGTCTTTGCAGTCGTAAGTGCAGATGCTGTATTTTTTTGGAGGAATGCAACCGATGGAAAAACAACTCAGAAAATATATCGCGCCGAATATCCTGGCGATGATCGGCACTTCCTGCTATGTTTTGGCTGACACTTATTTTATCTCCGTAGCCGAAGGGGCAAACGGCATTACCGCGCTCAATCTGGTTTTGCCCGTGTACGGACTGATTTTTGCCATCGGCTCCATGATCGGTGTCGGCTCTGCCACGCGCTATGCCTTGACCCGCGCGCTTTCCGATCACACGGCAAAAGATTACTTCTCGAATGCCGTCTTTTGGGCACTGATCTTCAGCAGTATCTTTGTCGCTATCGGCATTCTTTTTCCGGATCGGCTGCTTGCTTTGTTGGGCGCGGACGAACAGATCTTGCAGATCGGTGTGCCGTATATCCGCATTGTATTATGCTTTACACCTTTTTTTATGTTAAATTATACCTTTACCGCGTTTGTGCGCAACGATCATGCCCCGAAAATCGCGATGTGCGCCACTTTGCTCAGCGGTATCTTCAATATTGTGTTTGATTATATTTTCATGTTTCCCCTGCACATGGGAATGAACGGCGCCGCGTTGGCAACCGGCATTTCCCCGATCGTGAGTATGAGTATTTGCATGCTGCATTACGGATCGAAACAAAATTCCATCGTATTCACCAAAAAATGCCCGTCTGTAAAAAAATTATTTCTGGCATGCAATTTGGGCGTAGTTGCTTTCGTCGGAGAATTATCCAGCGGCATTACGACACTGGTATTTAATTTTATATTATTGGACTTAGCGGGAAATATTGCAGTTGCGGCATATGGCGTCATCGCCAACATCGCGTTGGTTGCAACCGCGTTATTTAACGGTGTTTCTCTGGGATTACAGCCGGTTGCCAGCACCGTACACAGCCAAGAGCTTACCGACATGGAAACAAAAATCTACCGCTATGCCTTAAAGATCGCAGAAGGGATCGCTGTTTTGGTTATTCTGATTATTCTTCTGTTTGCGGAGCATTTCATCGCCATCTTCAACAGCGAAAATTCTTCCGCGCTGGCGTCCTATGCTTCGATCGGACTTAGACTATACTTTTTCGGCTTCCTGATCGCGGCAGTCAATATGATCAAATCGGGATTTTACAGCGCGATCGGAAACGGCATCTGTTCTTCCGTCATTGCCGTATCCAGAGGTATCGTTTCCATCTCTGTGACAGCGTTTTTGTTGTCAAAACTTTTCGGCATCACAGGGGTTTGGATCGCTTTTCCCGTATCGGAAATCGTGACTTGGGTCCTCTCTGTTATTCTGGTTCGGCTGCGCATCGGGCAGAATGCAGCAAGCTCCCCGCCTTCCGTTGCGTAAAAGCGCACCGTTTCAAAAGCAGTGCGCCCTTCGCTCTTTTATTCTGTTCCACAGCGCAAAAAAAAGCATTCGCAGATGCATCGGCAAAGAAACAGCCATGTGTCACGAATGCTTTTTCTTTTTTTTAGGCAGAATGCTTTTCATTTTGTACCTTTATCCAAATACAGCCACTCCGAAAAGCACACGAGATCTTTTTTTATTTCTCCGAATCTTTCCCCGCGGCGCAGATCTCTCTGAGCTTTCCCGTAACAGGGTCCATCACAAAGCCAAGCACCGTGATGTCGCGATGCATCAAGGGGTGTTCCACAATGGTCTTTACCGTGTATTCCACGGATTTTTCTACATTGCCGAAACCGGTCAGCCATTCTTCCACGGTTTTGCCTTCCACCTGAATGCTGTCCAGCGTTTCCTGCGTGATTCCATGCGCAAGCATCTGCTCCACCATATGACTGCCCTTCAGACCGCAGCCGCCGCAGTCGTCATGCCCGATGACTAAAATCGTATCCACGCCCAGCTCATACACCGCGACCAAAAGGCTGAACATCGCACTGTCGTAGGGGTGTGTGACCCTTCCGCCCGCGTTTTTGATGAGCTTGACATCACCGTTTTTCAACCCCAGCGCTGCCGGCAGCAGGACTGTCATTCTGGTGTCCATGCAGGAAAGCACGGCAATTTTTCGATCCGGATATTTGGTCGTCAAATAAGGCTCATACATTCCATGCTCCACAAATACCCGATTATATTCCAACATTTTTTTCACTTGTTCGTCCAATTTTTACGGCACTTCCTTTCTATTTTTTGCGCCCGAAGAATCGAAACAGCAGCCATACGGTTAAAAACCACAGCACCACAAGCCCTGCCGCAATCCAGATCAGATGCGCGCCGAACCATTCGGCAGACCCGATCCGCAGCATCAGAAAAATCGCCACTGCCGCCACAATCAGATAAATCACGATCGCCGCCTGCAACATTCGTTTTTGGTCTTTCACGGTTGCGCCTCCTCTTTTCGTTTTTTCTATTTACTTTACTACCGTATCGCGTTTTTTTCAACGGCAGATGATATTTTTTTCTCTTTTCCCGTAAAAAAAAGAGCATGGACAATCCTTCCGCCGCACATTATAATGAAGAAAATCCATCTAAAAAAACGAAAGGGGCTGTTTTTTTCATGCTGCAAGTGACATATCTGCATCACAGCGGTTTTTTGGTGGAGCTGGACGAAACCGTGCTGCTGTTTGATTATTATACGGAACAGGGAACCAAAGATCATCTGAAAGAACGTCGTTTTGACGGCAAAAAACTGTTTGTATTCGCCTCTCATGCGCACGGCGATCATTTTGACAAGCGCATTTTACGCTACCAGACGCAGGCAGAGCTGATCCTTTCCTCTGATATTAAAACGTCGGGAGAGCATACGCATTTTCTTTCCCCGAATGAAACCAAAACCATCGAAGGCATCACCGTTGAAACCTTCCCTTCCAATGACGAAGGCGTCGCGTTTTTGGTGCAGGCGGAAAATCGGCTGATTTTTCACAGCGGAGATCTCAACTGGTGGCACTGGGAAGGCGAAAGCGAAGCATGGCTGGGTGAGATTCGGGAAAGCTACTGCTCGCAGATCGACCGCCTGCACGACAGAAAGATCACGGTCGCTTTTGTGCCCACAGACCCCAGACTCGGCGCATACGAATCGCTTGCGGCGGAATATTTCCAATCCCAAGTTTCTGCCGATGCGCTCTTTCCTATGCATTTTTGGAACGATTTTTCTGTCTGCGGCAGGCTGAAAGAAAAAGGCATTGCGCTTTGGCAAATCGAGCGGGAAAATCAGACTTTTGTACTGTCCTAACAAAATTTCAGAATTCTGAAAGAGTTTTGTCGGTTTTTCTTTCTTTTTCCGGCATATACTGGAAGTATCGACAGAAAGGAAGATTTTTACATGAAAGGGAAAAACTGGAGAGAGTATGAGCCTGCGCCACGCCCCAAAAGGCGCAGACGCAGGAGAAAAAAAAGCGGTCTTCGGCTGATTTTTGCATTTGCCCTGCTGTTTTTATTGGGTGCGGTCGGTTATCAGGGTTATCAGCTTTATGAGCGTATCCAAAAGCCCTACCTGATCGCTCTGGACGCGGGGCACGGCGGAAGCGACAGCGGCGCTTTGGGTATCGTAGACGAAGTTGTGCTGACGGAAAACACGACCGCTTTTTTACACGATATTCTGGAAGAAGACGGGCGGTTTCGTATCCTTCTGACCCGCAAAACGGGAGAGGGCGCAACGATTGCCGAGCGCAACGCGCTTTTGGTGAAAAAAGAGCCTGATCTTATGCTGTCCATTCACGGCAATGCCGATGAAACAGGAGAAGGCTACGGCTTTGAGTGCTATCCTTCCCCGCCGGGAAGGGAAAACTACGGCGAAAGCTATGCCTTTGCGCTGCTGCTTGCAGAGGAAATGGAGCTTGCCGGCAGCCGTCTGCGCGGCGAGGACGGCGTTCGCTACGGGTATTATGTACCGCAGGCAGACGGCAGCGAACAAAAATGGCTGACGGAGTCTTCCGATCTGACCGTCTACACCTATGGTACATTCGGTGTACTGGAAAACCTGCATTGCCCTGCCGTACTGGTCGAGCAATGCTTTGTCACCAACCAAAACGATGTCGATGCCTTTGGCACAGAGGCAGGCTGCAAGCAGGCAGCTTTCGCGTATTACCGTGCCATTTGCAGACAGCTGTTGTTAGAGCCTTTGGTGGAAAATACATAAAATAAGGAAGCGCACAGTGCGGCAAATCGGCGGAAACGGACGTTTTTTCGGTTTTTGTCGTCAACGGAACGACCTGCGCTTCCTTTTTGTTTTTCGCACACGAAAAAATGACGATAGCGTTACAAAAGAAAATGAAAATATTGTCCGTTTTTCCCAAAAAGACAAATGTACGCTCTAAAAGATACAAAAATGGTTGACGAAGTTTTTTTGCATGTTATAATTTTTCTATGCAGCCTTTCGGCTGCTTCGTATCTTTTCAAAAAAAAACATTTAGAACAGGAGGCTTATGAAATGCAAAGAGTATTTAATTTTTCGGCAGGACCGTCTATGTTACCCTTGGAAGTATTGGAACAAGCACAGAAAGAGTTTGTTTGTTATGGTTCCTGCGGCATGTCAGTCATGGAGATGAGCCATCGATCTAAAATGTTTGAAGATATCAAAAACCGTGCGGAGGCGGATCTTCGGGAGCTGATGCAGATACCCGATTCTTACCACGTTCTGTTTTTGCAGGGCGGCGGCTCCACACAGTTTGCCATGGTACCCTTGAACCTGATGAACAAAAACAACAAAGCGGACTATGTCATCACCGGACAATGGGCAAAAAAAGCGGCGGAAGAAGCAAAACGCTACGGTAACGTCAATATCGCGGCATCTTCTCAGGATACTACATTTGACCGCATTCCGAAGGTGGAAAAAAGCGCCTGCGACCCCGATGCGGATTATTTCTATATCACACTGAACAACACGATCTACGGCACCAGATGGACCAAACTGCCCGATGTGGGCAATGTGCCTTTGGTCGGCGATATGAGCTCCTCTATTTTGTCCGAGGAGATCGACATCAACAAATTCGGTCTGCTCTATGCCGGTGCGCAGAAAAACTTGGGTCCTGCAGGTCTGACCGTTGTCATCGTCAAAGACGAACTGTTGGGCAATGCGATGGAGTTTACCCCCACCATGCTGCGCTATGATATTCATGCCAAAAACGGCTCCCTTTACAACACACCCCCGACTTACTCCATTTATTTTGCGGGTCTTGTCTTTCAGTGGGTGAAAAAACAGGGCGGTGTGGCAGCGCTGCAGAAAATCAACGAATACAAAGCCGGATTGTTATATGACTATCTGGACCAGTCCGATCTGTTCCGCGGTACCGTCGTAAAAGAAGACCGTTCTTTGATGAACGCGCCGTTTGTACTGCCCACAGAAGAAATGAACAAGGCATTTATCGCGATGGCGGAAGCAGAAGGCTTTGTCAATCTGAAAGGTCACCGTACCGTCGGCGGTATGCGTGCCAGCATGTATAACGCAATGCCCGTGGAAGGCGTCGAAAAACTGGTGGCATTGATGAAGCGCTTTGAAGCGGCGCAGAAATAAAAAAAGGGGGCAAACCATTACCATGACTTATGAAATTCGTACGTTAAACCAGATCTCTCCTCTGGGTTTGGAAAGATTACCGAAAGAAACGTTTCAGATCAACGATGCCGCAGAAAATCCGCACGGCTATATTCTGCGCAGCTATAATATGCACGAAATGCCGCTTGGCGACCGCCTTCTGGCAGTTGCCAGAGCAGGTGCCGGCACCAATAATATCCCGATCGCAAAGTGTACGGAAAAAGGCATTCCCGTCTTTAACGCACCCGGCGGCAATGCCAATGCCGTCAAAGAGCTGGTGTTGGCGGCTTTGCTGATCTCCTCCCGTAAAATCGTGGAAGGTGCGGACTGGGTACAGACCCTTTCCGATACCGCTGACATTGATCCTGTGGTGGAACAGGGCAAAAAAGCCTACATCGGTCCCGAGATCCTCGGAAAAACACTGGGTGTCATCGGTTTGGGCGCGGTCGGCGTTCTGGTGGCAAATGCCGCTTTGGACTTGGGTATGCATGTCATCGGGTACGACCCCTTCCTTTCTTTGGAAAGCGCATGGCATCTTTCCCCCGCGGTCAAAAAATCCGATTCTATCGAGGAAATGGTGAAAAAATGTGATTATATCACCATTCATGTGCCGTTAAACGATAAAACGAAAGATACTTTTCATGCGGAACTGTTTTCCGTGATGAAAAAAGGCACTCGTCTGTTGAACTTCGCGCGCGGTCCTCTGGTCAACACCGCAGCGGTCAAAGAGGCGATCTTAAACGGCACCGTCGCAAAATACGTTGCGGACTTCCCCGAAAAAGAACTGCTGGGTATGGACAATGTCATTTTGCTGCCGCACCTTGGCGCATCTACTCCCGAAAGTGAGGAAAACTGCGCGATCATGGCAGCAACCGAACTGCGGGAATACCTGATCTGGGGGAATATCAAAAACGCGGTCAATTTCCCGAACTGTATCGTTTCCGATACCACCAAGCCGAGAATCACCGTATTCCATAAAAATGTGGTAAATATGATCAGCCAGATCGCCGCTGTATTTGCCAAACACGGCATCAATATCGATAACATGGTCAATAAATCCAAAGGCGATATGGCATATAATATCTTTGTTTGCGACGATATGCCGGCTGACACCGCCGCACTGGAAGCTGACCTTTGCGCCATTGACGGCGTGATCCGTATCCGAGTCATTGCATAAATCAAAGGAGGCAATTTATGGCAACCATTCGACCTTTTGCGGCGATCCGCCCCGCTGTTTCCTGCGCGGCAGATGTGGCTGCTTTACCGTATGACGTCATGAACAGCGAAGAAGCGCGCCGCATGACAGAAGGAAAACCGCTCTCCTTCCTGCATATCGACAAAGCGGAGATCGATCTTGCGCCCGATGTGGATATTTATGACGACGCGGTCTATCAAAAAGCGAAAGAAAACTATCATGCCATGGTAGAAAACGGCACTTTGATACAGGATATCATGCCGAATTACTATATTTACCGCCTGACGATGAACGGTCGCTCTCAGACGGGGCTTGTGGTCTGCACTTCCATCGATGAATATCTGGACGGCACCATCAAGCGCCATGAACTGACCAGAGCGGATAAAGAAGCGGACCGTATCCGTCATGTGGATACCTTAAATGCCAACACAGGTCCTATTTTTCTGGCTTACCGCGGCAACGCGGAAATCCGTGGTATTCTGGAAGGCTGGATCTCTCAGTTTGCGCCCGTCTACGACTTTACCGCGGAGGACGGTATCCGTCACAGTGTATGGGTCATCGACAGCGATACCGAGATCGGTCTTTTGACCGAGCAGTTTGCGCAGGTGAAAAACCTCTATATCGCAGACGGACACCACCGCAACGCTTCCGCTGTCAAAGTGGGACAAAAGCGCCGCGAACAGGCAGGCAGCTATACCGGAGAGGAAGAATTCAACTTCTATCTTTCCGTACTCTTTGATGCAGATGAGCTTCATATCATGGACTATAACCGTGTGGTAAAAGACCTAAACGGCATGACGGAGGAAGCTTTCCTTGCCGCGCTGGCAGAAAAATTCACACTGCGCACCATCGGCAAAGAAGCTTTCCACCCCGACCAAAGACATACCTTCGGTTTATACCTGTCCGGTACATGGTATGCACTTACGGCAAAAGCAGAGATCATTCCCGAAAACGACCCCGTCGGCAGTCTGGACGTTTCCATACTGCAACAGGAAGTGCTGACCCCTCTTTTAGGTATCGGCGACCCCAGAACAGACAAGAGAATCGATTTTGTCGGCGGTATCCGTGGTCTGGCGGAGCTGGAAAGACGGGTAGACAGCGGCGAAATGCGCCTTGCTTTCTCGATGTACCCCACTTCCATGGACGAGTTGATGGCTGTGGCAGATGCCGATTTGATCATGCCGCCCAAATCCACTTGGTTTGAGCCGAAACTCAGAAGCGGCCTGTTTATTCATGATTTAGGCTGATTTTGGCAAAAAAAATTAAAATTTGACAGCAGCACGGTTATTATCGCCGATCGCTGCTGTTTTTTTCTTTCGTTTTTCTGCCATGTATAACTTCCTCTTTTTTTCGCATACTACCGATACAGACAGATTTTTAACAGCGATACGGAGGTATGGATATGAACGGTTTTAATCGCTTTGCGATGGGTTTTCTGGCAGGCGGCGCGGCAGTGATGACCGGATACCTGCTCAGAGATGAGAAAAAATGCAAAACTTTGGTGCGCAAAGGCAAAAAAGCTGCCATGCGCGCAGAGGAGATCATGGAAGATATGGCAGATACCATGAAAGATATGATGTAATCGCCAAAAAAAGGCGTCCGTTTTCATGACGGGCGCTTTTTTTCGTTCTTTTTTTCGAATCCGCAACGCAATCAAAAAAAGGCATCTTCCCAAAACGGAAAAATGCCTGTTTTTGTTATCTTTTTCGCTTTTTTTCTTACGCTTCCTGCTCCAATGCGGCAAGATACTGCTTGCCTTCTTCACTTAAGCCGTAAAGGATATAGTCCACACCGCAGCAAAGATCCAGCTCCATTGCGCTGACATAATCTTTTTGCAGCGCTTCCTGCAGCCACGCGCGTACCGTTCCCGCAGGCAGCGTACTCAGCGCCGTCAGCTTGGAAAGGTCAGTTTCCTTCCCGTCCGCGGTCAGCTTTTGTAAGATTTGCAGCAGCAGTAAATCTGTTTGCCGTTCCATCGTATCGCCTCGCTTATCCTGCGCATCTGCCATGACCGTGACCATTGCCGTGATGGGAACCAAAACCGCTCCCCCTCTGCATCATGCCGCTGTAATCGCAGATGCCGTCACCATTCGCGTCGTTCCTGTAAGTGCCTGTGTAATCGCAGATGCCGTCACCGTTCGCGTCGTTTTGACAAGTGCCTGTGTAGTCGCAGATACCGTCACCGTTCGCGTCGTTTTGACAAGTGCCTGTGTAGTCGCAGATGCCGTCGCTATTCGCATCATACAGGCAGGCAGTGCCAACATAAGATTGTGCGGTTTGTACCGCGCTATGGTGTCCGCGCATATGCCCTGCCGCCAATGCAGGTACCGATACTGCCAACGCCAGTACAACACCCAATACGAGCCATTTTCTCATATTCCAATCTCCTTTTTTCCCTTCCTGCCGTTTATTTTCTCAAATCGTCCAAAATTTGCGTTTTGCTTTCTGTTTTTTCATCTTTCATTTTGATGATCTTTGCAGGGGAACCGGCTACCACCGCACCTGCGGGTACATCTTCCGTTACCACCGCACCTGCGGCAACCACTGCGCCGTCGCCGACCTGCACGCCTTCCAGTACCACTGCATTTGCACCGATCAGCACGTTATCACCAATGATAACAGGTGTTGCACTGGGCGGTTCCAATACACCTGCCAACACCGCACCGGCACCCACATGGGAATTTTTGCCCACGGTCGCTCTGGCACCCAGTACCGCGTTCATATCTACCATCGTTCCCTCGCCGACACACGCGCCGATATTTAAAATCGCGCCCATCATAATAACGGCGTTCTTGCCGATCTGCACCTCGCCGCGGATAAAAGAACCGGGCTCGATCCTTGCGTCCACTGCCGTAATATCCATCATCGGCACCGCGGAATTACGTCTGTCGTACTCCAGATAGGTGTCACGAATGCTGTCGCTGTTTGCTGCCAGCACCTCTTTGACCGCCTGCGCATCGCCAATCACGATCCAGAAATGCCCCGTACCGAATATCTTTACCCCTTCTGCTGCTTCCGCCTGAGAAAGATCTCCCTTTACCCAAGCCTTTACGGGTGTTTGTTTTTTTGCTTCCTTAATGTATCTTGCGATTTCATAAGGATTGGTCATATCATAGCCTTCCATGCGTTTTTTCTCTCCTTTAATCAATTTATATTTTCCGTTCCCATTATAGCGGAAAAAGCACATTTTTCCAATCCTTTTTCAGAAAATAAATTGACATCTTTCTGTTTTCATGGAAAAATGAAAAGAAATCCTTTCCGCGGCATCTGCCGCCAAAACTAAAAC
The DNA here is from genome assembly GCA_944383855.1 of uncultured Lachnospiraceae bacterium. Classification (GTDB taxonomy): domain Bacteria; phylum Bacillota; class Clostridia; order Lachnospirales; family Anaerotignaceae; genus CALWRB01. The sequence goes on from CALWRB010000001.1 coordinate 10,468, forward strand.
AAAGACCATAACAGAAAGAAGGCTTTTTTCCATGAAACAAGTTTTTTCAGATATGCAGCCGCTGCTTCGTGACCTGCGCCGTGCGCTGCACCGTATTCCGGAGCTTGGGCTTGCGGAAGTAAAGACCGCCGCTCTGATTCGTCAGACATTAGACGAATGGGGCATTGCGTGGCAGGAGTGCCTGCCCACAGGCACTGCCGTATATTTCGAGGGGGACAGTGCTTATCCTGTGATCGCATTTCGCGCGGATATCGACGGGCTGTCCGTACAAGAGCCGGAAGGCGCATTTTCTTCGTGCCATATCGGACAAATGCACGCCTGCGGTCATGACGGACACACCGCCATGCTGTTAGGGCTTGCATGGTATCTGAAAGAGCACCCGGAAGAAAGAAAAGGCGGCGTTTTGCTGTTATTCCAGCCTGCCGAAGAAGGTCCCGGCGGCGCAAAGATGATGGTAGAAACAGGCATCTTAGAGCAATATCACGTTTCCTATATCATCGGCTGCCATATCTTCCCCGATGTACCGCAGGGAAAGATCGCTGCCAGAAGCGGTGCCATGATGGCAAGAAACGGCGAGGTATCCGTTTCCATTCAGGGCAAAAGCTGCCACGGTGCCATGCCGCAGTTGGGAAATGATGCCGTTTTGGCGGCAGGTGCTGTCATTACGGGACTGCACACCATCATCTCCCGCAATCTTTGCCCCACAGACGGCGCGGTTTTAACTTTCGGCACAGTCCACGGCGGCTCCGCCTGCAATGTAATTGCCGATCATGTGCAGTTGGAAGGCACAATGCGTGCCTTCAGCGATGAGGCTTACGAAATTATGACAAAACGCATTCCCGAAGCCGCACAGGGCATTGCCGCAGGCTACGGGTGTCATGCCGAAGTCGAATTTCGGCATATGTACCGTGTGGTAGATAACGACCCTTATCTGACCGACTGCCTGAAAGAAATTGCGGCAGACCGATTCCAAACCGCACAGCAGTATATGCTGGCAGAGGATTTTTCCCTGTTTCAGCAGGCAAGACCGGGTCTGTTCTTCTTTTTGGGCGCGGGCAATCCCGAAAAAGGCTTTACAGCGCCTTTACACAGCAATTTATTTGACTTTGACGAAGCAATTTTGCCGCTTGGGGTAGAAACCTTTGTTTCGTTATTGAAAAAAATACAGCAGCAGCCGATTGCTTAAAAAAAATTTTTTTCGCCTTTCCTTTTTGGGTCAGGCGTTTTTTTGTGCTTTTTGCGCACAATATCGAAGTTTTTTCATAGCGTTTTCTTCACGCATCGGCGATTGACAGATGCTTTCTTTTGACATACAATATCTCTGTTAGTTTTATATTAAAACGACCCGAAAGGAGATGCCTTATGCCGACAGAGCAAATGTTGGAGATCAGCAAAGAATTTATATGGTTTAATATCAATATGCTCTCCTGGAACAAGGAGTATGTGGAAAAAGGCTGCAATATCAACGGCAAAACTCTCTCCACCGCCAACGAATTGACACTGCGGCAGTTTCATACCTTATTTGTGATCCATCATTTTTGCATCAATACGGTTTCCGGTCTTTCCGAAACACTGCATATTTCCAAAAGCAGTCTTTCCCTGACCATCGGCGGACTGGTCAAAGACGGGTACCTTCTTGCCGAAAAACCCACCGCAGACGAAGATCAGAGAAAAGTTTACTTCTCCCTGACAGAAAAAGGACAGCAAAGCCTGCGGAAAATGCTGGATCAGGTAATCTGCAATGTTGCGAATTTTTTCGAGGTATTTTCCAAGGAAGATCTGGATCGTTTGCAAAACGCGTTTCACGACTTAAATCAAATTTTTATTTCAGGAGGAAACCAACATGCGTAAAACATATTTCCCGTTTTTTCTGGCAGGTGTGCTGCTGCTTGGCGGCTGCGGGCAGACAGAACAAGTCGAGCAGGAAGTTTCTCTGCGTTCGGTGGAAACCATGACCGTATCCGCCTCTGATATTTCCAGTCATTTTACATATTCCGGCAAAACGGCGGCGATCAAAGAAGTTTCCGTCGTGCCGACCATTCCCGGAAAAGTCACGGGAAGATATTATGAAGTAGGCGACAGCGTCAGACAGGGCGCGCTGTTGTTTCAAGTAGACAGCACAGATCTTTCCCTGAGCCTGAAAAGCTTGGAAGCCTCCCGTGTTTCGGCACAGTTAGCTTATGACAATGCGAAAAAGAATTATGATAACAATAAAATTCTGTTTGAGGAGGGTATCATCGCGCAGACAGAAATGGATCAGCTGGAATACGCCTATCTTTCCGCCGAAGCCGCGCTGGCTTCCATTGACGTACAGATGGAAACCGTACAGAAAAACATCGCGGACTGCAGTGTAACTGCCCCGATCAGCGGCGTGATCACTTCCCGCGGCATCGAGGCGGGGGCAATGGCTTCTCAGGCAACACCCGCTTATGTCATTATGGATATTTCCACCGTACGGGTGGCAGTCGGTGTTTCCGAGCAGGCTGTCAATGAGATCAAAACCGGAGATGACGTTTCTGTTCTGATCTCCGCCGTCAGCGCAGAGCCTCTCACAGGCACCGTTTCTTCCATCAGCCCCGCGGCAGGGCAGACCGGTACCTATACCGTACAGATTGATGTGCCAAATCCCGACCAAACCATTAAAGTCGGTATGTTGGCAGAGGCTTCTTTCTTGGAAGCTTCCAGTTTAGATGCAATCGTACTGCCAAGAAACGCTGTTTTACAAAAAAATGAGGAAACTTACGTTTATACCGTAAATCAAAATATCGTGAAAAAGACTCCTGTTACCGTTGGTATCGATACGGGAGATGAGATCGAGATCACAGGCGGGCTGGAGATCGGCGATGCTGTTGTCATTCAAGGACAGACTTTCCTGACAGACGGCGAGGAGGTCACGGTGCTTTCTGACAGCACCGCGTCCACAACACCCGAAAGCGCAGAAGGAAAGGAGGAGTAACCGATGCTCTCCAAATTCTCCATTCGCAGACCCGTCACGACCATCATGCTGATCCTGATGGTATTTCTGGGCGGTACGGTAGCATACCGCAGCCTGGACTTAGCGCTGATGCCCGATGTCAACCTGCCCATCGCGGCAGTACAGACGACTTATGTAGGCGCAGGCCCCAGTGAGGTGCAAACGCTCATCAGTGAGCCGTTGGAAGAAACGCTCGGTACCATCAGCAACGTGGAAAACATCTATTCCGTATCGTCAGCGGATTATTCCATTGTAATGATACAGTTTGTAGACGGCACAGATATCGATATGGCGGCAGTGGATATGCGTGAGGCAATCGACCGCATGAAAAGCACCCTGCCCGAGGACGCAAGCGAGCCGACCGTGATCAAAATGGATATGAACGCCATTCCCATTCAGATCGGTGTCACCGCGGAAAACATGGATCTTCTGGCACTGAATGAAACCGTAGAAGAAGATATCCTGCCGCGTTTGGAACGTATTGAGGGTGTGGCAGCCGTCAACGCTTCCGGCGGTATTGAAAAAGAAATCCGCATCACCGTAGACCCTGACCGCTTACAGGCTTATGGGCTGAGCGTTTCCTCGCTTTCCGGCATTTTGGCGGCGGAAAATATGAACCTGCCCTCCGGCTCTGTTGATGTAGGCAATCTTTCCATTCAGGTGCGTACCGTCGGCGAGTTTGCCTCGGTAGATGAAATCAAGCTGTTGCCGATCACCACCGGTACCGGCGCGCTGATTCATTTATATGACATTGCCGAAGTGGAAGAAGTCGAACTGGACAAAGAATCTTTTTCCCTGATCGACGGCAAGGAAGGTATCATCATTTCCGCAGATAAGCAGTCCACCGCCAATCTGGTAGATGTCAGCAACCGTCTGCAAAAAGAGCTGGATTCGCTTTCCGAAAATTACCCGGAACTGCATCTGTATATGCTGACGGATTCTTCTTCCTATATCAAGCAGTCCATCAGCAGTATTACGGAAACGGCATTTCTCAGTGCATTTCTGGCATTCTTCGTGCTGCTTGTCTTTTTGAAGGACCCCTTCACTTCCTTTATTGTGGCAGTGTCGATCCCTTCTTCCATTATGGCAACTTTCGCACTGATGTATCTGACCGGTTTGACGTTAAATATCATCTCCATGGGCGGCGTGACCATCGGCATTGGTATGCTGGTGGATAACTCGATCGTTGTACTGGAGAGTATCTATCAGCATTATGAAAAAGGCTATTCGCCGAAAGAAGCGGCGGCAGGCGGCGCAAAAGAAGTCGCTATGGCGGTTACCGCTTCCACGCTGACCACTGTCGCGGTATTTTTGCCGATGGCATTCATCGGCGGCACAGTCGGCGAAATGATGAAAAGCCTTTCTTACACCATCTGCTTTGCGTTGGCTTCCTCTTTGGCGGTTTCGCTGACGTTTGTACCGATGGCATGTGCCCTGCTTCTGGGTAAAAAACGCCGTACTTTCTTAAAACCTTCCGGCTTGCCCAAAAAAGCGCTGCTTCGTTGGGATCGCCTGCTGGATCGGGTCAATCTGGGCTACGGCAAGCTGATCCGCGGTGCGCTGGCACATAAAAAGAGAACTATTTTTATTGTTTTACTGACATTTATCGGCAGTTTATGTACCGTACCCATCACAGGCATGGACTTTATGGAAAGCATGGACGAAGGTGTCGTTTCCATCACCATCGAAACCCCTGCCGGCACAGATCTGGCACGGACGGAAGAAGTGGTACGGGAAGTATTATATCGGATAGACGGTCTACCCGAGGCGGAAATGATCTATGCCAATGTCGGCGGCGGCTCCATGATGAGCACTTCCACCAGTTCCTCCGTTACCATCAATCTGGTGGATAAACAGCAGCGTGAACGCTCCACAGAGGAGATCGGTAAAGCGCTGCAAGAAGAATTAGGCTCTATCCCCGGCACAGAGATCACCGTTTCCAGTGCGGATTCCGCAAGCTCCATGCTCTCCGGCTCCGATGTCAGCCTGAATCTGTACGGCTATGACATGGACACCCTGATGGACGCAGAGGACGAAGTGGTCGCACTGCTTTCCGAAGTGGAAGGGCTTTCCAATGTCAGCGGTTCCACGGAAGATTCCGTTTCCGAAGCACAGGTCATCATCGACCGCAGCAAAGCGGCAAGCTACGGCATCAACACAGCGACCATCGCCTCCGCTTTAAGCTCTGCCATCAACGGCACGACCGCAACGTCTTATAAAGTCGGCGGCAGCGAGATCGATGTCGTGATCCGCTATGATGACAGTCAAACCAAATATCTGACCGATCTTTCGTCTTTGATGGTTTCCACCGCGACCGGCGGCAGGATCCCGTTAAGCGAAGTGGCTTCTATTGAGCTGCATGATACCGCAACCGCGATCAATCGGGAAAATCAGAAAAACTACGTCACCGTTTCCGCAGACGCGGAAGGCTTGAGCGGCAGTGCCGCACAGGAGTTGGTACTCCAAGCGCTGCAAGGCTATACCTTCCCAGAAGATGTGACATACGCTTTCTCCGGTATGCTGGAACAGATGAACGAAGGCTTTGAAAGCCTGTATACCGCTTTGATCGTCGCAATCCTCTTGGTTTATATGATTATGGCGTCGCAGTTTGAATCGCTTCTTTCTCCCGCCATCGTCATGTTCTCTATGCCGCTTGCGATCACAGGCGCCGTACTGGGTCTGTTCATCACCGGAAATACTATCACGATGGCAAGCTTCATGGGCTTTATCATGTTAGTCGGTATGGTCGTAAACAACGCTATCGTACTGGTGGATTATATCAATCAGCTCAAAGCGCGCGGCATGGATACCTACCAAGCGATCACTACCGCGGGTCCGAGCCGTCTGCGCCCGATCTTGATGACCACGCTGACCACGATACTGGGGCTTTTGCCAATGGCATTTTCCAACTCGGAAGGCAGCGAAATGATGCATGGTCTTTCCATCGGCGTTATCTTCGGTCTGATGCTTTCCACAATGGTCACACTGGTCTTTATCCCTGTGTTATATGCCATCGCGGACGAAAAACGCACCAAACGCAAAGAAAAAAGAGCTGCAAAACGCGCGAAAAAAGCACAGCTAAACTACAACTAAAACTGTATCATAAAAAGGTGTCGAAAAAACGATCGGCACCTTTTTTTAAATCCAAAAAAAACAGCAGACACTTTACAAACAGGCACAAAAAAAGCAGACATTTTCTCGGCGAAATGCCGTAAAACGTCTGCCTCTTTTTTGATCTGCTTTGCTGTTTTGGACTCACAGGTCAAAATAATTCCCCATCATCATTGCCATATCCAAAAGCTGTGTTGCTAACTCGTACGTTGCGTTGATATCCTGCAGCGCCTCCATGGTTTCCTCGTCAGATTCCACTGTAAACAGCAGATCCCTGTCCACATTGTAAAACGCCGCTTCCCAAGGGTCTTTTCTGTCTTTATACTGACGCAGATGATAATATAATTCGTCCAAAGACGAAATGACATAACGATCTTGTTTTACTTCCATAAGGCACCTCCGCTGATTTCTTTCGTGATAAAAGTATATCAAAAAAACAGGACAACGAAAAGTATTTTTTCCGAAAAGCAAGGGCGTATCCCCCGCGTTTTTTTCGCAGTCATCATACAAAAAAGTTCCGCCGCCTTCCCGCGCGGATTTTGCTTCGTTTTGGAGCCAAACGCACACTTTTTCCTTCCCCAAAGTGTGTATGCCCATTGAAGCAAAACGCATTTTCCGTTATAATGAAAAAAAACACAGCGCTTACGGTCAAAAAAAAGAAAGGCAGGAGAGGGATATGCAATATGCATTTGACGAGATCATTGAACGACGCAACACAAATGCCATGAATACCGACGGCTTTCGCCAGTACATTTTCCATGCCGATGAAACGATGCAATTTCCTTATGCCGATGAGGATTTTGTGCGAATGTGGGTGGCGGATATGGAGTTCGCCGTTGCCCCGGAGATCATCGAAGCCATTGAGGAACGGCTGAAAAAGCGTATTTTCGGCTACACCAAAGTGTTTGATCCGGCATATTATGAAGCGTTTCGAAACTGGTGCGAGCAAAGATACGGCTGGCACCCCGAAAAAGCGCATTTGGTGACATCTCCCGGTGTCATTCCCGCGCTGTATGAACTGACGGGATACCTCTGTCAGTCTTCCGATCAGGTGCTGATTTTGACGCCGTCTTATGCCTATTTCAAGCACGCGGTGGATTTTCATGCACTGCAAACCGTTTGCAGCGATCTGAAAGAAGAAAACGGCTACTACACAATCGATTTTGAGGACTTCGCTAAAAAAGCCGCCGATCCACACACCAAACTCTGCATTTTCTGCAATCCGCATAACCCCACAGGAAGGGTGTGGCACAAAGACGAGCTGCTGCAAGTTGCCCAAATCTGCAAAGAAAATGACCTCTGGCTGATCAGTGACGAGATCCACTGTGATATTTTGCGCATCGGGCAGACACATACCCCTATGGCAAAAGTCATGCCGGATTACGATAAGATCATCACTTGCATGGCGGCAAGCAAAAGCTTTAATCTGGCGGGGCTGATGTTTTCCAATGTCATCATTCCCAACGACAAGCTGCGTGAAACATGGAAAAAGCGGCATTATGATTTTGAAAATCCCTTAAGCATCGCCGCAACACAGGCGGCATATACCAAAGGCGGGGCATGGCTGGACGCGATGCGGCAGTATCTGGACGAGAATTTCGCCTTTTGCGCCGCGTTTATCCAAGAGCATCTGCCGCGTGCCACATTCCGCATTCCGGAAGCGACCTATTTGGCATGGGTCGATATTTCCGCTTATGTATCGGAAGAAGAAAACCTGCCGCTGCTCTTTGCCAATGAAGCGGGGGTATTGTTAGAAGGCGGGGATATGTTCGTTGCTAATTCTAACGGCTATATCCGTCTGAATTTAGCCTGCCCGAGAAGCATTCTGCAAAAAGGCTTGACGCGTATCGCCGATCTTCTGGCAAAACGATAACATACAGAAAAAAAACAGCGTATTTGGAAAAAATAGGCTGTTTTTTTGTCTTTGTGTGTGATGTTTGAGAAAAAATGCAGCTTTTTTTACAAAAAAGTGTTACTAATTTGCCCTTGGTGTGATATGGTAGTAAGGCACCCCGTCTTGATCTTGCCGTGCAGACAAGGACGGACATATTATTTTTCGCACAGTCGTAAACCGAATTTTTGTTATCATCCATTTTTCGTAGGGAGTGAAATAATTATGAAAGAAAAAAAGGACCATTTGCCGCTTCGGCTGATCATTGGTGTTCTGATCGGTATGGGCGTTGGATTTGTTTCTAACGCGGCAGTCATGGAAGTGATATTGACCGCCAAAAATCTGCTCAGCTCGCTGATCTCCTTCTGCGTACCGTTAATCATCATTGGCTTTATCGCGCCCTCCATTACCAGACTGAAAAGCAACGCTTCCCGCCTGTTAGGGCTTGCGCTTTTATTGGCATACAGCTCCTCCGTAGGTGCGGCGCTTTTTTCCATGGCGGCAGGCTATGCGCTGATTCCGAATCTTACCGTTTCGCAGTCGGCAGAGGCTGCCCGCAAGCTGCCTGATGTACTGTTCCAGTTAGAGATCACTCCGATCATGAGCGTCATGGCTGCACTGTTATTTGCGGTACTGATCGGTCTGGCAGCCACCTGGACGAAAGCGGAAACCATCACACAGGTATTGGAAGAATTTCAAAAAATCGTGCTTGCCATCGTGACGCGTGTGGTCATTCCGATACTGCCCGTCTTTATCGCCTGCACCTTTGCGTCTTTGGCGTATGAAGGCGCGATTACCAAACAGCTGCCCGTCTTTTTGATCGTCATTGTCATCGTGATGATCGGGCATTATATCTGGCTTGCGTTTCTGTACGGATTGGCAGGCATTTATGCCAAGAAAAATCCGCTGGAAGTCGTCCGTCATTACGGTCCCGCCTACCTGACGGCAGTCGGCACGATGAGCTCTGCCGCAACCTTGGCGGTTGCCTTAAAATGCGCCGGCAAATCCCGTGTGCTGCGTTCGGATCTGGTCGATTTCGGTATTCCGCTGTTTGCCAATATCCATCTTTGCGGTTCGGTACTGACGGAAGTCTTTTTCGTCATGACCGTTTCCATGGTACTGACAGGTACACTGCCTGCTCTTGGCAGCATGGTACTGTTCTGCGTTTTGCTTGGCGTCTTTGCCGTTGGCGCACCGGGTGTACCGGGCGGCACGGTCATGGCATCTTTGGGTCTGATCTCCACCGTACTTGGCTTTACGGACACAGGGCTTGGGCTGATGATGACCATTTTCGCGCTGCAAGACAGCTTTGGCACTGCCTGCAACGTGACAGGCGACGGCGCTTTGACGCTGATTTTGACAGGATATGCCGAAAAGCACGGCATTCAGGCGCAGACCCCTGTGGAATGATCGCCTGAAACACCGCATGTTTCATCACCCAAAAAAAATAATTCCCATTGCAAAAAACAAAGACGCTTTCTGTTCTTTTTTTAGACGAAAGCGTCTGTTTTTTTTGTGCGATCGGATTTTTGGGAGAGCGCCATCGGCTAAAAGCTTTGAAACTTCGGCTTTTTTCATCGAAAACACAGCGCTGCCGTTGGTATTTTGCTTTCGGCAGGCTTTGCGCCAAAACTTCTTGGGCACTCTTAAAAAAATGGGTGTCCGCTGTTTTTTTGCCGTAAAAAAAGGACCGGCTTTGCCGATCCTTTTTGATTTCTTCTTATTTTCTACTTAATAATTTTTTGCCTGCAGCTGGAAGAAAGCTCTCGGGTGGTCGCAGACAGGACATACTTCGGGCGCCTGCTTGCCGATATGGATATGACCGCAGTTGGAGCACTGCCAGATCATATCGCCTTCTCTGGAGAATACCAGACCGCCTTCGATGTTTTCCAGCAGCTTACGGTAACGAGCCTCATGCTCTTTTTCGATCTCGCCTACTGCCTCAAACAGATATGCGATATGGTCAAAGCCTTCCTCTTTCGCTTCTTTTGCGAAAGTTGCGTACATATCGGTCCACTCATAATTCTCGCCCGCTGCCGCGTCGGCAAGGTTTTCCGGTGTGGAGGGTACTGCGCCGTCATGCAGCAGTTTAAACCAGATCTTTGCGTGTTCTTTTTCGTTCTGTGCGGTTTCTAAAAACAATGCCGCGATCTGTTCATAGCCGTCTTTTTTTGCTTTGCTTGCATAATAAGTGTATTTATTTCTTGCTTCGGATTCACCCGCAAATGCTGCGCGCAGGTTTGCTTCTGTTTTGGTGCCTTTCAAATTCATACTCAAACACTCCTTCCGATCGTTTCTTTTGATATTATGTGATGATATGATTATAACCTAAACGATAATCATTGTCAAGTAATAATAATTTATTTTTCAAAAAATTCTTTTTTTGCTTCCGCAAAGGCTTCTTCGCGCAATGTGCCGCCCGCCTGCTCTACCACAGCCGCGGAGATACGATTGGCAAGCATCAGCACTTCCTGCCAGCAAAAACCAAGCCTTCTTGCCGCAATGACGGCACCGATATGAGAATCCCCCGCGCCGATGGTATCTTCCACACGCGCCGGATAGGCAGGTGCAAAAATATCTTCCGTTTCCGACAAATAAGCGTATGCACCCTGTTTTCCAAGTGTTACGATCACGGGGCTTTGTGTCATGGCGAAAATGGCTTTTGCCGCGTCTTTTACCGTTTCCTCTCCGGTAAAAGAAAGTGCTTCCTGCTCGTTTAAATGTAAGACAGGACGCAGGCAAAACAGTCGCTCGATCCGCTCTTTCGGAATGGAGAGGATACGCGGCCCCGGTGCAAAATAGATGGTATAGTCGGGGTGTTTTTCCAGATACGCGATGATGTTATCGCCTGTATGCTCCTCGATCTCCAGTCCGCAGATATAAACGCTGTCGACAGAGGCGGTATCAATTTTTTCGAGATAACTTTCCCAAAACGTATATTCAATGCCATGCTCCACGATAAACGTGCGCTCGCCGCCGTCTTCCACCATACAGTAGCAGCAGCCGTTTTTTTCCTGCGGTAAGGAAACATAGATCGGCACACCTCTTTTTTCCAGCTCTTTTTTGACAAAATCCCCGTACAGATTACCGCCCACCGCCGTACAAAGGCTGTAAGGCACCTGAAAATGCCGCAAAATATCCGAAACCAGATACGCACAGCCGCCCAAAGAAAATTTTTGGGACGAAATATGGATATCTTCTTGTGTTTTCGGCAGGTGCGGGATCCGCACGATCACATCTGCCACTGCCGAACCGATGACCAGTGTCTGTTTCATAAGTTTGTTCCGTTCCTTTCCGCATCGACATAAAGTCGGGTCCATTCCTGCTCCAGTTCTTCCAACAGCTCCGCCAAAGTAACAGGCGCATGATGTCCCCGTATGCAAATGCATTCCTTCGGGTAAGCACGCAGTGTATCGCAATACTGCTTTAAGAGCGTCGGGTCATACACCCAGTCCTCACCCACAGGCTTGGAGCAGTAGGAATCGCCTAAAAACAGCACACCATGCTGCGGCAAATACATCAGCACACAGTCCGTATCATGCGGGCTTGGGATCTCGCTTAGGATACACACCGCATCACCAAGATGCAGCTGCATTTTGGTCTGAAACAAAATATCCGCCTGCCGTACCTGTATCTGTGACAGATCGGGGTACTCCTTTTGGATATGGATATGGCAAAACAGTTCTTCCTCTCCTGCGGCAAGACGTTGCTCCATTGCCTCTTTCGTCCAGTGCCACTGTGCCATGCGGCGCAGTTTCTCATTCGCGGCAAAAGACGTGATCGCAGGGCAGGAAAGCCCCGCCAGTCCGTAGGTGTGGTCCCAATGGCTATGGCTAAGCAGCACAAAATCGGGCGCGGGCAGTCCGTTTTCGGCAAGCACTGCCAAAAACAACGCTGCGTGTGCAGCGCTGTTGCCTGCGTCCAGCATGATATTTTTATGTTTGCCCCGCACATACGCTAACGCGGGTCGGTCTGTTTCCGTACTGTTTGGCAGGTACCAGACCCCTTTTGTCAGTTGTTTGAAATGACCCATGGGACTCCCCTCTTTTTTTTCATCCATACACTGTTTTTTATTTGATTTTATTGTAACACAGCAATGCTTTATTTTTCAAGAAATGCCGCCCTTCGACAGGCGCAAAAAAAATGCCGCGTCCGTTTTTTTGCGGGCAAGCGGCATTTCTCGTTTGCTTTTTTTCTTTTAGATCACCCGATCATTTCGATCGCCTGCGTGGGGCAATGCTCCTTTGCCTGTATCACAGCAGACTCTGTGCCATCAGGAATCGGCTCCTCCAATGCGTGTACCGTGCCCCTGCGGTTGGTATGAAATACCCGCGGGCAGACCTTCACGCAGTAGCCGCAGCCGATGCAGGCGGTATTGACTTTACATTTCATCTGCAGCACACTCCTTTCTTTCGCTTTTATCAGAAAGTATGCGCTGCCAAAAGCCATTTTATACCGTTTGTGTTCCGTTATGCCTGTTCCGTGTATTTGACTGCCATACGAGCGCAGTAACCGATGATGGACATACAATTTTTCTTTCTTGTCTTGCCTTCCCACTCACCGAAAGGATCCGACAGCTCGGAACAGATCAGCGTGCCGTACTCCTCTTTCATTTCTTTGATCATATTACCAAAAGGAACATAACATTCGTTGACTTCCTGAATCCGCTCCGCCATGCTTTCTTTGGCAAACGGGTCTTTTCTGCCTTTGGTCATGCCCAGCGCAAGCACTGCGCCTGTAACAGCACCGCAGGTGTTTTTCGTATGCCCCATACCGCCGCCAAAGCCTGTGGCAAGGGCGTTGATCTCTCCGCCAAATCCTGTATCATACAGCATCAGATAGGTCTGTGTGACGCATTCCGCGCAGTTTAAGCCTTGACGGAAGAAATTTTTCGCCGTATTTTCCGCCAGATCCATTTTTTCTTCCAATGATAACTGTTCATACTCCGCTTTCATATGCTATCCCTTCCTTTCGGCTCCTTTGTCGTTGTTTGATTGTATCGTACCACAGCCATGAAAAATGTCAAGTCTTGTCAGCGCGCCCCGTGCGCCGTCCGCCGAAAGCAGCGCTGTTTTTCCCTTCCTTTTTTTCTGTCAAAAATACATTTTTTACGCCCAAAAAGACTTGTTTCACCCCCGCCGTATGGGGTATACTAATACAAACGCAGCCTTCCCATATGACGCTGTTCTTGTCGTAAATACGAAAAAAATGCTTTTTTTCATTGACAAGGCGGCGTAATTCGGGTATACTTGCAATGGTCTGTATGCCCAGATAGCTCAGTTGGTAGAGCAGAGGACTGAAAATCCTCGTGTCACTGGTTCGATTCCGGTTCTGGGCATTTTTCTTTTGCAATACCTTTTTTAATCCTACTTATTTCCGAAAAGGGAGCTGTGTTTTCGTATGTTTCATACTGCACGAAACGGCTTCCTTTTTCCTTTTTTTTCATCAAACGATTTATCAAAAAAACTGCATGGGAGGTTTTTTCCTATGAAACGAAATGATTTGGTTCTGGTGCTGATCATTCTTTGCGTGGCAGGGATTGTGTATGCCCTCTTTTTTTCAGGCAGCAGTGCCGGAAAAGAAGCTGTCGTCAGCGTGAACGGAGAAGTCGTCGCACATCTGCCGCTTTCGGAAGATACGGAATTTTCAGCAGACGGCGCGCAGTATCATAACACAGTCGTCATTGAAAACGGAGAAGCGTATGTATCCTATGCCGACTGTCCCGATCAGATCTGTGTCAACACCGGGCACATCAGCAAAACAGGGCAGACCATTACCTGCCTGCCGAACCGCATGGTAGTGGAGATCGTCGGAGAAGAAGAAGAATCAGAAATAGACGGGGTGGTAAAATGAGCACCAAACAAATCACATACTGCGGACTGATGACAGCGCTTGCCGTACTGATGGGATATGTGGAAATGCTGATCCCCATGCCGATCCCCGTACCGGGTGTGAAGCTGGGGCTTGCCAATGTGGTCATTGTGATCACGCTGTACTTTATGGGCAGCCGCACCGCTTTTACGCTCTCGATGATCCGCATTGTGCTTTCGGCACTGCTGTTTGCGGGATTTGCAGGCTTTCTTTACAGTCTGGCGGGCGGCATTTTGAGCTTTCTTGCGATGGCGGCACTGAAAAAAACGCGTCTTTGCGGCATCAGCGGCGTCAGTGTGGCAGGTGCGGTCTGCCATAACATCGGGCAGCTTGTCACCGCCTGTCTGGTGGTGGAAAACAGCCGTCTGTTGAGCTATCTGCCCGTATTATTGGTTTCGGGTGTGATCACAGGGCTGTTGATCGGCATTGTGGCGGCACAAGCACTGCCGTATCTGAACCGAAAATTCTGATCGCGGCAGAAATACAATCCAACGATTTTGCAAAAAGGCAGTCGCTTTTTGACATAATCTACAAAAAACAACGAAAACAAAATGTCCTCTTGCAGGGTACATCGATTAGTGTTACAATCTATTGCAACCGCAAAAGCGGCAGGCAGAGATATCTGTCTTTTTTTCGTCTGTATCCCCCGTTTTTCGGGGAAAAATAGAAACAGTAATCACCATTGGAGTCTATATTGATCAAGGAGGAGAATCTGAAATGGCCATTTATTTCAACGAACCGTCCAGAACTTTCAGTGAATTTTTATTGGTACCCGGCTATTCTTCCACAGAATGCCGTGTGGAAAATGTCAGTCTGAAAACACCGGTTGTCAAGTTTAAAAAAGGCGAAACACCGGCTTTGCAGATGAATATTCCTTTGGTTTCCGCTGTGATGCAGGCGGTATCCGATGATAAAATGGCAGTCGCTTTGGCAAAAGAAGGCGGCATCTCCTTTATCTTCGGTTCTCAGTCCATCGAAAGCCAGGCGGCAATGGTTGCCAGAGCAAAAGCATATAAAGCAGGCTTTGTTGTCAGCGACTCCAACATCAGCCCGGAAAACACTTTGCAGGATATCCTGAACTTAAAAGCAAAAACCGGACATTCCACCGTTGCCGTTACCACAGACGGGACTGCAAGCGGCAAGTTAGTCGGTCTTGTAACCAGCAGAGATTATCGTGTCAGCCGTATGGACCCCTCTACCAAGGTAAAAGAGTTCATGACACCCATGGATCAGCTTATCTGCGCACCGGAAGGCACCAGCCTGAAAGAAGCGAACAATATCATTTGGGACAATAAAGTCAACCAGCTGCCGATCGTAGATAAAGAAGGCAGACTGCAATACCTGGTTTTCCGCAAAGACTACGACAGCCATAAGGAAAACACCGACGAGCTGTTGGACGCACAGAAACGTTATGTTGTCGGCGCAGGTATCAACACCAGAGATTATCAGCAGAGAGTTCCCGCATTGGTGGAAGCCGGCGCAGATATTTTGTGCATCGACTCCTCCGAAGGCTATTCCGAATGGCAGAAGCTGACACTGGACTGGATCCGTTCCGCTTACGGCGACAGCATAAAAGTAGGCGCAGGCAATGTGGTCGATGCGGAAGGCTTCCGTTTCCTTGCCGAATGCGGCGCGGATTTTGTGAAAGTCGGCATCGGCGGCGGCTCCATCTGCATCACCAGAGAGCAGAAGGGCATTGGCAGAGGTCAGGCTTCCGCTGTCATTGAAGTGGCGCAGGCAAGAGATGAATACTACAAAGAAACCGGTATCTATATCCCGATCTGCTCCGACGGCGGTATCGTATATGACTACCATATGACACTTGCGCTGGCAATGGGTGCGGACTTCATCATGTTAGGCAGATACTTCGCGCGTTTTGACGAAAGCCCGACCAACCGTGTCAACATCAACGGCAGCTACATGAAAGAATACTGGGGCGAAGGTTCCGCCAGAGCAAGAAACTGGCAGCGTTACGATATGGGCGGCGATTCTCAGCTTTCCTTCGAGGAAGGCGTGGATTCCTACGTTCCCTATGCAGGCAGCCTGCACGATAACGTATCCATGTCCTTAAAGAAAGTCAAATCCACGATGTGCAACTGCGGTGTGCTTTCTATCCCCGAATTACAGGAAAAAGCGAAGATCACCGTTATCTCCACCACCAGCTTGGTAGAAGGCGGCGCGCATGATGTATTGTTAAAAGACAGCTCCAAAAACTACAAATAAAAAAGGCACCGACTTTGTTCCGTCAACAGACAGAACGAAAAAATCAGCCATCAAAAGCGGGAATTTCCAGATCGAAATTCCCGTTTATTTTTTTGCCCTCGGCATTGCAAAAAACCATATCCCGACCGCCCCAAAAAGGGGCTTGCCCGAAAAAAACGACTGTTTTCCCCTTTTTTTCAAAGAAAGCTGCCTGTCCCGCTTTTTTTACTGTTTTGACCGTTTTGGCAGGCTTTTTTGTTTGAAAATACTTTTTTTCAGGCAAAGAAAAAACAGGCAACCGTGTTTTCTCACGTTTGCCTGTTTTCAGTTTCGATATTCTTTTTTACGCCTGCGAAAAAAATCAGAATTCCGCGTTTTTCACGGTTCTGGGGTAAGGCAGTACGTCACGAATGTTGCTGACACCTGTCAGATACATCACGGCACGCTCAAAGCCAAGACCGTAGCCTGCGTGTCTGGTACCGCCGTATTTACGCAGATCCAGATACCACCAGTAATCCTCTCTTTTCAGCCCCAGCTCGTCCATTCTTGCCTCCAGCACGTCCAGACGTTCCTCTCTTTGGCTGCCGCCGATGATCTCGCCTACGCCGGGTACGAGCAGGTCCATTGCCGCAACCGTCTTGTTGTCATCGTTCATGCGCATATAGAACGCCTTGATTTCCTTCGGATAGTCCGTAACAAATACGGGTTTTTGGAAGATCTCCTCTGTCAGGTATCTCTCATGCTCTGTCTGCAGGTCAATGCCCCATTCTACAGGGTATTCGAACTGCTTGCCGCTTTCGATCAGCAGTTTGACCGCTTCGGTATAAGTCACTCTGCCAAAATCGTTATTCAAAATATTGTGCAGACGGTCTAACAGTGTCTTATCCACGAAGGTATTGAAAAATTCCATTTCCTCCGGTGCGTTATCCAGTACATACTGAATGATATACTTCAGCATATCCTCCGCGATCTCCATATTATCCTCCAGATCGGCAAATGCCATTTCCGGCTCGATCATCCAAAACTCGGCAGCATGTCTTGCGGTATTGGAGTTTTCCGCACGGAATGTCGGTCCAAAGGTATAAACATTACGAAATGCCATTGCGAAAGTTTCCGCGGAAAGCTGACCGCTGACCGTCAGGTTCGTTTCCTTGCCGAAGAAATCTTTGGAAAAATCGACGGTACCGTCCTCTTTTTTCGGCAGGTTATTCAAATCCAGTGTGGTTACACGGAACATTTCACCGGCACCCTCACAGTCACTGCCCGTGATGATAGGTGTGTGCGCATACACAAAGCCTCTCTGCTGGAAAAATTCATGGATCGCATAGGCAATCAGGCTTCTGACACGGAATGTCGCGGAAAACAGATTCGTTCTCGGTCTTAAATACGCGATCTGGCGCAAAAATTCCACACTATGGCGTTTTTTCTGCAAAGGATAGTCAGGGGTGGAAGCGCCTTCCACTTCGATCGATGCAGCCTTTACCTCAAAGGGTTGTTTTGCCTCGGGGGTTTCCACCAAAGTGCCTGTCACGATCAGCGCCGCACCCACGCACTGCTTGGTGATCTCGTCATAATTTGCCAGTTTATCCGCTTCAAACACGACTTGGATATTCTTGAAGAAAGAACCGTCGTTCAGTTCGATAAATCCGAAATTTTTGGATACGCGCATCGTGCGCACCCAACCGCCAATGGTCACTTCTTTGCCCGCATATTCTTTCGTGTTGCGGAAAATGGATTTTACAGTATTCAGCTGCATAACTCTATCGCTCCTTGCTTGATGATTTCTTTCGTTTTCCGAATTAGTTCCATTTTAGACCTATTGCATGAAAAAAACAACTCTTTTTTGCACCGAGGCGCCCAAAAGCCCCTTTTTTCACACGTTTTGCGTGTCGTTTCGCTTCGTCAGGCAATACAGATCCTCCCTGCGGTGTTGCAATAACGGCAGCTGCTCACGGATATCCAAAACCAGTTTCTGCTCCAATGCGGCATACAATATGCCTTCTTCCTCTGTCAGTGAAGCCACCACACGACCCCAAGGGTCTGTCACGGTAGAGTGCCCCCATGCCACATAAGAAGCGTTGGTATCTCTGGCGGGGGCGCAGCCCAGAAAATAGCATTGATTATCGAGCGCTCTGGCGCGCAGGGAAAGCTCCCAATGCGCGGGCCCCGTCGTCATATTAAACGCGGCGGGCAAAATGACTGCCCATGCGCCTTCCAATGCCATCAGTCTGCTCAGCTCGGGGAAACGAATGTCATAGCAGACCGCAAGACCGAACTTCCCCCAAGGGGTGTCAAATACCGTCACGTCTTTTCCCGCGCTGAAAACAGCGGATTCCATAAAATACTGTCCGCCTTTGATATTGATGTCAAACAGATGCATTTTTCTGTGTTTTGCCACGCGATTTCCCTTCGGGTCAAACACAAATGCGGTATTATAGATACGCTCGCCTTCCCGCTCCGGCACTGTCCCTGCCACAAGGTAAATGCCGTGCGTTTTTGCCGTTTTTGCAAGCTCTTGCAAAAACGCGTCGTCCTGCGTCATCGCAAAACGGGTAAAACAGTCATTTTCATACGGGCAGGCAAACATTTCCGGCAGCACGATCAACTCCGCGCCGCCTTTTGCCGCTTCCGCGATCTTTTCTTTCGCCTTTGCCAGATTTTCCTGCGGTGTGGGTAATGTTTTCAACTGTAGCAACGCTGTCTGTACCATATGCTTCTCCTCCTTTTTTTCACCGCCCTGCCTCAGACTTTAAAGCAGCTGCCGCCGATAAATTCTTTGATCAAAGAATGGTTCGGTATCTCACGCTCGGGTGCGGCAAGGAAATAACCCAAAAATTTGATCAGTCTTTTTGCCGTTACATAAGCGGGATCGTCTGTCGGAATACGGAACAATAACGGCTCCGCGAACGCCTTTAACACGCTCAGCTCATAAATCGTGGCAGAGTTAAAGATCGCATCGGCGTTTTCTTGGAACGGGAAAATATTTTCCGCCTCGCCTTCCGTCACTTCATTCCAAGAATTGATCGTCACGGAAGCATCTCTGCCGCGGAACTGATTATCCCGCACCATGCGGCGGATCAGGCGGCTGTCAGAGGTGGAAATGCGGTTATGGTCGTCGATATTCAACTGTGTCATGGCACTGATATAGACACGGAATTTATATGCCGCATCGACCTGCTCGGTCAAAAGATCATTCAGCCCGTGAATGCCTTCCAACACCAAGATCTCGCCTGCCTGCAGCCGAATCTTCCTGCCGTGGTACTCCCGTTTGCCGGAAACGAAGTTATAATACGGCAGCTCCACTTCCTCGCCCGCGATCATATGGTTAAGATCATGGTTCAAAAGTTCCAGATCCAGTGCGCGAATGGATTCAAAATCCTTCTTCCCGTTTTCGTCCAGCGGTGTTTTATCCCGCTCCAGAAAATAATCGTCCAAAGAGATCTGATGCGGCTTCACCCCAAGCACACGCAGCTGAATGCACAGCCGATTGGCAAAGGAAGTTTTGCCGGAAGAAGAAGGTCCCGCGATCAGCACCATTTTGACGGTATCGATTTTTTGATAGATCTGATCGGCAATCTCCGCGATCTTCTTTTCATGCAGTGCCTCGTTAATGCGGATCAGCTCACCGAATTTTCCGTCTACGATCAGCTGATTCAGCTCCGCCACATTATCCACGCCCATCAGGCGGCACCAACGCATCTGCTCCATAAATACCGCGCTGACTTTTTCAGGATTATGAAACGGTAGCAATTTGGTCGGATTTTCCGGATCGGGGAAACGAATCAAAAATCCCGCTTCATAGCGCATCAGATCAAACAAGCGCAGGCAGCCTGTGGAAGGCGGCATATAGCCGTAAAAATAATCGTAAAATCCGTCCATTTCGTACATATTGATATTGGAAGCACGGCGGTAACGGAACAGTTCCGCCTTATCCCGCATGCCCTGTTTTTTCGCGATCGCAATGGCGGCGGATTTGCGCAGGGTATGCTTTGTGATCGGCAGGTCACGCTGTATGATCTCCTGCATTTTTTTGCGCAGTTTTGCAAGAAAGTCCTCATCTACCGTCATTTCGGGGTTTCTTACTTCGCAATACAGACATTTATGCAAAGAATGCTCGATCACAACTAAGCTGTCTTCCCCCAACAGTTCTCTGACCGCTTTGACCATCACAAATGAAATGCCTCTGCGGTAAACCCGCATACCTTCCTCATCTGTCAGATCCAAAAATGTGATATCATTATCAAAATAGATCTGATATTTTAACTCTTGCAAACGGTTCCCCTGTCTTGCGGTCAAAATCGCCCCCTGAAATTGATCTTCGTACTCTTTGGCAAGCTGCTCAAAAGTCATGCCCTCCGGCACTTCCCGCAGCTGCCCCATTACCCGTAACTGGCGTGTTTGCATATCGTTCCTCCTTTATCCTACTTCGCAAAAAAACAGCGGTTTTGTTTTTATATATGCCAAAAAGTCTGTCCATTGACCGCAGAGGCGCTGACAGTCAGCTCTTTTTGCGCCTGTTTCGCGCGCTGCCGCAAATAACGGCACAAAATGGGCACGATCAGCACTTCTGATGCGTAATGCGTCACATCTGCCACACAAAGCCCCATCTCCACAGCTTTTTGCGCTTCGTGGTATTTGATGTCGCCCGTCAGGTAAACGTCCGCGCCCATCTGTTTTGCCGTTTCCAAAAATTCCGCGCCGCTGCCTGTGCAAAGCGCAACGGTTTTCACCTTCTGCTTCCCATCTCCCACCAAACGGATCGCGTCCAGCCCCAAAACGTCTTTCAGCTGCTTCGCAAATGCCGCAAATGTCATTTCTTCGGGCAGAACACCGATCCTACCGATGCCTTCTTCCTTCCCGCTTTGCTCCACGGGGTAAATATCGTATGCCATCTCCTCATACGGGTGCGCCGCTTTTGCAGCCGCGAGAATCTTTTCCACCTCTGCCTTCGGCGCAATGCTCTCCAGCCTTGCCTCTGCCACATGCGTCAGCTCTCCTGTCTTGCCTACATAGGGTGAAGTGCCTGCAAGCGGTAAAAATGTCCCTTCTCCCGCTGTCTGGAACGTGCAGTGGCTATAATTGCCGATATGCCCTGCCCCCGCGCCACAAATCGCGTTTCGCACATCTTCCAGCGCTTCTGTCGGCACATAAATCACGATTTTTTTCCATTCCTCTTGTTCGGTCACTTCCAATAATTTCACTTCCCGCAGACCAATCAGCTCCGCCAAAACATCGTTTGTACCGCCTTTGGCAATATCCAGATTCGTGTGGGCGGAGTATGCCGCGATCCCGTTTTCGATCAGTGCGTAGATCCTGTTGCCCAGTGCGCTGTCCTTGCGTATGGATTCGATTTTACGAAACAGCAGCATCGGGTGATGCGTCAAAATCAGCTCCGCTTTTGTTTCTTTGGCTTCTTCGATCACAGGCTCGATCACGTCCAACGCCACCAGTACATGGGAGATCTCCGAAGCGGGATCGCCTACCGCAAGCCCCGTTCTGTCCCAGCTTTCCGCCAGAGAAAGCGGCGCCAGCTCCTCTATCCAGTCCATGATCGTTTGCAGTTTTACAGACATTGCAACGCCTCCTTTATATATGCCATTTCCCGATTGACTTCTTCCGCTCTTGCCTGCGCTTTTTCGCTTTTTCCGGCCGTCAGACGGCGCAGCACGGTTTTCAGCCGTTTTTCTTCCGCCAGCAAAAACTCTTTCAATAACGGCTCCCGCATATCTAACAGGCATTTGCCAAACAGGTATTCCATTTCTCTTTCGTAGCGTTCTTTCCCTCTTTTACAGTGCAGGATATGGTAATATTTTCCGCCTTCTTTGAGCATTTTCTCCTCTGCGATACAAAAGCCTTTTTCATGCACAAAGCGGCGCAGCTCAGGGATATCCTGCTGCGGGGAAAGCACCATTTCCTCCAAAGCGTCCACCACCGCAGGGCTTTCTTCCATCAGGCGCATCATCAGCATACCGCCCATGCCCGCCATCACCACAGAGGGCACTTCTCCCGGTGCATACGGCGCCAAGCCGCTGCCAAGGCGCAGTGTGATACGGTCTGAAAGCTGATATTTCTCTACATTCTCCCTTGCCTTTTGCAGCGGTCCTTTTCGCACGTCACTGCCAAAGGCATGGGTCGTTTTTCCCGTCAGGCAAAGATAAATCGGCACATAGCCGTGGTCTGTCCCCACATCTGCCGTTACGGTGCAGTCCACACACTGCGCTACCGCTAAGAGCCGTTCGGAAATTTCCGGTAGTCCTGTCATTTGACTTCTTCCTCTCCTTGTCTGTGCAAAAAAAGGAAATTCCTTTTCCGACGCCTTTTGCATCTTCCCCGAATTTCCTTTTTTTCTGTCTTGTTTTTCTTTTGCGTTTATTCCAAATAATCTTTCAGTTTTTTGCTTCTGCTGGGGTGGCGCAGTTTACGCAGTGCCTTCGCCTCGATCTGGCGGATACGTTCTCTGGTCACGTTAAATTCCTTGCCGACTTCTTCCAGTGTTCTGGCGCGACCGTCGTCCAGTCCAAAGCGCAGTCTAAGCACTTTCTCCTCTCTTTCGGTCAAGGTATCAAGCACCTCAATGAGCTGCTCTTTCAAGAGGGTAAACGCAGCCGCTTCCGCAGGTGCCGGAATATCATCGTCCGGGATAAAATCACCCAGATGGCTGTCTGCCTCCTCACCGATCGGGGTTTCCAAAGATACCGGTTCCTGCGCGATCTTCATGATCTCACGCACTTTTTCCTCCGGCATCTGCATCTCCACCGCAAGCTCCTCCGCGGTAGGTTCTCTGCCCAATTCCTGCAAAAGCTGTCTGGAGATACGAATCAGTTTATTGATCGTTTCCACCATATGCACCGGGATACGAATGGTCCTTGCCTGGTCCGCGATCGCTCTTGTGATCGCCTGACGGATCCACCAAGTCGCATAGGTGGAGAATTTATAACCTTTGTGATAGTCAAATTTTTCCACTGCTTTGATCAGACCCAGATTACCCTCCTGGATCAGATCCAAAAACAGCATGCCTCTGCCGACATAACGCTTGGCAATGCTGACCACCAGACGGAGGTTTGCCTCTGCCAGCTTCTTTTTCGCATCTTCGTCGCCTTCTTCCATGCGTTTTGCCAATTCGATCTCCTCTTCTGCGGACAGCAGCGGTACCTTACCGATCTCTTTGAGGTACATTCTGACAGGGTCATCGATATTGATGCCTTCGGGCAGTGTCAAATCCAAGTCTTTTTCGACTTCTTCCTCTGCCTCGATATTGCCGAGCACATCAATGCCCTGGCTTTCGAAATATTCGTAAATACGGTCTATCTGATCGGGGTCCAGATCCAAATCCGCCAGATAATCCATGATCTCTTTATATTCCAACACGCTTTTTTTCTTTTTGCCGATGACGACCAATTCTTTCAAGCGGGTTAACAATGTAGCTTCTTCGACGGATTTCAACGATATCCTTCCTTTCCAAACGTTGATACTATTCTTAACCATACAAAATGGTAATATACAACTGTTCCACTCTTCTTTTTTGTGCTAACAGGTTTTGCAGTTCTTCTGCCGAAGTACACTTAGAAATTTGCTTGTCCAGCCGGTGCCGCTTCAAGAGTTTGATCTCCTCATTGAGCGCTTTTTCCTGATCCGCCCTGCTTTCTTTGGGCACCGCAGATGCAAATATCGCCGCGATCATTTGCTGCTGTTCGATCTCCTCAAAAAAACCTGTCAGCTCGGCAGGATAGATCACGCCTGCCTTTTCCCATAAACCTTCCAGTACATAAAACGCTTGACGACAGGTTTCGTCTGTAAAATCCTCTGCCGTCAGGATCTCCCGCATTTTCAGATATCCCTCTTTGTGATCAGCGCAATACAGTAAAATATCTTTCTGGGCTTCCAAAAGTCCTTTTTCGCTGTATGGGATCTCTTTTTTTGCGAAAGCGCGTCCTTCGTGTAACAACGGACGGCTGTCCGTATCTTCCTTTTGCCTCAGCTTTTCGATCTCACGGCTGATGGCGGCGGTATCCACACCGCTCAGTCGCGCGACCTCGCCCACAAACACGTTCCGTTCGATCTCATTTTCTATCTGTGCCAGCGCCTGCGCCGCTTCCACGGTAAAGCGCACCCGATGCTCCGCATCGTTTAGATCATATTTTTTCTGTATGCAGGAAATCTGGAACGAAACGTAATGCACCGCGTCCACCAACAGCTTCGCAAACGCCTGCGCACCATTGTGACGCAAAAATTCGTCCGGGTCTTTTCCGTCCGGCACCTGCGTCACCTTCACCCGCAGCCCGTTTTTGACCAAAACAGGAATGGCTCTGAGCGCCGCGTTCGTCCCCGCTTCATCGCTGTCATACAGCAATATCACATCTTGCACATATTTTTTCATCAGCTTGGCGTGATCCGCATGAAACGCTGTCCCCAAAGACGCCGCCACATGATGGAACCCCGCCTGGTAAATGGAGATCATATCCATATACCCCTCCACCAAGATCAATTCCTTGCGCTTGGCGTTTTTCGCGAAATTCAGTCCAAACAACTGCCGCCGTTTGCTGAATATTTTGGTTTCCGGTGAGTTCAAATACTTTGGCTCGCCTTTGGAAAGCACTCTGCCGCCAAAAGCGATCACCCTGCCCTGCACATCGATGATGGGAAACATCAGCCGATCGTAAAACCTGTCGTGATACCCGCTGCCGTCTTTATTGGGCATCACCAGACCGCTGTCCAGCATCTCCCGCAGGCTGTATCCCTCCGCTTGCAGATGCTCCATCAAAAGCGTTCTGCCGGAAGGGGCATAACCGATCCCGAATTTTTTCTGTATCTGCGGCAGCATCTGCCTGTTTTTCAGATACTCTCTTGCCGCTTCCCCTCTCGGGCTTTGCAGCATCTCATAGTAAAACCTGCCTGCGCTGCTGTGCAGCTGATACAGCCGCTGTTTCTGTCTGGCTTCTTCTTTTGCCTGTGCGGAAAGCTCTTTTTCCGGCAGTGTGATATGCGCACGGTCTGCCAGACGTTTCACCGCCTCCGGAAAATCGCAGTTTTCCATCTGCATCAGGAAACTGTAAACATTGCCTGCCGCCCCACAGCCAAAACAGTAATACATCTGCTTGTCCCGATCGACGGAAAAGGACGGCGTTTTCTCATGATGAAACGGGCAAAGCCCAAAATGCGAAGATCCCTTCGGCATAAGCTTCACATACTGAGATACCACATCGACAATATCATTCTGCATTCTGATCTCCTCGATCAGCTCCTGCGGATAATACATCATAACAGCGGCACCTCACTTTTTTCCCGCAGCGGCAACGGTTTTTTTCAAAAGAACAGGGAAGCAGCTTTTGTTGACTTCCCTTTGCTTAAGTAATTCGACATAAAAGGAAAAACTCCTTTCGTTTTGCGCAGGTTTGTATATTATTACAAAAAACGGCGGCAAAATATCCGTATTCTCCCGCAAAATTCCTATCCGCGCAAAATCCTTCCGCCGGGGTATGTCTGTTTTTTTCTTTTCAGCGGATATTCCACTCCTTCGGTACAAACAATTCATGAAACCGCGATACCGCAAAGCGGTCTGTCATGCAGGCGATATAATCGCAGACCGTCTGCTCTTTTTTCTCGCCTTCTTCCATCAGGCGCAAAAATTCGCCTTCCATTTCCTCGCTGTGCTCAATATAATACGCAAACAAATCGCCGATGATCTTTTCCGCCTTTTTATGCTCCGCCACCGCCAAAGGCCCCGCGTAGACTTTGCGGAACATAAACGAACGCAGATCTCCGAGTGTCTGCTTCATCTCCTTGCTCATGCAGATATCTTTTTGCTCCATGCTGTTGGCGATGGTGTCGCGTATCATGGCATTGATACGCTGACTGG
The DNA here is from genome assembly GCA_944383855.1 of uncultured Lachnospiraceae bacterium. GTDB lineage: Bacteria > Bacillota > Clostridia > Lachnospirales > Anaerotignaceae > CALWRB01. The sequence goes on from CALWRB010000001.1 coordinate 36,373, forward strand.
AAGTCGTGCCGATGACGGCCACGATCTCTTTTGGAATATCCTCCGCTAACAAGATACCCGCCCGGATCGCATCGTCGATATCATGGTTCGTATAAGCGATCTTATCGGAAAGCTGTACCACCTTGCCCTCCGGTGTGGCAGGGTGTCCGCTGGTGCGGTGGTTGAGGATACCGTCACGCACCTCCCAAGTCAGGTTCAGCCCCTTGCCGTCCTTTTCCAGCCGTTCCACTACACGCAGGCTCTGCACATTATGCGCAAAACCTTCCTCCATCAGCTCGTCCAGCTTCCGCTCACCCGCGTGCCCAAACGGCGTATGCCCCAGGTCATGCCCCAGTGCGATCGCCTCTGTCAGATCTTCATTCAGCCGCAGCGCACGGGCAATGCTGCGCGCGATCTGGCTGACTTCCAGTGTATGTGTCAGTCGTGTACGGTAATGATCGCCTTCGGGAGAGATGAATACCTGCGTTTTATGTTTCATACGACGAAAAGACTTACAGTGAATGATCCGATCCCTGTCCCGCTGAAATTCCGTGCGGATATCGCATTTTTCTTCCTGCTGCGCCCGCCCCTTGCTTTTGGAACTTTGTGTTGCATAAGGGCTCAGGTACGCCGCTTCCATTTCCTCTCGCATCTGCCGCAGCTGCATAGCATAACTCCCTCCTGTCTGTCAGTAATTCATATTACTTACTTTAATACTGCGTTTTTGGAAAAAATCCTTTTTCAAGCGCAAAAAAAGCCGACAAAACAGGAAAAAACCTCTTTTGCCGACTCTATTTGCTTTTCGTTTGGTCACCATGCGCAAAGTATCGATCTGACGGACAGTAAACCTGCTTCGCCTTTACCTGCACCAACTCCTTTTCCGGGTAGCGCAGCGCCGTCAGAAAGCCGCCGTATACACAGCCCTGGTCAATATCCACCGTTTGCCCCAGAAAATGCGCTTCTTCTTCCACCGTATGCCCGTAAACCACAAATGTGGTGCCGTGATACGATTCCGCCCAGTTGCGGCGGATCGGTCTTCCCTGCGCATCTGTATCCCCCGTCGCTTCGCCGTACAGACAGGTGGCACGGATCTGCCCGTTGAACTTCCCCATCGACTCCTCCCGCAAGCCGCCATGCACCACCGCCAGCCGTCTTTGATCAAGCAAGAGATAATAACACTGACTTTCATAACAGCGCATATACTCCGCCCTAAGGGCATTGCGCTGTTCCTTCGACAGCGCCTCGATCTCCTGCACCGTCTTTTCCAGCCCGTGCGACAGATGTACCCGATTACCCAGAAAATACCGATACAGCTTATTGCAGTGATTGCCATGCACCCAAAAGGCACCGCCGAAAGCGACCTGCGCGATCCAAAAACGCAGGCAGGCAACATTTTGCGGTCCTTTGTCCGATACATCACCCACCGAGATCAGCCTTCTGCCCTCCGGGTGGACATAGATCCCGTCTTTTGGCACATATCCCAGCTGTTTTACCAACGCTATCAGCTCATCATAACAGCCGTGGACATCGCCGATGATGTCGAAAGTATTCTGTTTGAATTCTAAAATACGGAAATTTCTCTCCCGTCTTTCCTTCTGTCGCTTCATCACACACAATCCCCAGCCGAAGTTTCGTTTCTTTTTCCTCTTTGGAACGCATATATTGTATCACAACGCCGCAAAAAAACAAAAGGCGGCTGTCGGAAAAAAAGCAGTCTGCTTCACACAGCCGCAATTTCTTGCCATGATTATACCACACTTCGCGGCGCTTGTAAAAAAACACAAAATGGTATTTGCCGCGAAAAAAAATCTATTTGCATCAAAGAAAAAAAGGGGGTCTTGTCCATGCATTCTTCCATACCGCAGCCTTTTTCACTGGCGCTTGCGCCGCATACGCCGCAGGCACCCAAACCCAACTGCTCCTCCACCGACTCTCCCGCGCTGAGTCTGTTGGCAATGCTGCTGCTTTCGGAAAAACTGCGCGGATAAAACAAAACGGGGGCGTTTTCGGTCGATTTGAACCGAAAAACACCCCTTTTGTTTTTTGTACGGCAAAAAATCACCCTTTTGAGATGATATGCAAGATCGGCGCGTAACGCAGCCGTTCTTCCTGACTCATCTGCGACTCGATGAGCGCAAACAAAGCCTGTTTTTCCTCTTTTTTGAGCGGACCATCGGCAGAAAGCCGCTCCCCGTATTCTAATAACACGTCCATCAGCTCCAAACCGCTTTTTCCCCGCGCCGCCTCTTTTGCCTGCGCCAGAATATCCAATTTTTCCTGTCCCAACGGGATTTCCTGTTGCTTCATGTATTTTCGCTCCTTTCCCATATCTCACGCATTTTGAGTATCCGCATCATGCCGTCTGCCTGCTGCTTTTCTGTTTCGGACAGATACGGGCGTATCGCTTCCAACAGCTGTTTGCGGCGCACAAGCGGTGGTCTGTCCTGCCTGCTTCTGGCTTGCAGCGTTCCTTGTGAGAGGATACGGGAAGCCTCCATCACCAATACCATGACCGAAATATTTTTTTGATATTCCCGATCCAAAAACGGGATCGCCGCACGCAGCATCTCCTCTGTGCGCGGAGCGCTGCTTCCCGCAGGCAATGCGTTTTTGTACGCATCGCTTGGCTCCGTATTTTGCAACAGCTTTGCGATCTGTTGCAGTTGTTTGACCGTTTTGTCCGCGGACATATCCTGTCGGTTTTCCTCCGCCATGGCTTTTGCCGCCTCCTTTTTTGCAGCCTTCCACCATAGCATATGCCGCCTTACGGCAAAACATGACCGTCTTTTTTTCACCAATTCCAAGCCCGTTTCATACTTTGATAGGGAACAAAGAAAGGGGCTGGATCATCACCATGCAGTTATATCAGGATTACCACGCCATCATCTGCCACAGGCAGACACAATACAGCGGCAAAGGCATCGGCATTGCCGTTTTGGATACCGGCATTGCCCCCACTGCCGATTTTACCTCGCCGCGAAACCGCATCGCAGCGTTTCGCGATTTTGTCAGCGCAAAACGCACGCCTTATGACGATAATGGGCACGGCACCCACCTCAAGCGGGCAAAAAAAAGCGTTACCGCCTTTTTTAGAGCGCAAAAAAACGCCTGCGGGCGTGTTTTTTTCCACAAGGTGCAGGCGTTTTTTTCTTTTTTGAAATTTTACAGTGTCAGTGTAGGTGCGGTATAGGTACGCGCAGCCAGTTCGTTATCCAACATATACAACGCTCTTGCATCGGCGCCGTACAGGTCGTATTTTTTCAACAGTGTGTCAGCTGTGTTTTCTTCCTCTCCCTGCTCTTTCACAAACCAATCCAAAAACTGCATGGTGCGGTAGTCTTTTACGCTGTATGCCGCATCATAAATGGTATGGATCAAAGAAGAAACGTATTTTTCATGCGCAAGACCCTCTGCCAAAGGCATTCTGTGGTCTGTAAATACCTTATCGGGTTTGGCAATCGCTTCCAGTGTTACCTTCTCACCGTTGTTTTGCAGGTACTGCATAAACAGCATCGCATGATCTCTTTCTTCCTGCGCCTGCACATAATACCAGTTCTGGAAGCCTTCCAGACCTTCCTCGTTATAATAATTGGACATATCCAGATACAAATATGCGGAATACAGTTCTTTATTGATCTGGTCGTTGAGCAGTGCAGCTACTTTTGCGTCTAACATTACGATCTCCTCCTTATATTTTATGATTTTGTAATCTTTTTTTCAGGCAGAAAAAAACGTCATTTTTTTGTGCCCTCATTTCCTTTTACCATACCAAATTTTATCCTTTTTTGCAACCGTATCGGTCTGTTTCGCTCTTTTTTCTCATATAATGCTTTGCCAAAACCCACAAAGGAGTTCATTGTGCCATGAAACAAAAAGTTGCGCTTTACTGCCGCCTGTCCAATGAGGACAGCTCTCTGGCGCAAGGGGAAGAAAGCGGCAGCATTCAAAACCAAAAACTGCTTTTAAGCGACTATGCCGAAAAAATGGGTTGGGAAGTCTACGATGTCTACTGCGACGACGATCTTTCCGGACTGCGGGAGGACCGCCCTGCCTTTTTACGCCTGATCGCAGATGCGAAAAAAGGGCTTTTTTCCATCGTTCTGTGTAAAACGCAGTCCCGCTTTACCCGCAGTATGGAAACGGCGGAGCGCTACCTGCACCACACATTTCCGAAGCTTGGCATTCGCTTTGTCACGGTGGTGGACCATGTGGATACCGCGGAGAAAGCGAATAAAAAAACGAGGCAGCTTAACAGCCTCATCAACGAATGGTACTGCGAGGAGTTGTCGGAAAACATCAAAGCCGTCTTTCGCAGGAAATGGGAGATGGGGCAATACCTCGGCAACTACGCGCCTTACGGCTATCAAAAATCCGAAGCCGACCGCCATATCCTTGCTATCGACACGCAGACCGCCCCCGTGGTGCGCGGTATTTTCCGTCTGGCAGTCCTTGGTTTTTCCCAGCGGCAGATCGCTTCACTGCTAACACTTTGCGCCATTGCCACCCCTTCCGAAGTCAAACGCCAAAGGGGTGAGGATCTCGGGCGCAAACAAAACCTCGTTTGGGCAGCCTCAACCGTCAGCACGATTCTGCACGATCCGGTCTATCTGGGGCATATGGCACAGGGAAAAAGCGCGAAAGCAGGTTTTAAGGAAACTGCCTGCGTTTCGCTGCCAAAAGAGCAGTGGGTCATCGTGCGTCACACGCACCCACCTTTGGTCGAGGCATCTGTTTTTGACGCTGCCCAACAGGCACTTAGCGGCAGGAACAAACGCCGCGCACAGATGCGCTCTGCCTTGACAGAAACACCACCCCGTGATACGCTGTAAAAAGCCAATGGTTCGGGCAAAGAAAGTGCCCTACAGACCAACGCAAGGCAGTGCCCAAACGGTGTGTCCCCCCAAAAGGCATGCCGTTTTTATTTTTTTTGGCAGCTGCAAAGCATACATCTGACAGAGAGGAGCCCAAAGATCACCATGAAACCAGACCTGATCCAAACCGTCCGCACGCACACACCGCTGATCCACTGCATCACCAATTATGTTACCGTCAACGATGTGGCAAATATCCTGCTTGCCTGCGGCGCTTCCCCGATCATGGCGGACGATGCACAGGAAGTGGAGGAGATCACCGCTCTTTGTGACGGACTGGTGTTAAATATCGGTACGTTAAACAGCCGCACCATCGATTCTATGCTTTTGGCAGGCAAACGCGCCAACGCGCTGGGGCATACCGTAGTATTAGACCCCGTTGGGGTAGGCGCTTCCCGCCTGCGCACAGAAACCGCCAAAAAACTACTGCAACAAGTACAGTTTTCCGTAATCCGCGGCAATATTTCAGAAATCAGCACACTATGCGGCATTGACAGCCACACGCAGGGCGTAGATGCCGCACCGGCAGATGCCGTAACGGAAGAAACACTGGAAAAAGCCATTGCCTTTGCCAAACAGTTCAGTGCCCAAACAGGTGCTGTTATCGCCATTACAGGCGCGATTGATATTGTGGCGGACAGCGAAACAGCCTACATCATTCGCAACGGACACGCCATCATGTCCAAAGTCACAGGAACAGGCTGTATGCTCACTGCCGTAGTTGCCGCTTACTGTCAGGCAAACCCGGAAGTGCTCACACAGGCAGCGGCGGCGGCTGTTGCCGCGATGGGACTGTGCGGAGAGCTCGCATATGAACGAATGCAGCGTACGCCTTTGGCAGGCACTTCGTCGTTTCGTACCTTTTTGATCGATGCCATCAGCCGCATCGACGATGAAACATTACGGGAGGGGATCAAAATTGAAGTTCGATAAAGAAACACTGCGCCGCAGTATGCGGCTGTACGCCGTCACCGACAGCAGCTGGCTTGACGGCAGAGCATTGGAAGATGTCGTGGAAGAAAGCCTTGCCGGCGGCGTCACATTCGTACAGATCAGAGAAAAGCATCTGGATACTGCCGCTTTCATCGAAAAAGCCAAGGCAGTGCAGAAAAAAACGGCGGCTTATCATGTGCCGTTTATCATCAATGACAGTGTGGAAGTCGCACTGGCAGTGGACGCAGACGGCGTTCATGTCGGTCAGAGCGATCTGGAAGCCGGCATTGTCAGAGAAAAGCTTGGAAAGGACAAGATCATCGGCGTTTCCGTCCGCACAGTAGAGCAGGCACTTTTGGCGCAAAGCCGCGGTGCCGATTATCTGGGCGTCGGCGCTGTTTTTGCCACCGACACCAAAAAAGACGCTGCCGAAGTTTCTTGGCAGACACTGCGGGAGATCTGTCAGGCGGTATCCATTCCTGTCGTTGCCATCGGCGGTATCCACCCCGAGAATGTTTTGCAGCTTGCGGGCAGCGGCATCGACGGCATTGCGGTCGTTTCCGCGATATTCGCCGCAAAAGACCCCCGTCAGGCAGCTGCCGATCTGCGCGCACTGGCAGACAAACTTTAAAAAAAACCTATTTTCTTGGCATTTTTGACCGCTTTTGTGCTGTTTTTTGCACAGGCGGTATTTTTTTTGCCCACTTGACCCATGTCACGGGGATATTATGCGCAAACGGCGCCTTCCCCGGCATCGCGCCCGAAGCGCATGTTGTGGCATTGAAAATATTGGACGAAAACGGTCAGGGAAATTCCGCGCATGCCGTTGCCGCATTGCGATGGATAATGGACAACGCTGTCAAATATAATATAAAAGTAGCAAATCTTTCCATCGGCTCCAATGACAAAAAAGGCAATCGAGCGCTGCGTGAAGCGGTGGAACGTCTTTGGCAGGCAGGGATCACCGTTGTGGCGGCAGCGGGAAACGCAGACCGACAAAGAAGCTTTGACCCGCCTGCGCCCATCAGCCCCGCTATTTTGACCGTGGGCGCGTGGGAGGACCGCGAGGCTTATGCGCGCAGTGTCAAAACCTCACCTTTTTTAGCCGCCGATGATTTGCTGCCGGATCTTTGGGCACCGGGCGAGCAGATCCCTTCCGTGCTCGCGCCGCAGTATCGTTTTTGTCTGCAAAACCGCAGCCGCGAAAACATCATTTCGGAAGGCTATATCTTAATGAGTGGCACTTCCATGGCAACACCGATGGTCAGCGGCGCCGCGGCGCTGATGTTGGAAAAAGATCCTCGCCTTTCGCCCAAAGATATCAAACAGATCTTGCTTGGCTGCGCCCTGCGCAAAGAGGGGCTATTGGACATCGACGCCGCCCTTGCCCATACCCCGTCCGTCAAACAGAGGAGGTAATGCTATGGATCCAGATGCTTTTTACCGCTTGGCTGCGTCCTTAAACGATACCGATGCCATGCGCAGACAAATCACCGCTGCGCTCTCGACACTGCAAAATTCTTTCAAAGACGCCTATTTCCCTGCGCTGCAGGAAGCGGCAGAACGGCAAAGAATTTCCGCTATGGAACACCCGCCCAAAGAAGTCACGCTGTTACGCGCGTTAAGCGCCTTTGCAGACCCACAGGATAGACAGCGCTTGGAACAGCTGGCAGGCACATGGCTGCGGATACACTCTATGCAAAATATCGGTACCCTCTGCCGCTCCCTGACGCAAAGAAACGACCTGATCGCTGCCCGCAGCGCAGAAGATACGCCACAGACCTCACCCTTATCCGCGCAGGCGGTACAAATGGCAGGCGTTTTATTGGCACTTACGCTCTGGGAGCAGTCCTGAAATTTTTTTTGGCAGTTCATTGACATCGGTTCTAAAATGTGGTATATTTCTAACATAAAGAGCGAAATATACCACATTTTTAAGGACGAATCGAGGTGCTTTCCATGAAAATACACATCAATTATCTGGGATTTCTGGCTTTGCCTGCGCTATTGGCGATCTTCGCCCCTTTGACCGGTAATACAGGGTTGTATGGTTTTTTAGGATTTTTATACTATCTGCGGTATTTTTTTATCCTGCCGGACGAGCTGTTTTTACTGCAGATCCGAAAAGCGGCGACTGCCGCATGGCTGACAGAGCTGGCACTGTTGGCGCCGTTGATGGCACTGTTACTTTTGCTGAAAGAAGAACGGGCGCTGCCTGTTTCCTTCGGACTGAGCTTTGCCGGCGCGATTTTTGTATTTACCATCTATCTGATGATATTGGAATATCGGGAAAGCCGAGGTGCCGCAGATGATTGAAAACCGTATCAAAGAATTTCGTGCCAAAAGCGGCATGAAGCAGGAAGAACTTGCCGCCAAGGTCGGTGTGCGCCGCGAAACCATCGGCAATCTGGAAAAAGGGCGCTACAATCCTTCCCTGATCTTGGCATGGCGGATCGCCGCGGTCTTTGGTGTGTCCATTGAGGAGATTTTTACCGTATCGGAATAAAAATAATATTTGCTATCAAAAAAAGAGAGCATCTGCGAAAAAAACGCGAAATCCTCTCTTTTTTTTCTCTCTCTTTTTTCCCGCAAAGCAGAGTATATTTTTTCTCTCTGCCCGCGCCGCAAAAAGCGGCAGTGCGGTCACATACCCGTACCGAGCATAAACATATTCGTCCGCCGAATCGTCTTGATCTCATCTTTTTGGAACACCAATTCCTTCTCCAGCTCCTCGGTCAGCGCAAGCTCCTGCGGCGAAAGGATAAATTTCATCGCCACCGGCAAAAGCGGCTGTGTCGTGATGCCGCATAACAGCCCCGACATCTTCCCCGTCTGGTCAAAAGAATTGATGGCATACATAAAAATGCGCTCCACGCCGTTGCTTTGGTTTTCAAACAAAAAATCGGTGCAGGCGTCCAGTCTGCGCATACTGCCGCTGTAAAGATATTTGCAGCTGTGACACGCATCAAAGCTTTCCACGTCCAGATACAGCTGCGCTTTCGCCGTGCTTTCGTGCAGATCCGCCTGCAGGTCGATCGCACTTTGAATGATCCTGCCCTGCCTGCCGTTATAATAATACAGGTACAGTCTGGTGCGCTTTCTGCTTTTCTTTGCGCTCCACGCATCGTCCTGTTTTACCGTGTCATATTCCATCAGCTGCTCCACGGACACCTGCAGCGTTTGCGCAATGAAAGCCAGTGTTTCTATATCTAACGCGATCTCGCCGTTTTCATACTTGGATACGGTCGCCTTGCTTTTTTGGATCCGCGCGGCAAGCGTTTCGATGGTCATGCCTGCTTTCTTTCGATAAAAACGTATTTGCTTTCCGATATGCACACTGATCTCTTTCATTACAAAAGCCACCGTCCTTTCGAAAGACATTTTTTTATCAAACAAGCTGCCGTTTTTTCTCTTTTTATTTGTTATAGTTTATCATAAAACGGTTGCTTTTTCCATGTATTTCTTACAAAAATGCAGATCCCGCACTTTTTTATACAAAAGCGACGGCACCTTGCGGAAAAAAACCTTCCTTTCCCTTTCCGCGCCCGCTCGGAAGGAGCGCGGCAAATATAAGGTTGCCTTCCTTTTTTGTCTATTCTGCCTTTTTTCTCTTGACTGACAAGTTACAATTTTTTGCCATATTCCGCCTTATCATTTGGTAAAAAAGACGAAAAATGGGTCTATTTTCTTAAAATTTTGATGAATTGTTTTGTAAATACGACTTTTTGTGGTATACTAAAGGCAAGAATTTCCATTCCCCCTTTTTTCCATACTGTTTTTTCTTTTTCCCAAGTTTGTTTTTTCTGTTATTCGAGGCATCGAAAAAATCCTTTCAAGCCGCTTACCGTCGAAATATTTTTTTACCCGGGGAGGTCGAACACGCATGAATTTTCGCAAAAAGATTCTGGATGTACTCGTCATTGGCTTTGCTTTGTTTGCCATGTTTTTCGGTGCGGGAAATTTGATTTTCCCACCTTTTTTGGGCATGGAAACCGCCCACAACTGGCCGCTCGCGTTTTTATGCTACTTTATCGCGGACGTCGGTCTGGCACTGCTTGCGGTGTATGCCATGGTGCGCTTTGAGGACGTTTCCATTGACAGTATCACGCAGGTCTTAGGCAAAAAAGCCTCTATTTTACTGAACACACTGGTGGTTTTATGCATCGGTCCGCTGCTTGCACTGCCGCGTACCGCAGCGACTACCTTTGAAATGGCGATCATGCCGTTTTTCCCGACAACAAACTCTTGGATATTCGGCGCCATCTTTTTTGCCCTGACTTTATTTTTGACTCTGCGCCCCAGCGGCGCGGTGGATATCGTAGGCAAATACCTGACACCTTGTCTGGTGGTCTGTCTGCTGGTGCTGATTATCCTTGGCATACTGGACCCGATCGGTCCCATCATCACCACAGAGTCCGCACACGCCGTATCGGAAGGCATTTTAGCGGGATACCAGACAATGGACGTACTGGCGGCTATGATCTTTATTTCTCTGGCGGTTTCCGCCGCACAGAAAAAAGGCTATTACGGGAAAGATACTTCTTCCGTCGTGCTGTTAGCGGGTCTGGTTTCCGCAGCGGCATTATTCATCATCTACGGCGGGCTTTGCTACCTTGGCGCGACCGCTTCCTCGCAGGCGCACTGGTACACCACCCCCACCACACTGACGGTAGCCGTCACACAGGCGATCGCAGGGCATTACGGTGTTTTGCTGTTGGCGATCATTGTAACATTCGCCTGCCTGACGACCTCGATCGGCTTGACTTCCGCCTGTGCCGGGTATTTCTCGCACCTGAGCGGAAATAAAGTTTCCGAGCCGATCTGTGTCATCATCATCGTCGTATTCAGCTATGTGGTTTCTAATTTCGGTATCTCTACGATCATACAGTTTTCCTCACCGATCCTTTCTATCCTCTATCCTGTGGTGATCGTTTTGATTTTATTATCTTTTTTCCGAAAATACATCAAACAGGTGGCAGTTTACCGTATCTGCGCGCTGGTGGTACTGCTCATCAGCGCCGCCACGACACTGCTTGGCTGAAAAAAACACAAAAACCGTACGTTTGTCTTTTCAAACGTACGGTTTTTTTTATGCCGTTTATGCTTGTCTGCAAGCAGGCATCGGGCGGTTTGTCAAAAGCACCCGCTCCACGCTCCAGTAGAAGTTTTCCTCCCCGATCAGTTCGTGCAGATCGGCACGGCGCATCATTTTCATCGCATGCGTCGGCAGTCCGCAGACCACGACGTCCATTCCCTTATCCCGCAGCTGTTTTACCAACGTACGCAATGTTTCTGCGCAGGAAATATCGATATTGGAAACACCGCGCATGGATAACAGCAGGGTATCGCAGCCGTCCAGATGTTCCGCGATCTCAGAAACACTTTGCGTATTGGCAAATATCATCGGTCCTGTGATATACGCTACCCTTGCGTGCGCATAACGCTCCCGCAGCGCAGGGTCTGTCACATGCATACGGTCCATATCCACATCTTCGTAATTGATCTCGATAAAAGACAGGCGGGTGACCAGAAAAACCAGACCGATCAAAACACCGATCATGATCGCCACTGTCAAATCAAACACGATCGTTGCCGCCATGGTCGCAAGAAACTCTAACATCGCGCCTTTGAAACGGTGGGAGAAAATATAGCGGATACTTTTCCACTCATTCATGCGCCACGCCGTCACCATCAGCACCCCTGCCAGCGCGGACATCGGGATCTGACTCATCACGGGTGCCAATACGAACATGGAGATCAAAAGCCCGACCGCATGAAAAATACCTGTCAATCTGGTACGCGCACCGGAACGGATCGCTACACTGGTACGCGCGATCGCCGCCGTTGCCGGAATACCGCCGAAAAACGGCAGCAGGATATTACCCACACCCTGCGCGATCAGTTCCTGATTGCTTTTTAGTCTGACCCCTGTCATCTGACCGGCACTCGCACCGCAAAGCAGGCTTTCGATCATGCCTAATACCGCAATACTGATGGCAGGCGTGATCAACTCCTTCAGCGTTCCCAACTGCAAAGAAGAAAGGCGCAGGCTGTTTTCCGGAAAGAGCGTCTGCGGGATCTCACCGACGACAGCCACTTCTAACCCCATCAACATAGATGCCGCTGTTGCCAGAATAATGCCAAGCAGGGAAGCAGGTACCACAGCATTCCATTTTTTCGGAAAGACCACCATAAACAGCACCACAAACGCGCCGATGGCAACCGTAGTCAAATCGGGAGAAAAGCCTAATGTGCCATAGCTGAGCAGTTTCGCAACAGCACTGTTTCCTTCCGATACCGTACCGAAGAAATTATCCACCTGCCCCAGCGCGATGATCACGGCAATGCCTGAGGTAAATCCTGTAATAACAGGAGCGGGGATAAATGCCGTAAGCTTGCCCAGATGCAAAATTCCCGCCAGAAGCAGTAAGATCCCTGCCAGAAGCGTCGCGATAAACACACCGTCCAAGCCATAGCTTGCCACCAAAGAGATCAAAACCGCGCTCATTGCGCCTGTCGGTCCCGAGATCTGATAATATCCGCCTGCCAAAAGGCTCATCACAAACCCCGCCACAATCGCAGTAATCAGCCCCGCCGCAGCGTCCGCCCCTGAGCTGACACCGAAAGCAAGCGCCAACGGCAGCGCGACTGCCGCCACCGTCAGCCCCGCCATCAAATCTTTCATCAGATCCGCCGTGCCATACCCATGAAATTCCTGTTTCAAATCCTCTGCGAACGCGCGCAGCATATCGAAAACTCCCTTCCGCCTTTTTCCTCTTTTTTCTTTTTTCTATTTCATCTTTTCACGTTTGTGGGGCAAAATTTACCCACATCACGCACACCACCTCATCATAGCAGAAGCCTGCCGCTTTCTCAAGGCAAAAAAGGACTAAAATACCGCTTCTTTTCCGATCGTTTTCTTCTCTTTTCCACAAAAAAACGACTTGAAACGGCGCTTTTTCTTTTTTCCGACGCCTGACAGCGATCTCCGCTTTCCATCCTTGTCAAATTCCCCGTCATATGGTAAAATAAAAACAAATTCAAAAAATTGTTTTTATTTCTACGGGGAGGAACTCTATGCCGAAAGTCGCTTATTCCGAAGAAGAACGGGAACAGCTGCGCTTAACGCTGCTGGAAAACACACTTCGCCTGATCGCAAAACAAGGCATACAACACACAACGGTAGAGCAGATCTATCGCAGCGCGAATATTTCCCGCACATTTTTTTACAGCTTTTTTTCTTCCAAGGAAGAGCTCGTCATCGAAGCATTGTATTTGCAGCAGCCAAAACTGATCGCTTACGCGGCAAAACTGACGGCAGATACTTCGCTTTCTTGGAAAGATGCCCTTCGTCAATTTCTGTACGCCTGCTGTTACGGTGAGCAGTACGGCATTGCCGTTATGAGCATCGAAGAACAGCAGCAGTTATTTCAGCGCATGAGCCCCGATTGCTGTAGGACCTTCCGCGAAAAGCAATTTCGCCTGTTCGGCGATATTCTGCGTGTTTTTGGCGTTCATGCTTCCATGGAAAATATTCAGTTGTTTACAAATCTGTTTTTGAGTATCCTTATTTTGCGGAAAGCCATGCCGCAAACGCTGCCTTTGCTTGTGCCGGAAGCCGCAGACCGCACTGTTGCCTTTCAGCTCAATGCCCTGATCGATGCCATCGAAACCATAAAACACAGGCAGCCGTCCGCAAACGGCTGACAGAAACACAAAAAAACGATCCGTTCCGACAGAAGCGGGGACGGATTTTCCTTTTCCCAAAATAAAAACAAAATTTAAAATTTATCTTTATTTTTATGCTGTAAACAGCAGTCCATTGCGTTTTTTTACGCGGGCTGCTTCCATAAAAAACAAATAACAAATAACAATGTCAGGAGGGATTTTTTATGGGACTGTTTGGAAAACTGTTCAAAGGGCCTGAAATCGACATGGAAAAAAGCAATGCAAACGCAGCAAAAATGCGTGCATTGTTCGATCACGTCGTACCGGAAGGCGCAAAGTATCGTCTGATCTTCGGCTATACGGAAGATGTATCGCGTTTTAATTTCGGCTTTGTTCACGGCAGCAAAACCAAAATCGGCAATCTGATCGTAGGCTGGGACGAGGCAAGCAAAACCATCGTTGTCGTGCCTACCGTACCCGACCTTTCCGGCTGCGGCGATGCGACTTTCTACCGCCAAGGCGAAATTTTAAAGGCATATCGGAATAAATACCCCACAGACGCATTTGTGATCTATCCCGACAAAAAGGGGTATATTGCGATCAATGCTTACGACTGGTTAGATGACGAAAGCCTGTATGTCTACGTTTCACAGGAAGAAGAACTGAAGGCATTTACGGACTTCTTCCAGAGTCAGTTTGCGACCAAGTGAGGTGCCTATGGTGTGGTCGGATATTGCAAAAATCATTTTGGTTCTGCTTGTGATCGTAATCATTGGCAATCTTTGGTTTCATTTTGTGGACGGACTGTTGGAAAAAATCAAAGGGGTACTCTTTCCCCCTAAAAACAGCGTCTGGCATACACTGCCCGAGGAAACGAAACAGGAAACGGAAGAAACAAAACAGTGATAAAACCGCAAAAAAACCGCCTGCCAAAAAAGCAGGCGGTTGTTGTATGCAAAAAAAATCGGCACCACTCCTCAAAGGCTCTTTGTTTTGCAAGCCTTTGGCAAGTAAACAGAGCTATCCGGCAAAACTTCCATCGGCAAAAAGCCTTGAGCCTTCGGCTTTCCCACATCAAAAACGGATTCCGACTGCGGGATTTTCGCTTGCGGAACGAAGCGTTCCCAAACCCTTCCGCATTCTTGAAAAAGTGTAAACACTATTTTTCTCTCCACTCTAAAACCGCCTGCCAAAAAAGCAGGCGGCTTTTTCTTGCATTTCTTTCAGGATACCGACTGCAAAATGCTCTCTGCGTCGGACCAATGCGCACCCACCAGTCGGTCGTAGGTGATCATACGCTGTATATCGACCCAGCTTTTTTCCTCCTCTGTCAGCTCCATCGCCAAACGCACGTTATAAACAGGCAGCGCCTCGCCGAATGCTGTCAGGAAATTCTGATACACGCTTTGCGGCGCGCCGATCAGCTGTCCCGCCGCCGTCATCAGCAAATAAGAGGAAATCTCATTTTCCGTGCCTTCTTGCAGCATCGTGCTCTCGCCCAGATCAAAATTGGCATAAATCAAAAACGGCGTGGACTGCAAAAACATTTTCTCCTCTGTCCCGACATTCAGCACATCGTCAATGATACCCGTTTGCACATATGCCCCGTAATTAGCGCCCAATGTCGGCAGGTGATCACCGAAATAAATCAGTATCGTATCCCGTTCTCTCTGATCGATCGCATCTGTCAGCTTTTTCAGCGCACGGTCTGCGTCCTGCATACACTGCGTATACTGCTGCAATGTGTAAAGCACATCTTCCGACAGCACATCGCTTTCCACCGTGATCTCGGTTTCTGCAAACTTATCCTGATACGGCTGATGCGATTCCATGCTGATACCGAATAAAAACAGCGGGTCGTCCGCCTGCTCCAAGTAATACAGCAGGTAGTCGACAAACGTATCGTCGGAAACCTGATTGCCGCGTGTTGTGACGGAAATAGGCAGTTCAGAAAGCGTATCCTCAAAATACAAATGCTCAAAACCAAGGTAACCGTACGCATTATCCCGGAAATAAAATGCCGAGGAGTACGGGTGCAGTGCCACAGTCTGATACCCCAAAGAGCGGTACAGCGAAGCAAAGCTCTCCAATGGCTGCTGCACATACTGGTACGGAATGGAGCCGCCCGGCAGGTAGTCCGTCGAAAGCCCCGTCAGTACTTCAAACTCGGGGCGTACTGTACCGCCGCCAAAGCCTGTGGTATAAAACTTTCCGCTAAAGGCGCCTTCTCGTGATGCGATCTCACGGTAGTTTGCCAAAGGATCCTCCGAAAACGTGACGCCCGGCAGCGTCGTCGGGTCCCAAAAGCTCTCGCTCAAGACCAGAATAATATCCGGTGCACAAAAATCCTCCGCCGCTTCCTGCGCCGCATACGGCGCCAAAGCGGTTTCGATTGCTTCTTGGCTGTAGCCTTCCGGCTTTTCCACGGAACGGCTGACGGTATTGACAAAAAACGCACCGACAAAACCGTTGGAAAGGTAATTGGAGCTTTGCAATGCCATATCTTCCAGATACAGCCCGTTTTCATTCAACAAATTTTGGGCTTTTTCCGCCGTGGATACCTGCGTGAAGCAGCAAAGCAGTGCGATCAGTGCCACAGGCAGCCGCACAAACCATGCCGCAGGCAGGCTGATCCGCGCCCACCACGCGGGAAGGATTGCCAAAAACAGCAGTACATACAGCAAAATATACGCCCACGGGAACGATACGGAAATAAAGTCCGTCAGTTCACTGATATTGCCCGTCTGCAAAAAATCCCAAGGATAGAGGTATTCCCCCAATATCGCGTATTTTAGGTAATCCGCCAGCGAAAAGCCGACCGTCAGCGCAAAAAAGCAAAGCATTGCCGCCCATGCCCGTTTGGTCACAAGCCACACGATCACATATCCGATCGCCAATGCCAATGCCAAAAACAGCGCCGTTTGGGTATGCCCCGTCAAGAAATTCCACCAACGGGAACGGTTGGCAAAGTGAATGTACTCCAACACGGCATAACAGCCAAACGGATAGCAGACAGCCGCCGCAAGACCCAGCCAAAACACGACCTTTTCCATCCACGACTGCGGATAGCGCCTTTGTTTCGGGCGGTGCGCTTGGATATGCCGCCGTATCTTTTCCCACATAGACCTGAAAACTCCTTTCCCTTTCGGCAAGCAAACGGTTTTTTCTTCCGCTTTGCTAAAATTTTGCCGGTTGCTTGGAATAAAGATGTCCCCGCATCTTTTTTCCTCCTATTATCTCTCTGTTTTTCGCCGATTGCAAATGCTTTTTCATTAAGTCATGACCACCCGTGACAACGGGTGGCATGACCAAGCCCTAAAAGGGCATAATACAGGCTGAGCCTAAAGGCTCACTGAATGATTTGCCAACCGCATAGTTTTCACAGGCCGCCGCTAAAGCGGCCTGTTTTTATGCCTTGGTATTCTTGTCACCCGTAAACGGGTCTATGTATTCCTTGAGCGTTATCTGGTCTGATGCTATGTCTTCCTGTAGTTGATTATGGATGTATTCCGCTATTGCTTTCTTATTCCGTCCCACCGTATCGACATATCATCTTGATCTACGCTATGACTTCTTTTCTGGGATGCGTTTCAGCATTTCGCTGAATTTCACCACTGCAATCTCTCAACTGAAAATGGATTACGGTTATTTTAATGTGAGGTACGAAACTCGAACGTAATCGCGGAAAGGGAAGCTTTGGTATGAAAAAAAGAATAGCTATTTTACTGTTGGCGTTTGTTTTGTTTCTCTTCGCCTGCGGCCAGCAGGCCCCCACCTGGCAGGAGCAGTACGACCTGGGTGTGCGCTACCTTTCCGAGGGAAACTACCAGGAGGCCATCATCGCCTTTACGGCGGCTATTGAGATTGACTCCAAACGTTCGGAGGCCTACTTAGGAACTGCAAAGGCCTATGTGGAGGCGGGCAGCGCGGGAAAAGCTTCAGAGATTCTCCAACAGGGCTATGAGAAAACACAGGATCAAGCTTTGCTGGATGCGATTGAGATCCGGCCTGGCGATGAGGGAAGGGGTTCGTCCCAAGCTGACCCGGCCGGCCTTGCCCCTTTGGACGGATACCCTAAAACAGAAAGGATAGAATACCTTTCTGGAAATGGATATTTGATTCTGGAGTATGATCTCTACGGACGTCCGAGTTTTGAGGAAAGCTATACTTCCGAAAATATTCTAGACGGGCGCAGAACTTGGGAATATGACGATCAAGGAAGGTTGCTTACGGAATTTTCCGAACAGTTCGGTGATTATTCTGATGCATCCGTTTACTACAGCACGAACCAGCATTACAATGAAAACCATCAGTTGGTAGAGGAAGTACGCTATCATGTCACATTCCACGCCAATAACGGTTACCCGAGCACAACTATAATAACATATCAATATCTTGGAACGCAGGTGGAGATTTTCGTCACTGATAGTTGCTCGCTTTGCTTTGCCCATTCGTCTAAAGTCCAAAAGCAAAAGGCGCCCTTTTTTGATTGGTCATTCCTTTCAAAAAGGGGGCCTTTTGCTTTTGGAAGCCCGAAGATCTCTTGGCTGGGCCTGGGTGCCCGCATAAAATCAGCCAGGGACATTACTTCTCGAGCTCTTATTTATTTTTTGCTTCAAAAGATGGGACTTGTAGCGAATACAACAGTGAATAACATGCCGGAAGCGCACCAGAGCCGCACAAATCAGCAAGAATCAAATCCTGTCTGCAATCACCTATAG
This sequence comes from uncultured Lachnospiraceae bacterium, assembly GCA_944383855.1. Taxonomy (GTDB): domain Bacteria; phylum Bacillota; class Clostridia; order Lachnospirales; family Anaerotignaceae; genus CALWRB01. The sequence goes on from CALWRB010000001.1 coordinate 54,545, forward strand.
AATATATGGAAGTATCTTTGCAGAATACGCACTGTCACAAACAAGAAGCTTTTTCTTCGGGGAACTTTTCGATCCATCCGGACACCGTCCGGATATCCTCTAGTACCCGATAGAGTGGGACTCCCAGGTATTCCAGCACCAGCCGGGCCTGGGGAGTGCTGCCGTAAACCTGGCGGAAGTTCTCCCAAAGGCAGCTTCCTTCGCCGATCCTTCGGTGTTGGTCCTCACGTCCGTTGTTATCATGGAGGTGGTAGGCTAGAATCCTTTGCCCCAGCCCCTTAACCAATTCCTCCAGGTCCCATCCCGCCAAGTGAATCTTCCCTATATCGATGAGGCTCCAGAGTTCCGGCATAGTCAGGAAAAGCTTCAGGTACTCCCCGGCATCAAATAACTGCTCTCTGCTGTTCCCATAACCCATGTTCTCGATGCAAAGAGGAACATCATATTCCTCCGCCATATGGGACAGCCACGCGATGCGGCGGCGGGCAATTTCCCTGGAAAGCTCCCGCTCCTGGTCCGGACGTCGAAAGGGGGCATTGGGGTGGATCACTACGTAGGCCGCCTTCCAACGGTGAGCTATGCCGAAGGTACGCCGGTATGACCTTTCCAGAAATCTCTCATCCAAAAGGGGATCAGAAAGGTCCAAATTCTGATAGGGGCCATGGATGCTGAGCTTCCCGGTGCGGTCCCTCATCAGTTTCTCCAGCCAACCCTCCCAAAAGCAATCGTCTCCGAATTCCACAAACATTTCCAAACCCGCTTCCAGCGGAAGCTGCTCCATGCAGGGGGTATCCACCCCCAAGAAATTGAGGCTACTCACCGAAACCTTCATTTCTGTCACTTCCTCACCATTGGGGGTAGCCCACGTTCCGTTGAGTTTGAGCGTCGAAGAAATGGGCCCTCCGCCAGTTGATGTGCAGCCACATCTGATCATGGGTTTCAAAATCAGCCTCAGTCATCATGTAATAGGATTCCTTCCCCACCTGGAAGGAGATGCACTTGCGGCTGCCGTGATTTTCCACATAGATAACCTGACAAGGGAAATCCCCCTCTTTTTCTGAAAGCTGGACATGCTCTGGCCGGAGGCCGAACTTTACCTCCGTCCGTCCCTCCAGCTTTTCCAGCCAAGGCTCCGGCACTGGGGCCGAGGTTTCCCCCAGATAGATTCGTCCCCCATCCAGCCAAGCCGTCACGATGTTCATACTGGGGGAACCGATGAATTTCCCTACAAAGGTGTTGACAGGGCGGTTGTAAATGACATCGGGAGTATCCATCTGCTGAATAACATTTTCGTTCATCAGGGCAATCTGGTGTCCGATGGTCATAGCCTCCACTTGGTCATGGGTGACATAGACAAAGGTGGGCTGGTAAACCTCATGGATCTTCACGAGCTCCGCCCGGGCGGTAGTTCGAAGCTGAGCGTCTAGATTGGACAAGGGCTCATCCAGCAGAAAATAAGGAGACCGCTTCACAATGGCCCGGGCCAAGGCCACCCGCTGCCGTTGGCCGCCGGAAAGCTCTCGGGGCAGCCGGTCCCGGAAGGGCTCCAACCCCAGGATCTCCAGGGCCTCTTTCAGGCGTTTCTCCCGTTCTTCCTTGGGCACCTTGGAAATCTGCATCCCAAAGCAAATATTCTTTCCCACCGTCATATGCGGGTAGAGCGCGTAGTTCTGGAACACCATAGCCACATTTCGATCCCCAGGCTCCAGATCATTGACTCGCTCTCCCCCCATGAAAAGATCTCCGCTGGTGATGCTTTCCAGCCCAGCAATCATTCGCAGAGTGGTGGACTTGCCACAGCCCGATGGCCCCAACAACACCAGCCGCTGCCCCGATGGGATGGTGAGGTTCAAATCCTTAATAACCTCCACATTCCCATAGTTTTTGCAGACATTCTTAAATACAATTTCGTTCATTCCCATTACTCCTTAATTCCGGACGACATAAAGGTACTGATGATGTATCGTTGGGTGAAAAGATACAGCACCAAAGGCACTAGCGTGGTGATCGTGGCCAGCGCCATGGATGTCCCCCAGGCACTCCCGGATTCACTGTTCATAAAGGTTTGAAGGGCCAGAGTTAGTGTATAGCTGGTATTATCCCCCCGGAGAATCAGCATAGGCCAGAAGTATTCGTTCCAGGAATTGATGAAAAAGATCATACTCTGAGCGATGATGGCCGGACGCAACATCGGTATTACGATCCGCACCAGCGCAGTCATGTGCCCCACCCGGTCTACCCGGGCGGCCTCTACCAGGGATTTTGGGATGGTTCGCATGGCCTGGCGCATTCGGAAAATACCCATGGCATCAGCCAACTGAGGTAGTGCCACACCAACCAGGGTACTCATCAGGCCTAACTTGTTGATAGTGAGATAGTTAGGAATCATCAGCACCGTAAATGGGACATACATGGTCATTGTGAAGAAATAGAACATAGCGTCCCGATGTTTAAAGTTCATGAACACCAGGGCATAGGATGCCAAAAGGCTGGTGGCCATTTTAAACACCGTCACAATAAGGGCGATGATGAGAGAATTGGCCAAAAACCGCAGAATCGGCAGAGAAGAAAAAACCTTATCATAGTTTTCGGTGGTGAATTCACGGGGAAGCAGGGACAACCCCGCATTATAGATCTCCTTGAGAGATTTGAAAGAGGAGCAGAGCATATACAGCAACGGATAGGCCACCAGCAATACCAGTATCAGAAGAATCAGGTGCCACAACCACTGTTTTGATTTGGTTTTAGTTTTCATAATGCACCTTCTTTTCCAACTTTTTTTGAATCACCACCAGCACCATAAAGATCACCAGTGTGACAATAGCGGTTGCCGCCGCACGGCCCGTTTGAAAATAATCAAAGCCGTACTGATAGATCAGGTAGATGATGTTTGTACTGGCCTGGGTGGGTCCTCCCTGGGTGAGAATGTTGATGGGAGTAAAGACATAGGACAGACCGAAGGTGATAGTCATAATAAAAACAAAGAGGGCAGTTGGAGAGGTCAGCGGAAGGATGATCTGCCAAAAGATTGTCCAATCACTAGCTTTTTCCAATCGAGCTGCTTCGATCATTTCCTGGGGCACTTCCACAATGGCCCCTAGGAAAACAATGAGGTTGTAGCCAAAGGACCGCCAAGCGGTGATAAAGGAAAGAGCGAAAATCACCAGGCCGGGCGTCCGGAACCAATAGGGAGATTCTATCCCCACCAAGGAAAGTAGTTCTGCCAGGGGGCCAGAAAGTGGGTTCAGAATCCAGTTAAAGATCACAGCTGCCACTACAAAGGAAAGGAGGCTTGGGAAAAACAACACCGCACGGTAGAAATGGGTCCCCTTCTTTATCAGTTGCCCCAGGATGTAAGCCACTCCGTAAGGCAGCACAAAGATCATCAGGAGCAACAGCAAAACATAAACTCCCGTATTGCCTAAAGCCTGGAGAAACTCTGCGTCGGAAAGAAGATTCAAATAGTTTTTGAGCCCCACAAAGTTTTTGTTGGGGGAAACCATGTTCCAGGAATAGAAGCTCAATTCCACATTCTGAAGAACGGGATACACCATAAATACGCCGAAGATGATAAGAGAAGGCAGCAGAAACGCCGCGATATAAAGCTTTGCCTTTACCTTGGATGCCAGGGGTGAAGGACGGCCTTTTTCCCTCTTGATTTGTTTGGGCATTGTATCGCTCCTTTTTCGCTTTCGGAAGGTATTCGGAGGGGTACATTCCTCCTGGAGCCCGCCATGGCGCTCAGAATTTTTTCGGAAATACGCGGTCTGCCATGGCGTTTTGCCATGGCAGACCGTTCCGCTCCGACAGGAAGGATCGGGAGTCAATAATCCATCAGGGCCGCAACCCTTGCTTCTGCGTCAGCCAAGGCGGTAGGGATATCGGCGCCAGCGGTGATGGAATCCCTCATGTTGTACATGATCTGTTCCA
>CALWRB010000002.1 GCA_944383855.1 uncultured Lachnospiraceae bacterium
CGATGTCGATGGCGATGCAGATGATTGCGACACAGCTTTTGATGTTTGTACCGCCGATGGTGGTTTGGTTTTATTTACAGCCGCAGGAGTTTCCACAAGCGCTGCGTTTGAAGCCGATTAGCTTGCAAAACATACTGCTTGCGCTTGCGTTGGGTGTAGCGGTGCAGCCTGCGATGTATCTATTGTCGGCGATTTCAATGCTGTTGTTTCCCAATCAGGTCAGTGCTGTGATGGAGCAGTTAAACCAGACTCCTGCTTGGCTTGCGCTGCTTGCGATGGCAGTAGTGCCGGCGGTATGCGAAGAAAGTGTGTTTCGCGGGGTGGTTTTAAGCGGTTATCGCGGCATGAGCAGATGGAAACGCTATTTTGCCTGCGGTCTGATGTTTGGGCTGATGCATTTTGACGGGCAGCAGTTTTTGTATGCTTTTGCGGCAGGCGTGTTTTTCAGTTTCCTGGCAGAACGCAGCGGCAGTTTGTTTTTCTCGATCCTGACGCATTTTACTATTAACGGAATGCAGACCATGCAGGCTTTGGCACTGTCGCAAGTGCAGACAGAGGCTGCGGCGGAAAGTGTGACGATCGGACAGACGCTGTTGCCTTTATTAGGTTTATTCGTCTTTACGCTGCCGATTTTGTTGTTGCTGTTGTTTTTGTTTGTGCGGCATAACCCGAAACGTGTGGAAACGTATGTATCCGCGGAGGTAAGCGGAAAAGAAAGACTGATCAATTTGCCGTTTTGGGGGATCTGGCTGGTGTATGCGCTGTTGGTCATTCTGCCGTTATTCCTTTGAAAAAAGGGTCGTTGCGAAATACGATATGCCGTTGCAAGCGGCGAAAAAGACGGAAAAAAGTGTTGACGATATGATTTGACAGGAATATACTGAAAATATACAAAATTAAGGAACTGTTAAGATTTGACGGGGGTGAAAGACGAGATGGATAGCGGCAGCGATGGGAATCCTTTTAAGTGCTGTAAGAGGATAATTACATACCAGCAGACAGCCCGTGCCGGATCGTCTTTGCAAAAGAAGAGCTGAGCCGCTCTTTTTTGTGTCCTTTTTCCGCAGTGGCTGCGAAAAATACGCAAATGCGTAATGAAAACACTGTTGTCTGCTTGTATGCTGCAAGAAGATTACAGTGTTTTTTCTGTATGCGAAGGAAAGAGGAGCAGGAAGGAAGGGATTGGCAATGAACGAAATGGAAGCTCTGTTTCATCGCTTTATTGAGCTGATGGAAAGAGGGGACTACAGTCAGCTGAAAACAGAGTTAAATGACGAGAACCCCGCGGACATTGCAGAATTTTTTGAGGAATTGACCGCACAGCAGCAGCTGTTTATTTTCCGCTTACTGACCAAGGATATGGCGGCGGAAGTATTTTCTTATATGGATAATGATACACAGGAGCATATTGTGCATTCCATTACGGATAAAGAAGTCCGCAATATCGTAGACGAAATGTTTCTGGACGATACGGTGGACTTTCTGGAAGAAGCGCCCGCTAATCTGGTTAAAAAAGTGCTGCGAAATACCGATGCGGATACCAGAAAGCTGATCAATCAGTTTTTGAATTATCCGGAAAATTCGGCAGGCAGCCTGATGACCATTGAGATGGTAAAACTGCGCAGCGGCATGACTGTGGCACAGGCGATGGTGCAGATCCGAAAAACAGGTATGGATAAGGAAACGATCTATACTTGTTATGTGATCGACGCACAGCGTAAACTGATCGGCGCGATACCGCTTAGAACATTGATTTGTTCGCCGGATGAAGCGTTTGTGCGGGATTTGATGGAGGACGATGTGGTTTGCGTACAGACAACGGACGACCAGGAGGAAGTTGCAAACATCATCAAAAAATACAACTGGATCGCATTGCCTGTGGTGGATAAGGAACATCGTTTGGTCGGCATTATCACGGTCGACGACATCATGGAAGTCATTGAGCAGGAAACCACGGAGGATATGGAAAAAATGGCGGCAATGCTGCCTTCCGATGAAGAATATCTGAAAACAGGCGTGTATAAACTGGCGAAGAACAGGATTGTTTGGTTAAGTGTGTTGATGATTTCCGGTACACTCAGCAGTTTTGTCATCGGGCATTATGAATCACTGCTGGCGTCGGTCGTGGTTTTGAACAGCTTTATCACGATACTGACCGGTACCGGCGGTAATGCGGGTTCGCAGGTATCCACGATCGTGATCCGTGGTATGGCACTGGGAGAGATCGAGATCAAAGACGCGCTGCGCGTTTTGTGGAAAGAGCTGCGGGTCGGTGTGATCTGCGGTGCGATCTTGGCAGTGATGAATATGGTGCGCATGACCATATTCAGCCCCGGGACGGATTTTCTGATCGATTTTACGGTATCGTTAAGTATGGGCGTTGTCGTTGTTTTGGCGGAAGCAATCGGCTGTTTGCTGCCGATCGGTGCGAAGGCTTTGAAAATAGACCCTGCCATGATGGCGGGACCGCTCATCACAACGGTATTGGACGCAGTGGCATTGATTTTTTATTTTTCCATTGCGACGGCATTGCTGACATGAAAAGAACGCGCAAAGCGAGTAAAAATTGCGGCAGAGGAGTCATATCCCTGCCGCTTTTTTTGATTCAGAAAAGAGATGGATATAACTTTTTCGACGGAATCTCTCTGTTCTTTTGCTTGCGGTAGAGCCTTCGCGGCGGTATACTGGAAAAAAGAGAGGGGGAAGGACCGTGGAGCAGGGACAAATACCGAAAAAAGACAAAACAGAGTTATATGAAACCAAAGCGATGCCGCAAACATTACCAAAAGGCACCCTTGTGATCGCTGTGTGCATGGCGGTGGCAGCGTTTGTGGTGGTGCTTGTTTTTTCTGTACTGTCCGTGCAGTCTGCTCCTTTTTTCTTTTTGTGGGCGTGGATTGCGGCAAGCGCATTCAGAAAATATCGCAAGGTTGGGAAAAACTCCGATTTTTTGGTGCTTTCCTGCGCGATAGCTGCCTGTATCGCAAGTTTATGCGCTGTTTTGCTTCGGATTTTTTGGTAACTAAGAGATGATGGGATCGAATAGAGAACAATAAAAAACCGCAAAAGGTCTTTGGACAGACTTTCTGCGGTTTTTTTATGGATTCAGTTTTGCTTTCGGATATAGGGGCGGATCAGATTGCCGAACCAGCAGGAAAGGAAAATCTTTACCGTATCCAGCGGCAGGAACATGAACGCGCCTACGGGGAGTGTTTCCACAAAACCCGTGCCCATGATACGCGACATCTGAAAGGTACCGATCGCATAGGTGACCAATGTGGCAATATACATTCCTACGATCTGCAACAGTTTTTTCTGCGGAAAGCGGTCGATAAAATATCCGCTGATGGCAGTCATGAACAAAAATCCGATCAGATAGCCGCCACTGGGTCCTGCCAATTTAGAGAACCCTGCGGTATAACCAGAAAAAACAGGGACACCCACAAAGCCGATCAAAAGATATAACGCAGTGGAAAGCACCGCCTGCTTTTTGCCTAAAATATAAGGCGAAAGATAAAAGGCAAAAGAGCCAAGGGTCAACGCGACGGGACCGAATGGAAGCGGAATGCTGATCGGTGCCAAAATGCAGGTGACTGCTGTCATCAGTGCGGTGGTGGTGATGGTTCTTGTGGTTGGTTTCATAGGGAAGTGCTCCTTTTCTATATTGTAAACTTACTTGGAAAATTGTAAACCAAAACAAATAAATTGTCAACTAAAAATATAAAAAATGGTTACAATTAAAAAGAACGGAATAAGAGCGGAAAGGGCAGAACGTTTTTTGATAGTAAGATGAAAGCACGGAAAAGATAAGCAAAAATAAGCGGGAAGAAAAAAGGTGCCGTTGGCATTTTTTATGGAGCGGTGACAGAGCGGAGTAAAAAAACGCCCCTTTCTCGAAAGCGAAACTTTCGGAAGGGGCGGGGTAGGGTCTGTTTTTTCTAAAAAGAAATCAGAGCCAGCTTTCCATTTCGTCTAACAGACGGACAAACTGCGCAATGGCATCTTCCAACGGTTTTTGGGAGGACATATCCACGCCTGCGCCTTTGAGCAGATCGATGGAGTATTCGCTGTTTCCTTTGGAGAGGAAATCCAGATAGTCTTTGATCGCGGGCTCGCCTTCTGTGAGGATACGTCTGGACAGTGCGATCGCGGCGCTGTAGCCGGTTGCGTACTGGTATACATAGAACGCATTGTAAAAATGCGGGATTCTTGCCCATTCGATGTCGATATCCTCATCAATTACGATATCATTGCCAAAGTAGAGGACATTCAGGTCGTGGTAGATCTTACTGAGCGTTTCCTGTGTCAACGCTTCGCCGCGTTCTGCCATTTCGTGTGTGATCTTCTCAAATTCCGCAAACATGGTCTGGCGGAAGAATGTGCCGCGGAATTGTTCCAGGAAATAATTGACCAGATAACGCCTTGCCGCTCCTTCCGGTGTGGTTTTGAGCAGATGTTCCATCAAAAGCGCTTCGTTACAGGTGGAAGCGACTTCCGCAACGAAAATTTTATGCCCGCTGTAAAGATAAGGCTGTTTTTCCCAGGTAAAATAACTGTGCAGCGCATGCCCCATTTCATGTGCCAGCGTAAACATGCTGTTGATGGTGTCATTATGGTTAAGCAGAACAAACGGATGCACGCCGTAGCTGCCCCAGCTGTAGGCGCCGCCGCGTTTGCCGCGGTTTTCGCATACATCGATCCAGCCGCTTTCCATACCGTGTTTCAGTGCAGCGGTGTAGTCCTTGCCCAATACGGCAAGTGCTTCCAGAACCGTCTTTTTTGCCTGATCAAACGGAATCTCCTGTTCCGCTTCCGCTACCAGAGGAACATACAGATCATACATATGCAGTTCCTCTACGCCCAACAGACGCTTGCGTAAAGAAACGTAGCGGTGCAGAAGCGGCAGATGACGGTGTACGGTTTCGATCAGATTATCATATACGCTGAGCGGAATATGGTCATCTTCCAGTGCCATTTCCATGGAGGAAGCATAGTTACGCTCTTTGGCAAAGAATACGTCGCTTTTGACAGAGGCACTGTAAATGGCAGCAATGGTGTTTTTTTGCGCCTGGTAGCTGCGATAAAGGGAATGAAACGCGTTTTGACGTAATGTGCGGTCCTGGCTTTCCAGATAGGTGATGTATCTGCCCTTAGTCAGCTCCAGTGTTTCTCCTTCTGCGGTCAGAACGGGGTCGAAACGGATATCCGCATCATTGAGCATAGCGAAGATCTGCTGCGGCGCGCCGCCTAACTCACTGCTTTTTGCCAGAAGCATTTCTTCGCGGTAAGAAAGGGTATGCGCTTTTTGCCGCAGAATATTATCCAGAAAATGTGCATACAGTTTTGCCTGTGTCGGGTCGTGACGCAGGTAAGCATCCAGTGTTTCTTCGGGAAGCGAAAGAATCGTAGGTGTCACAAAGGCTGTCGCCGCGGAAAAAGAGATCAGAAGCTGTTCCGCTCTGGAAGCCATAGACTGTGCCTGCGCGTTCGTGCCGTCCTCATGCAGACGCATGTTCGCATAAGTGTAAACACGGTCTAACTGCATGGAAGTTTCATCTAATGTCTTTAAGGTGCCCCAGAAGTTTTCTGCACTGTCGCAGAATGTTTCGGCAAGAGAGGAAAGTTTCGGCAGCGCATCGTTGAGCGCGCGAAACGCTTCTTCCCACTGCGTGAAAGAGGAATAATAATCCTCAATATGCCATTTATAACGAGAATCTACCTGATTTCTTTCGGGTATGGCTTGTTTCATGTGTAATCATCCTTTCTAAAGGGAGTATTTTCTTATTTTGCGGCGGAGCTGCAAACAGAATCCGCTGTTCTACATAGTATAGCACTATTTTTTCCAAACATAAACGAAAATAGAGGTTATGCGAAATTTTTGCGTAAAAAAACAGACGCAATGGAAAAGTGAGGATGCGAAACAGAAATGTGTTGGAAAATTCTTCGGTTTATAGTAGAATAGCAATAAGGGGTGATCGGAAAATGAATGAAAAAAAGATTTTGATTGTGGCCTCTGAAGCGGCGCCCTTTATCAAAAGCGGCGGTTTGGGAGATGTTGCGGGATCATTGCCGAAGGCTTTGCGCGCGTTGGGCAATGATGTCCGGTTAGTCATCCCAAGATACACCGCGATCAAGGATGAAACAATGTACGGTGTAGAGTACCTCGGGGAGTTTCCCGTGCGGCTGTCTTGGCGTACGCAGACGGCGAAGATACTGGTAAAACCCGGAGAGGTACCTGTTTATTTTATAGAGAATGATTTTTATTTCGGCAGAGGCGGTTTATACGGCTATGGTGATGACAATGAAAGATTTGCGTTTTTTGCCAAGGCTGTGTTGGATATGCTGGCAATGCTGGATTTTTACCCGGACGTGATCCATTGCAATGACTGGCAGACGGGTCCGGTTTGTATGTATCTGAAGGAAATTTATTCCAAGATGCTGTATTACGCCAATATAAAATGTCTTTATACCATTCACAATTTGCAGTATCAGGGGAATTTTGACCGCAGTACGATGGAAATGCTGGATATCCCGTATTACTGCTATGAAAACGGAAATGTGGAGTTTTACCATACAGTCAGCTACATGAAAATGGGGTTGATGTATGCCGATCATATCAGCACTGTCAGTCCGACTTATGCTAAGGAAATCCGTACTTGGCAGTACGGCTATGGTATGGAAGGTGTATTGGAAAGCAGAAAGGATCGGCTGAGCGGTATTTTAAACGGAATCGATTACGAAGCGAATAATCCTGCTACCGACACCAGAATTTATCAGACTTACGATACAAAGCATATGCAGGGAAAGCGGGCAAACAAAAGCTATTTGCAGACGCAGCTGGGATTGGAAGAAAAAGATGTGCCAATCGTTGGTATGATTACACGTCTTGCTGACCAAAAGGGATTGGATATCCTGACCCAGGTATTTCACGACATGATGCGGGAAGATATTCAGTTTGTATTGCTCGGCACGGGAGAAAACAGGTTTGAATATGCCTTTAAAGCTCTGGCGGAACAGTATAAAGGACGCGTCAGCGCGAATATTTTCTTTGATGAAAAGTTAGCGCAGCAGATTTATGCGGGCAGCGATATGTTTTTGATGCCGAGTTTGTTTGAACCGTGCGGTCTGGGGCAGATGTTCAGTCTGCGCTACGGTACGGTGCCGATCGTCAGAAAGACGGGCGGTCTTGCCGATACCATTCAGACGTATGATACGGCAACGAAAACAGGCAATGGCTTTTTGTTTGAAACATATGACGGCAACGGTCTGCTTTGGGCATTACGAGAGGCGTTGCGCGTTTACCGCATGGGGCAGGAGGAATGGGCATGCGTGGTGCAAAACGCAATGCAGTGCAATTATTCCTGGAACGCGTCCGCAAAGCAGTATGAAGCGTTATACGAAGATATGATGCTGGGAAAATAAAAGAGAAAATGATAAAAACCGTCGGGGAAAGGCTTTGAAGTGAAGCGCTGCTGCGACGGTTTTTCTTTTATCGCAAACAGGGAAGCGGCGATGTCGATCAAAGAAGGAAAACGATGTCATTGCCTGTCGAAAGGCGCTTGGCACTCCGGTTTACAAATCCTTGGCATTGTAGTATGATAGGAACGAAGTTTCGGCAGCGGCATTTGCCGAGAATGGGAGGGACCCATGGAAGAAAGAAAGAAAAAATCAAATCATGCATATAAAATATTGATCGTACTGTTGTTGGTCTGCTGTGTTGCGGTGTTAGCGGTATATATCGATACATTTTACGGAAGCGGCAGGATCAAAAACTTTTTTACGAGTACGGAATCCGCAGGCATTTCTGCTGTTTCGCAGGATGAGGAGAAAGTTGCGCAAAATACGGAGCCGATGATGACACTGGACGGTACGGGAAGTACGATATTGACCTTCGGGGAGAATTTCCTGCTGTGCACCAAAGACGGTGTCAAAATGTACCGCACAATGGGAGATCAGCTCTGGAATGATACTTTTACCATGACTACGCCGCTTGTGTGTCAGGAAGGCGATTACGCGGCAGTGGGAGATCTGAGCGGCAGAAGTGTTCGGGTCTACCATTTAGACGGGCTGCTTTACGAGGTGCAGACAGATGGTACACCGGTACAGTTCGCGTTGAATGCGAATGGATATCTTTCCGTGATCACGCAGGAGGTGAGCGGTTACCGTATCAGTGTGTATAATGCATCGGGTAATATTTTAAAGGCGCGTGTGGAAGAAAGCACAGGGGTGTTCCCGCTTTGCAGCGATGTTTCCGACGACAATCGTTTTTTTGCTGTCAGCTATGCAGACACTTCCGATGTGTATTTGATGACAAAGGTGCTGTTTTTCTATATTGATGCGCAGGAAAGCGAAAGCGTGACAGACAGTATGTTTGCTGCGGTGCAAAAAGAGGAAGAATTGATCCCGATGATTTCGTTTATGGACCAGAATACACTTTGTGCCGTATCCGATCGGGCGATATATGGGATAGACAGCAGTGGAAAAGAATCTTGGCAATATGCTCTGACCAATCGGGTGGATTTTGTTTCTTTTGGGAATAAAGGGCAGGTTGTTTTTGCCGCCGGTGAAGCGCTTTCCGGTCTGGACGCAAAACAAACAGGAACTATTCTGGCGGTGGACACAAGCGGAAACGAGGTTTTTTCGGCAGAGCTTGGCAAAAATGTCACATATCTGTTCTCTGACCAAAGGGGAATCGTTGTCGGCTGTGACAGGGAATACAGTGGTATTTCCAACAGCGGAAAAGTGCAGTGGCAGTATACCGCCACAATGGATTTACGCGATCTGTTGCCGATGAAGGATCTGAAAACGATACTGATGGTATCGTTAAACGGTGCGACTGTTTTGGATATGACAAAAGAAAATACTGCGCAGACGGGATTGGGAGATTTACAGCAGATGCTATCCGGACAACAGACGCAGGAAAATGTGACGCAGGACGATACATCGCAGACAGAAGATGCGGAGGATACTTCGCAAACATCGCAGGAAACGGGGCAGGACGCGGAAAATGCAGCTCCTGAAGAAGTTTCCGAACAACCATAACAGAAAAATGCGATGAGGGTATCCCGCATAAAAACAGAATCCAATAATTAAGGTGAGGTGTATGATTTGGAAGGAACGGAGCTGATTTCTTATGTGCTCGACGCGGTAGCGATCATTACGATATTGCTGTTTGCCTGCGCGGCTTGGAAAAAAGGATTGCTGATGTCGGTATTGAGCTTTTTGCCTTTGGCAGCAGCTTTGGCAGCTGTGTTTTTCCTGACGCCGCAGACCGGTGCGCTATTGCGCAAAACACCGATTTATACGGCATTAAGCACATCAATCGAAGAAAGTCTTCAATTAGATACACATTTGGAATCTACGACGATGCAAACGCAGACGGAGATCATCGAAAATATGGAACTGCCGTCTTTCTTGAAAGAGTCCTTGATCGAGAATAACAATAATGTGATCTATGAACTGTTGAATGTGGATAGTCTGCAGGGGTATATCGCGGGTTTTTTGGCGAATGTCTGCACGAATATCCTGAGTGTGATCGTGACGTTTTTTGTGGTGTTTTTGGCTGTGCGGCTGCTGTTGGGAGCGTTGAATCTGATCAGCAAACTGCCGGTTTTGAATTTATTTAACCGCTGCTGCGGCTTTTTGGTGGGAACGCTCAAAGGCGTCAGCGTGCTGTGGGTGGTCGCGACGATATTGACGTTTTTCCGCTGTAAAGATAGCTTTTTGCTGTTTTTTCAGGCTTTGGAGAATTCCCGAGTGGCAGCGTTTTTTTACGAAAATAATTTGCTGCTGTATTTAATTTTAAGGATTTTTTCTTAAAAAGGGCGGGATTTCAGGCTTTTTAAACGAGAAATAAAAAGAATGAAAAAAATCTGAAAAAAGATATTGACAATTCTTTATATTGCATGATAGTATATTTAGGCGGTCCGATGAAAGACCGCCTAAAAAAAGAAACGCACCTTGAAAACTGAATACAAATGTATAGAGTCAAAAAATCGAGAAAAAGTAGTAAAGCAATAAAAATTTTGTAGTAACGCTACTACATTCTGAAAGCTATTATACTGGTCAAGCAAGAAAGGGCACAGGGTGAATGCCTTGGCACTGGGAGCCGATGAAAGACGTGATAAGCTGCGATAAGCTTCGGGGAGGCGCAAATAGCCATCGATCCGGAGATTTCTGAATGGGGA
>CALWRB010000003.1 GCA_944383855.1 uncultured Lachnospiraceae bacterium
GCCACTAACGGCAGCAAAACAGGCAGTATGAGCAAAGCATTTCCACTCATTCTCCTTCACCCCTCTTTTCCATCTTCAAAACGCATCATTTAACGCAATAATTCTATCCCTAACTGAATGACATTGACTACCGGGTGGTAGAAAATACCCAGCGCCATCGTCGCACAAATGAAAAGTATCACCGTTACACTAAAATGCGGTGTTGTGCGTACTTTTACCAGTTCTTGATCCGGCAGAGGCTTCGACCAGATCGCGACGGAAGAAGGAATAAAGTAAAGTGCATTCAAAACCATGCTGGCTGCTAAAACGATCAGTACCGCAGCCATTTTTCCGGGTGCAAGCACAGAAGCTGTCGCAAAATAAACCTTGGAAACAAATCCCGCAAACAGCGGTACGCCGACCATAGAGAAAGCGCCCACCATAAAGCCAATGCCCGCCAGTTTATTCTGTCTGCCTGTGCCACGCAGATAATAAAGTTGCTCTTTTCCGTTGGCAGTTGCGACCAAACCACCGCAGCAAATAAAGAGCATTGCTTTTGTCACTGCGTGCGCTACGATATGGAAGCAGGCAGCGATCAAACCAACGTCTGTTCCCATGCCAATACCCATATAGACATATCCGATCTGTGCCACGGAAGAATATGCCAACATTCGTTTCATTCTGGTTTCCTTCATCGCCCGCAGGGAACCAAAAACCATACCGCACAGACCTAATGCAAACAGGACATTGGTAATATCCAACTGTCGCATGATATCCAAGGAAAATACGCAGAAAATCAGTTTCAATGCCAAAATAATATAGCTTTTGAGTACCAGACCGGACAAAATACCGCTGGAAGACGGTGTTGCTGCATGATATGCCCCAGGCAGCATACTGTGAAACGGGAAAAGCGCACTTTTGATGCCAAGACCGATAAACATAAACCCTGTCACCACAATGAGCGGCAGTCGGTACTGCCCGGTTGCGACCAGCTGCTGAATTGCTTCTTGCAGTTGAGGCATCAGCAAGTGTCCCGTAATGCTGTAAAGGATACAAACTCCGAACAAAAACAAACCGGAGCCCAATAAACTGATAATCAGATAATGTGTTGTAGCTACGATCGACTCCGCTGTACTTTTTGCCATAATCAATGCGCAAGAAGCAATCGTGTTGATTTCCACAAAGACATATGCCGTAAACAGGTCGTTGGTGTAGATCAATGCTAACATTGCGCCAAAAATCGCATTCAACATAATGAAATACAGATTCTGTTTTTGCGGCAAAATATCTTTTTTAATAAATTCGAATCCGCCTGTGACTGTCAGCAGCATAACTACACTAAACAGCAGTGCCATCAGTGCTTCCAGAGGACCGGCACGCAGTTCATTGCCCCATGGTGCTGGAAAATGTCCCATCATGAAGGTAAATGTTTCCTGATTTCTGACTGTTGTAATCAGGAGAACAAACGACATCGCGCCCACTGCCAACACCATCAGCGTATGGACGCGATACGCCCATTTGCCATTTTTGATCAACGGTGTAATAATACCGCACAGCATAGCCAGGAAAATACTGAAAAACGGAAAGTTATGTACGATATTGACGTGTCCGATCATTCGCTCTCCCCCTCTCTGGAAAGTCGCATGATCTCATCCATATTCAATGTGCCAAAATGCTTATACAGCCGCTGCACCAGAGCAAGGGAAAACGCCGTCACACTGACAGATACCACAATACCCGTCAATACCAGACCGGCAGGAACCGGATTGATATAATAAGACGCATCCACAACACCATCGGTTAAGATTGGTGCGATCCTGCCTGTAATATAGCCTTCGGCAGCCAAAAACAAGTATAACGCCGTATCCATGATATTCAGTCCGATAAACTTTTTGATCAGGTTGTTTTGCATCAACAGATCCATAAAGCCGATGCCGAATAAAACGATGGCGACAGCCGAATAGTAATTGATACTCAGATTCATAATCAAATTTCTCCTTTGGTAAATAACGAATAGAATCCATACATCGTGCAGGTAACGATCATGCCAACGCAAATATTAAGCGGCAGGATAAAGCCGGAGCTTAAAATCATACCGGGAATGCCTTTCGGTACAGATGCGCCCACATGATTGGCTCCCGTAAAGAAAGAATAGCTTTTACATGCACAGTATACCAACAAGCAGGTAACATTGATGATCGTAAATGTTTTCATCGTAAAAAATGTCTGCATTTTTTTATGCCCGTATGCTACAGAATACAGAATCAGACCCGCACCAACGATCGAACCGCCGGAAAAGCCGCCGCCCGGCGAAAGATGTCCGTTTAAGATAACATAGATCCCGTAAAGCATAACCAAAGGAGATAAGTATTTCCCCGCGCAGCGAATCAGGACTTTGCCGCTTTTTTTATCGAAAAGCTCATCTTCTTGAATTTCACGTTCCTCCAGCGCGTTATAGTTCTTTTCATCTTTTTGCAACAGCATCACAACACAGATGACTGCCAAAAACAGCACATTGGACTCGCCGAATGTATCGAATGCACGATAATCCAAAATCATGCCTGCCACAAAGTTGATAGCGCCGGTTTCCTCAATACCGCTTTCGATGTATCGTTCCACCACCTCATTATTGGTAGGGTCTTCCGCCGCCCCAAACAACGGCAATTCATTCACGACCGCAAGCAGTGCCAAAATAATGATCGCTGCAACGCCCATACAAAACAGGCGGTACGCAGCTGGACTTGTCTGTGCTTTTTTCAAACGCGAAAATTTAGGAAAACAAAAAGTCTGCTGTTTTTTCTGCTGTCTGCTGATGCTTTCTTCCGCATCGAAAAACGTGATCTCTCCGTCAATCCATTGCTTCAGCTTTTGCAGAGCGTTTTTCTTTTCTTTCATGGTTTACTCCTCCCTCGTTCCTTTCAATGCGTGCACCTTCTTTAACGTCAGGAAGAACAGTATACTGTCCACACCTGCGCCGACTGCCGCCTGTGTGATCGCCAAGTCGGGAGATTCCAAAAACAACCATACGATAGCCATGATCGCACTATAGTCCATAAAAATGATAACCGCAAGAAACAAGTTCTTTACCACAGAAACACCGATCGCGCTGGCAAGCAAAAATATCAAAAAAATCCATTCTATCTGCATTATTTTTCACGCATCCTTTCTTTATAATGCGCATTGGTCAGCGCCTCAACCCTGGCGATCATATTGGTCGCCACCGGAGAAGACATCCAGTAAAACAGCGGGATCAACAGCAGTTTTGCCACTGTCAGAACACCGCCGCTCATGATCGCAAGACCGATAATGATCAGTCCGATTCCCAATGTATCACCTACCGCAGCCGCGTGCATTCGGTTTAGTACATAGCGAAAACGGTACAGTCCAAATAAAGAAATGATGAAGGCAAGCATGCCTAAAACAAGAAATATGATTGCGATTACTTCTCTCATTTTTTTTCCTCCGCCTCGCTTTCCTCTTTTTTATCTCCCAGATGCAGCTTTCTGCCTTTATGGTGCAGTACGACCACATGACACATCACGACTGTTGCCAAAAAGCTCAATAATGTATACACCAAAGCCACATCCAGCAAAGATGTTGCATCCAAATAAACAGACAGGATGCAAATAACCGCCGTTGTCATCGTGCCGATCATATTGATCGCAACGATACGGTCCGTAAAACGGGGACCTCTCAGCGCTCTTACAAAAGCACACAACATTGCCACGCCGAATATCCCGATACAAACTTCCATTACAATGTGCAATATTTCGCTCACGAGTCAATCTCCTCCATTTTTTTCAGCTGTTTTGCAAATTCACACTGTGCCAAACCTTCTCCAAACGGCTTATCCAGCGCGTGTACCGCATAGAAACCGTTTTTCACCGAAACCGTAATCGTTCCGGGTGTCAATGTAATGGAATTTGCAAGTGCCGCTCTTGCCAGCTCGCTTTTCAGTGTCACACGAAAATGCACCAATTCCGATTCGTTTTCGAGTTTCGGGGAAAGAATAATGCGGATCACCGCAAGATTTGCTTTTACGATCTCGCAAACCAGCGTAACCGCGTATTTCAACAGGTATGGCACCATTTTCCATCTTTTCATGTCCTTTTTCATGCTGTAGCCCATATGCCGACACATGAAGCGATACAACGCCGCGCAGATCAGCGCACCGAGAATCAAGATCTCCAATGTCACCCTGCCGTTAAATATGATCCATAAAAGCAATAATATAATATACATACCTATCCTTCCTTCCGAATCTTGCTTGGAACCACCGCTTATCCGCCGCAAATATCCCGTGGCGAAAATGCGCAAAAAATGTTCAGATTTTATCCAAAATCTTCCCTTATCCATTATGCTTTAGCCAAAAGCAATTGTCAAGATATATTGTATTGACTAACAATTTAAATCTGAAGGTTTTCTTAACACCCCGTCAAAGTCACATCATTCTCTATAAAAACTATGCATTTTTCTTTTGTTGTCTGTGCAATCTTCACATTTTTATAATATTATCGGAATAACAAAATTTTGACTTTGCATTTTAATTCCTTTATCCATCATGCAACTTTGATTTTTTTACAATTTTTTTATACCGGTGAATTTTCATTGAAAAAATCAATCTTTTTTTGCTATATGTAAATACGAGCATTTACAATTTTGCGAAGAAACACCTTTCGTTTGACCTATGTATTTTCTCTCTCTGAACAAATCCACCAAAAATCCTTCTAAAACACTCTACAAGGGGAGAGTTTGTTCTTTTCCTTTTCTTTCCTTTTCTTTTTTCACGCCCTTTTTGGGAAAAGTAGACACAAAAAAAGAACCGTTTTTATTTTCGGTTCTTTTTATTCAATATTGCCTTACGATTTCTTGCCATACACTTTACGGATACGCCGCAAAATCTCATCGTCTGCGGGGCAGAAAGCATACTGCCCAATCTGCTCCGGCGTAATCCAGCGAATATCGTGATGTTCAATCTTTTTCGGTCTTCCCTGCACGATCTTGGCATGAAACAAAGTCAGATGCACCTGCAAATCAGGATAGGTATGTACTACGTCCATAAATATATCCTCGACCGCAACCGTAATGTCCAGTTCCTCCCGAAGTTCTCTTATCAAGGCATTTTCTTTTGTTTCCCCTTTTTCTACCTTGCCGCCGGCAAACTCCCATAAAAGCCCCCTTGCCTTATGCGCCGGGCGTTGGCAGATCATAAATTTTCCATCTTCAAAAATCAGTGCCGCCACCACTTCTGTCATTTTCTTTTGCCTCCTTTGATTCCTTGTCACCATCATATCACAAGAAAAAGCGGCGCACAATCTATATCCATTCCCTTCGCTTTAAAAAAGCAGTAATTTGCAGCCAATACAAATCAAAATGATCCCGGTCAATACCGCAATGCTTTTTAACAATGCCGCAGCCAAAAGTCCGCACCCGAATACCAAAAGCAGTGTCGCTATAAAACAACGTCTATCCAAAACCATTCTCCTTTTGCGCATACGGCACACCTCCTTTTTCTTTATTTTATGCCGCCAAAATAAAAATCGTGCGCCAAGCGATCATTCACGGAAAGATATCTGTTGGTTTTTTCTCCTATTTTCAGTATAATGAAAAAGGCAGCAGATTTATTTTATGCCATAAGCAGAAAGGAGCAGATTATGGATCGTTTTAAATTTTACAGCCCGACTTATTTTGTATTCGGAAAAGATGAGGAAAATAACACTGCAAAATATGTGCAGCGCTTTGGCGGAAGCAAAGTTTTGATTCACTATGGCGGCGGTTCTGCCATTCGTTCCGGTTTGATCGACCGTGTGAAAGCATCTTTGGAGAATGCTTCTATTCCTTACGTTCTTTTGGGCGGTGTTAAGCCAAACCCCAGAAGTGGCTTGGTATATGAAGGCATCGAATTATGCAGAAAAGAAAACATCGACTTTGTTCTGGCAGTCGGCGGCGGCAGTACCATCGATTCTGCCAAAGCGATCGCAGCAGGTGCTGTTTATGACGGTGATTTTTGGGACTATTATCAGGGAAAACCGGTAAAAGAAGCGTTGCCGATTGGCACGATCCTGACCATTGCCGCAGCAGGCAGCGAAGGCTCCGGTGATTCTGTCATTACAAAAGAAGAAGGCATGCTCAAACGCTCCGCAAGCGGCGATGCATTGCGCCCTGCCTTTTCCATTTTAAATCCTGCTTTGACGCAGACTCTGCCTTTGTATCAAACAGCCTGCGGTATCACAGACATTATGGCACACCTGTTTGAACGCTACTTTACCAACACAAAAGAGGTGGAAGTAACCGACCGACTGATCGAAGGGCTTTTGCTTTCCATGATTCATGAGGCAAAACGTGTGATAAAAGACCCCGAAAATTATGAGGTGCGTGCCAACATCATGTGGGCAGGCATGATTTCTCACAATAACTCCTGTGGTGTTGGAAGAGAACAGGACTGGGCAAGTCATGACATCGAGCATGAGCTTTCCGCCATGTATGACTGCGCCCACGGCGCAGGTCTTGCGGTAGTATTTCCCGCATGGATGACTTATGTGATGGAACACGACGTCAACCGCTTTGCGCAGCTTGCTGTACGCGTCTGGGGCTGTCAAATGGACTTTGCAAATCCTGCCAATACGGCAAAAGAAGGCATTCAGTGCCTGAAAGATTTTCTGCGCTCCATCGGAATGCCTTCCAACTTTGCGGAGCTGGGCGCAAAGGAAGAAGATATTGCGCAGATGGCTAAAACCGCCTGCTGGGGAAATGGCGGAACCGGCACCGTCGGCAGATTTGTCCCCTTAAAAGAGGAAGATGTCGCAAACATTTACCGTTTGATGCTGTAACTTCAAATCGACCAAAGCAAGGTGTATCCATGAAAATGGATACACCTTTTTATCCGCAAAATAACATCTTTTCGCTCTATCTGCCTTTAAACACCATTGTTTCTATGAAGCGGGCATTTTTCTTTTTACCATAAAAAAACAGGAGTATTCCCCTGCTTTTGAATACTCCTGTTTTGTAAATCTCACTTGGAAAAATAGGTACATTCCATTTCAAAATTACTGTTTTCCCTTACACAAAAAGCTCCGAAGCCGCATACAATGCCGCTTTTCCCGCCAGTTTCACTCTTGTTCCGTCTATACTTGCATACAGCACGCCTCCGCGTTTTGATGCTTGATAGGCAACGATCTCTTTCTTCCCCAACTGCTGCGTCCAAAACGGAATGATATGGCAATGCCCGGAACCACAAACAGGGTCTTCCGGCACACCACACTTGGGCGCAAAAGTTCTGGATACACAATCATACGCCTCTCCTTTCGCGGTCACCTGCAAAAGTAATCCGTCCAGAGCCTTGACTTTGTCCTGGTCAACGACCATTTCTCTGACCTGCTGTTCTGTCTGCATCACACACAACAAATCTCTGCCCATATATGCCTCTATCGGCGCTACTCCGCCCATCGCCGCCGTCATTTCTTCGGTAACAGGCACTTTGGTAAGGGAATATGCCGGAAAATCCATTTCTAAAAGCTCGCCCTTTTTCTCTACCGTTAATAAGCCGCTTCTGGTCTGAAAAGAAACTGCTTCTGCATTCGGTTCATAAAAGCGCAGGATCACATATGCGCTTGCTAATGTTGCATGACCGCAAAGATCGATCTCCATTTCCGGTGTAAACCACCTTAAGCGATACGCCTCCCCCTCCTTGACTGCAAAGGCAGTTTCAGAAAGGTTGTTTTCTCCCGCGATCTTTTTCATCAGCTCATCGTCTATCCATTTCTCCAAAACACAGACCGCAGCAGGGTTCCCGCCAAATACCTGATCTGTAAATGCATCTACGATATACTGTTTCATAAAAAAGCCTCCTTATTTATGTATCAACTTTGATGGGTCAACAGCTTTCTTTCCTGCGTTTTTTTCTATCCTCTCGAAGCAACTGCTCCGCTCTGGCAAAAGCAATCGCTTCCCCTTTTTGTGCCAACAGCTGCAAAAGTTCCTCTAATATCGCCATGCTTTTGGGATGGATTACATGATAATGCCTGCTTTTTTTATGGTATTCCCAAGCACTTGCCTGCGTGTATGCTTCCTTTTGATACACACGGCACGCAGCAATACGATCCATAAACATCTCCACCACATATCTCACAGGCATTTCCATGCCGCCCAACACCTTGCCATCTTTAAAATCATAATCGATCCAATACTCGAAATGGTGTTTATTTCTTCCTTTATGATGCAGCCAAGAAGCGGAATAGCCTTTTGCCTCTCGTTCCGCATTATTAGGACTGCGGTTTCCCTGAAAATATTTCGCACCGACGAAAAATTCCGTCGGGCTGTATTTAGACAGATCATGCACCAATCCCTGCCAATACAAACCTACACGAAAGCAGTAGGCTCTGACCAGCGCTCTGTGATGGCGCACCGTCTGAAAATGCTCCAACCATTTCATATCCGTTTCGCTTCCTTTCCACTCCAAGAATACCACGAACCGCATTGTTTTTCCAGCAGAAAAATAAAAAGCCGCCGTATACTGTTGCATACGACGACTAATAAATCCACTCTGTTTTATTTCACCAGTTTGGAAATGGTTTTAAACTGCGGGGACTCTGCGCCAACCGTCAATTCAAACAGCGCGGATTCCACACTGCTGATGTAAGCGCCTTCTGCCTGCATTCTGGCGATGCCGGCTTGTTTATCCGCAGCGGTTCTGGAGCCGACCGCATCTGTCACCACATACACACGGAAGCCTTCCTCCAACAGATCCAATACAGTCTGCATCACGCAAATATGTGTTTCTGTTCCGCAAACCAGGATATGTTTCTTCCCTGCTCCACAGATGGCATCTTTCAAAGATGCTGTCTGCATGCAGCTGAATGTTTTCTTCTCATAAGGGGGAAATTCGCCCAATGCTTCCTTTACTTCCGGAACGGTTTCACCCAATCCTTTGGTGTACTGCTGGGAAACAATGATCGGCACACCCAATTCGCGCAGTCCTTTTCCTAAAATCGCTGCACGAGCGACCACTGCTTCGTTTTCATGGATCACAGGGATCAGCTTTTCCTGAAAATCAATAAAAACCGCAAGAGTATCTTCCGCTTTCATTCTCATGTGTAAAACAATCTCCTCTCTTGGAAAAAATTCCATCTACGGTTTTTATTTTACAGGATAGTTCCCCACTTGTCCAATGGTTTTTATACATATTTACGCATATGCTGCAGCGCGCTTTTTTCCAGTCTGGAAACCTGTGCCTGGCTGATGCCGATTTCATCGCTGACTTCCGTTTGTGTTCTGCCTTCAAAAAAACGCAGTTTTACGATTTTTCTCTCCCGTTCGGACAAATGGTCCATGGCTTCTCCCAAGGAAAGATTTTCCAGCCAAAGACCATCTCCGTTTTTATCATCACTGACCTGATCCATCACAAACAATGCGTCACCGCCGTCATGATAAACCGGTTCAAACAAAGAAATCGGCGCCTGTATGGCATCTAATGCCGTCACCACCGTTTCCTTCGGAATTTCCAGCGCTTTCGCGATCTCCTCTACCGTCGGTTCCTTCTCTTTTTCCGCCATCAGCTTTTCTCGCATTTGCAATGCTTTATATGCCGTATCCCGCAAAGAACGGCTGACACGAATGGGATTATTGTCCCGCAGGTACCTTCTGATCTCGCCAATGATCATCGGACAACAGTATGTGGAAGGCATGACCTGCATCGTGACATCAAAATTATCGATCGCTTTGATCAGTCCTACCACACCCACCTGAAACAGATCGTCCATATTCTCATTTCTGTTTTCAAACCGCTTGATCACACTTAACACCAGACGAAGATTGCCCTCGATCAATTTTTGTCTGGCGGAAATATCTCCGTTTTTATAATCTATAAAAAGGCGTCTTGCTTCTGCGGCGGAAAGCACAGGCAATTTTGCTGTATTCACACCGCTGATCTCGACCTTGCTGCCGTAACCCACAAAACCACTCCTTCCGTTTTTTTCTAACTCTAAAATCCCCGCGGAAGGAAAAAAATATACCTGTCAAAGCCAGTCAATTTCCTGCAGTATCTGCCGCATCTTTTTCTTTATTTTTATAAAATCAAAAACCATGGACATACTAAAAAGAAAAAAGGAGTGGCTCAATCATGCATCTTTTGATTCGCACCGATGCCTTATGCTCACAACAGCCTGTCTGTCACAGCACCAGAACGCTCACACCCTGTATCCACGGGAAACAAAGAGTTTGTCTGGATCGAGGATTTGGAAAAGAAGTGTTTTACGAATACGATTCTTTGCATCATAAGGACTGTTAAAAAACTCCCTTTTCTTTCACGAAACATTTTTCGTCAAAAGAAAAGGGAGTTTTTGGTCAAATCAGTTTATTCATTTCTTTTTTCAGCCGATGCATAATCTTTTTTTCCAGTCTGGAAATATAGGACTGCGAGATCCCCAGTATATCTGCCACTTCTTTTTGCGTTTTCTCTGTTGTTTCCGGCAGTATCCCAAAACGCATCTCCACAATACGCCTTTCTCTGCTGGTCAATTTTTCCATCGCATCTCCCAGCAGTCTGCGGTCTACCTCATCTTCAATTCCTTTATAAATCACATCTCCTTCTGTCCCTAAAATATCGGAAAGCAGCAATTCGTTTCCTTCCCAATCCACATTCAACGGTTCATCTATGGAAACCTCTGCCTTTGTCTTGCTATTGCGCCGCAGATACATCAAAATCTCATTTTCGATGCAGCGGGAAGCATATGTAGCAAGCTTGATTTTTTTATCTGTTTTAAAAGTATTGATCGCTTTGATCAGACCAATCGTCCCGATCGAAATCAAATCTTCCACATTGATACCTGTATTTTCGAATTTTCTCGCAATATAAACCACCAGACGCAGATTGCGCTCAATCAAGACCGATTTTACCTCATGGTCATTTTCTCCACCCAACTGCTCCAGCAGCACCGCTTCCTCCTCCGCTTTCAGTGGCGGCGGAAACACATCGCTGCCGCCGATATAAAAAACACCTTTTCTGCCCTTTCGGTTGCAGCGCAGCCAAAGCATCAGCCGATATTTCCAATAAAATAATCCATACTTCCAATCCTTCATATCTTTTCCTCCTCTACCAAACAGGTAGGCAACAGGATCTCAAATTGTCCCGCAAAACCCTCCTGCGTTAACCCTATCCAAATATTTTCAATCACGAGCGGCATCTGTTTGGTCTGTATGATGAGCTTATCTGCCAAAAACGCAGGCAGAACTCCTTCTGATTGTCCAACACTTTGATACGGAATACAAGAAAAGCCCATCTCCTGCCACTGTTCTTCCCCTCCCTGCCAAAGGCAAATCTGTTCCTGTGAAGAAAAAAGTGGCAATACGCCGTATAACGCCGCGATCGGCACTCCTCTGCCGTCCTTTGGGGAGCGCAGCACATTTCCGCTGTCCCAAAATGCCGCTACCGTGATGCTTTTGCCGCGAAAGAAAACCGTCGCCTGCGTGATCGCTCCTCTTTGTTTCAGAAAGCCAAACAAAAATCGACTGCCGATCTTTAGTACAACATATGCGCTGATCACACCCCAAAGCAGTACCTGCCAGGGGTACACAAAGGGGATACTGATTCCCGCATCCGCGACCAGACGCCATGCATTTGTAACACTAAAGACCGCACCGACTATACCGCTGAGGCAAAACGATACCATCAAGCAACCAAAAAACAGCCGAACCCACTGCCGAAATCCCCGCGGAAAAAACGCGATCGCAATACCGATCGCCAGCAATACCGCAGAATACAGCAAATTACCGTTTACCGCCCAATAATCAATCGCCACCGCCGCACAATGCAAAAAAGAAACCACCGACGCCGACAGCAGCAGACGTTTCTTTTTTTTCGGCAGCGAAAGAAACAAAGCCGTCGCATACAACAGCAGATACAGCACAATGCCTTCCGTCAAAAAAAGCATATCTATGTAAATCACAGGTTCCATGTTGACTCCCCCTGTCTTCGATTATAGGCACCGGAAGGCAAAAACTTTGTCGGAAACGCTGATTGCGTACAAAAAAAATTTGCGGCATAAAAAGACAGCTTACGCGCTTTGAAACAATGCACCGCTCCATTTTGTGCGGACAACACAAAAACATCTTTATTTATTTAGAAGAATATTGGATTTCCAAACGAGGCTATTCCTTTTATATTGAGTACAACACAGAGAAAACTCGATTTTAAAATATGGAAAGTGAAGCTACCTTCATAAAATTCTTGACAAATAATCTGCCTCTTGTTAATATGAAGCTAACTTCTTATGAAGTTAACTTCATATGAAAGGAGAGTATCATGAAAACCAAAGTAAAAGAATTGCGCACTGCGGCAAAAATGACCCAACAACAGTTGGCTGACTTAGTTCATGTTTCTTCCCGCACAATTATTTCTATTGAGAAGGAACAGTATAGTCCGTCTCTCATGCTTGCCTACAGAATGGCACAGGTTTTCGGTGTGACAGTAGAAGATTTATGCTGCTTAAAAGAAAATAAAGAATTGGAGGATTCCCTGTATGAAAATCTATAACAAAAAATCTTTTGTAACGGCGCTCTTTCTGTTAGCATTAGGTACATTGAATTTGGTGATGGACTTCGTTCGTCACACTTTTGAAATAAAAGGAATCGTTCTGATTTTTGCTCTTTATTTTATCGGCGGGGGATTGATTATCCGCAGTTTATCTCTCAAATTCGCAAAAGAAGATAAACTGGAACAGATGGATGAGCGAAATCAACTGATTGAACTGAAAGCAAAAAGCAAGTCATTTCGGCTGACGCAAGCAATTTCTTTTGGGTTGATGTTGGCTTTACTGATTATGGGAAAAATATCCGGCTATCACGGTTTGATACATATAGCAGTCGGGCTGGCATTTGCATTTTCCATATCCATGTTTACCGAGATTTTCACTTATATGTACTACGAATCTAAGAATTAAGAATCAGGAGGAATCATTTTATGAAACAACCACCCAGGCAAAGACCTATGAAAGATGAGAGAGATGAGCAAATAGATGTGCAGGCAAAAAGCTTTTCATTGGAATATGTGATTGCTGTAACACAAATTTTGACTATCCTGTGTTTCGTCAAAGGGAATCCTGCATGGATAGGCAGCTTGTCTTTATTGTTTTTTGGAATCGCTTTCGGGCTATTCTATAAGTATCGGCAATATGCAGAAAAGCCCTATCTTCAAGTCGGCATCGTTTCTTTCCTAATAGGAGTTTCTCTGCTGATTTGGTTCGGAGTCACCGGGTAAAAAATATTTATGTACATCGGTGATACAAAAAAACAGGAAATCGAAAAAGAGATTCCTACTTTTTTTCTTCATTTTTCCTAACCGCAAGAGTGCAAAAATCCCGCTTCCCCTTGAAAAAACAGCTTTGATATGGTATTTTAATAGGTAATCGTTTCATAAAAAACGAATCTAAATCAGCAAAACGGAGGAAATCATTTATGTTGACAAGCAAACAGCGTGCTTTTTTGCGCGCCATGGCAAATAATATCGACGCGATCTTTCAGATAGGCAAAAACGGCATCACTCCTGAACTAAGGGATACCATTCACCTTGCCTTAGAAGCACGCGAATTAGTCAAAATCAAAGTACTGGACAATAATATGATCAGCGCAAGAGAGGCAGCAGACACCCTTGCCGGGCGCACAGGTTCCGAAGTGGTACAAGTCATCGGAAATAAATTCGTACTGTATCGCAAAGCAAAGAAACCTGTCATTCAGCTGCCGAAAGCATAAGATAATGAAATGTTTTTTGCCATCGGCAAGATCGGAAAAGAGGCACTGCCATGAGAGATGAGATCACCAATTTTCAAACCTGCAAAAGTATCGCCATTATGGGCGGCACTTTCGACCCGATCCATAACGGGCATTTGGTCGCGGCAGAAGCGGTTCGGCACCGTTTTCAAGTGGATAAAGTCGTATTTATCCCGACCGGACGCCCCGCGCATAAAGAAGGCAAGCAGGTCACACACAATGAACACCGCTATTTGATGACGGTACTGGCAACGATGCGTAACGAAAACTTTGACGTTTCCCGCATCGAGATCGACCGCCCCGGAAAAACATATACCATCGATACCATCGAACAGCTAAAAGCCCTGTGCCGGTCTGATGTCCGCCTTTATTTCATCACGGGAGCTGACGCGATCCATCAGATCATGAGCTGGAAAGAGCCGGAAAGGCTCTTAAGTTTATGCGACTTTGTCGCAGTCACTCGCCCGGGGTACCAAAAAAACAAATTATTTGAGGATATCGGTGAGCTGCGGGATAAATTTGCCAGCCGTATTCACTATATGGAAGTACCGGCACTTGCAATTTCCTCCTCTGACATTCGCAACCGTATCCGCCGCGGCGAGCCGATCAAGTATCTGCTGCCGCAAGAAGTCGAAGATTATATTTATAAATTTGGTTTATATCAGGACGAAGAACAAAATGAGGTGAAATTTGTGCTTTCCATCGATACGATGCGCGAAAAACTGCAATCTGCGCTTTCCTTAAAACGATATATCCACACTATGAGCGTTTCGCAGGAAGCTATGCGTCTGGCAGAGGTATACTGCAGTGCCTCGGAACGCCAAAAAGCCGAAGTGGCAGGTCTTTTGCATGACTGTGCGAAAGACTATCCGGAAGGACTGCGCGACCGCTTCTGTCGGGAGTATAAAGTACCGGTGGACAGCATTATGCAAAAGCAGCCCGATCTGATCCACCCTTTCTTAGGTGCGGAGGTTGCCAAACGGGAATATCAGATCCAGGACGAAGATATCCTCAATGCGATCCGCTACCATACCACGGGGCGCGCGGGTATGTCCAAACTGGAAAAAATCGTATTCATCGCGGACTATATCGAACCGGGCAGAGAACCTTTCCGCGGCTTGGAAGAAGCCAGACGTCTTGCCTACTTGGATTTAGATATGGCAATGAAGTACATTTTGGAAGAAACCATACAGTATGTCAAAGAAAGAGGCAGACTGCTGCACCCGCTTTCTCAGGAAGCATTAGATTATTACAAGAATAAATAAGGAGGTAACATATGGACGTATTACAGGCGGCAAAAACGGTACAGGCTGCATTGGAAGATAAATTAGGAGAAGACATCAAAATTCTGGATTTACAGGGTCTTTCCAACATCGCAGACTATTTTGTGATCGCCAGCGGAAAAAATGTCAATCACCTGCGGGCAATGGCAAATGAAGTGGAACAGAAAATGTACCAAGCGGGCATTAAACTGCACCACTCGGAAGGATACAGTTCCGGCACATGGATTTTATTGGATTTTGGGCAGGTTCTGGTACACCTGTTCAATAAAGAAGAACGCAATTTCTACAGTTTGGAACACGTCTGGGGCGACGCCAAATCCGTAGAGTAAAATACACTGCCCTATTTTTAGGATACTGCCACCGCAGAAAACGATTTTCGCCGTTTTTTCTGCGGTTTTTTAAATTTAGGAGAATTGTAAGGGTTTTGTTCCTTTCTTTTTCATTTTTTCTGCTATGCTGTTTTTAAGCATAAGAGCAAAAAACAAAGAAAAAAGCAAAAAAGAAAGGAGGCTGCCCCTATGCGTTTATTTTTACAGTTCGCAGATAACTTTTGGACGGATATGTACTTATATCTGCCGCTTGTATGTATGCTGACCGCCCTGTTGCAGTATGCCGTAGAAAAAGGGTCTTCGGAACCGCTGCGCCGCATCGGCGGCTGTCTGTTTTCGTGCTATATTTTGGCGGTACTTTGGGTCACAGGTGTTCCGGTATGGAATCAGATCTCATTTGAACCCACTTTACAACTAATTCCTTTCGCAGATGTGTTCCTCGCACCGGAGCAATATGTTCTGAATATACTGCTGTTCGTTCCCTTCGGGTTTTTCCTGCCGCTTTTATGGAAAAGATACCGCAGTCTAAACAAAATCGCGACCGCAGGTTTTCTCTTTTCCTGCGCGATCGAAACAGCGCAGCTGTTTGCACCCAGAATCACCGACGTAGATGACTTGATGATGAATACTGCAGGCGCCGTTTTGGGCTATCTGCTGCTTTTGAATGTATATCAGCTGCGCCCGGGAATTCGTCGTTACCTTGTATCCTTCAGTGCGCAGGGCAATACCGCAAGATGCCGCATCACGGCGGAAGCTGCTGCTTACACCGCTTTTGTGTGGCTGATGCTGTTTTTTCTTTTTTAAACACAGAGAAACTAAAAAAACAAGGATATGGTTTTTTCATCAGAAAACCACGTTCCTTGTTTTTTTTAGTTTACAGCTTAATATCCAATTCCACCGGGCAATGGTCCGAACCCATGACCTGACTGTGTATCTTCGCATCTTCGATCGCATCGGCAAGACGTTTTGACACCACAAAATAATCGATCCGCCACCCCGCGTTGTTTTTTCTTGCCTGGAAGCGATAGCTCCACCAAGAATATGCCCCTGTTGCATCGGGATACAAATGACGGAACGTATCCACAAATCCCGCTTCCAACAATTCCGTGAATTTTCCGCGTTCCTCATCGGTAAATCCCGGATTTCTGCGATTGGTCGAAGGATTTTTCAAATCGATCTCCTGATGCGCCACATTCAGATCACCGCAGACGATCACCGGTTTTTTCTGATCCAACGCAAGAAGGTAATCTCGAAAGGCGTCCTCCCACTGCATACGATAGGCAAGTCTTGCATTTTCCTGCTGCGAGTTAGGTGTATAGACTGTCACATGGTAAAAATTCTCAAATTCCAGTGTGATGACTCTGCCTTCTTTATCATGCTCCTCCTGCCCGATGCCATAAGTCACTGCCAAAGGCTCCTGTTTGGTAAACACCGCTACCCCGGAATAGCCTTTTCTTTCGGCATAATTCCAGTAGTTGTAATACCCCTTCATATCCAGATCGATCTGCCCCTGCTGCAGCTTCGTTTCCTGCAGAGAGAAAATATCAGCGTCCGTTGCATAAAAATAGTCCATAAATCCCTTTCCCACAGCTGCGCGCAGACCGTTTACATTCCAAGAAATCAGTTTCATGCGGTTTTTCTCCTCCTTTTTTGTTCAGTATAACAAATATTCTCGTAAAACGCAAAACAAGTTCTGCCTGTCATATAAGTGATAAGCAGTGCTTTACTTGTTTCTTTTGACGAAATATAGTAGAATAAAAACAATTTATGGGTTATAAATCGCATCGGTTTTACCGCACCGATTTTTGTTTTTTTAGAGAGGGTGTTGTTCATTATGCGCATTGGGATCGGACAAATCGACATGGGATTTGAGGAAAAAGAAAAAGCAATGGCAGTTTGTCATCAAACCGTTTTGGAGGCAAAAGCCGCAGAGGTTGATTTTTTGATTTTTCCCGAAATGACACTGACCGGCTTTACCATGTCACCGGAAACACAGGGTGAAACCGAAGAAAACTCACCCACCATCGCGTTTTTTCGCCAAGAAGCCACCACTTACGATATGACCATCGGCTTTGGCATGGCAGTCGCCAAAGAACCCTCTGCGGAAAACCACTGTATCATCATCGATCCTAAAGGCAATATCATTGCCGATTACGCAAAAATACACCCCTTCTCTTTGGGTACCGAAACGCAGCATTACTCCGGCGGCTGCCATATGACTTCCTGCAAAGTCTGCGGTGTGCCGGTCACTCCGTTTATTTGTTATGATCTGCGTTTCCCGGAGGTTTTTCAAGCCGCTTCCAAAGAAAGTAAGCTGATCACTGTCATCGCAAACTGGCCTACCCCCAGACGTGCGCATTGGATCACACTTTTGCAGGCAAGAGCGATTGAAAATCAATGCTTTATCGTAGGTGTCAACCGCACAGGAAAAGGCGGCGGGTTGCACTACTGCGGCGACAGTATGGTGATCTCTCCCTACGGCGAAGTTTTGGCGCGTGTGGCATCGGGAAGCGGTTTTACAACGGTAGATATCGATGTATCCGAAGCGGACCGTTACCGCAAAGAATTCCCTCTCAAATCCGACCGAAAACCGAATTTCTATCAGCGTCTGTATGCGCCCAAAAATATCTGATACCAAACAAAAAAAAAGATCCTATCGTAAGGGTCTTTTTTATTTATCCTCGGTATTCTGTTTTTCTTCCATTTCCATTTGCAGCCATGCCAAAATCAACCCAACGATTTTTTCCTGCTGCAGTGCGCTTAAGGGCATATGCATCGGAACGCGATACCATTTTTGCAGACATTTTCGACAGCAGCAGGCAGTGGCATGCTGTGCGATAAAAACAGGGTGTCCTCTCATCGGAGTTTGTTTTCCGTCATGCAGCGGTTCTGCCGGCGACAGCCGCTCTGCCACAAAACGTACGGCATGGGTGCGTATCGTTTCCATTCCGACTTTTCGGATATAAGCTTTGTCTGCCTCCGAAAGGTAAAATCTGCTGCGAAAACGGGATCTGCTCAATTTTTCCAATGCTTGTTTTCTGGTTTGCATTCTCAAAACGCCTTCTTATTTTTACAGGAATCTTTTCTCCTTATATTTTTTTTTTTTATTCCCCTACACTGTTGCCTGCGCAAGTCAAGGCATGATTGACAAAAGCGCCTATCTGCCCTAAACTAAGGACAGACTATTTGAATCGGAGTGAAGAAAATGATTTCTAAGAAAAAAAATATAATTTTGACCTGCCTTCTGGTAGCGGTCTGTATCATAGTCGCCGTAATATTTTTCCAGACACGCCCTTCTGCCGAGCAAGGGCAAAAGAATGTTGCTATTCTCGTTATACACGGCGATGGCAGTGAGAACACCTTTTCCTATACCACCGATGCACAATATCTGAGTGAACTTCTGACAGAAGAAAAACTTGCTGAAGGCACCGGCAGCGCTTACGGCATGTTCATCACGACAGTCGACGGAGAAACTGCAGATGAAAGCAAACAACAATGGTGGTGCATCACACAAAACGGTGAAATGCTCAATACCGGAGCCGACCAGACACCTATTTCCGATGGCGAACAATATGAACTGACGTTGAAAGAAGGATACTGATTTGAACCGCCTTACCGCAAAAGAGATCACACAAATGGCAATGCTCAGTGCCATTTTGCTGATCGTTCAGGTTGCTTTAGCATTTTTACCCAATATAGAATTGATCTCTTTGCTGATTATTCTCTATAGCCTTCAACTTGGGAAAAAAGTCTTTCCTGTCATCTATGTTTTTGTGCTGTTGGAAGGTTTTCTATACGGTTTTGACATTTGGTGGTTCAGTTATCTCTATGTCTGGAGCCTGCTTGCACTCTTTGCTTTGTTATGTAAAAAGCAGACTTCCGTTTGGTTTTGGAGCATATTTTCCGGATTTTTCGGTCTGTTTTTCGGCGCGCTCTGCTCCCTGCCCTATTTTGCGATCGGCGGCGTTTCCGCAGCAGTCGCCTACTGGACTGCCGGGTTGGGGTTCGATCTGATCCACTGCGTGGGCAATGTGACAGTCTGTTTTGCCCTGTTTCGTCCTTTACGGTATCTGCTGCAACGTTTTTGCATTTGATTTTAGAACAAAGAAAACCCGTCTGTTTTGCCGATGCAAACAGACGGGTTTTTTTCAATTCTTCTTTTTTGCGCCTTCTGCCGCCATACGATGTATCTGTTCTTCTGAAAAAACAGTATATGCCGCGTTCTGCAATAGATCTCTCTTACCATAATCAAAGAGCACCGCTTCTTTCTTTCCTCCATGCAAAAAACGCTCCAAATGTGTTTGACGCATTGCTTCACGTCTATCCGCATAATGCGGAAGAAAGTCTGTCAGAAACGATGTGGCATGGTACAGATCGTTGACCGTCTGCTGCCACTTTGTATCCTGCGGCTGTATGAGCCATTGCGGCAGTTTTTTTGGCTTTTCATATAACAGTAAGTCAAATTTCAAAAGCTGCTCCAATGTTTCTTGATCCACCTTCTCCGCTTTCAGTGCAAATGTATGCAGCGCATCGTAAACGCCTAATTTCGGCAAAGGACGGTAATGATTGCCTGCCGCCACCCAATCTTCTGACAGTGCCTCAAAAAAAGCGAAAGGACTATCATATAACGGCACCAAATATGCCAGCGTATGCAAAAATCTGCCGCTATTATAATAAGTTTCCACCATTTCCTCAATATACTTCAGGCGGATCGTATCAGAAAACGGCAGCTCATGCGTGCTCAACACCTCATAAGGCGCACGGTCACGATAAGAAATCGCATACTCCTTCTGACGTTGGTAGAGCATAGAGCCTTTCAATACCTTCAAAAATCCTAACTGTAACTGTTCCGGCTGTAATGCATACACATCATTAAAAGAGCGGGCAAAAGAAGCGTAATCTTCATACGGCAGTCCCGCAATCAAGTCCAGATGCTGGTGAATATTATCGCCTGCCTTGATCTGGCGCACAACCTGTGCCAATGATGCAAAATCCACATTCCGATCAATGGCGCGGATCGTTTCGGGATTGGTTGACTGCACACCGATCTCAAACTGGAAAAGCCCTTTTCGCACTGTTTTTAAAAAATCGATCGTTTCCTGATCGATCAGGTCCGCCGTGATTTCAAAATGAAAATTGGTCACCCCGTTATCATGTGTATGCAAATACCGCCAAATTGCCATGGCATGACTTTTTTTACAGTTAAAGGTACGGTCGATAAACTTGACCTGTTTGACATTTGCGTCTAAAAATTTCTGCAACTCCGGCAAAACCTTTTCTAACGGCGCAAACCGTACTCCCTGCTCCACGGAAGAAAGACAGTACCCACAATGATACGGACAACCTCGTGAAGATTCGTAATAAATGATCTGATTTTCCACATCTGAAAAATCGTCCTCATACGGAAAAGGCAGCAGCGACAAATCTAACGGCGGCTGCATAGCGGTGGAAAAAATCTCCCCATTTTTCCGAAAAGTCAAACTGCCGATCTGCTCTAAGCTTTGCGGCACGCCTGTATCCCAGTGCTCCAAAAGCGCTTTCATCACCAGTTCACCTTCTCCGCGCATGATAAGATCTACCGCAGGATTGTCCCGCAAAAACGCTTCACTTTCGTAACTGACTTCAGGACCCCCAAAACCTATCACACATTGCGGCATTACTTTTTTCAACAGCACAGACAATTCCCGCAGCATTTCCACATTCCATAAATAACAGGAAAACAGTACGACATCGGGCTTACGCTGAAACAATTCTTCCAGTATATAATCTAACCTCTGGTTGATGGTAAATTCAATCGCTTCCAGATCATGCCTCTCTGCATTCTTTTGGAATTTCGTCAAATACCGCAGCGCCAAACTGGAGTGAATGTATTTTGCATTCAGCGCCGCCAAAATCACTTTTTTCATGGTATGCCTCTTTTCCTTTGACAAATATAACCTTATTTTATGCCAAAGCGCAAAAGAAGGCAAATAAAAATATTGCAAATGCACCCTATTATGAACCGAACGAAAAAAGCAGCGCGACAGAGAAGCCAAACCATGTAGAAATCAACAAAACTCCGTGCGGTTTTTCCCGCACCCGTCAGCTTTTTACCGTTTGCTTCCCCGTCACACTGCTTTGAGGTCATAGTTTCAAATTTTATACTGCTTTTGCAGTTTTATTTCAGATATTCCCGCAAAAACTGCTCTATTTGATCAAAAGGAATTGCATTTTTTCCGCCGCCGTCATACAGATCCGTATGCACAGTATCCGCAAGGATCATCAATTCTTTATTTTCAGGGCAAGGATTCTGCAGCATCATTTTCTCATACGCATCCCGGCTGAAATAACAGGAATGCGCCTTTTCGCCGTGGATCATCAAAACCGCACTGCGGATCTCATTGCTGTAGCATAACAAAGGCTGATTCAAAAACGACATGCACCCCGTTACATTCCAGCCTTCGTTAGAGTTTAAAGAACGCGCGTGATACCCTCTTTGCGTTTTATAGTAATCATAATAATCCTTGACAAAAAACGGTACGTCCTGCGGCAAAGGATCCACCACACCGCCGGCACGCAGATAGCTTCCTGCAAGATAGTCCTTCGTTCTTTGTGCATTTAACGCTTTGCGTTTTTCGTAACGCTGAGTCTCACTGTCCTCAGAATCAAAATACCCATTCGCATTGACTCTACTCATATCATACATAGTTGCTGTCACGGTTGCTTTGATACGCGTATCCAAAGCCGCCGCATTCAGCGCCAGACCGCCCCAGCCGCAAATACCAATAATTCCGATTTTTTCCGGGTCTACATTTTCCTGCACGGATAAGAAATCAACCGCCGCCTGAAAATCTTCTGTATTGATATCCGGAGAAGCCATATATCTGGGTTCTCCTCCGCTTTCCCCCGTAAAAGAGGGGTCAAACGCTATCGTCAAAAAGCCACGTTCCGCCAATGTTTGCGCATACAATCCGGAAGCCTGCTCTTTTACCGCACCGAACGGTCCACAGACTGCGACAGCAGCAAGCTTTCCTTCTGCCTGTTTGGGCTCATATAGATCTGCTGCCAATGTGATGCCGTATCGGTTCTGAAATGTAACTTTTCGATGATATACTTTGTCACTTTTCGGAAACACCTTATCCCATGATTGCTTCTGTTCCATAGCTTATACCACCTTTCCGATTTTCTTCTCATATCCCACAAAAAATCCGTTTGACTGTATTCGCTTATCGTTACCAAAGCTGCTGTCGCTTCCGCTATTTACCGCCTAAAGCGCCTTCCTGCAAAACTTCTGCAAAATAGCGCCGTCTACGCCTGCAAACGCTTTTGCCGCACTTTATATCGCCTTTCCCATCTCAAAAGCTTGTGCATACGCAGGTGTATTTTTGATTTCTCCCACATGCCATGCACCTGTTCCGTAAATGATCCCCGCTTCTTTCGCACCGTCTAAGCAATCCTCTGTAAATCCCCGAAACGCTTCCATCGTGCGGTTTAAATTTTCTTTTTCTGTATCTGCCGCCGTCAGAATGAAGTAAAACTCTTTATTGCTGATCTCGGTATATCTTGGTACCGTTCTATCAATGAGATTTTTCATTCTGGCATTCATGGAATAAAAATAGACGGGTGTTGCAAGCACGATCACATCTGCCTCTACCATTTTTTCCAAAATTGCCTTCATATCGTCCCTTTGCACACATTGGTGCGTATCATTGCAAACACCGCACCCACTGCAAAATCCGATATTTTGAGAAGGCAGCCATATTTTTTCTACCGCGTGACCGCTTTGCTGTGCGCCTTGCGCAAATTGGTCACAAAGCAGATCCGAATTCCCGTTTTTTCTGGAACTTGCAGAAAGAATCAATACTTTCTTCATCTCTTTTCCACCTCCCAAACTTCTTTCGCCATACGAAATGCCGCCCAAGCCTTTGGCCAGCCTGCGTAAAATGCCGCGTGTGTCAATATTTCCGCAATTTCTTCTTGCGTCACTCCATGATTTTTCGCATTTTGCAGATGAAACTGCAAAGAAGAATCCAAAATCCCGCTTGCCATCAGTGCCGTTACCGTTACAATACTTCTATCTCTTGCCGATAATTTATCCTCTCTTGCCCAAACCTGCCCGAACAATACATCATCATTTAACTGCGCAAATTGCGGTGCAAATTCTCCGAGCGCATCTCTGCCTGCCGTTACTTTTTCCATGCCGCTTCCTCCTTTAATCTAACTTCGCATACGCTTCATCTGAAACAGGTTCACACCACTCTGTTTTACAATTTACCCCCGGCACTTCGATCGCCAAGTGCTGAAACCAAGAATCGGCAGCTGCTCCATGCCAATGTTTGACCCCGGCAGGAATATGTACCACACTGCCGCCTGTCAAGCGCACGGGTTCCTTCCCCCATTCCTGATACCAGCCTTCCCCCGCTGTCACCAGAAGCATCTGTCCGCCGCCCGCTTCGGCATGGTGAATATGCCAGTGATTCCGGCATCTCGGTTCAAAAGTGACATTACCCACGGTTACCTGCTTTGTGGAAAGCATATGCAGATAGCTTTGCCCTGTAAAATACGCAGCATACGCATCGTTTTTCTGTCCCATCTCAAATACGCTCATTTCTTTTGGGTTCATACCCTTTTCCCTCCTAAAATCCATTTTTTCATTTCATTTGCGGCACGACCGACGGCACTGCCGTATATCGGCAATCCTTTTCCGACAGTTGCTTTCGGACAAAGTTTACGGATATCTCTTTCACTGTTTCCCATACCACTGCCTTCATGTGTGCAAAACGGCAAGATAGTTTTGCCGCTGAAATCAAAGTGTTCCAAAAAAGTAAATACAGCCATCGGCATGGTATTCCAGTAATTAGGAAAGCCAAGATAAATGATATCATACTCCTCTATGCTTTGCGGATAGACCTTTAGCTCCGGTCGCGCATTCCTTTTTTGATCCGCCTGTGCCTGCGCAATACAGGTATTGTAATCTTTTGCATACGGCTGAATCTGCTCAATATGAAACAAGTCTGCACCGGTTAGCTCTTGCAGGATACCTGCCGCAACCTCGGTATTGCCTATCGTAAGGTGCTTCAATGCGCCGCTTACGTAATTCTCGTCCGCTCTTGAATAGAACGCAATCAACTTTTTAGACATATGATCTCCTCCCGTTCCTTTCTTTGTTTCCATTATAACAAAGCTTTTCTTGACGCAGAATCTCCAATATGTTATTTTCATATTAACCAGAGGTTTATACAAGATAGGAGGAATGCGCGATGTATCATCCACTGCTTGACACATTGATCGCTGTCGCCAACTGCGGCAGTTTTACAAAAGCCGCGGAGCTTTTGTATATCTCTCCGACTGCGGTAATGAAACAAATGAACTCCCTGGAATCTCATCTGGATCTAAAGTTGATCGAACGCAGTCCGGCAGGAATACACCTGACAGAAGCCGGGGAAGTGATTTATCGCGATGCGAAATTTTTAATGGACTATTCCAAAAAATCCATTGCCCATGCAAGAAGTACTCTATACGCAAAGGAAACCACATTTTGTGTAGGAACTTCCCTGTTAAACCCTGCGAAACCGTTTATGGATCTTTGGTACCGTTTCAACCGTGAATTTTCGGAGTATAAGCTGCATCTTGTCCCGTTTGAGGACAATCATGACGGGATCCTTTCCGAAATCGAAAAATTAGGCGAAAAATTCGATTTTTTGATGGGAGTGTGCGATTCTAAAGAATGGCTGTCACGCTGTTGTTTTTTACAGCTTGGCTATTACAAAAAAATGATCGCCGTTTCCAGAGAACACCCGCTTGCACAAAAAACAGTAGTTGAAATAAAAGATTTGTACGGCGAAACGCTGATGATGGTCAAAAAAGGGGACTCCCACACCAATGACCGCATTCGTAAAGACCTGCAAACCCACCATCCGCAAATTCGGATCGAGGATACACCGCATTTTTACGATCTGTCTGTTTTCAACCGCTGCGCCGAAACAGGAAATGTACTTTTGACCATCGAATGTTGGAAAGATGTGCATCCGGGGCTGATCTCGGTTCCCGTTCAATGGGACTATCAAATCCCTTATGGTTTGCTCTACAGCAACAACGCGCCCGAAGATGTACTGAAATTTATCCAAACCGTAAAAAGAAAGTATTCCACAGAAGAAACTTCATAACCGCAACATAGAAAAAGGCAGTGAGATTTCTCTCACTGCCTAAATTTTTTTGAAGTTGATTTTATTTTTCCACAACATTCTTACAGAAATTCATGAACATCGTTGCCGCCTCGGCTCTGGTGGTCTGCCCTTGTGGATTGAGCGTGCCATCGTCATTGCCGCCCATGATTCCCGCATTCACTGCCCAAGCCATAGCAGGTTTAGCATAATCAGAAATTTTCTCATAATCAGAGAATTCTCTCACCGCCATACCGCCTTGCGTGGTGTCATAGCCTTTGTACCGGGCATAATTATAAAGCATCACAGCAAACTGCTCTCTGGTGATGGAATCTCCCACACCATAGGTATCACCATAACCTGCCACAATGCTGTTTTCGTTTGCCCAAAGAATAGCGTCTGTGTACCACATATCGGCTTTCACATCTGTGAAAACATTCACGCCTGTGCTTTCCGGCTGTCCTTCCACGTTATACAGGACAACAGCCAGCATTTCTCTGGTAAAAGGTGTATTGGGTGCAAAAATATCTTTGCTCATACCGCTCATCAAGCCATTTTTCACCGCATAGGAAACGGCTTCATAGAACCAATCGCTTTCCTTCACATCTTTGAAGGAAATGGTTTCAGTTTCTTCCGCTATTTTTTCCCATTTTGCGTAAACGGTGGTGTCTTCTGTCAGGTATACCTCGTCGATTTTCTTGTCTAAATCTTTGTCAGCATACCAGCCTACGAACTTGTAGCCTTCTTTTTCGGGAATATATTCGTCCAGATCAATAGTGCTGTTTACAGATTCGGTGATGGTATCCATTTTACTGCCGCCATTGGTGTCGAATATCAGATCCCAGAAGAATACAGAACCACCACCGCCGCCGGATTTGTGTTTAAAGACTGCTTTAACTGTTACATCTTCTGCTGGCATAGTAAAGGTAAAGGTGTTGTTCTTCACAGTGGTACCATCGGACATAACCTCCCAATGAGAGAATCTGTTCTTAGAATTAGGTATCGCAGTGAGCGTCACAAACTGATCCATATGATAGGTACCTTCGCCACTGACATTACCACCATCGGCTGGCTCCAGTATAACATTAACTTGATATCTGTTCGGTATTCATTTTGCCCAGTAGACCTTGTTTCCTGTATCATTTGCAGTAATCTTGTCCACTGCCGTTCCATCACACTGCTCATTGTCATACCAGCCGCCAAAGGTATAGCCTGTTCTGGTAATATCATCAGAAACTGGAAGCACTTCGCCAACACCCTGCAGATAACCGCTTACATCTTTTCCGTCTGCAATAATACCTCCATTGGTATGCAAAGTCACAGAATAAATGGGTAACCATTGTGCGTAAAGAGTAGCTAAGCCGTCGTTTACATCAGTCAGGTTATTCACTATCTGCCCATCTGTATAACTTTGACCATTGCCATCAGCCTGTGTATTCCAATTAGCAAAGCCATATCCTGTACGGGTGAATTTGTTAGAGCTTAGTTTTTGCGATGTATCATAGGTAAACGACTGAGGCTCCATAGTTCCTTCGCCGCCGTTTGCTTCAAACTGAACACGATATCTGTTTGCTATCAAAGCAGGATTGCCGTTTGCATCTGTTCCAATGTGATACCCTGTACCGCTGTTTTTCTCAAAATAAACAGAGGATTCTTTACCGTCCATATATTGTTTCCAGTTATTAACAAATGTACCGGGAATATTCATGGTGACACCAATCTTTGTTCCCTCCTCCAACGCATCAATGAGCTGAATGATGGTATTTCCATCGCTTAGATTTCTCAAATAAAGGTCACCATTGGTGTTGCCAGTAATATTGGGGTTTTCCAGAGAGCAAAAGATTTTTTTCATTGATGTATACACCGCCGCTTTTATTTGCCGAATTACCAGTAATTGCAATCTCTCCAGACAGGGTAAGCTGAGCATCAGTATCGATACACACACCTCCACCAGTATAGTCTGCGTGATTTCTGGCAATGGTGCTGTTGCCACTTCCAGTAATTGTTAAAATTCCGTCTGTTGTATATACACCACCGCCATAGACTGCATCATTTCCTCCGTCAATGTGGCTGTCTGTCAAATTGATTATGCTATTTTCAGTCGTATATACACCACCACCGTACCAACCTGACTGATTTCCAGAAATTTTACTGTTATTCATGGTAAGGGTACTGTTGCTTAGAAATACACCTCCTCCAGCACTGGCTATCATTTGATCATTTTTTGCTTCGTTGTTGATAATCTCGGTGTTTTGTGTTATAAGACTTCCATTGATAACATATACACCACCACCTAATCGAAGTGATTTATTGTCAGAAATCTCAATTTGGTCCGCCGTAGTTGAACTACCGTTTATAGACAAACCTCCGCCAGTATTTGAGGCTTGGTTGCCTGAAATTTTACCCTTTATGCTATGGTTTTCGCCGGAACCGATGTAAATTCCGCCGCCATTGGAAGCATTGTTTTTTTCGATTGTGGAGTTAAGGGTAAGTATACCATTCTCTATACACACACCGCCACCGTTGCCTATGGCTGTATTTTCAGAAATATCGCCATATATGCTATGTTTATTTTCGGAACTGATGTAAATTCCGCCGCCATTATAAGCACTGTTTTTTACGATTGTAGCATTAGTGGTAAGTATACCATTCCCTATATACACACCGCCTCCACTGCCTGTGGCTGTATTCCCAGAAATATTACCACTACTTATCATATGGGTTCCGTGGGAACCAAAGTAAATTCCACCGCCATTGCCGTTGGTAGCTTTGTTATTGCTGATATCAAAAGAGAAATTCCACATCTCAAAGGTGCCACTTTCGCTTTCATATACACCGCCGCCGTTTTGCGCAGTATTATCACAAATGGAAATAAAATCAAAGCTTGTAAAAAGAGTCAAAGAAACATCTTACCCCACATATACACCGCCGCCGTTTTCTGTAGCCGTGTTGTTAGTGATATATCCTCCAGATATATCTGATCCGGAACCTTCTTCAAGATAAACACCACCGCCGTTTCTTGTCTTGTTTCCTTCGATACGGCTGCTTCCATTCATATTAAATTCACCGTTATACAAAGACAAGCCGCCGCCATTACCATCTGGTGCCGTATTGCCGGTAATGCTTCCTCCATACATAGAAACACGGTTCGAGCCTTCCGCATATATACCACCACCGTCTTTTTCAACCGTGCTATCTGTTGATGTGTTGCCTGCAATATTACCACCATACATATTAAAGTTGCTAGTTTTAAAAAGCTTTACACCATGGACATTTGCCCCGGTGATTACGCCACCGTTCAGATTGCAATTGCCAGCGGTATTGGATTTTGTCCACAAACCGGTTTCGTCAATATTTCCATAGGTGATTACGTTCCCGCTCTGACAGTCACAGATGTTCAAAGTTGCGCCAGTACCTCTAATGGAAACGGTCACACTAGTATTTCCTGTCAGCGTATGCCCATTGAGGCAGAGATTGACAGTAGCACCCTCAGGAACTTTGAAGAATCCTCCTTCCACATCATTTTCCAAGTAATAGCTTTTGCCGTTTTCTACAGCTTGACCGTTCCAAGCTTCCCATGTAACATTTCCGTGGCTGCCTCCACAGTCACCATCACAAGTGGCACCACAAAGGGGGGTGATTGCTGTGAGCCGCTCGAGAAGACATGAGCATGGGAGCTTCACCCTTGCAAATGGTCAAATTCGCTTCTTTTTCAGAGCAAACAGGACAATCCATGTTCACTGCACCCTCAACACAAATAATATCACAAATACATAATGCTGGAGCTTCACCCCTGCAGAGACTAAGGTCAGCACCCCCTGAAGAGCAAATGGAGCAATCTACATTGAAACTGTCTTCAGTACAGAGCTCTTCACAGGTACATTCTTCTGGCTGTACGTCGGACGGAGCCTCTGTGTCCACACTACCCTGTGCGTTGCAGATGTCACATACATAAGCGCAGGGTGTTCCCTCTTTTGCTGGAACACAACCGCAGCTTGCGTCATGTTCATGCTTGCAGTTCAGTTCTTTTGTGATACAGCCGCTTTCCTAGCTGCACACATGACCGCATAAGT
Source organism: uncultured Lachnospiraceae bacterium (assembly GCA_944383855.1). GTDB lineage: Bacteria > Bacillota > Clostridia > Lachnospirales > Anaerotignaceae > CALWRB01. Next base: position 29,568 of record CALWRB010000003.1, read on the forward strand.
CTGGCTCTGTACTGTCGTCACTGTAACACTCTGCCGTATGTGCATGGACACAGTTCGTTACAAGGGTATAGCAGTCCTCCGTGTGTGCATGACCGCATGGCACTTCTGCTGCCCCTTCACTGTAGCCACATGTGTCATTATGTGCAGTATGGTGTACGCACAACCCACCCGTGTAAATCGTACCATCTGCATACGCCATGGACGGTACCAGCGCCATCAACATACACAGGCAGACAAACACTGCAAAGATTCGTTTTCTTATGACTTTTTTCCCCTCTTTTCCTTTTGTTCGTTTTCTGACAACACAAATCCATTCCGCCCTTTTCATAGGCGAAGGTTATTTTTCCGAATAAAATTCCCGTTCTTTCTCACGCAACGCATTTGTCAATATTTATATTATACTAAAAAAATTTCTCGATATCTATCACCCATTTGACCCCCAAAAACAGGTGATGCCTACGGACATTTCCGCAGGCATTTTTCCTATAAAAGCATATATTTTTTCAGATCTTTTCGGTTCTTCACGTCCAGTTTTTTCTTCACCTGGGAAAGATGGCTTTTCACCGTATTTACCGATATATTCAGGTGTTCTGCGATTTTCTGCTGGGTCCATCCACGGGCAGTGAGCATTGCTACAGCGAACTCTGTGGTGCTCAGATCATCTGCCACATCATGTCCGGTGATAGGGTTATGAACTCTACGCCAGCCCGAAGAGAAACAATAGGTGATGTCGATGATTCGTTTGAAATCTTCCGGCCAATTTGGTTTGATGACTGCCTCCAGCATGCCGCCTAACAGACCGTGATGTTCCCCTAAGCCCTCGATAAGATCATCAGGCTGTGCTGTTTTCCATGTCGCCAGCATATGAACTTCCGCCTTTTCCCGTTCACGCAGGCTCATATAGTCCATGACCGCCACCAGATGCAGATAAATAGCAGGAATAGGATAGTTCTCGCCGCCCATAGCAAGGGTTGCCTCCACAATACCTGCGCTTTGGCTGTAATCTTCTTTCAAATAAAGATAGTGCGCCAGCACATACATAGCAAAGGCACGCAGCCCCGGCGGCAACAGAGGCAGGAAGTCCTCCATAGGCGGCATTTCTTCCGGCAAAGGCAAATGCAGCAGTACTAATGAAGCCGATGCCACAAAGGCTTCAATGGCGCGGATATGCGGCTCCTGCTTCGCACCTTCCGCCAATGTTTTTTTAATTTCGTTGAGGGCATAACGGGCATGGGCAATCTGCCCCATGGACAGACAGGCGTAAGCGTAGATCAGACAGGCGGAAAGCCGATAATCCGCCTTGGGGTAGGTCAGGTACAACTCCGCCTTTTGCATGGCTTTTTCCGCCTGACCGCTGAAATAAAAGTATTCCTCCTGCGCGATGTCCCGTTTTGCCCCAAGGGAAAATTGCGCAATGGTTTCACTGCATGTTCCCGGCTGAAATGCCGTATGCGTCAGGGGGCATAAAGCCAGGATACAATTCCTGCTTTTTCTGTGGTTCAGGAGATTCCACACGTTTTTTATTTTTTCTGGGATCGCCGGGCTTTTGAGTAGTTTCGGGAATCGCCCATGATGTACCAAACCGCTGAGCACTAAGAACACGTCCCTCAGCGCAGAACTGGTTTACTCTCCGTTCCGATACACCCCATTTTTCCGCTGTTTCTTTCGTTGACAAATAACCTTTCACTTCTCGCCCTTCTTTCTGCCCATTCGTTCCTGTTTGCTGATTATCTTTATTATACGTCATTATACGTCAAAAAACCAATAGGTTCAATTTGGAGCAAATAAAAAAGACAGCAAGGTCTTTTTCTCGCTGTCTTTCTCAATTTCCCCTGTGCCATCTATCCAAAGGGGCATTTTTCAGGTGCAAAAGATATTACGGTTTTCCTTCATTTTACGCTTGTCCGTCTCCGCGCGTCATCAATACCACGGTTTCGACATGTATTGAGGCAGTGATTCTCATTTCCGAAAGGCAGAATTTGCCCTTGGCAGAACCCTAAATTCCAGACATTGATTGCACAATTATTCTAGCTCTTTTTCAATTTCTTCAATGGATGGAAGACTGCTTCGCAGTTCCTCCGGCAATGACTTGGCAATCTGATTTTTCCATTCTGCTACACCAATTGGATTTTGATATCCAGCCAAAGAATACTCTACTACTGTTTTATTTTTTTCCTTTTACCAACAACAAACCAATTATCGGCTTATCATCTGGATGCCGTAAAATATCATTGTTTATTGTTTGAATCCATTCGTAGAATCACATACTTCTTTTCTTTAAAATTACGATATTTCAACCATAAACTGTTCAATCAATTTATAAACATTTGTAAATGGATTCATATCTTTAATGTCCGTGAATATATTTTTCCCCTCATCAAAATACTGATTTTCCAGTTTTCTAGCATTATCGATAGCTTTTTCTATATCACCGTTTTGAACTATTTCACGCGTTTTCCCCTTATGCCCTTTAGAATAATTATCATGCAAATGAGACGATAAACGCCTGTAAATTTCTCTCTTTGATATCTTTTCATCCACATCCTCAAAATGCATAAGCAACCATGTTTCAAATAAATGGTTAGAAATCAACAATTCATATTCTGTTGCTGCCAATATTACAGCTTGAATATCTGGTGGATCATCACAATCAAATGCTAGATATTTACCATAATTACTAAATTTCTGATTATTTTCCTCACTTTCCATAAATTTATTTGCAAAATTTAGAACAGTCTGTGCATTTCCATTTGCCGCTTCCAGAACGACCTCTACATCAGTGTACTTATTTTTCTTAATGATCTCTGCAAAATAATCAAAATAATATTTCTCTGTTTTTCCTTCGCAAAAAATAATGATACGTCCCAAATTAGTATGCTTTGTTTCCAAAAGACGTTGTGGTGATAATTGTGTTCTACCCATTCAACCCACCACCCATAATATCATCATAATGAAAGATCGGAATAGCTCCATATTTTCCTTGAAGATAGTCCTTATTAAAAGTTGCATCCTCTCGTACTTTCAAATCAGAAAGAGCATATAAACTAGATTCTCCACGTTCATTTTTATCTATAAATACTACCTCATCTCGTCGAAATTGATTATTATTTAGAAGTGAAATATCATGGGTAGTAAAAATCAACTGTGCTTTTGTATTTTGACTTGAACAGAATATATCTACAATCAATTTAGTTAATAACGGGTGTAGCCTTGCAGACATTTCATCTACAATAAACACACCACCCTTTGAAATCATTTCAATGGCATTTTGAATATATGCCAAAAAGCGAAGTGTGCCTGTAGATTCCTGATGCAAATCAAAAAGTTTTTCTCCAACCACATTTCCTGTTTCATCATAAATATCGTGTACGGTACGAATAACTTTTTCTTTCTTTTTTTTACCCGTACGCTCATCAAAAATCGTCTCCGTTTGTACATCTAAGCGTTTGATTCCAACATCAACTAAACGAAGATACTGCTCTACTTTGTTTCTATATCCCTTATTACTAACAAGTTTTTTTGAAAGTCCAACCATTCCCGCTAGACCTTTTACTGTAGATTCAAAAAGAATTTCTGTAAATACATTGTATTCCTTGTTAAAGAAAGAAATAAAATCATCTAGTATTACTTTTTTTCCTTCTTCATCTAGAAAATATTCAAGTACAGCTATATAAAGTCTCTCAGCTGGCAACTTTTTGTAAGCTCCCAACATTTTTTGATATTTACTGCCAAAAGAAAGTTCTATACCAGTACGTTCAAAGACCTTTTTGTCGTTAATATATAACCATTCAGTTAAAACCTCCTTAGATGTGCATTCAAAACCATACTGTATCTGCTTATTATTATGCAAAAATATAATATCAAACTCAGAAGCATCGTTTGTTTCATTTGATAAACTAAATGGTTCTAATTTCATTTTTACACCAATTTTGTTAGATTCAAAATCCTGATTCTCATTTTTGTTAATAAACTGAGAAAAAATATATTGTTCAAAAAAGAACATTGCCGAGATTAGATTAGACTTTCCTGAAGCATTAGCTCCATACAAAGCGGTTGTTTTTAGCAGCCCTAGTTTGTCATTTACTTGCATTACATGTGTAGGATGCTGTACATATGCAGTTGCTCTCATATCCAATATAGCTTCATTTTTAAATGAAGTATAGTTTTTCACTTTAAACATTAATAACATTAGTTTTTCACCCCCAAAACAATACATTTCTATTTTTATCGTATATCAATTATACCTAAAAGTCAATTTATTTACGATTTTTTCGTAAATATAATAGTTTTTAAATAGAATTACATATTTTATTTATATAATAACCGAATTTTACGTTTGCATACTCAGCATCATCCTTCATACTCCACAAACAA
>CALWRB010000004.1 GCA_944383855.1 uncultured Lachnospiraceae bacterium
CACAAGTACAGTATACCTTGAGCAGACTGGAAAACAACGAAGTGTACTATGAGGGAACGCTGCCGGTGCGGGAGGATGGCTATTTTTATGGAAATCATATACTGGAAGAATATCAGAAAAATCAGTATGGTGTATCATCTATGATCGGGACAGATGCGCAAGGTAACGTTTTGGCAGAGTATACATGGTAAGAGGGGAATGAAAAAAGGCAGATTCCCCTCTTTCTGCAAAAAATCAACGGTTTTTGCCCAGAATGAAAACTTCTTTCAAAAAAATTTGAAAAAAACCGTTGACAAAGTCTTTTTCTTTTGGTATTATTAACAAGCCGTCAAACGACGACAGGATAAGCCCGAGTGGCGGAATTGGCAGACGCACAGGACTTAAAATCCTGCGAGGTAACCCTCGTACCGGTTCGTTCCCGGTCTCGGGCATATACTAATGATTGGTATATGTCTTTTTTTTCGCAAAGTCTTATGTGACGTTGATTCCTGATGTTTTTTTTCAGACCGAAGCAATCGGTCTTTTTTTGTGCGTTAAGAAAGAAAAGTGATTTTGCAAATCCCGCTGTAGCGGAACTCCTATGAATATTTTTTATAAAATTGTTATGCCGGACCGAGCAGAATCGGTCCCTTTTTTATATTTTAGGGGGATTTGGGAGATGCGCAATGCTTGCGAGGAACTTTCTTTTTTACTAAGCCGTCTATTCAAGTAGAGGGAAAAACTTTCCGAACGATATTTTTTGCGTCACAAAGAGAGTGCGCTTTTGCCATTCCGAAGGAAGCAAGCGTGCGCTTAAAGCGCAGATCCTAATTTTCTATTTCGGGATAATATGGAAAAGAGGAGGGGTTTTTGATGAAAAACAAGGCTATTTTTTTCTTGACATTATTATCGGTGCTGTTTCTGTTTTTGCTTTGCGCATGTGCGAAAAAAGCGGAGCTTACAGAGGAGAGATGGGACCGTATCCCAATGGTGATGATCGACGGCACACTGTATTTGGATACGGGATCGGACAGCGCCGCAGACGGCAGGTGTGGCGTTATGGACGGGGAAATCACATCAACCGTGGAAGGCTCGGAACTCCCGCAGGAAGATGACCAGTCTAACTTCGGCGTGGGATATGCTTATCAATACGGTGCGCAAGAAGGTACGGTGGAGCTTGACTTAAACGGCAGTTGGCGGATTTTTGCCACGGAAGAAGTGAGGGAAAGCATGCAGTTTTCGGAACGGGAAGAAAATACAGATCGTTTAGGTTTGACGTTAGAAGCAAAGAACGTCACACCAAGCGGCATGACGATCGTCTTTACGCAATCGGGCGGCAATCCGACAGGAGAATTGCAGACAGGTGCAGATTATTGGGTGGAAGTTTGGAACCAAGACCAATGGGAAGCGATAGATGTGTCTAAGGAGCTTGTGTGGACTTCGGAAGCGTATCTGATCGAGCAGCAAGGTAGTACGGAATTTGCGGTGGATTGGCGCAATGTATACGGTGCGTTACAAAGCGGGAAGTATCGTTTGGGCAAAACAGTCATGGATTTTAGAGGAACACAGGATTTTGACATCGATTCGTATTATGCGGAATTTACGATAGAGTGAAGCCTTGAAAAATCCAAAGGAAGCATGCAAATGTCGTCACACTATGCTGTAAAGAAATGAAAGCCTCTTTTTTAGAATAAAAAGATAGGTGAAAAACAAAAAAATGGATTTTGGTACGACAGGAGTGTGTGACAAATTTCGTTTGCGGCGCTGAACCCGACCGGAAGTAAAAAAATCTTGATTTTCCGCGGGTTTCCAATTATCATAAAACTCGTATTTGCCTGTGATTCTCGGATATTGAGAGTCATTCTATGTTCTTTGGGTGGTGTTCTCACTGTCAAATTCGTAGAATATAGACGAAATATCAAAAAAACGGGGGGGAGAATACCATGGAAAAGAAAACCATCGGCGCTTTGATCGCTGCTTTACGAAAGGCTAACGGCATGACGCAGAAAGATCTGGCGGAGCGGTTGAATTTATCGGATAAAACCATCAGCCGCTGGGAAAGAGAAGAAGGTATGCCGGATCTGTCCGTGATACCTGTTCTGGCGGAAATATTTGACATTTCCTGTGATGAACTGCTGCGCGGAGAAAGAAAACCGCCGCAGGAACGGGCGGAAATGCCATTTGGCAGCGATACCACGCAAAGAGGAGAGAAACAGATCAAACAGCTTTTGCGGACCAGCCGCTTTCGTTTTCAGACGCAGACGTATATCGCTATCGGGATCTCCCTTATGGGAATGATTGTTGCAATGATCTGTAACCTTGCTTTTTTAAAGGCGCGGTTAGGATTTTTCTGCGGGGCGCTCTTTTTTTGTGCGAGTATCATTTGTCAGGCAATTTTGATCAATCGTGCTTTTTTGAGTGTGGCGGACGTGGAATTATATGACTCGGAGCGTTCTGCGTTTTATGCCAATGTGATTCATCTGGCGGAAAAATCGTTTGCTGTGGCTGTCGGCTGTTTGGGATTTACGCTTCCGCTGCTGTCGGTAGATGCCTATGCGGGGCTTGATGCCGGCGGCATGGTGGTGGCGGGAGTAATTGGCGCCGGTGTGTGTTTGCTTTTGTATGCGCTGGGCTGTTTTTTGCTGCACCCTGTTTTACTGCGAAAAGGAATTCTTTCTCTGACTGAAACAGAGGCAGTGCGCTATCATCACAATCGCAGACTGAAAAAAATCAGCATGGGCATATGGTGCGGCTGCATGATTATAACAGCGCTGATCCATATCTCCATGACTTCGATCTGGGGTCCCGGTTCGATTATGGAAGGCAGGGTATTTGAGGATTATAAGAGTTTTGTGGCATTTATGGAAGAAGATATGCCTGATCCATGGGCTGCCAATGCGCAGGCGGAGGAGGCTTTGCGGTATGAAATCACTGCCTATTATGATGCGTTCGGCAATGAAATCACGGAAGAAGAAGCGCTGCACCGCACGTTAGAAGATGAAAACGGCAATGTCGTATGCGAATATACCGATCGCAACCAAAGTGTAGTGTCTGTACGCTATACACCACAGAACGGCAGTGCGCTGCCGATCACCGTGTTTACTTATGATGATCTGCAGCAGGCAGAGCAGAAAGCTGCCGTAAGACATGTGATATTTATTGCAGTGTACTGTGTGGAAACGGTTGCGGTATTGCTGTTTTATCTGAAAAAGCGAAACAAAAAGGCATAGTGAAAGAAAATCCTGCAAGAAGCATAAAAAAACAGCTGTCCGGTCAATTTTTTTACCGTAGACGGCTGTTTTTTTGGTTCGATCACATTTGTTTTCTGACGGTTGCATACTCATCTTCCAGACGGTAATAAGGGCAGCCTTGTGTTTTTCCGGTCAGAAAACGCTCCATTTCGTCTTCGTCCAAATCCAAATCGCAGACATAGTATTCCCAATCTTCGTCGTAGACGTAATACATACAGCTTTCACATTTCATATGCCAAGGCTCCTTTCTTTTGTTGCCGTGCTTGGCAGCAAAGTATGCTTCTGTTTCCTCATTATAACACAGAACGGAACAGGTGGCAAAAAGATGTGCTTGGGCAGACTCTTTTTTTCGTCTGCCGCAGACTTTCTTGACGCAGGAAACAGAAGAAGGTATGATAAACAGGAATCGTATACAGAGTATCGTTGTGTTCGGGCAAACAGAAGGCTGTTTGGAACTATGGGAAGGGGGAAATGACGTTGCTGCGGCAGGCAGAAATTTTGTTTGTGGAAAAACAACTGCCCTTTTGGCGGGAACTGACACAGGCACAGCAGGCAGATGTAATTGCCTTCAGTTCGTCGGTGAAGTTTCAAAAAGAAGAAATGATCCATCGCTCTGATGAGCAGTGCGCGGGTTTTTTATTGGTCAAACGTGGGCAGATCCGTACCTTTTTGCTTTCTGAGGACGGCAGAGAAGTTACGCTGTACCGTTTGTTTGAAAAAGATGCATGCGTATTATCCGCTTCTTGTGTGTTGGATGAAATCGCGTTTGATGTAATGATACAGGCTGTGACGGATACCGAGGCGATTTTGCTGCCGTTGGGTTTGTTTCATCGACTGATGGAAGAAAACCTTTCAGTGGCGTTATTTGCCTATCGTATGGCAACGGAACGCTTTTCAGATGTGATGTGGAGTATGCAGCAGATCTTGTTTTTACGCGCCGATCAGCGTTTGGCGGTGTTTTTATGGGACGAAACCGCCAAAACGGGAACATCTTCCGTGGCATATACGCACGAGCAGATCGCGCGGTATATGGGAAGCGCCAGAGAAGTCGTCAGCCGTGTGTTGAAATACTTTGCCGAGGAAGGGGTGGTCGCCCTGTCCCGTGGAAAAATCGAAATTTTAGACCGTGAAAAATTAAAAAGCTTTTTGTGATTCAGTCACAGAACCCGATCAGCTCCTTTTGCTATACTGTAGCCAAAAGGAGCTGATTGTTTATGATAAAAGAAATCACGAAACAAAATTTCGATCAAGAAGTGATGCAAAGCGAACGCCCTGTCCTGTTGGACTTTTTTGCACAGTGGTGCGTTCCGTGCCGTATGCTTTCTCCCATTGTGGAGCAGGCGGCGGCACAGCGGGAAGATATTTTATTCGGGAAGGTAGATGTCACGGACGAAATGGAGCTGGCGGAGCAGTTTGGCATTTTCAGCGTTCCGACACTTGTGCTGATGCATCACGGACAGGTGGTAGAGAAAAAAGTAGGCTTGCAGCCGAAAGAAAGCATTCTTGCATTGGCAGATGCGGCAGGGAGGGAAGGCTGATGGCGAAGCGATATGCGGCAGTACGACAGAAAGATTGCGTTTCCTGCGGCGCTTGTCAGGCGGTTTGCCCGAAAAGCGCGATCGCGGTTTGGAAAGGCTGCTTTGCCAAAGTGGACAAAGAGCTTTGTATCGGCTGCGGACTTTGCGCGAAAGCCTGTCCCGCTAATGTCATTACGCTTTTAGATAGGGAGGCGGCGCAGGCATGAAAAAACAAAAACACTGGTACGACTATCTTTGGATTTGGTCGATTTTATATTTTTCACTCGGATTTTTCAATATCTTGTTTGCGTGGCTGGGCATGTTAGATTTTATGCTGCCGCTGCTGATCGCTGTTTTTGGCGGAAACAAATGGTTTTGTAACCACCTTTGCGGCAGAGGACAGCTGTTTGCTCTTTTGGGCGGCAAGCTGAAGCTTTCTCACGGCAGACCGACACCGCATATTTTAACGACAAAAGCATTCCGCTATGGGTTTTTGATATTTTTTATGGCGATGTTTGGAAATATGCTGTTTCAGACTTATCTTGTGGCAGCGGGGGCAAATGGCTTGAGGGAAGCAATCCAACTGCTCTGGACGATACGCGTGCCGTGGGATTGGGCATACAGTGCAGGCACTGTGCCGGATTGGGTGGCACAGTTTAGTTTCGGCTTCTACAGCCTGATGCTGACCAGTGCGCTGATCGGTCTGGTCATGATGTTATTGTATAAACCGCGCAGCTGGTGCGCATTCTGTCCGATGGGAACGATGACGCAGTGCGTCTGCAAGATCAAACAGAAAGATCATCTGCTTCAAGAACAGGAAGAAGCAAGCTTGTAAAGGACGAACGATATTTCAAATTGCGAAAGAAAGGACGAAAGAGGCATGGGATTGTTTTCATCATTGCTTGGAAGAAAGAGTATTGACGAGTATGCAAAGGAAGCGGCAGGAATTGCCGATGCACGCATCATTGATGTCAGAACGGAAGAAGAATACCGTCAGGGGCATATCCCAAAGAGTTTATGGATTCCGTTGGAGGAAGTCAGCCAAATAAAAGCAAAAATCACAAATCAAGATACACCGCTGTATCTGTACTGCTACAGCGGAGCAAGAAGCGCTGCCGCGGCGGCACAGTTTCGGCGTATGGGATATACACAGGTCATCAATATGGGCGGCATCATGAGCTGGCACGGAGAGATAGAAATAGGAGGGAACAAATGAAGGTAGTAATCATTGGCGGCGTGGCAGGCGGCGCAACGGCAGCAGCAAGAATCAGAAGACTGGACGAAAAGGCAGAAATCATTATTTTGGAACGCAGCGGTTTTATTTCCTATGCCAACTGCGGTCTGCCCTATTATATCGGCGGCGAGATTAAAGATCGCCAGAATTTGACCTTACAGACACCGCAGAGTTTTTTTGCACGGTTCCGTATAGACGTAAGAGTACACAACGAGGCGATTTCCATCGACCCAAAGCAAAAAACGGTATTGGTGCGTGACCTGCAAAGCGGCAGAGAGTATACGGAAAGCTATGATAAGCTGCTGCTGTCTGTCGGCGCGAAGCCTGTGGTGCCCGATCTGACGGGTGCGGATAGTCCGAGAGTGCTGACACTGCGCACGGTGGAGGACACTTTCCGTATTTACGATGCGATCGAAAAATGGCAGGTAAAGACGGCGGCTGTCATCGGCGGCGGATTTATCGGACTGGAAATGGCGGAAAATTTACGCGCGCGGGATATTACAGTGACACTGTTCCAGCGTAGTGCGCATGTCATGCCGCCGTTAGATCAGGATATGGCAGGCGCGGTGCATCAGCAGATGCGAAAAGGCGGCATTGATCTGCGGCTGTTTGCGGCGGTAACGGGTTTTGTGGAAGAAGAAAACGGCATTGCGGTGCAGTTACAAGACGCACCCTCTTTCTTGGCGGATCTGGTAATCCTTGCGGTAGGCGTGGTGCCGGAAAATACATTGGCAAAGCAAGCAGGATTGCAGCTTGGCAAAAAAGGCGCGGTTTGTGTCAATGAGGCGATGGAAACCTCAGAGAAAGATATTTATGCCGTAGGGGACGCGGTAGAGATCCGCCACTTTGTGACCAACGAAAAAACGGTGATTCCTCTGGCGGGGCCTGCCAATAAGCAGGGAAGGATCGCTGCGGACAGGATCTGCGGGCTCTCCTCTGTTTATAAAGGCGCACAGGGTTCCTCTATTTTAAAGATGTTCGATATGACGATCGCAGCGACGGGGCTGAACGCAAGAGATGCCGAAGCGGCAGGCTATGATTTTGATTATGCGCTGATTACGGCTGCCTCTTATGCGACTTATTATCCCGGTGCGGAAAATATGACGATGAAAGTGCTTTTTGAAAAACCAAGCGGCAAACTGCTGGGGGCGCAGATCATCGGTTATGGTGGTGTGGATAAACGTATCGATGTGTTGGCGACTGCCATTCGTGCAGGCATGACGGCAGAGGATTTGACAGAGCTGGATCTGGCTTACGCACCGCCGTATGCTTCCGCGAAAGATCCTGTGAATATGGTGGGGTATGTCATCGAAAACCTGCTGACAGGAAAGGTAGAGCAGGTGCATTGGGAGGAAGTCCAAGCCGAAAAACAGTATTTGTTAGATGTACGCACCGATGAGGAGGTAGCAGACGGCGGTATGCTGCAGGGTGCGGTGCATATTCCGATCGATGTGCTGCGGGAACATTTGGACGAACTGCCAAAAGAGAAAGTGATCTATGTCTATTGCCAAAGCGGTCTGCGCAGCTATCTGGCATGCCGCATTTTACAGGCGAATGGATTCGACTGCCGCAATATTGCGGGCGGTTTCGGGTTTTATCTGGTTTCTGAACAGAAGGCTTGCCTGCTGCAAGAAGGCACGGGACCCTGCGGCATGACGCAGGAACAGACACTGGCGGCAGCCGAAAAAAGAAAGGGCTGAGAAGCGAATGAAACACAAAAGGCTACGGCTGATGATCGGCATGTTCAGTATATTGCTGCTGTGTGCTTCCTGTGGTAAAACGCAAGAGGATTTGGGCTATCGGCAGACGGACGCTGCCGAAGCGGCAAAGATCATGCAGCAGGAAGAAGACTATATCCTGTTGGACGTGCGTACGCAGGAAGAATATGAGGAAGGGCATATCCCCAATGCGATCTGTATTCCGAATGAAACGATCGCACTTTGGGAAAGCGAGGAAGACATGGCAGCATTGCCCGATCCGAACGCTTTGATACTGGTATACTGCCGCAGCGGCAGAAGAAGCAAGGAAGCGGCGGCAAAGCTGGCGGAACTTGGTTATCACAATGTGGTGGAGTTTGGCGGTATCCAAAGCTGGACGGGTGATATTACAACAGAAACAGAATAAAGAAACAATTCTTTGACGGCAATGCGTTTTTTTGGAAAGCTTTGCCGTCTTTTTTTCAGTCAGTCAAAAAGGCAGTCCGTTTTTTCTTGCAAAACAGGCATAATGACAGAGAATCGTCATATATTTCAGTAATGAAGTGCAAAAGAAGGAGGATTGGGGCTATGGCATTGGATATGACGAAAGAAACGGTGCGCCTGGACAGACCGATCGGAAAGGAAACGGCGCAGATCTTACTGGAGGGGGACACCATTGTGCCGGACAGTAAGGCTGACGCGCAGGAAGTGCTCAGATGCCGCGGCAGAATAGAGCTGGAGGAGCCGGTGGTCAGTGAGGAGCGTATCGGGGTGAAGGGAAGCCTGCATGTCGAGATCATGTACCGCACCAAAAACAGCACGCAGCCGTTGTCTGTGATGGAAAGCACATTGCCGATCGAAGATGTGATGCATATGGACGGCTTGCAGCCATCGGCAGAGGTGACACTGACGGCAAAAATCGAGCATTTGAGCTGCAGTGTGGTTAACGACAGAAAGATCAATACAAGAGCCGTGCTTGCGCTTGGCGCGAAGGCACAGGAAAGTGTAGAGATACAGCCTTTGGCGGCGGTAGCAGAGGATATGGTGGAAGTCAAGATGGGGCAGATGACGCTCAAGCAAACAGCAGCCGAAAAAAGGGACAGGTTTTTGGTGCAGGAAGAAGTTGCGCTGCCGGCGGAAAAACCTGCAATCGGGGAAATTCTTTCCAAAGACGCTGTGGTGGCAGATGTGGATATCCGACCGATGGAAGGTAAGCTTTCCATGCGAGGAAACCTTCGGCTGACGGTGCTTTACATACCGGAAGGGACGGAAGCGGTTGCAGAAAGCGTTGTTTTTCGCCTGCCGTTTCACGGAACGCTGGATATGGAGGGCTTGACGGCGCAGTCGCAGGTTTCTGCAAAATGCAAGGTATTGGAAATGCGCGTAGAACCGCTTGCAGATGAAGGCGGGGAGGATCGTATCCTACAGGCGGATATCAGTGTGGGGGTTGCTGCGCGGGCGAAGGAAGAAATGCACCTGCCCGTGGTCGAGGACGCATACCACCCGCAGTATCCGCTGCATGTCAACCGACAGCAGATCAGCTATCCTATGGAAGTGGGAATCTGCCGCGGACGGCTTTCTGTGAAGGAAAACATCGTTCTGTCGATGGCAGAGGCACCTGTTATGCAGGTAAAGGATATTTCCTGCCGCGTGGACAGTGTGGAAGCTATGGTAAAGGACGGCATGGTCGAGTTGGAAGGCGTATTGCAGATGGAGGCGCTTTATTTATGCCAGGACGATCGGACACCATTTGCCTTACTGCGCAGAGAAGTGCCGTTTTCCGGACAGATTTTATGTAAGGAAGCCAGAAATGCAGACACTGCCGAGGTGAGCGTTACCGTAGAGGACTGTGATCTGCAGATGCTTTCTGACGCGGAAGGCGAGCTTCGTGTGACAATGGCAGTGGAGGCAGCTTTGCTTCGACAAATGGAAGCGGTGTTTGCGACGGAGTTGAGTATGGAGGAACAGCCGCAGGAGAAAATGACAGCAGGCGCTGTAATCTATGTCGTACAGCCGGGCGACAGCGTGTGGGAGATCGCCAAAAAATACGGCGTGCCGGTAGAGCAGCTGCTGCGCTTTAATGCCATGGAGGACTCCAGTGCGGTTTATCCCGGGCAAAAACTCTTGCTGTTAAAGACGACCAAAGAACAGATCGGCTGAAGGTATCCCTTGCGATCGTAAGTAAAAAAATCGGTTTTTTTATTCCCATGATGAGAGGTGCGCCCCGTTTTTTCCGTGGGGGCAAGAAGGGTGTTTTTTGTTTCCAAACGGGACAAAAAAGCCCTTTTTGTTTGCATTTTGAAAAGGTTGTGCTATAATCATAATGAAAAAGTGCAAGCTTGATTTGAGGTGTGACAAATGGCATCGAACAAAAGAGGCATCTTTCTTTCCATAGAGGGAACGGACGGCAGCGGAAAAAGCACGCAGATCGCAAAAATCATTTCCTACCTGCAGGAAAAAGGAAAAGACGTCGTACTGACCCGGGAACCGGGCGGGACACCCATTTCCGAGCAGATCAGGGAAATGCTTTTGGATACTGCCAATGCGAAGATGACGCCGCTGACGGAAATGCTGCTGTATGCTGCCGCAAGGGCGCAGCATGTGCAGGAGAAGATTCTGCCGGCTTTGGCAGAGGGAAAAATCGTCTTAAGTGACCGATATGTCGATTCCAGCATTGCGTATCAGGCTTACGGCAGAGGGCTTGGGGAATGCGTAAAGACAGTCAATGAGATCGCCACAGGCGGTCTGCTGCCTGATTTGACTATTTTTTTGGATCTGTCGCCGCAGGAAGGGATACTGCGCAAAAGCAAAGAGGAAAATCATCAAATGGACCGTCTGGAGCAGGAACAGGCAGCGTTTCACGAACGGGTTTATGAAGGGTATCTGGCGGCATGCGCTGATGCCAAAAACCGCGTGGTGCGTATTGATGCAAATAAAGATGTGGAAACTGTTTTTTCGCAGATACAGGCTGCTGTAGAGCAGTGTTTGGATTTACGGTGAAAGAGTTTTACGGATACAAAGAAAGATGAGAGGGGTATTATAATGATGAAGTTGGTAGTAGCAATCATTCAGGAAGAGGACACACCGCATGTGGTGGAACAGCTGAACGAAGCGGGCTTTCAGGTTACCAGACTGGCGACCAAAGGCGGTTTTCTGCGTGCGGGCAACACAACGCTTTTGATGGGTACGGAAGAAGAAAAAATTCCGGAAGCGCTGAAGATCATTGAAGAAAACAGCAAAGTACGTACGCAATATGCGACCATGCCTTCCGCAGGCGGTGCGATGCATGGATTGGTATTGGCGCCCATCGAGATTAGAATCGGCGGCGCAACGGTATTTGTGCTGGACGTGGATCAGTTCCATAAATTTTAAGCCTCTTAAAAGAGATACAAAAAGGAATACGTGCAAAGGCGGCGGGGAATCTTCTCTGCCGCCTGTTAAAAAAAGGGGGAACCATTGTTGCAAAACAGAATATGGGGCAGAGAGCACTTGCTTGCCAGCCTGCGCCGCGCGATGGAACAAGATCGGGTTTCCCATGCGTATTTATTTGTAGGGGCGAAAGGCGCCGGTAAACGTATGCTCGCGGACGCTTTTGCCAAGGCATTGCAATGCAGGCAGGGCGGCACAGAGCCTTGCGGCGAGTGTGACAGCTGTCGTGCGATGCAGGCGCATCAGCACCCCGACTGCATTTATGTGCAGGGGGAGAAGAAAACGCTGGGCGTGGAGGAAATCCGCGCGCAGATTGGGGAAACGGTATATTTGAAACAATACCGTTACCGTTATAAAATTTATATCATTCCGGAAGCGGATACGATGACGGTGCAGGCACAAAACGCATTGCTCAAAACCTTGGAGGAACCGCCCAAACAGGTGATTTTTCTGCTGTTGGCGGAAAACGAAAGAGCTTTTTTGCCGACGATACTCTCCAGAACAGTGGTGATGAAGCTGCCGCCGCTGCCGCAGCAAACGGTGGAGCGGTATTTGATGGAGGAAAAAGATTTCTCCCCGCAGGAAGCGGCGTTATACGGCAGTTATGCGCAGGGCAGTATCGGCAAGGCATTGGAGTTGAGCGAAAGCGAAACATTTTCGCAAATGCGGCAGGAGATTTTAGCGTTTTTGATGCGTTTGCCGCAGATGGCAAAGGCGGAAGTGCTGGAATATGCCAAGGAATTGGAAAAATATAAAAGCGACACACGTTTTTTGGAAATGATTTATCTTTGGTATCGAGATGTGCTGACGGTGAAATTACTGCGCCAACCCACTTATTTGATACAAAAAGATAAACAAGAGGAGATATTTGCGGCGGCGGCACAGCAAAGTGCGGCAGATGCCGCAAGAAAAGCCAAGGCAGTCCGCGCAGCCGGACAGGCTTTGGCGCAAAACGGGAATTTTCGCCTCAGCATGGAAGTGATGCTGATGGCATTAAAGGAGAATCAGAGTCTATGACGGAAGTAGTTGGAATTCGATTTAAAAAAGCGGGAAAAGTATACTATTTCGACCCCGACGGCTTGCAGATGGAAGCGGGGTGCGACGCGATCGTGGAAACGGCAAGAGGTGTGGAATTCGGCTCTGTTATTCGCGGCAACTGCATGGTGCCGGACGAAACGATCGTGCTGCCGTTGAAAAAAGTGCTGCGCATCGCAACGAAAGATGATGTGCGCATTGTGGAACGCAATCGGAAAAAAGAGGCGGACGCCTTTGAGATATGTCTGGAAAAAATCAGCCATTTCGGTTTGGATATGAAGCTGATCGATGTGGAGATTACATTTGACCATAATAAACTGATTTTTTATTTCACCTCTGACGGCAGAGTGGATTTTCGGGAATTGGTCAAGGAACTTGCGGCAGTTTTCCGTATGCGTATTGAACTGCGCCAGATCGGTGTAAGGGACGAGGCAAAGATGTTAAACGGCATCGGCATCTGCGGCAGAGCATTATGCTGTGCGACTTTTTTGGGGGATTTTCAGCCGGTATCCATTAAAATGGCGAAGGAACAGAACCTTTCTTTGAATCCCACCAAAATCAGCGGCGTCTGCGGCAGACTGATGTGCTGCCTGAAGTACGAGGAAGAAGCGTATGAGGAACTGAACCGCAAGCTGCCATATGTGGGTGATATTGTGGAAACAGCCGACGGCATGGGAGAAATTCTCTCTACCAATGTACTGACACAGACGGTGAAAGCGGCGGTCAGAAAGAAAGAAAACGATCCCCCGACATTGGCATTTTATCATGTAGATGAGATCAAAGTGGTCAAATCCAAGAAAAAGAAGAAAAAACAGGCGGAAGAAGCGAATTTAGAGGCATTGAAGCAATATGAGGACTGATATTTGCATACAGCCGTGGGAACGGGTGGACGACCTGCATCGAAAAGGGTATCACATCATACAGGACCCGAAACGCTTTTGTTTCGGCGCGGATGCGGTGCTGTTAAGCGGGTTTGCAAAAGTGCAAAAGGGCGAAAAGGTGCTGGATCTTGGCACGGGAACGGGCATTATCCCGATCCTTCTGGCGGCGCGTTTTCCAATGGGCAGCTGCGTTGGTTTGGAGATTCAGGCAGAAAGCGTGGAAATGGCGCAGCGCAGTGTATGCTTGAATGAATTGGAGCAGATCGTACAGATCAAGCAGGGGGACATCAAGGAAGCGGCAAAGCTTTTTGCGGCATCTTCTTTTGACGTGGTAACGTCCAATCCGCCGTATATGAATGACGGCGGTGGGTTACGCAACCCTTTTGCGCCGAAAGCGATCGCGCGGCATGAGCTGCTTTGTTCTCTGGAAGATGTCATTGCCGCCGGGGCAAAGCTTTTGCACCCCAACGGCAGGTTTTATATGATACACCGCCCGCATCGGCTGACGGATATCCTCTGTTTGCTTAGACAGTATAAACTGGAGCCGAAACGACTGCGTTTTGTGCACCCGTTTGTCGGTAAGGAGCCGTCGATGGTTCTGGTGGAAGCGATACGCGGTGCGAAGGCAATGGTGAAAGTCGAGCCGCCGCTTGTGATTTACCGTAAGGAAGGCGAATACACCGAGGAGATCATGGAAATATATTACGGAGAGTAAAGCGAAATGAGTGGAAAATTATATTTATGCGGCACTCCCATCGGAAATCTGGAAGACGCTTCGTATCGTTTGGTGCGGACGTTGTCGCAGGTCGATCTGATCGCGGCGGAAGACACCAGAAATACTTTGAAGCTGCTGAATCATTTTGAGATCAAAACCCCTTTGACCAGTTACCATGAGCATAACAAAGCGCAAAAGGCGCCTTGGCTTCTGGCACAGTTAGAGGCAGGAAGTCAGATCGCTGTGGTCAGCGATGCCGGTATGCCGGGTATTTCCGACCCCGGTGCGGATCTGGTGCGGCAATGTGTGGAACAAAACATTGCGGTGACAGTGATACCCGGTCCGACAGCGGCGGTGACAGGGCTGGTGTTATCCGGTCTGGACAGCAGAAGATTCGTATTTGAAGGATTTTTGCCGCAGGAGAAAAAAGAACGTCGTATGGTGCTGGAAGCACTGCAAAAAGAGCATCGTACGATGGTGTTTTACGAAGCGCCGCATCGGCTGGAGGAAACGCTGGAAGCGTTTATGCAAACATTCGGCGCTTCCAGACAGATGGCAACGGCAAGGGAGCTGACCAAAAAATTTGAAGAAGTCCGCAGGGGAAGCATCGCACAAATCATTGCGCATTATCAGGAAAATCCCCCGAAAGGCGAGTTTGTGCTGTTAGTCGAGGGGGTTTCCCTTTGGCAGCAGGAAGCGCAAAAAGCCGAGGATTGGCAGAAAATATCCGTTCTTTCGCATATGGAACATTATCTTTCGCAGGGTATGTCGGAAAAGGACGCGATGAAACAAGTGGCAAAAGATCGAAAGGTCGGCAAGCGTGAGATCTACCGACAGCTGCATATTACAAAGGAAGAGGAGTAAATCGCTACAGAAGGGAGAGAGCGCAATGGCAGATATTTTTTCGCGTATTTCCATGGAGCAGGTGCTTTTGGCAGCGTGCATTGCCTATGTGATCTGGTATGTGCTGATGCACAGCCAAACCGTGCGCAATTTTTTGCATTCGGATCAGAAAGAAGGCGAGCGCACCTACGGGCAGGCGGAATTAAGCGCGGCAGGGGAGCGGTGCGAGAAACTTTTTCCAATCGTTTCTATCCCGTTTCAGGGTATGATTTTTCAAAGAGGTATGCGGGTAGAGGTGCATATGCAGCCGTATCAAGTCATTGTGGGGGAATTGATCGGCATGAATAAGATCAATTTGATCTGCATTCGAACGGACAGCCAGATTTTAGCGCTGCGTTTGGAAAAGATAGAAAGTATGCGCTGCTTATCCGAATGATCGGAGAGAAAAAAACGGCATTTTGGTGAAAAGACCGAAATGCTTTTTTTGTGCCCAAATGTTTGGAAATGGTTTTTTGGGCAGAAAAAAACAGCTATGATGCGTCTTGAATTAGTTAAAAAAATAACAAAAATAAAGCGAAAAAAATTAGAAAGTTTCCTGTAAAGAAACAATCAAAAGCGGTCGAAGAATTGTGAAAAACTGGATAAATGAACAAAAAAAATGTTAAAAAGTCGTTAAGAAATGCTGTGTTATCGTGAAAAACGCACATTTTTACACCTTTCTTAACACCATCTTAGCGTCGGAAAGGTTGCTTTTTAAAAGGAAAAGCATATAATAAAATATGGAAACAGACCGAACGGTCTGATGTCAAAGTTGACCTTTGCTGATAAATTTTTTCGGCAGTGGAAGGAGGTGGAGCGGTTGAAGGAAGAACAGGAGATTTTAAAAACAGCGTTTTTGCTTTTTTTGGAGAAGGGTTTTTCCGAAAGTTCTACCAATGAGATCATACGGGAAGCAGGCTTGACCAAGGGCGGTTTTTATTATGCATTCAAAAGCCGGGAAGATTTGGTCGAGCAGGTGATCCGGGAATATATCATACCTTACTTTTCAGGTGAGCGGGAAGAAATGGAAGCAGCTTGGGTGCAAAAAGCGACCGACACGACAACGGAGCAGCTGCTTGAGCACGGTTTTTTTGAACCGATGAGCTTTTCGTCCTATCAAAAAAGGATCGGGACTGCGGTCCCGTTTCGAAATTTCTATTTCCTGCTATATGAAGGATTGAAGAAATACGACGTGATCGCGCAGGCGCTCGGCGAAAGCAAGGCATACCGACAACACCAGCTCATGCGGATCCTGGAGCGGGGCAAGCAAAGAAAAGAACTGCCTGCCGCACTCAACACAGCGGAATATACAGACATGATCGTGACGATGGCTGAGGGGATCACGGCACTGCAGGTGTTAGATGAAAAAATTGACGATAACGAAAAATATATTCGATTGTTACAACACGTTTGGCATGAAATGACAACAGCAAAAGAAGGAGATGTGAAACCGACATGAACAGGAACTTGACTACATATAAAATGGGTATCGATATCGGCTCTACCACGGTAAAGGTGGTTGTGGTCAATGAAACCAATGAGATCGTATTCAACAGATACCGCAGACATTTTTCCGAAATCAAAAAATGCGTAAAAGAGATTCTGCAAGAAGCAAAGGAAGAAATGGGAAGCATTGATTTTTCCGCAATGATCACAGGCAGCGGCGGTGTAGCGCTTGCCAATGCTATCGGTGCAAAATTCATTCAGGAAGTCGTTGCGACTGCCAATGCCATCGAAATGGCGGCGCCGCAGACAGATGTAGCCATCGAGCTTGGCGGTGAGGACGCGAAGATCATCTACTTCTCTAACGGTAATGTGGAGCAGAGAATGAACGGTGTTTGTGCCGGCGGTACAGGCTCTTTCATTGACCAGATGGCAAGCCTTCTGCGTACCGATGCTACAGGGTTGAATGAGTACGCAAAACATTATGAAGTTATTTACCCCATTGCTTCCAGATGCGGTGTATTTGCGAAAACAGATATTCAGCCGCTGATCAATGAAGGTGCCAGAAAAGAGGACTTGGCGGCTTCCATTTTCCAGGCAGTCGTAAACCAGACCATCGCGGGTCTTGCTTGCGGCAAACCGATTCGCGGTCATGTGGCATTTTTGGGCGGTCCTTTGCACTTCCTTTCCGAATTGAGAGGACGCTTTATCGAAACTTTGAAACTGACGGAAGAAACAGCGCTTTTGCCTGAAAATTCCCATTTGTTTGCGGCTTACGGCACAGCGGTTTCCGCAGAAGGCGAAGCAGCGATCGATTTTGATACATTACTGGAAAAATTGGAAAACGGTGCGGAGCTTTCCGCAGAAGTACATCGTATGGAGCCTTTGTTCCATGGCGAAGCGGAATATGCCGCATTTAAGAAACGTCACGATCAGGATAAAGTAGCCAGAAGAGATCTGGCAAGCTACCGCGGCGATGCGTTCTTGGGTATTGACGCAGGTTCTACCACTACAAAAGTGGCTTTGGTCAGCGACCAGGGCGAATTGCTGTATTCCTTCTATGCCAGCAACGAAGGCAGTCCTTTGTATGTTGTGATGAAGAGCTTGAATGAGCTGTATGATTTGATGCCTGAGGGTGTCACAATCCGCAACTCCTGTGTGACCGGCTACGGCGAAGGATTGATCAAAGAAGCATTGATGGTAGACTTGGGCTATATCGAAACAGTGGCGCATTATAAAGCGGCGCAGTTCTTTAAACCCGATGTAGATTTTATTTTGGATATCGGCGGACAGGATATGAAATGTATCCGTATCAAGGATAATGTGATCGACAGCGTACAGCTGAATGAGGCTTGCTCCTCCGGCTGCGGCTCCTTTATCGAAACATTTGCGAAATCTTTGAATTATAATGTGGCAGACTTCGCAAAGATCGCATTGTTTGCGGAACAGCCGATTGATCTTGGCTCCCGCTGTACGGTATTTATGAACTCCAGAGTAAAACAGGCGCAGAAAGAAGGCGCGAATGTTGCCGATATTTCCGCTGGTCTTGCTTACTCTGTTATCAAAAACGCACTGTTGAAGGTTATCAAGATCGCAGACCCCAAAGCAATGGGTAAATCCATGGTGGTACAGGGCGGTACATTCTATAACGACGCTGTACTGAAAAGCTTTGAGCTGATCAGCGGCAGAGAAGCCGTTCGTCCCGACATTGCCGGTATTATGGGTGCATTCGGCGCGGGCTTGATCGCGAAGGATAAATATGTACCCGGCTATCAGACCTCTCTGGTAGACAGAGATACTATGAACAATCTGGAAATCAAATCCACTATGACACGCTGCCAGGGCTGCACGAACCACTGCCTGCTGACTATCAACCATTTCAGCGGCGGCAGAAGATTTGTGACAGGTAACCGCTGCGAAAAAGGTCTGGGGAAAGAGAAACACGGCGATGCGCCGAACCTTTACGCATACAAGGCAAAGAGATTGTTTGACTACTATCAGCCTTTGACAGAAGAGGAGGCGACAAGAGGTACTGTTGGTATCCCTCGCGTACTGAATATGTGGGAGGATTATCCGTTCTGGTTTACATTCTTCACCAAACTGGGATATCGCGTAGTGCTTTCTCCGAACTCCTCTAAGTCCTTGTTTGAAAAAGGCATGGAATCCATTCCCAGCGAATCTGTTTGCTATCCTGCAAAACTGGTGCATGGACATATCATGTACTTGATCGAGCAGGGAGTAGATTTCATTTTCTATCCCGGCGTCGTTTACGAGCGCAGGGACAGTGGTGCTGCGGACAATAACTACAACTGCCCGATCGTAGCGTCCTATAACGAAAATATCAAAAACAATGTGGAAGAACTGCGGGAGAAGAATATTCCGTTTATGAATCCTTTCCTGGCAATGGATAAAGAAGAAACCATTGCAAAGCGTATGGTCGATGAGTTTGCGCCGAAGGGCTGCTCTGTAAAAGAGATCAAAGCAGCGGTACGCGCAGGTTGGGACGAATGGACCAACTTCCGTAATGATATGCATAAAAAAGGCGAAGAAACGCTGAAATATATCCAGGAACATGATATGCCGGCGATCGTTTTGGGCGGACGTCCTTATCATGTGGATCCTGAGATCAACCACGGTATTCCCGAGCTGATCGTCGGATTCAACATTGCTGTTTTGACAGAGGACAGCATTGCGCACCTGGGCAATCTGGAACGTCCTACTGTGGTTAGAGATCAGTGGACATACCATTCTCGTCTGTATGAGGCAGCTGCATTTGTCAAGAAGCATGATAATATCGAATATGTGCAGCTCAACTCCTTCGGCTGTGGTCTGGATGCAGTAACGACCGATGAAGTCAAGGCAATCTTGAACGCAGCAGGAAAGATTTATACGACATTGAAGATCGATGAGGTCAATAACCTCGGTGCGGCGCGTATTCGTATCCGCTCTCTGATCGCTGCAATGGAAGACAGAAAAGAAAAACAGATGCATGTGCATGAAGGCAGCGCATCGCTCAAACGTGTCATCTTCACAAAAGAAATGAGAAAGGACTATACCATTCTTTGCCCGCAGATGTCCCCGATCCATTTCGATATTTTGCAGCCGGTATTCCGTCACTGCGGATATAACCTGGAGATTATGGCGGCAATGGACAGAAACGCAATCGACACCGGTCTGAAATATGTCAATAACGATGCGTGCTACCCTGCGCTGATCACGATCGGTCAGCTGATGAACGGTCTGCTTTCCGGCAATTACGACCTGAATCGCACCGCGCTGCTGATCTCTCAGACAGGCGGCGGCTGCCGTGCAACCAACTACATCGCCTTTATCCGTAAGGCATTGGAAAACGCAGGTATGCCGAATATCCCGGTTATCTCCGTCAACCCTGTGGGTCTTGAGAAAAACCCCGGCTTTAAATATGAGCCCAGACTGCTGCACCGTGCAATGCAGGCAGTGGTTTACGGCGATCTGTTCATGCGCGTGCTGTATCGTACTCGCCCGTATGAGAGAATCCCGGGATCTGCTAATGCGTTGTATGAAAAATGGAATGAGAAGGTAAAACATGACATTCTGCGTGCAGACCGCAAGACATTCAAACAGAATGTCCGTGGTATCATTCGCGACTTTGAGGCACTGCCTATCACAAATGAAGTGAAACCCAGAGTCGGTATTGTCGGTGAGATCTTGGTAAAATTCCACCCGACAGCCAATAACGATCTGGTAAACCTTCTGGAAAAAGAAGGCGCAGAGGCAGTGGTTCCCGATCTGCTGACATTTGCACTGTATTGCTGCAGAAACTCTGCGGAGAAGGAAAAGAACCTTGGCACCGGCAAAAAAGGCACGATTATGGCAGCTATCTTTGCGAAGATCATCGAATACTATCAGAAACCGATGATGGAAGCGTTGGAAGAAAGCAAGCGCTTTGACCGCCCTGAAAATATCCGTACATTAGCAGATGCAGCAGAAAAGATCGTATCTTTGTGCAACCAGACCGGCGAAGGTTGGTTCCTGACTGCGGAAATGATCGAATTGATCCACAGCGGTGTACCGAATATCGTCTGCACACAGCCTTTTGGCTGTCTGCCGAACCATGTAGTCGGAAAAGGCGTTATCAAAGAACTGCGTAAGCAGTATCCGACATCTAATATCGTTGCCATTGACTACGATCCGGGTGCCAGCGAGGTCAACCAGCTCAATCGTATCAAACTGATGCTGGCAAGTGCGAATAAGAACCTGACCGGCAAGAAACCGGAAAGCTTGAAACGCGTACATAGTATGCAGGAAGCGGCATTCGATGTTTCCGGTAAATAATGTTATATTTTTGAGGTAAAAATCGAAAAGGCGCTGTTTGCCGAAAGAAGATTTCAGCAAAACAGCGCTTTCTTTCGTATCAAAAAAACGGCAGAGGAGGATCATTGTGTCGTTGAAAGAAAAATGGCAGCGTTGGAAAGAAAATTACCTGTTTCGGCAGATAGAGCGTTTACAGCTGCCGGTATTTGGAGATGCGCCGACAAAACGGTTTTACTTTTGTTTCAGAGGAAGGGTACAAAACGTCGGATTTCGTTTGGAGATGTCCCTGCTTGCCAAACGTCTGGCACTGAGCGGTTGGGTCAGAAATACAGCTGACGGCGCTGTAGAGGCGCAGGTGCAGGGAAGCGAGGAAAAGATCGCGTATCTGGTGTCGCATATGTGCAGCAGAAAACGGTTGAAGGTGCGTCAGCTGGAAAAAAGAGAGATGGCATTGGAAAAAGAAGATTTGCTTTTTGTATCCGACAGAGAATAGGAAGAATAACGGCAATCGTTATATGCAAAAAGCGGAAGTTACTCTCTTTATCTTTCTTGACGAAAGAGCAGGTTTTCGACCGCTTTTATAGGAGAAATACAAAAACAGGACGTTTCTGTCGGAAACGTCCTGTTTGTTTTTTTCTTATTTTCTTCTTTTTTCGATAGATTCGGTCAGTGAAACAGACATTTTTTCAGAGAAGGATTTTTTCTTCTTATCTGCCAGATTCATACCGGAGATGCTGACGATATACATGCCTGCCAAATCGACTTTTACGTTTTTCTTGACGGCAAGCGCTTCGTAAACGGGTTTGTCGCACATCAGTGTCACGATCTGCGGACCGACTTTCGCACGGACCAGATATGCCTTACGCATTTTTGCGGATTTTGGCATCTGCTCATAAATTGCTTTCGGCAGATTTCCTGTGCTGGGTTTTTCCCGTTTTTTGTCAATGACAAAAATCTGCACCGTCATGCGGTTTTGTTCAATAAAGTCCTGTGCTTGGATCATACGCTTCATATTCTTCTTATTCAGATAATACAGCAAAAGTATGATCAGAGCCAGTATGACGATCACGATGATCAGAATATCACTTGCGTTAATATCAGATGGGTTCACAAATAATCCTCCTTACAGCATATCTGCGCCGGGTAAGGCATGACGGACGCAAATCAAATATTGTCATGCTTCCTTATTCTATCACTATTTTTGGATTTAGGGAAGTGGTAAACGCAATTTTTTCGATTTTTTTCGCCGTAGCCACGGTATTGCGCACCAATACTTTTTTGTAGTATACTGACAATGTATGATGGGGATATTTTAAAAATGTATCCCAAGGGAAAGCAGAATGGGAGAGGGCGGACATGAGCGGTTGGACGATCATCTTTGTTTTCATTACGTTTGGGTTGATATTGAATATCGTTCTGGCCGGTTTTGTGGTCTTTTTTGAACGAAGAAACCCTGCCAGCACCTGGGCATGGCTTTTGGTGCTTTTTTTCATGCCGTTGTTCGGGTTCTTGATCTATATGGTGGTTGGGCGTAACAGCAAACGGGAAAAAATGTTTCAAGAAAAGGAAAAATACGACAGAGAAACATATATTTCATATCTGCTGAAAAATAAGACTTCCTATGAGAAGATACAGGCGCAAAGCGATGTAATCGAAAACGGCGGCAGACTGATCGGTGCCGACTATCTGACGGATTTGGCATATTTACACTTAAACAGCGGCAACTGGATCACGTTTAATAACGAGGTAGAATATTTCAACGAGGGGCAGGATAAATTCGAGGCATTGGTGCGTGATATCCGCGCGGCAAAGGAATATATCCATATGGAATACTACATTTGGCGCGGGGACAAGCTCGGCAGACGCCTGGTGGAGGAGTTGACCAAAAAAGCGGAAGAAGGCGTGGAGGTAAGGCTGTTGTATGACGGTATCGGTAACCGTACGCTGCCGAAGAATTTTTTTGACCGTTTGCATCGTGCGGGCGGGTATACAGCGGCGTTCTTACCCAGACTGATCGTACGGCTGAACTACCGCGACCACAGAAAGTTATGTGTCATTGACGGAAAAGTCGGATATATCGGCGGCTTTAACGTAGGCGAGGAATACTTGGGCATTGTCAAACGCTATGGACATTGGCGGGATATGCATTTAAGTATCCAAGGTGATGCTGTGGATCAGCTGCAGATCCGCTTTGTGATGGACTGGAATTTTACCGCGCAAAAAGGAGCGGTGCCCCTGCGGCCGAAGTATTTCCCGGAACGGGTGCAAAAGGACGGCGTTCGAATGCAGATCGTTTCCAGCGGACCGGATACACAGTGGAAAAATGTGCGGAACGGTTATTTTAAAATGATCAATGAGGCGGAGAAAAGCATTTATGTCACAACCCCGTATTTTGTACCGGACGACGCGATTTTGGAAGGGTTGAAAGTCGCTGCGCTTTCCGGTATCGATACCAGAATCATCATTCCGGGAAACCCGGACCACCCGTTTGTCTATTGGGCAAGCGTGTCTTATCTGGGAGAGCTGTTGCAGGCGGGGGTGCGCTGCTATCAGTATAAAAACGGCTTTACCCATAGCAAAATGATACTGATTGACAGTTTGATGGCATCGGTAGGGACTGCGAATATGGATATCCGCAGTTTTGATTTGAATTTTGAGGTCAATGCGTTTATTTATGACGCGAAGCTGACCAAACAGTTGGAAGAAAGTTATTTTGCGGATCTGCAAGACTGTGAGGAGATCACGATGGAGTGGTACCGCAGCCGCAGAGGCGGATTTAAGATCAAAGAAGCGTTGGCAAGGCTGTTGTCGCCAATGCTGTAAATACGAAGCGAGAGGAAGGAACGGAATGCAAAACAGCGGGCATGCGGAAGAAATCAAAATTTCATATTTTCAAGTGGATACAAGACATCGGCTGAAGTTAGCGGCTTTGTTTGCGGCATTGCAGGATACGGCAGTGAGCCATTCCGACCGCATCGGCTTTACGGTGGGGTATCTGGCGGAGCAGAAAAAAGGCTGGGCAGTGGTCAACTGGCATCTTTTAGTGGAACGTATGCCGCTGCACGGGGAAAAAATACGCATCGAAACATGGAGCAATCAATGCAGAAGAATGCAGGCGGAGCGCAGTTATTTGGTGACGGACGAGGACGGAAAAGAGATCATTCGGGCGGAAAGCAGATGGATTTATATGGACTTGGAAAAACGCCGCCCTACTTCCGTGCCGCAGGAAATGATAGAAGGTTACCATAGTGACCGTGCTTCCGCCATTGCGGGGGAAAAGTACGAAATGCCAAAGGTCGGAAAGGAAGAAGCCCCTTTTTCCGAGGGAAGCCTGACTGTGACCAGACGGGATATGGACGCCAACGGGCATGCCAATAATGTGAAATATCTGGAGTGGGCGATGGATCATGTGCCGGACGAGATTTACGAAGCGCTTTCCTTATGCGAGGTGCGTGTGGTCTATCGAAAGGAATGCTATCGGGGCGATACGGTGCTGTTGTCGAATTATATCCGACAGGAACATGACAAACGGGAAGTATTGACAGTCATTCGGGACCAACAGGGGCACATCATTTCCGAAGTGGCGACGATTTGGGCATAACAGAAATAGAAAAATAACGGTAAAAAAGCCTGACAGCAAGAAAATGTCAGGTTTTTTACGCAAAAAAACCGTATCGCCTTAAAAAAGACGATACGGAATGTATCTTTTTACAGTGCGTTTGCGATTTTCTGACGCACAGTTTCGATCTGTTCATCTGTCAGATCCATCGGCCGGTAGGAAATGGTGATACCGTCATTTTCATAGCGAGGGATCAGGTGCAGATGGAAATGGAAAATCGTCTGCCCCGCAACGGTGCCGTTATTTTGCATGACGTTCATGTGAGAAAATCCGAGTGTTTTCTGCATGACACGCGCGATCTGTGCCGCCAGCTTAAACAGACGACCTGCCTGATCGGGATCGATTTCAAAAATATTAGCGACATGTTCCTTCACTATAATCAGGACATGCCCCTCGTTGGCGGGGAAACGGTCTAAAATTACTTTGAACTCCTCATTTTCGTAAATCGTGGCAGAGGGGATCTCGCCGGATATAATCTTGCAAAAAATGCAGTCACTCATACTTTCTTCAGAACTCCTTTCATTTGTGATGTGTGTTTTCTGTAGTAAAACAGTCTGCGGACAGCTTTGCTGTCATTGTAGCGCAGCCGCAGGGAAAACAAGCGACGCGGACAGCGGCATTTGTTTTCGCAAGGCGGGATATGAGAGAAGCCGCCAAGGCGGAACGAATGTACAATGTGCTGTGACCGCAGGGAAACAGCAGCGCAGAGTGTTGAAAACAGTCTGCGGACAGCTTTGCTGTCATTGTACCACAAAGCAGGAGGGAAGAAAAGAATTTTATCCGTTTTTCCTATGAGCAGACAGCATACATAACAGCATCGCGTGGTTTTGCTTGTCGCTCATAATTTCAAAGAGTACATCTCTGCTTTCATCAGGCGGCAGATTCAAATACAGTTCGCGGAAGAAATCTGCATCTGCCAGTTCCTTTTGAAAAGCATAGGAAAGACCATCCGTAAGAGTGGTCGGCATTTCGCTTTCGTTTTGCTGTACAGTGGTTTTTTCCGTTTTTTCGCTGCGTTTTCCGGTGATGTGATACAGGAGATTTTCCAACAGTGCCAAGTGCTTTTTTTCATCTAACCACAAGGAACGGATATTTTGGGCATCGTTTGGCTCAGCAAGCGAAAGCAGATTGCGGTAAAATGCTTCCAGAGAGGTGCTTTCTGCCTGTGCAAGACGCAGCAGAGAAATCAGTCGTTTATCTTTGCTGTAGTCTGTCAGGGCAGATTCCTTTGCTGTTAGGGTAGAGCTGTATAAATTGGTTTTTTGATGATAAGGATACATTTTGCATCAAACTCCTTTTTTTCTGAATGGTATCAACGTGTCTGATAAAAAAGTATATGCGAGAATGCGGACATTCTTGCCGAAAAAAACGAATGTGGCACGCAAAAAAAAGATAGCGGCGGCAGTTGCTTTCTGTTAAAATATAGAAAGTGCGAAAGAAAGAATGCAAAGGAGAGAGTAAGATGAAGCATATCGTGCTGACAGGCGGCGGTACGGCGGGGCATGTAACACCGAATCTGGCATTGCTGCCTGCATTGCAAGAAAACGGATTTACCGTCAGCTATATTGGTTCTAAAAACGGAATTGAGAAAAAACTGGTACAGGACGCAGGGATTGCGTATTATGAAATATCGACGGGGAAACTGCGCAGATATTTGTCCAAGGAAAATTTGACAGATGCCTTTCGCGTGGTAAAAGGTTTGGCGGACGCGACAGCATTGCTGAAAAAACTGCGCCCGGATATTGTCTTTTCCAAAGGCGGATTTGTGGCGGTGCCGGTCGTTTTGGCGGCGAAACTTTGCGGTATTGATGTTGTGGTACATGAGTCCGATTTGACACCGGGGCTTGCCAATCGTATCGCGATTCCGTTTGCGAAAACCGTTTGCACCACATTTGCGCAGACAGCCAAGGAGATTCCAAAGCAAAAAGGTGTGTATACCGGAACGCCGATCCGTAAAAGTCTGTTTGCCGGCAATCGCGAAACAGGACTGCAGATGTGTGGGTTTGACGGCAAAAAGCCCGTGGTGATGATGATGGGCGGCAGCTCCGGCGCAAAAAAGCTCAATGCGTGCTTAAGGGAAGCGTTAGATGAGCTGACAGCGGATTTTTCGCTGATCCATCTTTGCGGTAAAGGCAATGTGGATGCGGCTTATGCGGGACGAAAGGACTATACACAGATAGAATACGCCTCTGCGGAACTGCCGCATTTGATGGCGGCGGCAGATGTAGTGATCTCCCGTGCGGGAAGCAATGCCATCAGTGAATTTCTGGCATTGGGCAAACCACAGCTGTTGATTCCGCTTTCCGCTAAGGCAAGCAGAGGAGATCAGCTGCTGAATGCGGCTTATTTTGAAAAGCAAGGTTTTGCCGCCGTGCTGCAGGAGTCGGAAATGACAAAAGAATCTTTACCCCGTGCGCTGCGCGATGTATATGAACATCGGGAACAATATCTTGCCGCAATGCGGCGGGAAACGGTACAGGACGGTGTTGCGGCTGTCATGCAGCAGATTTTAAAGGTTTCTGATAAAAATTAAGAATTGTGAAATGGATTTTTTCTTTATTTTTCAGTATACTGATACAGAGTAAGATCATTTTTCTGTACTTGCGTGGTACGGAAAACGGAAGGAGAAGGAAAAATGAAGAAGGGTTTGAGCATTGCGCTGGCTGCGTTGTTGGCGGTCGGAACCGCAGGCTGCGGCGCAAAGGAAGAAGCGACAGAGCAGGAAGATATTGTTTTACAGTCTTTGCTGCCGGAGGAAGGCGACGAGATCGCTGTGATCGAAACGGATATGGGCGTGATCAAAGTGATGTTTTATCCGGAGGAAGCACCGAAAGCAGTGGAAAACTTCAAAACTTTGGCGCAGGAAGGAAAATATGATGGTGTTTCCTTTCACCGTGTCATTGAAAACTTTATGATACAGACGGGCGATTATGATGGGGATGGCGGTCAAAGTTGCTGGGGAGAGCCGTTTGAGGACGAAATTTCTCCCAAACTGCACTTTTTCCGCGGCGCGCTTGCAATGGCGAACAGCGGACCCAATACCAACGGAAGCCAATTTTTTATCGTGCAGGAAAAAGATGTGTCGGAAACTTATCTCAATGCCATTGAAGAAGCCAGAGATGGCGAAGAAGAACTTGGTATTACACTGACAGACGGTACATTCTATCCTTTGCAGGAAATCTTTACGGAAGCAGTGGTAGAGTATTACCGCACGCAGGGCGGTGCAGTGCATCTGGAGTATGTGTTTGGCAGCCCGTATACGATATTCGGACAGGTGATCGAAGGAATGGATGTGGTAGATGCCATTGCGGCAGTGGAAGTGGATGCGTCGCAGAATGACAAACCACTGGAGGATGTCTGCATTCGCAGTATTACATTTGAAACCTATCAAGCACAATAATAAATACGGCTCGGGGCGATAGATTTTGCTCGGAGCCGTTTTTTCAAATAATGTGAAATTTTCTTATGATTTTATTAAGGAATGAAAACAGGACTTGTCAGATGTTGCCTGTTTTGTTACAATAACCCAAGTGTCCAAACGGACAAACAAATATTTTTTTGACAGGAATTTGCAAAAAAAGATAGGGGGGAGAAATAAAATATGAAATGGAATAGAATGATTTCTTTCGGATTGTTGCTGATGGGTATTTTGCTGTTTGCGGGCTGTGGCAGTCAGGCGCAGCCGCAGGAACAGGAAACTGTGTCCTATACTTTTACATTTGCCAATGAAACAGGAGAAGATGTGGTAGACTTGAAACTGCGTCCGGACGAAACGTACGATTGGTCGGAAAATCTGCTGACGACTGATGTGTGGGAAACCGGTTATGAGATGCCGGTTACATTAACGGGTGAGTTGCCGGAAAGTGCAAACGGATGGCAGGTGCAGATGACATTTGCAGACGGTACACAGGCGCAATGGGATGGCGTGAATATTTTGGACGGCGGCAAAACCACATTCCAGGCAAATACCAAAATGGAACAGGAAACACCGGATATGCAAACAGAATAAAGAAACAAATGTTTGATGCGGCATGACAAAATCATGTCGCTTTTTTTGTGCTTTTTTCTTGAAAAATGTTGAAAAAGCAAGAATAATGTAGAAAAAAGAAGAAATCGAAATAAGAACATATGGATCATTTTTCCAAATAATAAAACAGGGATTGACAAAACAACAGTTCGATTATAAAGTGGAAAGAGGAAACGATTTACAGAAGAACGTTTGTAGTAAGTTCTTTCGAGTGCAAACGAAGGGGGAACAATATGGGATCTTTAATTTCGATTTGTATGGCGCTGATGCTGCTGGCATCTTCCGCTGCAGGACAGTATATTTCTCATAAGGAAGGCGTAGAAGTACAGTTTTTGCAGCAGGAAGTCGCTTTCGAACTCCCGCCGCAGCGTGTGTATGGACAAACTCTGGTGCCGATGGATACATTTTTTGCAGCAATGGGGGCAAAAACAGAGCAAACAGGCATCGGTACGTTTCGTATTCAAAAAGGCGATACCTCTTTGCAGGTGACGGTAGGCGAGAAAGAAGCGCTGTTTGGCGGAGAAAAAAAGATAATGGCAGCTGCACCGCTGTTGTTGGGCGGCAAGGTGTGGATACCGCTGGAAACAGCGGCGGAAGGGTTCGGTTACCGGCTGGCATTTGACGAAGATACACAAAGCGTACAGATCACAGAAAAAGATGGGTCAGAGCTGACGGTGCATTTTATTGACGTGGGGCAGGCAGACGCGATATTGTTAGAAAGCGGCGGAAAGGTCATGCTGATCGACGGCGGAAATGTGGCGGACAGTGATCTGATCTATACTTATCTGCAAAAAGAGAACATTGACTATATTGATTATATGGTGGGAACGCATGCGCATGAAGACCATATGGGTGGGCTATCGGGTGCGCTCGCGAAGGCAAAAGTCGGACAGATCTATGTACCGGAAACGAAAAGCGATGCCAAGTTTTATCAAAATTTCGAAAATATGGCAGCCAAACAGGGGCTTTCCTTGCAGCAGCCGCAAGCGGGGCAAGAAGTGATCTTAGGAGATGCGCAAATTTATTTTTACCTGCCGACACAGGAAGATGCGGACGATTTGAACAATACTTCTCTGGTTGTAAAGGCTGTTTGCGGAGAAACTTCATTCTTATTTACGGCAGATGCGGAGGCGGAGGAAGAAAAGGACCTTTTGGCACAGTCGTATGACCTTAGTGCGACGGTACTGAAGGCAGGACATCATGGTTCAGATACTTCATCTTCTTATGTGTTCTTAAGAGAAGTCATGCCGCAGTATGTGGTGATCTCTGTCGGGAAAGATAATTCCTACGGACACCCCGATGAGAGCGTTTTAAGCAGATTTCGGGACGTAGGCGCGGAAGTTTACCGTACGGATCTGCAGGGGGATATTATCGCTTTCAGTGACGGAGAAGAAGTTACCTTCCGCACTTCTAAGAATGCTCCCGTCCAAGTGCAAAAACCGTCCGCGGAAACGAATGGCACACAGCCGCAGGGGCAGACTTATATCGGAAATATAAACACCAAAAAATTTCACAGAGAAAGCTGCCGTTCTTTGCCGGCGGAGAAAAATCGAGTGTATTTCAGTTCTCGGGAAGAAGCGGTAACAAAGGGCTATGACGCTTGCGGAATCTGTAAGCCATAAAAAGAAAGGAGGCTGTTTTCTATCGAAAACGACCTCCTCAATTTTTATACCCATATGATGCGGCTGAAATCAAGCTTATTCCTGCTTGTCCGCCTGCGCCTGCTCCGCTTCGTAAGCGTATTTTTCCGTCAATGCGGCACAGTAGGCAATGATGCGCGCACAGTCTTTTTTCTTGGGAGCACCTGCGGCGATCTCTGCCAAAGGCGCAGTCAACTCGCGGCAGATCAGTGTTCCGTAAGTTTCCTGAATTTCATTGGCAAGTTCGCGAAAAGGCGCATAGCGTGCGGGCAGTTCCGCGCGTCTTTCGGCATAATCTTTTCCTGCCATGGGGTTTTCTCTGCCGTAGATGGTACCAAGACTCATGACAGCACCGGAAATCGCACCACAGATATTGCCGCTTCTGCCGATACCGCCGCCAAAGCCTGTTGCCAAGCGGATCGTTTCGGGGGGCAGCCCTGTTTCATGCAGGTCAAAAAATGTTTTCGCGACGCATTCCGCGCAATTCAGACCCTCATCGTGATAAGCTGCGGCCATTTCACCGGCTTTTTTCATACGTTCTTCCAAAGATAACCGACTGTGTTCTGTCATGTGAAAATACCTCCTTGCAGTCATAATTCATTTCAATCCTTTCTATGATACAAAAGAAACAATCGTTTGTCAAACGAAGCAGGGGAGGAGAGAAAACGGGGAATCGTAAGAAATATGTAAAAGAAATCATATCAAATTCTAAGATTGCCGTGATATGATCATAATCGGAGGGTAAAAGGAGGAAAGCGATGAATCCATACAGGCAAGAAATGCAACTGCAATTCAAAAGGAAAAAAATTTGTGTGCTGATCACAGTACAGGAATCGGCAAAACGGCTGATCGATCAGGGGCTTTCCGAAGCGGCGGCAAGCGGCGGTGAGCTGCACCTTCTGCATGTGCAAAAAGGCAGGGACCTGCTCAGGAACAAAGAAACGATACGCTTGTTATGGAGTTTGATGGAATACGGTGGCAGATGCGGCGCAGAGATACATATTTTATGCGCCGAGAATACGGCAGATACGATCGGGGATTTTGTTTCTCTGCAAAAAATAGATACCGTCGTGATGGGCGAACCATCCGGCAGAAGAAGCGCAAACGGGGAAACGGAGTTTTCTTCCATTCTTTTGGCATTGCCGGAAGAAACGGAAGTCATCAGTGTACCTGCGCAGCAAGCGTATGATCACAGTAAATTGATCGGATAGTTTAGAAGAAAACGGAACGTATTAAAAAACAGTATGGCTTTTGCCATACTGTTTTTTTTCGTTCCAAGAAAGCGCGTATATCAGGAAGTATGATTTTTATTGCGGATATGCGCGTTAAAATAATAAATGATAAAGCTAAGCAGAATAATCGTCAGCACAACGACAACGATCGTACGGGAATCCTTGAAGGAAATAAAGATCGCAAGCAGACCCAGAATGAGGCTGATCGCATACAAAATCAGCACAGCCTGTTTTTGGGAAAAACCGTGATCGATCAGCTTATGATGCATATGCCCTCTGTCAGCCTGCATGATCGGCTGATGTTTTGCCATACGGCGCAGCATCGCGAAAATGGTGTCGAAAATCGGCAGTCCCAAGCAAAGCATACTCACAATCAGCGCCAACAGCGCGTAGCCTTTGAATACGCCTAACACACTGGTGACGCCTAACACAAACCCCAAAAAGGTGGAGCCGGTATCCCCCATAAAGATTTCGGCAGGGTTAAAGTTTCTGGGCAGAAAACCGATGCACGCGCCTGCCAATGCCGCGGTAAAGACCACCGCAGCGGTGCTTCCTGTCATGATGCAAAGCACCATCAAACATAAGGAAGCGATAGAAGAAACACCTGCCGCAAGCCCGTCCAATCCGTCGATCAAGTTGACGGCATTGGTCATGCCCACGATCCAGATCAGTGTAATGGGAACGCTGAATGCTTGTAAGGTATGCGTCACAGGCCACAGCACCACATGAATGCGTGTGCCGGAAAAAATAACAATCAGTGCCGCAATGATCTGCACACAGAATTTCAACTTTGCGGGCAAATTATGGGTGTCGTCTAAAATACCCAACACTACAATAATAGATACACCGATGATAAACCCAATAAACTGACTGAGATTCATCGTTTTTTCGAAATAATACAGTCCAATGACAGGAATCAAAAATCCCA
Source organism: uncultured Lachnospiraceae bacterium (assembly GCA_944383855.1). Classification (GTDB taxonomy): domain Bacteria; phylum Bacillota; class Clostridia; order Lachnospirales; family Anaerotignaceae; genus CALWRB01. Next base: position 31,803 of record CALWRB010000004.1, read on the forward strand.
GTACGATCGCGATACCGCCCATACGCGGCATTGGCTTGTGATGCACGCCCCTGTCTTTGGGATAATCAATGGCGCCGGCTTTAAAGGACAGCCATTTGGCAAACGGTGTGGTGACCAGCGTGATGCTGAAGGCACAGGCGAATGCTGCGATATATAAGAGCCATTTATGCTCCATCGAAACTCTCTCCTTATCAATGAAAATAATACAGCGACAAAAACCTTTCTTGGCTGATTGCCTGAATACAGATGTTTTTGTTTCAATAACAGCACAACTATACCATAAAATACGGCAAAAAGCAAAGAAAGGTTTATTAAGATTTTTTTAAGAGTTTTTTGTCAAAACAAGGCTTCGAAAAACTTATTTGGTGCCGAAAATACGATCTCCGGCATCTCCGAGCCCCGGTACGATATAACCGTGGTCATTGAGCATACCATCATGTGCCGCCGCGTAAATATCCACATCGGGGTGTGCCTGCTGCACTTTTGTTACACCGTCGGGTGCCGCCAGAATGCAAAGGAAGATGATCTGCTTTACACCGCGTTCTTTCAAAAATGTGATCGCGGCTTCCGCTGTGCCGCCGGTCGCAAGCATAGGGTCTGTTAAAATTACTGTGCGTTCCGCTACATCGGCGGGCAGTTTACAATAGTACTCCACAGGCTGCAGTGTTTCGGGGTCACGGTACAGACCGATGTGTCCGATCTTTGCGGTGGGCATCAGATGCAGCAGACCGTCTGTCATGCCGATACCGGCACGCAGGATAGGCACAATGGCAAGCTTATCGCGGATCGTGCGGCAGGAAGCTGCTGCAATGGGCGTTTGCACAGTAATCTCCTGCAAAGGAAGATCTCTGGTGGCTTCATAGCACAAAAGCATAGCGACTTCGCCGATGATCTCGCGAAATTCTTTGGAACCGGTGTTTTTGTCACGCAGCAGCGCCATTTTGCTTTGGATCAACGGGTGTTCGGATACAAATAATTTGCCCATACACACACCTCACCTTTCTTCTTCGATCTGCGCGATGCGACGAATATGACGTTCTTCGTTGCTAAAAGGTGTTTCCAAAAACGCTTCCACCACTTCCAATGCATGCCCCGGTCCGATGACACGACCGCCCATGGCAAGGATATTGGCGTCATTATGCTGACGGGTCGCTTTTGCGGAAAAGACATCGTGGCACAAAGCCGCGCGAATGCCTTTTACTTTATTTGCGGTAATGGAGATGCCGATGCCAGTGCCGCAGATCAAAATACCCTTTTCACAGCTGCCGTCTGCCACTGCATGTGCGACTGCTTTGCCGTATTGAGGGTAATCTACGGATTCTTCGGAAAAAGTGCCGAAGTTTTGATACGGGATCTGTTTTTTCTCTAAATACGCAATGACTTCCTGCATCAATGCATAGCCGCCATGGTCACAGCCTAAAGCGATCATACGCTCACTCTCCTTTTTCTTCAGCTTGAATGATATGGTATCCTGCGGCTTTGCGCAGACGATTCATGATCGCCATGCCTTCACCGCTTTCTGGAAATACTTGGGAGTAGACGACATCTATCCCCAAAAAATCAAATTTTCGCAGGGTTTTAAATAGATTTGCACCGATTTCTTCCAAATTTGCCTCGCTGCCCAAGGAAAGCACCTGATCGGCAACATAGTCCTGTTTGGTTTCTTCGGTTGCCATAACACCCACGGAAAGTCCTTTTTCCTTCGCTTCGGCACAGAGCCGGTTGATAGTTTTCAGCACACAGGCAGGCTCACCTGATACCAGTGTTACATCTGCTTTGGGTGAGTAATGGGTGTATTTCATACCGGGCGCTTTTGGCACCAAGTCGTCGGAAGGTTTTCCGATGATGGCGGGGTCCACTTCCACTGTGCCGACTGCTTCTTCCAGCATCTCTTTTGTGATGGCACCGGGACGCAGCAAAACAGCTGTATCCGAGCAGGCATCGACAATGGTGGATTCCAGTCCCCATTCCACAGGACCGCCGTCTAAGATCATATCGATCTTGCCGTCCAGGTCATAGGCGACGTGCGAAGCTCTGGTCGGGCTTGGCTTGCCGGAAGAATTGGCACTCGGGGCGGCGATCGGCAGAGCGCTTTCGCGGATCAGCGCCATCGCAAGGGGATGGGAAGGGAAGCGTACCGCAACCGTATCCAGCCCGCCTGTCGCACCCAAAGGCACCAGATCTGACTTCGGGAAAATAATTGTCAAAGGTCCCGGCCAGAAAGCGTCCATCAGCTTTTGCGCCACGGGTGTGATTTCCCGCACAATGGGTTGTAATTCGGAAATCTGCGAAATATGCAAGATCAAAGGGTTGTCCGAAGGACGCCCCTTGGCTTCGTAAATCCTGCGGCAGGCGGAAGTGTCCAGACCGTTGGCACCCAAACCGTAGACCGTTTCGGTGGGAAAGGCGACCAAACCGCCGTTTTTCAAAATTTCAGCCGCTTGTTTGATGATCTCTTTGTCGGGGCAAAGAGGATCTGTTTGGCAATGGCGTGTTTCCATTACAGGTTTGCTCCGCAGCATTTTTTGTATTTTTTACCGCTGCCGCAGGGACAAGGATCGTTACGCCCGATTTTTTCGCCCTTGACGATGGTGCGGGAGCGTTTTTGCTCTAATGTCAGGCGTTTTCTGGTTTCTGCGTCGAAAATGCCATCCCACTGGGGCAGTGTATAAAGATGTTCTGCGCGGTATTCCACCATTTTTTTGAATAAACGCTCAAAATCGATATCCAGACAGATCGCGCTGTCCTCTGTCAGCTCGTCCATATTGTAAGGTGTGGGCAGAGCGTCGTTTAAACCGTCGATAAAAGCAACGGTTTCCTCTGCCGAAAGGTGAAAGCGTTCTGCCAGTTCATTGACGGTACCTTCCACTTTGGTCAGCTTTTGCTCAATGATGGTTTCATATACTTTCTGCTCTCTGGGCAGGTAGCTGTTCCAGATGGCTTCCACACTTCTGCCGTCCTCGGAAAAAGCTTTTTTCATCCAATCACTGTATAAACTCATGTGTATTCTCTCCTTTTATATTGGTTCTTTCGCGGAACTTGATAAGTTTCCTGTTGCAATCATAATATAATTTGCCAAGCAATGCAACCGCTTCCAAGTATTTTTCGCCGGAAAGTTCTGTTTTCTGCGCAAGTCAGAGAAAATAAAGAGGGCATTGCCGCAAAAAATGTTTGATCTGCGGAAAAGTGGCAAAAGGCGGACGGTGCTTGTTTTTTTTCATGCTTTCGTGTAAAGTAAACAATGAGATCCCACGAAGAAAGGAGGCAGGGCACAGATGACGGAACTGATCGAAAAAGTGAAAAAAACGATGGCACAGCACCGAATGTGTGAAGCGGGAGAGCGGATCGCGGTGGGCGTTTCCGGCGGTGCGGATTCTGTGGCACTGCTGGATATTTTGTGGCATTTGGCAAAAGAAGAAGGATTTTTCCTCACGGCGGTGCATGTGGAGCACGGTCTGAGAGGAGAGGAAAGTAAGCAGGACAGGCGCTTTACCGAGGATTTCTGCCAAAAAAGAGGGATCGACTGCCGGGTATACGCTTATGATGTGAAACAAGAAGCCGCAAAAATGGGGATCGGTCTGGAAGAAGCGGGGAGAAAGCTTCGTTATGCCGCGCTGCGAAAGGAAGCTGCGGGCGGAAAGATCGCAGTCGCGCATCACAGTATGGACCAGGCGGAAACGGTATTGATGCATTTGCTTCGCGGGGCGGGAACGGAAGGGCTCTGCGGCATGGCATACCGAAACGAAGATGTCATTCGCCCGCTTTTGGACTGCACGAAAGAGGAGATTTTAGAATACTGCAAAGAAAACGGCATTTCTTGGCGGCAGGACGCTTCCAATTTTGAAACGGATTACACCAGAAATAAAATCCGTTTGCAGGTGTTTCCGCTGTTGGAAGAAATTTACCCTAAGGCGACGGAGCATATCGTACAGGCAGCAGAGATCCTCAGGCAGGAGCATGAGATGTTAAACGATATGGCAAAAGAAGCGGCAGAGGAGATCATTTCGCATCAGCAAAATGATATTTTGCTGCATCGCGAAAAACTGCTTCGTTTAAAGCAGCCGCTGCGCAGACGTGTGCTTTCGCTGGCGTACCTTGCGGCAACGGGGAGCAAGACGGATCTGAGCCGCAGGCATTTACTGGATATGGAACAGATGCTTTCCAAAGAAGCGGGAAAACAGCTTGATTTGCCTGGACAAATGGTGCTTACGACAGAATATGACAAACTGCGGCTGCAAAAAAGGCGGAAAACAGACGCATTTTGCTACGAACTGCCATTGGACGCTTCCGTTTGGGTCGCGGAGCTTGAGGTGTGGATCACCGTAAGTTCTTTTTGTCAAAAAAGAGAGAAAAATAGTTGTAGAGCAGTATTTGACTATGATAGAATAGGAAAAAATCCATTGATCTGCCGCTCTCGCAAAGCGGGAGATCGCATACAGCTGCCTTTTGGCACCAAAAAGCTGAAAGATTATTGGATAGATGAAAAAATACCGCGTGCAAAAAGAGAGCGGACCCCTTTGATTTTTTGCGGAGAGGAATTGCTTTGGATCGCGGGCAGGCGCGCATCGTCGGCTTTTTTGGCGGACGAGAAAACGAAACATTTTGTAACGATTGAGATTCAGGAGGAGCGGAAAACATGAAAGAGCGGATAGAAGTATTGATCCCTGCGGAAAAAATTGCGGAAAGACTGCGTGAGATCGCAGCCGAAGTGGACCGTGTATTCGGCGGAGAAAAGATCGAATTGGTCTGTGTATTAAAAGGCGGCGTTGTGACACTGGTGGATCTGGCAAAATATATCCAATCCCCTGTAACGATGAGTTTTATGGACGTATCCAGCTATGGCAATGAAACCAAAAGCAGTGGCTGTATCAAGATTCTCAGAGATTTAGATGAGGATATCGCAGACAAAAATGTTTTGCTGGTGGAGGATATCATTGACAGTGGCAGAACACTGAGCCATCTGCGCAAACTTCTTTTGGACAGAAAACCCAAAATGCTCAAGATCTGCACATTGTTAGATAAGCCGGAGTGCCGTGTGGCAGAAGTGCCGGTAGATTTTTCCGGTTTTACCATTCCCGACGCTTTTGTGGTAGGATATGGTTTGGACTATGCGCAGAAATATCGCAACCTGCCCTATGTTGGAATACTGCACTTTGAAGAAGATTGATCGCTGAAAAGGATCCCAAACGATTAACCGTATTAAGAATAAAAACAGGAAGTTTTGCGGCTTCCTGTTTTTTTGTTGGTTCCTAAAGAAAAAAAGAAGTTTCTTCTAAACTGAAAAAGGATATTCGGAAAGAAAATTACGACGGCAGGCAGAGAAAAAAGAGGTGTTTCTTTGCCTTTTTTGTTTGCGGCAGGAAAAGGCGGTCAATCTTTCGGCTTATCTGTTTTGGTATCTGCCAAAAAGCTGTAGATCAGTCCGCCGAAGATTGCGCCGTAAGGCACGGCGGTCCAGGGGGAGGAAAGAATGCGGCAGAACGTATCCGTACAGCCCGTTTTAAGAAAATACAGATAGCCGCCCACAGCGCCGGTCAGCACATAAAGCGGCAGCCATTTGTGACGTGAGAAAAACGAGATCATCTTTTCGATGGAAAATAGCATCATTATCAGCTCCTTTCTTCAGATAAGAGAGTTTTAGTTCATCTTTAGAATACCATGCATCAAAGGGCATCACTGTGACCAAGTCACAGAGGTGCTCTTTTGTTTTTCTTTGTGTGGGAAGCTTTGCGCAGAGGAATGTAGACAGCCTGTTTTTCCATATATATGAAGCAGTGGTTTCATAAAAAAACGCAGATAGCTTGGAAAAAAAGGGGGAAGCGTGATGAAAGCAGTGATTTTGGCAGGCGGATACGGCAGCCGAATATCGGAGGAGTCCTATTGGAAGCCAAAACCGATGGTGGAGATCGGCGGCAGACCGATTTTATGGCATATCATGAAAATTTTCAGCGCTTACGGTGTGACCGATTTTATCATTTGCTGCGGATACAAGGGGTATTGCATCAAGGAATATTTTTCGCATTACGGACTGTACCACAGTGATATTACGTTTGATTTTCGAAAATCGGGGAAAATGGAGATCCATCAGCATCAGGCGGAGCCATGGCGTGTGACATTGGTAGATACGGGGTTGGATACCATGACAGGCGGAAGGGTGAAACGGATCGCGCCGTATGTCGGCAAAGAACCGTTTTTTCTGACGTATGGCGATGGCGTGGCGGATATTGATCTGGATCGTTTACTTGCGTTTCACCGTGCGAACGGCAAAAAGGCGACGATGAGTGTGGTGCAGCCGGAAGCGCGGTTTGGTATCGCGGATATCGAAGACGGAAAGGTGAAAGCCTTTCGGGAAAAAGCGTCTGCCGACAGCGGTTGGGTCAACGGCGGTTTTTTTGTGTTGGAGCCTGCGGTGTTTTCGTATCTTTCGGGAGATGAAACTGTTTTTGAGCAGGAACCGTTGGCGTCTTTGGCGCAGGAAGGGGAACTTGCGGCATACTGCCACAGAGGATTTTGGCAGTGTATGGATACTGTGCGCGATCGGCAGAAATTAGAGGAGTTATGGAAGGCAGGTGCGCCATGGAAGATTTGGAGGGCATGAAACGCTTTTACCGCGGAAAGCGGGTACTGGTTACGGGGCATACAGGGTTTAAAGGCGCATGGCTGTCTTTTTGGCTGCGGGAAATGGGGGCAGAAGTTTGGGGCTATGCATTAAAGCCCAGTGAGGAGAGCTTGTTTTCGCTCTTAAATTGGGAAGGGATGCACCAGGCGTTTGCGGATATTCGGGAGCAGAAGGTGCTGGAAGCATTTGTGCGGCAGGCAAGGGCGCAGGTGGTATTTCACTTGGCGGCACAGCCGTTGGTGAAAACAGGATACGAAATGCCTGCATACACTTATGAAACCAATACAATGGGAACCGTTTACCTGCTGGAAGCGCTGCGCAAATGTGAGGAACTTCTTTCTGTCGGCATCATCACAACGGATAAGGTGTATGCCGCTGTGTCGAAGGAAGCATATCGGGAAGAATCGCTTTTAGACGGATATGACCCGTATGCCAACAGCAAGTCTTGCGCGGAACTGGTCGCAGCCTGCTACAAAAGGTGCTTTTTTCCGGAAAGCATACCGATTTCCGTATTCCGTGCGGGTAATGTGATCGGGGGCGGGGATTTTGCCGCAGACAGACTTTTGCCGGATTGTGTGCGCAGTGCGCTAAAAGGAGAGGATATTTGGCTGCGGCACCCGTTTGGGATCCGACCCTATCAGCATGTGTTGGAACCGTTAAGCGCATATTTATATACGGTATATTGCCAAAGTAAACTGCCGCATCTGGCAGACAGCTATAATATTGCGCCGAAAGAAAGCAGTGTGGCGACCAATGGTGAAGTCGCGACCTTATTTTGCAGATACTGGGGAGAAGGCATCAGCTGGAAGAAACAAAAAGACGCGGTATTTCCGAAAGAAGCCGATATTTTACGTTTAAACGGCGAAAAAATCGAAAAAAACATTGGCTGGAAGCCAAAATGGAGCCTGCCGCGCGCGGTTGCCGAAACCGTTGCGTGGACAAAAGCTTGGCGGGACGGAAATTCGGTTGCGGAGCAGATGCGCAGACAGATTTCCGTTTATGAAAAGGAGGGGTATCTGTGACGGAACAACAGGCGCGTGCGGAGATTTTGGAGAAAATGGAGGAGTATTATCATTGCTACCATCAGACAAAGGCATGGGACGGTCATCATGTGCCTTATGCGGGAAAAGTTTACGATGCGGCGGAGATGCGGAATCTGACAGAGGCTGCCTTGGATTTTCAGCTGACGGCGGGCAGGTTTGCGCAAAAGTTTGAGGAGATGTTTGCCGCGTATCTGGGCGTGCCTTTTTGCGCGGCAACCACATCTGGTTCTTCTGCGAACCTTTTGGCATTTATGACACTGACTTCCCCGCTTTTAGGAAAGCGGCGGATCCAACGGGGAGATGAGGTGATCACCGTAGCGGCGGCTTTTCCCACAACGGTCGCCCCGCTGATGCAGTTTGGAGCGGTGCCCGTGTTTGTAGATGTAAAGCTGCCCGATGCCAATGTGGACGTCACACAGTTGGAAAAAGCATATTCCAAAAAAACAAAAGCAGTCATATTGGCGCATACACTGGGAATGCCGTTTTGCGTGGAGGAAGTGGTGCGCTTTTGCAAGGCACATGATCTTTGGCTGATCGAGGATAATTGCGATGCGCTGGGCGCTGCGTATCTGTGGGAAGGAAAATTGCAAAAAACAGGCGCTTTCGGGCATCTTGCGACAGCGAGCTTTTATCCGCCGCATCATATCACAATGGGGGAGGGTGGCGCCGTGGTGACATCGGATCCGCTTTTGGCGAAGATCCTTTTTTCCCTGCGTGACTGGGGGCGGGATTGTACCTGCCGCCCCGGGGAGGATAACCGCTGCAAACATCGTTTTGACAGGCAGTTTGGTGAGTTGCCGTTTGGGTATGACCATAAATATGTGTATTCCCACTTCGGGTATAATTTGAAGATCACCGAAATGCAGGCAGCGATCGGCGTGGCGCAGCTGGAGAAACTGCCTTGGCTGATCGAAAAAAGGCAGGCGCATTTTGCAAAGTTATCGGAACGAATGGACGCCTTGCAAGATAAGGTGATTTTACCGCAAAGTGAGAAAAAAAGCGTCCCAAGCCCGTTCGGGTTTTTACTGACTTGCAGGGAAGAAGGAAAGCGCGAGGGCATCACCGCGGCTTTGGAAGAAAGCGGCATACAGACCAGAGTGCTGTTTGCCGGAAATCTGATTCGTCAGCCTTGCTTTGATACCCTGCGGCGTAATAAAAAGGCGTACCGTACCGTTGGGAAGCTAACCGTAACGGATTATGTGATGCGCAACAGTTTCTGGGTGGGCGTATTTCCGGGGCTAAGTCCGGAACAGCTTTCCTATGAGGGGGAGATGCTGTATGCCGCAGTCAAAGAAGCGTAACAAACGGGCGATCATCAGCGGCGGCTGCGGTTTTGTGGGGCGCGCGCTGGCGGAGGAGCTGCTTGCAAAAGGCTGGGAAGTGCTTGTGGTGGATTTCCCACAGGCGGAAAGTCTTTTGCCCAAAAAAGAGGGGCTTTCCTTTGCCGCGGCACCGTTTTTTGCCCAAAACGAGAAACCGTACGATGTGTTTTATCACTTCGCATGGGCAGGTTCCGCGGGTAAGGGGCGTGCGGACGCTTCCTTGCAGGCGGAAAATATCCGCCAAAGCGTGGCATATGTCAAGCAGGCGGCAGCGGCGGGTTGTCGGAGATTTGTATTTGCGGGCAGCATTATGCAGGAGGAGCAAAAGGCGGCAAGTGATGCGGGGAAGCCTTTTTTGCCTTGGGACTGCTATGCGTTGGCAAAACAGACGGCGGAAAAATTAACACAGATACAGGCGCAAGCCTTGCATATGGAATTTCTTTGCGGGGTGATCACCAACACTTACGGTGTGGGGGAGCGGTCTGACCGATTGATCTGCGGAACGCTCAAACGCATTGCAAGAAAGGAGCCGTTATTGTTTACGGAAGGAAAGCAGTGGTACGACTTTATTTATATTACGGACCTGGCGGCTGCTTTTGCGGCATTGGGCGAAAAAGGAACAGACGGGAAACGGTATGTGATCGGAAGCGGGCAGGCAAAACCGCTGCGGCAATGGCTGGAGCAGATGCTCTCCTGCATGGGAGCGGCGGCTTCGTTTTCTCTGCCGTTTGATGGGGTTTCTTTGCCAAAGGAAACATTTGATACAACCGCATTGCAGGAAGAAACGGGTTTTTCCTGTAGAGTGCCTTTTACGGAAGGAATCCGTGCCACGGCGAAGTGGCTGAAGGAGGAAGAAAGATGACGGCAAAGCATATAAATTGGATCGATGGAATGCGGCTGTTTCCCGCATTTTCTGCGGAAGATGAGAGGGGATTTTTTCGAAAATATTTCGAGGCGGAGCGTTGGAAAGCAGAAGGAATTGATTTTTCCGTACGGGAGAGCTTTGTATCGTATTCCTACCGCGGGGTTTTACGGGGGCTGCATTTACAGATGCCTTTCCCGCAGAAAAAAATAATTTTTGTATTGCAGGGAGAGGTTTGGGACGTGGCAGTGGACTTGCGCCCGCATTCTCCCACTTATGGGGCATGGGCAGGCGTTTTGCTGACGGAGAAAGACCCTGCCATGCTGTACCTGCCGCAAGGATTTGCCCACGGGTATTTTGTGCGTTCCGAGCAGGCGCTGGTTGCGTATCTGGCAGATGGGGCATATGATCGCGCAGGCGATGGCGGTATTTGCTGGAATGATGAAACGCTTGCAATCGACTGGAAAATACCGCAGGACGTCATGCCGACGGTGTCACAAAAAGACAGGACACTGCCTACATTTTTGGAATTTGAAGGGAGATGGGGGGATTGGCGGAATTAACATTTCGTTTTGCCACACCGTGGTTTCGGTCCGTGCTAACGCATTGGACGCGGCTGCAGGAAGCGGCGCGCAAAGGCGCAAAGGGACAGCTGTATGACGAAAAGGCGGTGTGGGAAAGTTTCGATGAGATTCGTAACATCTGCCAAGGGCAAGAAAGGCTTGCCGATTGTTCCGCGATCAAGCAGTTGGACAATACCATAGATGCGTGGCAGAGGTGGAAGAAGGCAGAAAGGAAAGATACGTTTGCTGCCTATACCTTGCTGCCGTTTTTGGCGGAGCTTCGGGAGGAGATCTATTTTTTCGGCTGCGTGTATCCGCAGGAAGAAAAAATGAAACAATATTACGAAGAAGAATTTGTGCCGCACTGTGAAAAAGAGGATATCCTTACGCAAGACAGACCGAAATATACCATTTTTATTCCTGCCTGCGGACACTTGGCATACACAAAGCAATGCGTGGAAAGTGTGATGCGTACAACAAAAGAAGATTCCTGCGAATGGCTTTTGATCGACCACGGTTCGCCCGATGATACCATCAGCGAATATTTTGCGACGATAAAAGGAGCGGAAACGATCCGATTTTTCCATAACGTGCGAATGCTGATGTTTGGTGCGGCGTACCGTGCGGCAAGGGGGAAATATCTCGTTTTTGTCAGTAACGATACCATTGTGCAGGGGCAGTGGCTTAAAGAGCTGACCGCCTGCCTGCAGGCAGACCCCCTTGCGTTAAGCGCAACACCCGTGACACCGCATACTTCCAATGCGCAAAGCCTGCCGCCGTGCGATGTGGCATCTTTGGCAGCATACGCGGAGCAAATTCGTCAAAAAAAACAGGGAATTTTTGTCAGACGTGCCAGAATCATGCCGGTCATTGCCGTATATGATACTGAAAAGTTGGAGAAGATAGGTTTTGCGGATCGTTTGTTTCAAACGATGGAGTTTTGGGACGATGATCTTTCCGCCAGAGCCAGAACGGCAGGCTTTGCACAGTATTTATGCGAAGGGGTATACTGCCATCATTTCGGCAGTGTGACAGGAAAAGAACAGTGGCGGCATACTTTGGAACAAGGGCGGAAACTGTTTCTAAAAAAACACGGCTTTGACGCATGGGGTGTCGGTTATTGTGCGGAAGAAAGCATGATATCCTTAGCGAAAGAAGCTGTTCGGTCCCATTGTGGACAGTCGGAGCATGAGGAGATTTCTGTTTTGGGGGTATTCTGCGGTTTGGGTGATGGCTTTCTTGCGCTTTGTCATCAGTTCAGGCAGGCAGGCTTTGAACCGAGGGGGTATCTTTTGGCGCAGTCGGAAGCGATGCGCGGGCAGTGCTATAGTTTTGCGGCGCAAAGCATGGTAGCGGCAGAAGGGATTTTATCAGGCATGGAATCTTTGGGAGAAAGACAATTTGCATGGATTTATCTGGAGCGGGGCGTAATACCGAATGCAGAGGATTGGCGTGCCCTTTGGCAAGCCTTGGAGGAAGGAGGCATGCTGCTTTGCGCACAGGAAACGATCCCTGTCGTTTTTTCTGTAGAAGCGAAAAGGAAGGAGTGGAGCCTATTATGCAAACGAAAGGGAGTGTTTGCGAAATGACACTGAAAAAGAAAATATTCTATCTTTTGGCACCGCTTGCCTTAGGCGGTGTGTCGGCATTATTTTTATCGGATAGTATGAAGGGATACGCCTCTTTGCCGGATATTCCTCTCTCGCCGCCCGGGTGGATATTCCCTGTGGTTTGGAGTATCTTGTACCTTTTGATGGGGATTTCTGCCTATCTGGTGGCAAAAGAAGGGACGAAAGAAGCGAAAAAAGCATTGGAATGGTTTTGGATACAACTTTTGGTCAATCTCGTCTGGCCGTGGTTTTTCTTTACCAAACAGTGGTATGCGATCGCTTTTTTCTGGCTGGTGTTTTTGTTTTTGCTGGTACTGCAAATGATACGCAGTATGCGCAAGGTCAATCCGACGGCGGCAAAACTGCAGATCCCGTATGCGTTATGGCTGATTTTCGCGGGATATTTGAATTTTTCGTACTATCTGCTGTTAGGATAAAGATAAATATTATGTAAAAAATGGCGGGTATGAATTGACTTTGCGCAAGACCTGCCGTATAATGCAAAAACAAATGAGGAAAGTCTTTTGGGGCGTTATAGAAGGGACTTTTTGGGTTTTGGATACAAAAGAAGGGGAAAACGGATATGGAACGGAAAAAAGCGTTTATCTTGAATTTTGTTTATGTGATCATTTTGTTGGCACTGGTCGTTGTGGGGATCGAAGTGTGTTTTGGTCTTCTTTTTCCGTTTACAGCGGGCTTTTTTGTAGCGACATTGCTGCAAAAACCGGTGCGGTTTTTGGCGAAACGTCTTCCATTGGGAAAAAAACTGATTGGGCTTTTGACGGCATTGCTGTTTTTTGCGACAGTAGGGCTTTTGATTTCGCTTGGCGCCGTCAAATTATTCGCTTTGGTGCAGTCATTCGCGCAGAAGCTGCCAAGTTGGTATCAGTCTAACGCGGTGCCGATTGTGGATGAGATTGTAACACAGATGGAAAATTCCGCACTGCATATGGATCAGACGCTGCTTGCCGCATTGGAGGAGATGTTTTATCAAGGGCTGCAAGCGTTGGGACAGCTGGTTTCCGGTGTATCTGTGCGTATGATGCGCTGGGTATCGATGGCGGCATCTTTTTTGCCGGGATTTTTCCTGCGTCTGCTGTTTTTTGTGATTTCTACTTGCTTTATCACCATGGATTTTGACCGGATCACGGGATTTATTCTGCAGCAGATGAATGAAAAGGCAAAAATGCTGTTTTTGCAGGTGAAAGAGTATGTTGTGGGAACGCTGTTTGTTTGTATCCGTTCGTACGGTATCATTATGTGCATCACATTTGTGGAATTATCGATCGGTCTGACAGTCATCGGCGTGGAAAATTCTGTGCTGAAGGCACTGCTGATCGCGATTTTCGATATTTTGCCGGTGCTGGGAACAGGCGGCGTTATGATCCCCTGGACGATACTGACACTCTTGCGGGGAGATGTTATGATGGCGCTGAGCCTGCTTGCGGTCTATGTGATCGTAACGGTGATCCGAAACATCATAGAGCCGAAACTGGTCGGCAGTCAGCTGGGACTGCACCCTGTTGTGACACTGGCGGGAATGTTTGCGGGGGTACAGTTATTCGGTATTGTGGGATTATTCGGGATCCCGATTTTCTTGTCACTGTTAAAGCATTTGAATGACAACGGCACGATACATATTCTGAAAACGGAAGCAGCTAAGGAATAAGGAAATGCTCTGCATATTTTTATGCGGGGCATTTTTTTGGATAGCATAGGGTCGAAACCTGCGCCCACCTTGAAATAGAGTCGTCCGCTTTCCCGCACTGCGTTTGGTCGGCGGACTCCTTGTTTCTCGCCGACAGCGCTTCCCTTTTTCTGCCACTGGCAGCGGTCAGCGCCGTCGCCCCGGGACCCGTCGGTCGCAGGTTCTTTTTTCGCATCAAAAAAACCACTGTACCCTATGGTACAGTGGTTTTTTCATAGCGGAGCATGTTTGAACCTGCGTTGCCCACCTCGAAACATAGTCGTCCGCTCTCCCGCACTGCGTTTAGTCGGCGGACTCCTTGTTTCTCGCCGACAGCGCTTCCCTTTTTCT
>CALWRB010000005.1 GCA_944383855.1 uncultured Lachnospiraceae bacterium
ACCTCTGGGAGATACCATCGAATCTACATCTGCGTTTTCGCCGATCAACATTCTGATGTAATCCAAACCGGTTCTTTCTTTAGGGAAATATTCCTCAAATCCAAGTCTTCTTCCAAGTTCCTCAAAAATCTCAATATCCGGTACAGCCTCTGCATACGGTTGACAAACGGGTACTAAGATTTGATTGTAATGATGCCAATAGGAAGTATGCAGACCATACTGCTCCAAATAGTGACATGCCGGCAGAACCAGATCCGCCCAATCGGTATCATCTGTCATAAATTGCTCAATCGTAACAAACAAATCCAGCTTCTTGATTGCTTCAATGGTATTGTCTGCCCAAGGCTGTTGGCTGATCAAACCGCCGCGGTAAGAAATAACACCTTTGATAGGCGGATCGGTTGCACGGTGGATCGCAGTTGCAAATGTTGCGATATTTACCATTCTGGTCGGCTTGATTTCTGCTCCTTCGGGGACTGCAACTTTCTCCGTCTGCATGAATCCTTCTACACCGGGGAATCCCATCGAGTCAATAAAGTTATAATTGGCGCTTGCTTTCCCGATATGACCGCAAACCGCTGCCAAACACGCCAGTGCGCGCTGTACCTGATGTCCATTACTGTAACGCTGCTGACCATAACCACATTCCATATGAGATTCGTGTGTGGCATACAGTTCAGCTGCCTGAATCATCAGTTCTTTAGGTACTGTAGTGATTTTTTCGGTATATTCCGGCGTCCATTCTTCTACCAGTTCTTCCAATTTATCAAAACCAATGGTGTGTTCCGCAATAAATTTCTTATCATGCAGATCGTTTTTGATGATCCAACGGATCATACCCAAAGCAAGTGCACCATCTGTACCGGGACGTGTACGCAGATGAATGTCTGCCTTTGATGCCATACCGGTCACATAAGGATCTACGACGATGACTTTAGCGCCTCTTTCTTTTGCACGATACAAGAAAGGATAAATATGCGGATTGGTCGCGGAAGAATTTCTGCCTACCAACATCACGACTTCACAGTTTTCGGACCAAATATCGGGGCCCATGGTATGCTGTGTGCCGACACTGTGATAGGAGCCCGACGCACCTGAGAGCAAGCAGAAGCTGCCAACCAGTTTGGAAGCGCCAAACAAATTCAAAAATCTGCCGCTGACAGCTTTCGCCATATGTTCTCTGTTACCGGAATAACCATATTCAATCAAAGCTTCACTTCCGTATTTTTCTTTGATCTCCGTGATTTTTTCCACCATATAATCAAACGCTTCGTCCCAACTGATGCGTTTGAATTTACCTTCACCTCTTTCGCCCACACGCAGCATAGGGTATGCCACACGGTCGGGGCTGTTGATCTTCTGCACATTTGCATACCCTTTCAAGCACAAATGTCCTTTTGTGATTGGGTGCTCCGGATTGCCTTCGATTTTAATTACTTTCTCGTCCTTGACATACACCAACTGACCACAAGTGTCATAGCAGTTATGCGGACAAGCCGTTTTTACTACTCTGTCTGCAATTACTTTTTTTCCGCCAACCCAAACCGGTACATTGGTTGCAACGGCATATTTGTCCAAATCCTCGCATTTTCGCCAGGGAACCGGATTAACAAATGTCATATCTTTTCCTCCTTTTTCAGGAAATCCTTTTTACATGGAATGAATCGCTCTGTTTTCTGATGCAAGCACTGCTTCGCGGAAAGCTTCCGCCACAGTCGGGTGTGCATGAATCAGCATATCGATATCCGATACAGTGACTCCTTTTGCGATCGCCAAAGCAGCTTCCGCGATCAAGTCTGTAGCACGCGGTCCTAAAATATGGCAGCCAATCAATTTGTTTTCCATTTTGTCTACCAAGACTTTGATCCAACCATCTTGGCATCCCATTACCAAAGATTTTCCGTTTGCCATCAAAGGGAATTTTCCCACTTTATAGTCCACATTTTTGGATTTTGCGGCTTCTTCTGTCAAACCTACACCGGCAAATTCAGGGCTCAGGTATACGCAGGCAGGATTGATCTCGGCCGAAAAACGTTCCTTTTTCCCAAAAATATTGCTGACCGCGACCTCACCCATCGCGCTTGCAACATGTGCCAGCATAATTTTTCCGACACAGTCACCAATCGCATAAATTCCCGGCACATTAGTTTCCAGATAATCATTGACAGTGATTCTACCGCGATCATTTGCAATTCCTGCATTATCCAGTCGCAAAGATTCCGTATTGGTTCTGCGTCCGACCGCCACAAGAATTTTTTCTGCCGTGATGTAGGACTCTTCTCCGTCTTTTGTCTTTACTTTGACTTTTCCTCCGACGGGATCTTCCTCTACCGCAAGCACTTGCGTTTCCATCAAGAATTGGATTCCCATTTTCTCTAAATTGCTTTGCGCCAGGCTCACCAATTCTCCATCCATCATCGGCATCAATTTCGGCTGCATTTCAATTACAGTGATTTTCGTTCCAAAGCTTGCGTAAGCGCACGCCAATTCCACTCCGATTACGCCTCCGCCGATGATCGCCATGCTTTCCGGCACTTTTTCCAGGGATAATGCCTTTGTGGAATCAATACAAGCCTCTACCTCTTTTAGCCCCGGGATCGGCGGGATCGCAGGAACAGACCCTGTCGCCAAAATCACTTTGTCTGTCTGCAGGATTCGCTTAGAACCATCGTTCAGCGTGATCTCCAGTTCTTTTTCATTCGCAAAAGAGGCTTCTGCCTGCAGCACTTCTACGCCATACGCATATAACAAAGACGCAATGCCGTCTGTCAGCTGCTTCGTGATCCCCCTCTTGTAGCTTTGGATCTTTTCCCAATCATAGGTTACATTTTGAACAAGTACACCGGCATCTTCCGCATGTTTGCAAGATTCATATGTTTCCGCACAGTGCAAAATCGCCTTCGTCGGAATGCAGCCGACATTCAGGCAAGTTCCCCCCAGATCTTTTTTTTCGATTAAAACAACTTCTGCCCCCATCTGTGCCGCTTTGATCGCCGCAACGTATCCACCGGGACCGCCGCCGATGATCGTTATTTTGATTTTTTGCTTCAGACTATCCGCCTGATTTCCTTCTTCCTGCGGGATCGCAGCCCCTTCTTCTCCGACATAGGCAATGATTTCTCCAACTTGTGCCGCTTCTTCTTCCGCTTTGCAGATTTTCAGCAAAATGCCGTCCATCGGACTGACAATATCATGATTCATTTTCCCTGTATTGACAGAGCAAAGAACTTCATCTGCTTTGACAGCATCTCCTTCTTTTTTCTGCCATTTTTTCAGGGTCGCTTTGGCTGCGGTTCCGATTTTCGGGATTTTAACCGCGGCTACATCTATTTTTTCGGCAGCTTCCGCATTTGCGTCGCCTTCCATCACTTCAAGCGATAAAAGCTCTGCGCCTACTGCCGCATCGTCGTCTGTCTTAACATAAATTTCCTTGATCATACCGGAAAAGGGACTTTCTATCTCGCTGTTCATTTTGCCTGTGGCAACTTGAAACAAGGGTTCTCCTTTTTTCACGTTTTCTCCGACGTTTTTGTAGATCTTTTTGATTTTCCCTGTATCCATCTTCAGCCCGATCTTGGGCATTTTGACCTTCTCTACCATTCTGCGCCTCCTTTTTAGAAAAATCTGTTTGATAGAAGATTAGACCGTGCAAAAATATATTTTGCACAGCCTATCCTCTGAAATGATTCGTTATCTATTGTTGTATTCGGGAGGTCTTTTTTCAATAAACGCTTTGGACGCTTCGCCGAAGTCTTCGTAAGGCTGATAAGAAATCGTGCTCAGCAGGTTGTTATTGAATTTCTTAGGCAGATCGTGCTCATAGTTTGCATTCAGGCACTGTTTCCAAAGGATCAGCGCACGTCTTGCATTCTGTGTAAATTCTTTCGCAACTTCCATTGCTGCATCCATCAATTCTTCTTTAGGCACCACTTTATGTACATTACCGTATTTTGCAAGTTCCTGTGCCTTCAGAGGGTTACCGGAAAGCGCCATATAACGCAGAACTTTTTCGGGAACCATCAGGGAAGCGTAGCCGTCTGCACCGATGATACCTACTTTAATTTCAGAAAGTGCAAATTTTGCGTTTTCTGCAACTACCAAAACGTCACAGCAGCCGGCAAAAGCGCATCCTGCACCGGCAGCGGCACCGTTGATCGCGCCGATAACCGGGTATTTGCAGTTTTTAACTGCCAAGTAAGCATTACGAATGGTATCATACAGGGAAGTGCATTTTCCGCGTTCTTTAAATTCGTCAAACTCACTCAATTCATTTCCCGCCATGAAAATCTTGCCGGCGCCTGTAAAGATGACAACTTTGATATCATCTCTTTCTTCCAGCGCGTAGAAAGTATCTCTGATATCCAGATAAGCTTCGATCGTTGTTGCGTTTGCAGGCGGACGATCATATGTTACGGTAGCAATATAATCTTTTACTTCAACTTTGCAAAAACTCATGTGTCATCTCTCCTTTTTGTTTTTATGTAAGTTATTTATTTTTTGCCATTACATCCTTGTATAACCCCATAGGGCGGTCCAAGAATAAACGGCGGTCCATCAACTTCAGATCTTCTGCGATTTTTGGAACAAAATCCATTTGATCCAATACTTGTGTTTGCAAATCCACACCCGGCGCAATTTCGATCAGCGTCAATCCTTCTTCACGCATTTCGAAAACCGCTCTTTCGGTTACATATAAAACCTTTTGCTGGTTAATGATGGATTGTTTACCGGAAAATGTCTTATGACCAACAGTGGGGATCATTTTTTTCACTTTTCCTTCTTTGATGATATGCAGCTCTCCATCTTTGATCTCGGTTTCCAGCCCACTGGCTGTAAAGGTACCGACAAATACGATCACCTTTGTATTTTGTGTGATATTAACAAAACCACCGGCACCTGTAATTCTCGGACCAAATTTACTTACATTGACATTTCCGTCCTTATCCAATTCGGCAAGACCAAGAACTGCCAGATCCAACAAACCGCTATCATACATATCGAACTGGAAGGTATGATCGATCATTGCTTCCGGATTGACAGAGCAGCCAAATTCCAGTCCGGAACAAGGTGCACCGCCGATCAAGCCGGGCTCTACGGTAAGAACCATTTCCTTTTCCAATCCTTCTTCCGCTGCAATGGAACCGATATCGGAAGGAATACCTACCCCCAAGTTAACAACAGCTTCCGGAACCAGTTCAAACGCCGCACGTCTTGCAATTACTTTTCTAACATTCAACGGCAGAGGAGGTACCATAGCTAATGGTATTTTCTTTTCCCCGCTTAAAGAAGGGTCGTAGTATTTTGAATAGGACTGCTTATGGAAGCGCAGAGGATCGGAACACTGCACGACATAGTCCACCATGATACCCGGCACTCTGACATCCTGAGGATTCAAACTTCCTGCCTGCGCGATATATTCTACCTGTGCAATTACAATACCGCCGGATGCTTTTGCGGCACATGCCATGGCATAAGCCTCTAACATAATGCCTTCTTTTTCCATAGACAAGTTTCCGTTTTCATCGGCAGTAGTTGCGCGGATGATTGCTACATCGATCGGGAAAGTTTTATACATGAGATATTCTTTTCCATCAATTTCAATCAATTCCACCATGTCGGGACCCTGTTTCTCGGTCAGCTCATTCATTTTTCCGCCGCCTTCACGAGGATCGATGTATGTACCCAATCCAACAGATGTGATGACGCACGGTTTCTTTCCGCCTCTTGCACGGATCATATGCATCAAAACGCCTTGCGGGATATTGTATGTTTCGAATTTATTTTCTGCCGCCATTCTGCTCAAATCCAGCTGCATTCCCATATGCCCGACGATCGCTCTTTTGATGAATCCGTCATGCGCAAAACGGTTGCAGCCGATCATTGTTTTGGTGTCGCTTTGGCTCGAACCCCAAGTAACGGTAAGATCTCTTGGCTCTCCGGTCTCCAGAAAACGCTTTTCCAATTCATAGGTAATTTCCTCTGCATGTCCCATACCGATAAATCCGCTGGAACCGATCGTATCCCCGTTTTTAATATAGGAAACCGCTTCTTTTGCAGAAATAAACTTAGGCTTTGCCATACTTTCCATCACCCTCCCTTTTGGATTGTTTTGATTGTGTTTTGAGGTTTCTTTTTTGTGTTTTTATCATATCAGGCGAAGCTTAAATCAAGCTTGAAATATATTAGCATGCTAATACTTTGCCCCTGAAAAACAGCCAAATTATTGACTGAAAATTTGTTTAATATTTTATCGAAATAATATTCGCAATCCATTGACTGTCTAATACATTTAATCTTATTATGATAATATATAAAAATGAAATTTATACTGCAAAGTACTTTTGAAACTGTACATTTGCTTATCAGATGGAAAGCTTATCCGATTTAAATACTGCTTCGTCTGTCTTGAAAGGAGGAAACAGGATGGGAATCCCCAAGTTTGTTACTGCAAAAGAAGCTGTCACGCTCATTAAAAATGGTGATACTTTGGCTTCTGCCGGATATATTGGTATGGGTCATGCAGAAGAGTTGACATATGAACTGGAAAAACGCTTTCTGGAGACCGGAGAGCCAAGAGATCTTACTGTCACTTGGGGGTCCAGTCAAAGCACCAATCGAAATGAAAAGATTGGCTGCAATCGCTTTGCGCATGACGGATTCATCAAAAGAGCGATTGTTGGACATCTCGGTATGCAGTATGATTTATGCCGCATGGCAAAAAACAATCAGTTTGAGATCTATAATATTCCGCAAGGTGTTTTAATGCACCTTTATCGTGCGAAAGGCGGAAATAAGCCATGTGTCATTACGACTGTCGGACTGGGCACTTTTATCGATCCAAGGGAATGTGGCGGAAAAATGAATGAATTGACGCTGCGGCAAGGTCCAGACATGGTAAAGCTGATTGAAATTGATGACAAAGAGTATTTGATGTATAAAACTTTTCCGATCGACGTTGTCTTTATCCGTGCGACCAGTGCCGATGAAAAAGGTAATCTGACCATGGAAAAAGAAGGTCTGCTGTTAGAAAACCTGGCATTGGCATACGCGGCAAAAGCCTCCGGCGGAATTGTGATCGCACAGGTAGAGAGAGTTGTCAAAGCAGGTACACTTCATCCACAAATGGTTAAAGTACCCGGAGTGGTTGTGGACTATGTCGTCAAATGCTCTGACACAGAAAAATTTCACATGCAATCCTACAAAAGCAAATACAATCCTCTTTTATCCGGCGAATCACATCAACCGAATCTGCAAAATACCTATTCTGTGATCAATCTGAATCTGCGAAAGATTATCTGCCGTAGAGCGCTTTTTGAGATCAAACCGCATGACATTATCAGTCTTGGAGTCGGTATTCCGGCTGAACTTGGTATTTGCGCAGTAGAAGAAAAAATCGATGACTTGATCACCACTACCATTGAGCCCAGCCCGATTGGCGGTGTGCCTTGTATCGATCTGGAATTTGGCTGTGCTACCAATGTGGAAGCTTTGGTAGATCACCCCTACCAATTCGATTTCTATGACGGCGGAGGTTTAGATGAAGCCTTTCTTGGTATGGCAGAGGTCGATGCACAAGGAAATGTAAATGTATGCAGCTTTGGCGACTCAATTTATGGCGTGGGTGGCTTTGTCAATATTTCACAAAGCACAGAACATGTAACATTTATGGGCACTTTCACTTGCGGAGGGCTGGAAGCAGAAATCCGAAATGGCTCTCTCCATATCAAAAAAGAAGGCAGCATTAAAAAATTTGTTTCTTCTGTCGAAAGCAAATCGTTTTGCGGTAAATATGCCGATCATAAAACCAAAATCCTCTACATAACAGAACGAGCCGTATTTGCACTGACAAAAAACGGGTTAGAGTTACGCGAGATTGCGCCCGGCATTGATTTGCAAAAAGATATTTTGGATCAAATGGATTTTATGCCTATTATTTCTCCTGAAATAAAGTTGATGGACGCACGTATTTTTTCAGAACAACTCATGTCTATTCGTGATGAGATTCAGAAAAAAGGTTAATACTCGCTATTTTGATTCCGCTTGTCCAAAGAGTAAAAGGAGAGTCGTTATGAAATTTCTTGTTATAGGCAACGAGCAATACTTCGCAACCCCTTTATACGCTTCTTTACGCAAAATCACAAAAGAATACGAATGTTGCTCTGATTATACGCTTGCTTCTTATTTGCTATCCAATCATGTTTTTGATGTGATATTGCTGAATCCGACCTACTCCGGTGCACATGAAGCCGTTTCATTCGTCCAGGAAATCCGCAGGCTTTCCATCTGTACTCCTTTGATTGTGATTTCCGAATTATCCGACGTGGCAACAAAAGTTATGTTTCTTAATGCCGGCTGTGATGACTATGTAGAAATTCCCTTTGCCGGAGAAGAACTGCACGCAAGAATCGATGCAGCATATCGAAGAAAAAATGATTATATTTATTCTGATATCGTTTTTTTCTGTGATTTTTCATTTGATATCCGAACGTATCATATTTCTTGTGGTGATCATACGGAGAAATTAACTTCCAAAGAAGGAAAAATCTTAGAATATCTACTGCTTAACAAGAATTATTACAAAACAAAAAATGAAATCTATTTTAAATGTTGGGATTTGGAATCCAATTCCAATTACAACAGTGTTGAAGTCTACATTTCATTTTTAAGAAAAAAAATCACTGCCATTGGCTCTTCCGCCAAAATTATTGTTGCAAGAAATATTGGATATCGTATTGTTGAAAAATAAACTCTTTTGTTTTTGCAACGCTGTTATTTTCAGCCACAAAATCATGTTTCATTTCCAAATAAAATTTTTGAGCTCAAATTTTTATTCGGAGATCGCATTGCATCTTGTTTTTATTTCTCACCCGCTTTTTCGGATATCTTCGGATCCTGGAAAATCACGGAAAAGCCTTTATTCGCAATGCGCTCAAACCATATCTTTTTCTTACAGATTTTTTTACCTTTCTTTAAAATCAATATTTTTCAAAAAGACAGATGACAGCGAACTACTTTTTTGCGTTTTTTTCTTCGAAGTCCTTTTCTGCATCTGCCTTACCAATCTAAAATCATGC
Organism: uncultured Lachnospiraceae bacterium; assembly: GCA_944383855.1. GTDB lineage: Bacteria > Bacillota > Clostridia > Lachnospirales > Anaerotignaceae > CALWRB01. The sequence continues at coordinate 9,075 of CALWRB010000005.1, forward strand.
GTAGACCTGCAAACTATCGAGTACTTTCTGACAAACACCAAATGCACCTGAAAAATTTTTTCATCTATCGATTCATAATTTTTCTTATAAAAAAAGCTGCGGTTTTTGGACCGCAACTTTTGATTTTTCTTTATTTTTGATCGTTTTTTGAAATCTCAATATCATTTTTCTTGCTTTCCGGCAAACAAATTATACCCTTCTATCTCCTCTTTACGCATTTTATCAGATAAGCATTGGAGCAAGTTATCCTTTTATAGATATTCCCTTTTGAAAAACGCTCTGTTTCTCATTCATTTTTTCTTGAGAAGATAGTTGTGTGAAAATACATAAATAATGTCATTGCAGCTCCAAATACGCTCAACATCGCACCGATCCAAAATGCCGGCGCATAGCTTCCGCCTGAAATATGCAATGCCTGAGAGGCAATTTGCGGACCCAAAATTCCTCCGATGCCGAAAGCCATAAATACAATGCCATAGTTAACAGAATAATGCTTTCTTCCGAAAAATTTCAAAACCACGGAAGGATACGCTCCCACCATTGCGCCAAAACTGCAAGCCAGCACAGCAACTGCGATACTAAACAAAAAACATGTATGCATTCCGCCAATCAGCAGCAGAAAAATCGCATTGATCCCGTATAGCACAAAAATTACTTTAAACGCACCAAAACGATCGGAAAAGAAACCGCCGAGGAATCTGCCTGCGGTATTGGAAACTGCCAAGATACTTACGATCACACCTGCCTGCACTGTAGTCAGTCCTGCTAACTGCTGCCCCATCGGTGAGGCATGTCCTACCATCATCAGTCCGACGGCATTTGCAAATATATACATGACAAACAGTATCCAAAACTGTTTCGTTCCCATCATCTTAGCAGGAGTAACATCATGTGCATTTTGTTTTTGATCGTCTTTTTGATAACTTCTTGGTGCTTTCATCAATGACGAACCAATCAAAATGCCAACAAAAGCAACCACTGCCTGTATGCGAAAAGTTTGAAACACACCAATCATTTCTATCAGATGAGATGCAATCGGCGCATATACACTGGAGCCAAGGCCAAAGCCCGCAACTGCCAAACCGGTTATCATTCCGGTTTTCTCCGGAAACCACCCGGCACAAGTCGCGATCGGCACTCCATAAACCAACCCGACACCAATACCACCCAGAAAACCAAAACCAAAATATAGAACCGGCAGACTTTTCATATTGGAAGTGATCAGCAACGCTATTGTCAAAATCAAACCGCCCAATTTCGCAACTTTTCCCGGTCCCCATTTCGGCAGCAATATTCCGCCAACGATCATGGCAATCGGCATCATAAACGTACTGATAGAAAATGCCAAGGAAACGGCGCTTGTTTCCCAACCGAAATAAGTAACGATCGGATTTTGAAATACGCTCCAGCTATACAGCATACCAACACAAAACTGACATACCAGAGCGCCAACCACTACTTCCCAGCGACGATCCAATTCCTTCTTTTTTGTTAAAACACCTTTCATTGCATACATACTATTCCCCCAACCTTTCTGTATTCAAAATCCATCGCCGTAATTTCACGGCAAACGTCCCCCACTTAACGTCCTGCAAAAAATCAATTTTTTCGATGGACATTTCTTTTGCAATCGGTATCTCTAACAATTCTGAAACGGAATCCTATCCATTCATAAGCTCTTCTGTGTTTTTCGTTCTCGGCATATTTCCGGATCGTTCTGATTCGTAGTTCCTTTTTTTTGCGGCAAAGCAATGTATCCTACGCTTTTTCACGCAGAAACACTGTTTCTGTCTGTCGTAAGAGAGAATATTTTTCTATTCTGCCAAATAGTTTCTCTTAAGAAGCAAACACACCTCAAATGAGATCGTTGAGGTGCGTCTGATTAAGAAATTTATAATGAGGATTATATTATATGGACTCATTTACCATGGAAAAACCAACACTTTCAAAAATATCTTTGCAAGCATCTGTTTTTAGGAAGTCCAAAAAGGTTTGTGCTTTCTCGGATATTTCGCTGTTTTTCATAACAGCAGCAGGATAAATAACAGCTTGGCACATCTCTTTCGTTGCAACATCTACCACTTCCAAATCGGCGGAAAATGCATCTGTAGCGTAAACGATACCGCAATCCACACTCGCCTCTGTCACCTGTGCCGTAACTTCCTTTACATTACTGCCATAAGAGATCTTTCCTTCTTGCTCCAGGGTATCTAAAATCTCCATTTGTGTAAGAATCTCTGTGGAATACTGTCCTACCGGCACATCATCATTTCCCAATGCGATTAAATCGCAATTAGGCAGATCAGAAAAAGATGTAATGTTTTTCGGATTGCCTTCCGGGACCACTAAAGCAACCTTATTCTCCAAAAGGTCACATCTGCTTTCGGATAACACGAAATCCAAGCGATCCGGGTTTACTGTTTCATCTGCTTCGATGTCCAACTCATTCATCTGCTTCTGCGCAGCTGAGAGGAATACATCACAAACAGCGCCTTCTTCGATCTGTGTTTTTAATTTACCGGAAGAATCAAAATTATAGACTACCTTGATTTCCGGATGCTCTGTTTCATACAGCGCTCCGATTTCTGTCAGAGTTTCCGTTAAAGATGCCGCTGCAAATACTGTCAGTTCGGTTTCTTGTGGTACAGAATCTTCCGTTGACACATTTGAGTTTGAACCGCAGCCGCAAAATAATGCTGTGGTCAAAAGAGACGAAGCCGCTATCACACAGATGATTTTCTTATGCATCCTTTCTTCCTCCCATAAAAATTAGAGTGATCAACCAACCAGCAAGTTCGGCAAAATTGTTACCAAAGGTTCACAAACAGCCAAGATAAACAAACCGACTATCATGATTGCCAAGAAAGGCAAAATCTTGGATACAATTTCTGCCATACTGATTTTGGCGGTACTGCAAGTCGCAAAGAGGGAAATACCAACCGGCGGTGTCGCCATACCTGTCGCCAAAGCACAAACTGTAACTACACCAAAGTGGATCGGTTCAACACCAAGTGTTGCAACAACCGGCGCCAACATGGGAACAGCCAACATAATAATTGCTGTTGTATCCATAAATGTACCCAGAATCAAATACAGTACGATGATCAGCCAGAACATAATCAAGCCATTATCTGTCAATCCTAACAGGAAGGTAGCAACCGTTTCGGAAACCTGACACATGGTCAAAATAAAGCCAAAGCCATTTGCAACCGCAATCAAGAGAATGATCATAGAAGAATTCAACGCTGCTTTATACATCATAGGAACGATATCGGAAATTTTCAGTTCTTTGTAAACAAAGAAACCAACAATAAAACCGTATACTACTGCCACACAAGCAGACTCTGTCGGTGTGAAAATACCTGCCATGATGCCGCCTAAGATAATGACAGGCATCAACAATGCCCAAACCGCTTCTTTAAAAGCAGCCCATCTTTCGCCGTTACTTTTTTTTGCGCCGATCGGATAATTCAACTTTCTTGCCCAGAAAAAGTTTACGATACAAAGCAAGATCGCTAAGAAGATACCGGGCAATAAACCACCGATCAACAGTTTACCGATCGATACGTTAGCAGTAACGCCATAAATAATCATGGTTGTACTGGGCGGAATGATAACACCCAAACAAGCAGCAGCCGCAACAACCGCGGAAGCATAGGATTTATCATAACCACGCTGTACCATTTCCGGGATAGTCAAAGAACCTACTGCCGCTGCAGTTGCAGGAGTAGAACCGGAAATTGCCGCAAAAATCGCACAAGCAATAATCGAAACCGCGCTCAAACCACCATGCTGATGACTAACCAGTGTATCCGCAAATCGCACGATCCTCTTGGAAACACCGCCGCTTTCCATCAAGGCGCCCGCCATCATGAAAAATGGAATCGCCAACAATGTGAATGAGTTTGCACCTGCCATCATATACTGTGGCATCATAACGTCCGGAACAGCTCCGCTGCTGACAAAAACAGCCGCAGTCGTAGCCAGTGCCATTGAAAATACAATGGGGACATTCAGTGCAAAGCAGATGATCAGAACCATCAGTAAAACTAATACCATCATGGATGTTGACATTATTCAGCCGCCCCCTTTCCATCATCATTTATAGATCTGATGCAAAGAATCACTTCACGAATACCGAACGCAAATACGAGTACACAGAATAGTACGATCGGTGCATAAAGCAAGCTTCGCGGTACACCCAGTGCAGGTGTAGGCTGTGAAATAGATTTTACCATCAGTTTCCATGCTCCCCCAAACAACCAAGCACTAAAGAAAACGATCGCACAGTTGCTGATCACAGCAATCGCTTTTCTCAGCTTTGCGGGGAAAAGATTAACGAGTACATCAATACCGATATGAATTCGATCTTTGATACCGATACCACCGGCTATAAAGCTGGCCCAAATAAACAGAATTCTTACCGCTTCTTCACTCCATGAAGAAGGATTATTGAAGACAAATCTCATGATGATCTGATACATTGTCAATATTGTCATGCCAAGCAAAAGAATCGTTAGAAAATACTTTACTGCTTTTTCCAGCGTCTTCAATGAAATGCCCCCCTTTCGTGTAATACATAGATACACCTATATCTAAACTCATACCTTACAAAATATCATCAGCTCAAATCGATCTCGTAGTTTTCGGAAGCTGCTGCGATTCTATCCATGATTTCTTTACCGGATTCTTCTGTGCCGTCACCCAGCAACTCGCCTACCAGCTGATAATACTTAGGCCAAATTTCTTCCCGCGCGATTTTGATAAACGGTTCCAAATCTACATCGTTACGTTCCATGCCGTATTCCGTAACCATCTCTTCTTTGTATTTCATCTGTGCGTCATAATTAGCTTTGCGTTGTTCTGCACACGCTTCCAACGCACATTCCTTAATCAGTTCCTGCATATCTTCCGGCTGGGATTCATACCAATCCGAGTTTGCAAGATAATGTCTTAAGAAGAAGAAGTGACCGGTAGAGGAAATGTATTTCGAAACCTCATAATATGCCTGTGTATAAATCAAGTTATAAGGCACTTCAACGCCATCGATCGCGCCTTGCTGCATCGCTGTATATACTTCACCGAATGCCATCGCGATCGCGGAACATCCCAGCATATTCAATGAGTCAACCATGATCGCCGTTTCCATTGTACGAATTTTCAATGATTTCAAGTCTTCCGGTGTATAGATGGGACGCTTGGAATTTACAAAATGACGGAAACCACCATCGTTATATCCCAGAACTGTCATACCGGCATCTAACCATTTTTCTGCGACCAAATCCCCGATTTCGCCGTCAATCATATCATGGGCATTGTCCCAACTTACGAACATATAAGGAAGATCCCAGAAAGATTCTGCGGGAACGAAGCTGGCAGTCGGTCCGGATTCGATATCACCCATTTCGATTACACCTGTCTGAAGTCCTTCCAACAGAGTCGTTGTGTCACCAAGCTGCTTATTGGGATAAACCTGTACATCATAATAGCCATTGGATCTTTCTTCCAAGATTTTCTCAAAATAATATGCACCGACATTCTGAGGGTCATCGGGCAAATTGGAGCCGGCATGTACAAATTTAATGATTACTGGAGCATCCTCTGCTGTGCTGCTCCCACACCCAGTCATCAGCGGAAAAACCATTGTTACAGATAACATGAGCGCAATTAGTTTTTTCATAGCACACCTCCCACATACTTATTTCATCATTTTCGTTTCCCTTCCTATGTACAAGCAGGGGACGCGATCCAGCGCCCCCTGCTGTAACAAAAGGCTCTTGTTGTATCAGCTTCATTTTTCCGTTTGTATTCAGAAATCACAGAAAAGATTGAAACAAAAGCTTTTTCGTCTACTACCACTTTACTTAAAAATCAGGAAAAATTACTTAAATTCGTTCTCAAATTCGTTCAATGCCGCCAGCAATACGGAGCTTGTATATGCCATGCTGGGACCGGAACCAAAACCGCCGATCGCTGTCATCGCAGCTTCCAGAATTTCCTCTCTTGTTGCGCCTGCTTTATATGCACAATAAACATGGTATACAATACAATACTGGCAACGATTGTATGCGCCCATCGCAACGCTGATCAGCTCTTTTGTCTTAACGGGTAAAGCGCCTTCTGCATAAGTTGCTTCCTGCAGATTCATAAAAGCGCCAACCACGGAAGGATTGGTTTCGGATAAAACACCCAGACCGTTTATAAAATCGTTCAAAATCTCTCTTGCATTTACCATGTTTATTCCTCCTTTTTTACATATACCTTAGTGATGGATTTTGGATATGATGTGAAAATCATCTCCGTTTTTATATTACTATGCTAACAATTATTATACTAATTGTCAAGTATTTTATTTCTATTTTTCAAAATATTATCTCATTTTACTCATAACGGGAAAAAAGTGAGATTTTTCCTTGTCTATTATATCTTTTTAAACTTAAGGAAACCTTGAAATCAGAAATAAAAATATTGGTAATTTTTTCCTGTCTATGCAAAGAACTCTGTAAAACGTCGGGCACATAATGTAAAAATAAAAGAGGGTACCAAGTGTCTTTTCTGCCACAGGATCCATTTCCTTTGCTTAATGAAGTGCACAAAAAAAATCGTATCATTTGATACGATTTTATTGTTCTGAGAATGAAATTTTTTCGCCTTCCTACAGCGACAAAGGCACTGAAAAGAATCAAATTTTCCAAACACTTATTTACTTACATTTTGAATCATTTGATCCAAAACATCTTTAAATATTTGCAAATCTTCCTGCGAGATCCCTTCTGTTGCTTCTTTGTTAAACTCAACCACCATGGGAAGAATTGTTTCGTATGCCGCCTTTCCTTTTTCCGTTAAATACAGCTCATTCGCTCTCCGATTTCTGCCGCTACACACACGTTCCACCAATTCTTCTTTTTCCAGACGATCGATTAAATGTAATGTCGTAGGCTCTTTGATCATCAGTTTGTCCGCTAATGCTTTTTGCGTCAAACCTGGGAAATGGAAGATATAGTACAATGCCATCCACTGCACTCTTGTGACCTTATCCTCCTGAAAATAACGATTCATGGATTCCCCAATAACTTTGGCTCCTTTATTGGTTAAGAATCCAATGCAGTCTTTTACATCAAACACTTCTTCACCTCCAATCAAAATATCCACAAAAAGAAAGACAATTATCTTGCTAATTATCCTACTAATTTAATAAGTTTATTTCTTTTTTTATTTTTTGTCAAGCCAAAATCTTGATTTTACAACATTTTTTTACGATTTAAAAGGAAAAACAGATACACTTGTTCCTTTGAATATAACATTTTTAAAATGCCGTTTTTCTTTTTTAGCAGCAGAAAAATCAAAGACGTCCTATCTTTGTTCAAGGCAGGAAAACACCTTATCCTTCTTTCATCTCCTCTTTCATTCTAAGCAAAACCTTCTTTTCAATACGAGAAACCTGTACTTGTGAGATCCCCATTTGTTTTGCCACTGCAGATTGCGTTTGGTCTTCAAAATAGCGCATAAAAATAATTTGCCTTTCTCTTTTACCTAATTTCTGCAATGCTTCCTGTAAGGATATCTTTTCTAACATAAAATCATTTTCCTCTTTTGCCGCGGGTATTTTTTCCGCCAAGGTAAAGCTCTTATCTTCCCCTGTACCAATCGGTGCAGACAGACTTTCTACCTGCCTTCCCGCTTCCAGTGCCATCAGCAGTTCTTCTTTTGTCACACCGATGCATTGCGCGGTTTCCTCCAGTGAACTTTCTCTGCCGTTACGCTGATAAAACTCCTCTGCCGCCCGTTTGGCATGCATTGCTGTTTCCTTTAATGTTCTGCTGACTTTCAGCATACCATCATCTCTTAAAAAACGTCTGATCTCTCCTAAAATCATCGGGACTGCATATGTAGAAAACTTGACATCATAAGAAAGATCAAATCGTTCGATCGCTTTTAACAATCCAATGGCACCGATCTGAAAAAGATCCTCATCGTCGTATCCTCTGCCATGAAAACGCTTGACCACAATACGAATCAACCCGCTGTTTTCTTCCAAAAGCTGCTCTTTCGCCTCATCGACGCCCTCCTGTGCCTTTAAAATCAACGCTTTCGTTTGATCCATTCTACACACCTCACAGTTTAGCGAGTTCTTTTGTCATGATGACAGAGGTACCTTCACCTTTTCTGCTTTCGATCCGCATGCTGTCCATAAATGTTTCCATAATCGTAAAGCCCATACCGGAACGCTCCAGCTCCGGTTTTGAGGTAAACAGCGGTTCTTTTGCCTTTTCAATATCGGGTATCCCGCAACCTTTGTCCGATACGATAACAGTCAGTGTCCTGCCATTTCTGCCGCAAAACAGTTCCACCATTCCTTCTGTTTTTTCATATCCGTGAATGATGGCATTTGTTACGGCTTCCGAAACTGCGGTTTTAATATCCGTGATCTCAGAAATGGTTGGATCTAATGCGGCGGCAAAAGAAGCCACCACAATTCTGGCAAAACTCTCATTTTCCGATTTTGCCGTAAAAAAAAGCCTCATTTCGTTCTCATACTCTGCCATACCGATTTCCTCCTATGTACGCAAGTGCTTCCTCTGCGGTCGAAAAAAACGGGATCAGCCGATCCACTGCGGACAAATGCAAAATCTTTGTTATCTTTTCATTCGCACAGGCAATCGCTGATTTTCCGCCTAACGCCTGCGTATATTTAAATCTTCCGATGAGCAAACCGATCCCTGCGCTATCCATGAATGTCACTTCCTGCATACAAAACAGTATCGATCTTACTTTTCCTTCTTCTAACTGGCGTTCGATCTCTTTTCGCATCTGCTCACAGGAATGGTGATCGATCTCACCGGAAAGCTTTGCGATCAGGATCGGTCCTTTTTTTGCGCATTTCACTCCCATTGCAACATTCTCCTTTCTCCGACTACCATCATACCGCAGCTTATCCCTTTATTCTTTCCTTTTATCTCCACAAATATTCTTGTTTTCTGACAAACTATGAAAAAAAAGTACTGCCCTTTTCTTTTTTAGACACGCACCTGACAAGAAACCACCTCATAGAATAAATCAATCGATTGTTTGGGGGTGTTTGTTTGCTTCTGCTTCTGTTTGGTATCCCATTCTTATTTGGATTTGTGTCGGAGCATTCTTTTCCGAAACCATTATCCGCAGAGGAAGAAAAGGACTGCTTAACACGCTTTGCCCAAGGAACAGAAGAAGAAAAACAAGAGGCAAAAGAAAAACTGATCTTGCATAACTTAAGACTGGTCGCGCACATTGCAAAAAAATACCGTCAGCAGGCAAGCGATATGGAAGATATGATCTCCATCGGTACAGTTGGACTGATCAAAGCCATCGTGACCTATGACGCCAAAAAAAGCATTCGCCTTGCCACATATGCCTCCAGATGTATCGAAAATGCTATCCTCTCGCAGATGCGTGTATGGTTCCAAATCAGTACCCCCAGAGCAGAAAAGAACCAAAATGGCGTATTCTGTCACAGGTTTCCGAGAATATTTACATCCTTTGTTCCACTTCAGACGGCTATGTGAGGTATGCACCGATGTATATCCATAGTTTCCGACTGATAGCCCCTCGTAAGCTACTGGAAGCACAATTATTCAATCAGCAGTATCAGAATTATGAAGATATACCGAATGTGCAGGACAGGCTCCGTTGGTGCCGCCATCACATGGGACTGATGCAGAAAGAGGTTGCAGAACTGATCGGTATTACCAGAGGACATTACATAGATTTTGAGGTTGGATATGTAGACCATTATCCGAAAGAAATCGTGGACAAGCTGGCAGAACTCTACCAGGTTCCGGTAGATGATCTGCTGGACGATTACAATCGCTTCTTATATAAAGGGCAAGGGAAAATGATACGAGAATATCGTGAAAGCCTTGGACTAAAAAAGAAACAGTTTGCTCGGATACTTCATCTGCATCCGAATACCCTTAGAAAATGGGAAGAAGATGAAAAACGAATGAATATCAATTCATGGAACAAGTATTTCAAAGATAAAATCAAGGTATAGAAAAAAGCAGGTGTTCAAACTTAC
>CALWRB010000006.1 GCA_944383855.1 uncultured Lachnospiraceae bacterium
TTTTCCTGCGGTATGTCAACTACACTGACGCTGATCGGAAGACTTTTCCAAAAGAAGGTCGGCAAAAACGAGTTGGCGGAGCTTTTGGCACAGTATTATGCAGATCAGCCGATGATCGAGGTCGTCAACGGTACGGGAGAAGGCATGATCGCAGCAAATGAGCTGGCTGACACCAATCGACTGAAGCTGATCGTGGAAGGAAACGATGAGAGAATGTCGTTGATCACATTATTTGATAATCTGGGCAAAGGCGCCAGCGGCGCAGCGGTGCAGAATATGAACATCGCTTTGGGACTGGACGAAACGACGGCTTTGCGGTAAGAGGAAAGGAGCCTTTGATATGATGAAAGAAGTGACAGGCGGCGTAACGGCGCCCAAGGGATTTGTCGCAGGCGGTATTTTCTGCGGCATCAAGAAAAATCCCGAGAAAAAAGAGTTGATGATGATTTTAAGTGAAACCGACTGCACAGCTGCTGCGGTTTATACGAGAAATAAAGTGTACGGCGCACCCATTACCGTGACCAGAGCCAATATCGCCGACGGCAAGGCAAGAGCGATGATCTGCAACAGCGGTAATGCCAACACCTGCAATGCGGACGGTGTGGAAAAAGCGGAAACCATGTGCAAATTGGCTGCTGATGCGTTGGGTATCAGTGAAAAAGATATTATCATTGGTTCCACAGGCGTGATCGGTCAGCCACTTCCGATCGAACCGATCGCAAAAGGCATCAAAGAACTGGCGCCCCTGCTTTCTAAAGAAGGGCATACCGGGGCAGCACAGGCGATCATGACAACCGACACCAAAATGAAAGAAGCGGCATATACCGTTTCTGTCGGTGGGAAAGATGTGACCATCGGTGCGATGGCAAAAGGCAGCGGTATGATCCACCCGAATATGGCAACGATGCTTTGCTTTATCACAACCGATGCGAATATTACGGCGGATATGCTGCAAAAGGCATTGAAGCTTGCGGTAGATGATACCTTTAATATGGTCAGCGTGGACGGAGATACCTCCACCAACGATATGGTCAGCGTCATGGCAAACGGTATGGCGGGCAACGCCTGCATTGAGGCGGAAGGCGCGGATTTTGACGCATTTGTCGGTGTGATCCAGACGATTTGCCGTCATATGTCCAAGGCGATCGCCGCAGACGGCGAAGGCGCCACTAAGCTGATTGAGTGCAATGTGATCGGTGCAAAAGACACGGCACTGGCAAAGAAAATCGCGAAGTCCATCATCACATCTTCTCTGACGAAAGCCGCAATGTTCGGTGCGGACGCAAACTGGGGACGTATCCTCTGCGCAATCGGTTATACAGAAGGCGATTTCAGCGTAGACGAGGTAGATGTCGTGATTTCTTCGAAAGCAGGCAGCATTCATGTCTGCGAGCATGGCGCGGGCATTGCTTTCAGTGAGGAAGAAGCAAAGAAAGTGCTGTTGGAAGATGAAATCCATATTGATGTCAATATGCAGGAAGGAAGCGGCAGCGCGACTGCGTGGGGCTGTGATCTGACCTATGATTATGTGAAAATCAACGGCGACTACCGCACATGATAACGAAAAACAGACGGAACGTTTCGGTAAGAAAGAGTGTAGAGGGTGAAACGGAAATGACACAGGATGAAAATACGATAAAGGCAAAGGTGCTGACGGCTGCCTTGCCTTATATCCAGAAATATTACGGGAAAACAGTTGTGGTCAAATACGGCGGCAACGCAATGATCAATCCGGATTTGAAAAAAGCGGTGATGAGTGACATTATTCTGCTTTCTCTGGTGGGCATTCATGTGGTGCTGGTGCACGGCGGTGGTCCGGAGATTAGTAGTATGCTGAAAAAACTGGAGATTCCTTCCCGATTTGTGGACGGACTGCGTTATACAGACCAGGAAACGGCAGAGGTCGTGCAGATGGTTCTGGCAGGAAAGACGAATAAAGATCTGGTGTCTTTGATCGGCGTTTTAGGCGGTAAGGCGATCGGTCTTTGCGGAATCGACGGCTGCATGATTCAGGCAAGAAAATTAGACGGGGACTACGGTTTTGTGGGGGACATTACACATGTGGATGTGGAGCCTATTACCGATGCGTTGGATAAAGGCTATATTCCCGTCATTGCAACGGTAGGTATGGGTCATGACGGACAGATTTACAATATCAACGCCGATACGGCAGCGGCAGAGATCGCTGCGGCATTGCAGGCGGAAAATATCATTACCCTGACGGATATCAGAGGGCTGATGCATGATGTGAATGATGAAAGCAGCCTGATCTCCAGCGTCAAGATCGACGATGTGGCAGGTCTGATCCAGGAAGGCATCATTACAGGCGGTATGATCCCCAAAATCAAAAGCTGCGAAAGCGCAGTCCGCTCCGGCGTGAAAAAAGCGGTGATGATTGACGGCAGAATCGAGCATTCCATATTGATTGAAATGTTTTCCGATGAAGGCATCGGGACGATGTTTACCAGATGATTTTGTGATGAACAAAAAAAGACCGGAAGAATGGAAAGGAGTCAGATGACAATGGACGCACAGACAGTAAAACAAAATGACGCGCAGTATATCGCGCATACATATGGACGTTTCCCCGTAGTGTTAGAAAAAGGCAAAAACGCAACCGCTTGGGATTCGGAAGGCAAAAGCTATATAGATTTTACCAGCGGTATCGGTGTCAATGCCTTTGGCTGGGCAAACGACGGTTGGGTAGAAGCAGTGACACAGCAGCTTGGTAAATTGCAGCACACTTCCAATCTGTATTTTACGGAACCCTGCACACTGGCAGCAAAACTGCTTTGCGAAAAGACAGGTATGAAAAAAGTATTTTTCGCAAACAGCGGTGCGGAAGCGAATGAAGGTGTGATCAAAGCGGCAAGAAAATACAGCTTTGTGAAATACGGCAAAGAACGCCGTACGATCGTCACACTGAAAAATTCTTTCCATGGTCGTACCATGGGTTCTCTTTCCGCAACAGGTCAGGAAGTATATCATAATTTCTTCTTCCCGTTTGTAGGCGATTTCAAATTCGCACCTGCTAACGATTTGGAAAGCACATTGGCAAGCTTTACAGACGACGTCTGTGCGGTTATGATGGAAATGATCCAGGGCGAAGGCGGCGTAATGCCTTTGGATCAGGAATATGTAAAAGCAGTATATGACTACTGCAAGCAGCACGATATTCTCTTTATCGTGGACGAGGTACAGACAGGTATGGGACGTACCGGTTCTTTGATGTGCTATGAACAGTTTGGTATCAAACCCGATCTGGTCAGCTGCGCGAAGGGGCTTGGCGGCGGTCTGCCGATCGGCGCGGTACTGTTTGGCGAAAAGACAGAAGAAGTATTCGTTCCCGGGGACCACGGTTCCACATTCGGCGGCAACCCCGTTGTCTGCGCAGGCGCGGTTTATGTACTGGAACATTTGACAGATGATTTTATGGCGGAAGTTGCGCAAAAAGGCGCATATCTGAAAGAGCGCATCAGCAAAATGAAGCATGTGAAAAGCGTGGTCGGCATGGGCATGATGTTGGGTATCGAGCTGGAAGGCTATGAGGCAAAAGCAGTGGTAGGAAAACTGTTGGAAAGCGGTTTGATGGTACTGACTGCAAAATATAAGATCCGTCTGCTGCCGCCGCTGAGCATCACAAAAGAGGAGTTGGAAAAAGGTCTTTCCATTCTGGAGCAGACACTGGAAACATTGTAAGAAGGGCAAGGGAAAGGAGCAGAGTATGAAACATTTTCTGAAATTATTAGACGTATCCAAAGAGGAGATCATTGAACTTTTGGACTTGGCAGATTTGCTCAAAAGCTATGTCAAAGAAGGCAAACCGCACCCTTTCCTGCAGGGAAAGACATTGGGCATGATTTTTGAAAAATCTTCTACCCGTACCAGAGTTTCCTTTGAAACCGGTATGTATCAGCTGGGCGGACACGCGCTCTTTATCAGCGCGAAGGATTCTCAGGTGGGCAGAGGCGAGCCGACAGAGGATACCGCAAGAGTGCTTTCCAGATACCTGGACGGCATTATGATCCGTACCTTTGACCAAGAAGAAGTGGAGAAGCTGGCGCAGTACGGCTCTATCCCGATCATCAACGGTTTGACAGATTTTTGCCACCCTTGTCAGGTTATGGCGGATTTGCAGACCATTCGTGAGCACAAGGGCAAATTGGAAGGCTTGAAGATGTGCTTTATCGGTGATGGCAACAATATGGCAAACTCCCTGATTGTCGGCGGTTTGAAAGTCGGTATGCAGGTAGCGGTTGCTTGCCCGAAAGACTATGCGCCCGATCAGAAAGTATTGGATTTCGCTGCGGCATACGGCGATCAGTTCCTTTTGACAGACAGCCCCATGGAAGCCGCAAAAGGTGCAGATGTGGTGATTACCGACGTTTGGGCATCTATGGGTCAGGAAGAAGAACAGAAAATCAGAGAAGTCGCATTTGCAGGCTATCAGGTGAATGCAGAGCTGATGGCACAGACCAATCCCGGCTGCATGATTCAGCACTGCCTGCCGGCGCATCGCGGTGAGGAGATCACAGCAGATGTGTTTGAGGCACACGCAGATGAGATCTTCGATGAAGCGGAAAACAGACTGCACGCGCAAAAAGCGATTTTGGTGAAATTGATGGGCGGCAGAAAGTAATTTTTGCCGATTACAAAAGATAGACAAGAGAGATATTTGCAAAAAAAAGCAGATATCTCTCTTTTTTTTGCCCTAAAATATTTGTGGAGAGCGGGTAGCGCGAAATGTGTAAAAAAACGAGGCGTTTTTTGAGATGGAATATCCCAAAGAACCCTCGTTTTTTTGTAAGAATCGTATTTTGTTTGCGGTACGTCGATTTTTTCAGAAGTTAAATGCTACACCGAAGCCAACAATGCCTGCTTCCTTGGGGGCGATCACACCGGAGTCAAAGAAGAAATTCAGCGCACCATCGGAGAGATAAAATTGTACCTGATCGATGTTTTGCTTTACCCGAGTGGTACTGTCACTGTAAAAAGCAGCGGGAGAAGCTTCGATCATGGCGGAAAATCCTGCAATGATCGCTTCGTTTATCTCATCGGTATCATCAGAGGTGATATCACTGAGCACCATGGTGCGACCGGAGGAGGTTACGAAGTTTGCCGATTGCCTGCCGTACTCCAATGCCCCGCCGGTGTAGGAAGTGGTGTTTAACATTGCGGAAACCATATCATTAGCATAATAGGTTACGGTGGCAGTTCCTGTCATGTAGTAAGGCGAAAAGCCGCCGCCGCTTGCTTTGGAGGTGGCATAGGCATTTTGCGCCTGCAGCAGATTGGTTGCCAAGAAGTTTTGCTCGATGGTCTGCGCCTGCTGGTACAGTTCCTGATTGATACGGGAAACGGCTGCGCTGCTTCCCTGAATGACAGGGTATGCAATGCTGGTTTTGATGATCGCTGTGCCGTCGGAGGCAGGAATTGTGGTATTCAGATAGGCAACTGTGGTGCCGTCCATCGGTGTGGTGATAGAAACCGTGTAGGTGTTTTCGTCCCATAATACGGTACCGCCCAGAGATTCGCTGATCACTCTGACAGGCACCATGGTGCGGTTTCCGATGATTTTTGCCGGAACTTCCATGGTATACAGCAGGGTATTGTTTTTATAGATCTCGCTTTCGCCGATATTGAGCTGGAATACATTGCCTTCATGGGTCGCTACAACACTGCGTGTTTGTTCTATCCATTCCACTTCGGCGCCCATGGCGGTAAAAATCGCATTCATGGGGACTAATGTGCGTCCGTTTTCCAAAACAGGCGCCTGGTCGAAAGAAACTTTTACGCCGTCTACATAAACGGAAATGGTAGGGTACGCTGCCGCGGGAACACAGAAGCAAAGCGATAAAAGAATACCGCAAAATACTTTGCGTAACTTCATATTGTAAAAACCTCCTTTGGGGATCGGATTTTCAGATTTTCTGTCATTATACCACAGTCCGGGGAAAAAAGGAATTAAAAACGCAAGATGAGATTTTTTGAGACTTCTTGTTCTTTAGTATAAGTATTGTCTTGGACATGTATAGACAAAAAACGCTCAGATAAGGAGGTGGATTGCTTGAGCTGGGAGGTGGTAATGGGTATTGTGACATTATGCGGCTTTGTTTTGACGGTACTGAAAAGTGTATTGCCCTTGACCAATGCAATGACAAGACTGACGGAACAGATCGATTTGATGACGGAACAGATGCAGAAGCTGGACGAAAAAAAGAGCGAAGCACATAAGAAGTTATGGCTGCATAATGAGGAGCAGGACACGATCTTACTGCAGCATGAAATGCGCTTACATGACCTGGACGGGAAAACAGGTTGGAAAAAGATGTAAGAAAAGGAGAGATGCAGTATGACACAGAAAGATTTGAAAAGCGGTATTACCAAAGAATATCTCTACAAAATCGAAAATGAGGCGGGACAGCTCGTCGACAGAGATTTGTATGTCGACGAATACGGTTTCTGGCATGAAAACATCGATGGGAAAGACATTATGTATCCCAAAAGTGAAACGGCAGTACTGATGCATGACGCAAGAGGCAAGGAATTTTTGCCGGAGGAAATGCGTATCTGCGGTTTTTGGCTGAAAATCAAAGATTTGTGGATTGCGCCGATGATTGTGCTTGGCTATAAAAACAGCACGGCAAATAATCAGGTGCTTTACAGCGAGGACAGTTTTGACGAGGAAGGAAACAAAACCGTTTATACAGAAACTTTGCAGCTTGGCACAAGCCATAACGCAAGAGTCCATGTAGCAATTACTGTTTTGGACAAAAACGGCTTCCTGCTGAAAGACAAGTGCCGCAGTGAGTATGTAGAGATCATGTAAGGGGGCTTACGAATGAATTGGAAGTCACGAATCAAAAACCCTTGGTTTTGGATCGGTCTGATGGGTGTGGTTTTGACCGCGATGGGGGCAGAACCAAGCGCATTCACTTCCTGGCAGGCTGTGGCAGAGGCACTGAAAGAGCTGATCGCGAATCCGTATATGCTGATTACGGTTGTATGCGCGGTATTGGGTGTGTTTGTGGAACCTACTTCAAAGGGGTTGAAAGACAGAAAATGAAGATACGGAAGATACCGGCAAATCCGTCCAACTACGGCGGAAACAGAGGAAAAGCGGAGTACATCGTAATACATTACACGGCAAACGACGGCGACACGGCGGCGGGAAACGGTGCGTATTTCCAAAACAATATCGTTAGCGCATCGGCACATTTTTTTGTAGATGAAAAGGAAGTTGTTTGCTCTGTGGCACCGACGGAGTGCGCGTGGAGCGTTGGCGGTAAAAAATATGCCAATGCGGCAACTACGGGAGGCGGCAAATGGTACGGCAAATGTACGAACGCAAACAGCATTTCCGTAGAGATGTGCAGCAGAAAACGCGCAGACGGAAGTTTTTATTTTGCGGAGCAGACCATGGAACTGGCAGCCGAGCTGGTATGTGAGTTAATGGAAACATACGGCATATCGCAGGAATCGGTGATAAGACATTTCGATGTGACCGGAAAGGGGTGCCCCGCGCCGTTTTTAGAAGATACGGCATGGAATGATTGGAAGGAGAGGTTGCAAAAAATGCAGACAGAACGATACAATAAGGTGACAGAATTGCCGTATGGCAGAAGCACGATCGAACGACTGATTGACAGAGGGTACCTGAAGGGGGACGAAAACGGAAATTTGGATTTGTCCAAAGATATGCTGCGGGTATTTATGGTACTCGATCAGGCAGGCGTGCTGTAAGAAAAAAGTGAGAAAAGGAAGATGCGTTTTCTTACAGTGTTTTTTTCATCAGATTGACAAAACAAAACGACAAGGCAGGCGGAATGAGGAAATTTCATTACCGCCTGCTTTTACTTGAAACAGCAGATGATGTGGCGGGAGTCTGTTTTCCTTGCTAAAAAAGACCGCAATCCCCCAACTTTTTCTTCATCAATAGATTCTGATTATGATTTCTGCGAAAAAACATCTATCGCTCAAGCAATTTCGCGGTGCCGAAACAGTGCAAAATGTCGTTTTATCTATAGTTTGAAAAGGAAATAAAAAACGATACGCAAATAAAAAAATGCCTTTTTTGATGAGTGACCGGAAGGCGGTTTTTTTTGCAATGCGGAAAGTATGGATTTGATTTTTATTACTTTTTCACAGGATTTCAATTTATTTTGTTGCAATAAAAGTCATTTTTTGTGTTGACTTTTTCTCTGTAAAGTAATATGATTATCCCAACACTTTTTGTTGCGGCGAAACTTTCCACTGTGATGAAACTTTTGCTGCGTAGGTTGACTGGAATGAAAAAATATGACGGAAAGGAGCGATCACTATGAAGATGAATTCTGTTTCTCATGAATTTTTCTTTACCCCTGCTGCAGCAAATGCAGAGGTTTTTGAAGCGCGCCTTTTCGATATGATGGCTCTGTTGATTACAGTCATTGCGATTGCAATGGCTGTCATTTGCGTGCCCGTCGTGCTAACTGTCGTCGTGCTAAGCATTATTTTGGTCGTGGCAGGACAATTTTATCATGATACGGATATGCAAAATGTATTGATAAAGCGCGCAGAGTCTTAAAAAACAATGGATATTTTTAAGGGATGAGAGAAGCGGCCGCTGCATTTTGCAGCTGCCGTTTTTTTTATAAAAAAAGATAAATAAAGGGAAAAACAAAAAGAAAAGGAGAGTTTGGTATGAAAAAGTATTTTGCTATGATGATGGCTGCTGTAATGGCAGCGGCATGTTTCACAGGCTGCGGTTCTTCCTCTTCTACGGAAGGGACAGAAGGCGGTGACGGCGCGACTACAGAAGGCGGCGCTACCATCGTGATTGGCGGTATCGGACCCTTGACCGGTGACTATGCTACTTACGGCATTTCCGCAAAACAGGGTGCAGAAATCGCAATCGAAGAAATCAACGAAGCGGGCGGTGTGAACGGTGTGACCTTCCAGCTTCTGTTTGAAGATGACCAGGCTGACCCCAGTACCGCTGTCAGCGCTTACAATATGCTGATGGACGACGGTATGGATGTATCTTTGGGTGCGGTTACCAGCGGCGCTTGTATCGCAGTTGCAGAAGAATCTCAGCAGGACGGCATTTTGCTGCTGACACCTTCCGGTTCTCAGAAAGAATGCACACAGTATGACAACAGCTTCCGTATTTGTTTCCAAGACCCTGACCAGGGTACCTATTCCGCAGAATTTATCAAAGATAACGGTATCGCACAGAAAATCGGTATCATCTATGATAAATCCAATGACTACTCTGTAGGTATCACAGACAGCTTCGAAGCAAAAGCAGCTGAGATCGGTCTGGAAATCGTAACCAAACAGGCATTTACAGACCAGTCCAACACAGACTTCTCCGCACAGATCCAGGCAGTCAAAGATGCCGGTGCAGAGCTTCTGTTCCTGCCTATCTATGCACAGGAAGCAGCTTATATCCTGACACAGGCAGACAAAGCAGGTCTGGAAACCATCTTCTTCGGCGTTGACGGTATGGACGGTATCCTGGAAAAGATCGGTGCAGAAAATCAGGCTCTGACAGAAGGCGTTATGCTGTTGACACCTTTCGCAGCTGATGCGCAGGACGAACAGACCGTTGCTTTCGTAGAAAAATACAAAGCAGCTTACAACGCAACACCCGACCAGTTCGCAGCAGACGGTTATGATGCGATCTACACCATTGCAGCTGCATTCGAACAGACAGGTCTTTCCTCCGCAGATGACGAAGGCTTCAACGAAGCAATGATCGCTGCGATGACAGAAATCACAGTAGACGGTCTGACCGGTACGATGACTTGGACAGCAGACGGCGAGCCCAGCAAGAGCGCAACTGCAGTTGTGATCACAGACGGCGTTTACAAAGCATACGGTCTGGAATAATCGTGAAATAAAGTAAGGAAAATTATGGATTTTATGGAAAAAGAAACCTTCCTGCAGGAAAACTGACAAATACAGATTTTATCGGAAGATTACCGGACAGGGGAGCAATAAAAAAGCCTTCTGCTTTTGGAAAAACTCCCCTGCCGCTTTTTCTTTCGAAAGAGGAAGGAAAAATGGAGTGGTGCAGATATGAATTTTTTGATGAGTTTGATTACCAACCTGATCAGCGGCTTAAGCCTGGGCAGTATCTATGCACTGAT
Source organism: uncultured Lachnospiraceae bacterium (assembly GCA_944383855.1). Classification (GTDB taxonomy): domain Bacteria; phylum Bacillota; class Clostridia; order Lachnospirales; family Anaerotignaceae; genus CALWRB01. The sequence continues at coordinate 10,134 of CALWRB010000006.1, forward strand.
CGCGCTTGGATACACGATGGTGTATGGCATTGCAAAGATGCTGAACTTTGCCCATGGTGATATCATCATGGTCGGCGCTTTTGCAGTGATCGTGTCCGTGACTTCTTTGGGGCTGCCCCCTGTCGCGGCGATACTGATTTCTGTTGTGGTTTGTGTGGTACTGGGTGTTGCCATTGAGCGTATCGCCTACAAACCGCTGCGAGAAGCTTCTCCTTTGGCGGTACTGATCACTGCCATCGGTGTGAGTTATTTTTTACAGAGCCTGGCATTGATTATTTTTGGCTCCAACCAGTATAGCTTCCCGAAAATTATGACGTTTTCTTCCATCACATTGGGAGGATTGACCTTAAACGGGGAAACATTGACGACGTTGATCGTAACGACTATTTTAATGATCGCACTGAGCTTGTTTATCGGCAAAACCAGAATCGGTAAGGCGATGCGTGCCGTTTCCGAAGATAAAGGCGCTGCCGAGCTGATGGGCATTAGTGTGAATAAAACCATTGCCGTGACCTTTGCCATCGGTTCCGCGCTGGCGGCTGTGGCGGGTTTGTTTTACGGTACGACTTATGGCTTTATCAATCCTTATACCGGTGCGATGCCCGGTATCAAAGCCTTCGTGGCGGCGGTATTCGGCGGCATCGGTTCGATTCCCGGCGCGATGCTCGGCGGTATTTTGTTGGGCGTGATCGAGAATCTTTCCAAAGCGTATATCTCAACAGAGTTGTCTGATGCGATCGTGTTTGCGGTATTGATTATCGTGCTGATCGTCAGACCGATCGGATTGTTAGGGAAAAAGACCAATGAAAAGGTATAAGGGTGAGTGCCATGCAAAGTAAAAAAACAGTAGTTTCTAAAATGATAACATATGGCATGGTGATTCTGGCTTTTGTGATCGTTTTTGCACTGGATCAAAGCGGTCTGATCTCCAGACACATGCGTTCTATGCTGGTTCCAATCGGAATCAACATTATATTAGCGGTTTCGTTGAATCTGACCGTAGGCTTTTTGGGCGAGCTGACGCTTGGTCATGCGGGCTTTATGTCCGTGGGTGCCTACGCAGGGTGTTTGTTTTCCATTTATACGGCGGATTTACTGCCTTTGGCGGCAAGGTTCCCTTTGGCAATGCTGTTGGGCGGTATCGTTGCGGCAGTGTTCGGCATCATCATCGGGGTCCCCGTACTGCGTTTAAAAGGTGACTACCTTGCGATCGTAACGCTTGCGTTCGGTGAGATCATTCGAAGCGTCATCATCAATTTGAACTTTACCGGCGGTGCTTCCGGTTTGAAAGGCACACCGCAGGATTCGACCTATCCGATTACGTTCGTCGTGATTTTGATCATGCTTTTTGTCATTATGAATCTGGTAGAATCCAAGCACGGGCGTGCCATCACGGCAATCCGCGATAACCGTATCGCGGCGGAAGCCTGCGGTATCAATATTACATATTATAAGCTGTTGGCGTTCGTTGTGGCAGCGTTCTTCGCGGGCGTAGCAGGTGTTTTATTCGGACATAATTATTCTATTTTGACAGCGGGAACATTTGACTACAATATGTCGATCGAAATTCTGGTTATGGTAGTTTTGGGCGGCATGGGTTCCATTCGCGGTTCCATCATCGCGGCAACGGTTATCACGATCTTGCCGGAAGCGCTTCGTTTCCTGGAAGACTACCGTATGCTGATCTATGCGGTCGTTTTGATCATTGTTATGATCGTCAACGCATCTCCCCGCTTTACCGGTATGCGTGACTTTCTTTCTCCCAAAACATGGATCGCGATTTTGACGAAGAAAAACAACGGAAAGGAGGCTGCGTGATCATGAATCAAGTAAAAATGGTACCGTATCCTTCTCATTCCATTATCCCCGAACGTGATGAAGGACACGCAGTGCTGCAGGCACGAGAGCTGGGGATCGATTTTGGCGGCTTGACCGCGGTAGATGATTTTACACTGACGATCGGGCGTACAGAGATCGCCGGCTTGATCGGACCGAACGGCGCGGGAAAAACGACAGTATTTAACTTGCTGACCAATGTGTATCAACCGACCAGAGGCTCTATTTTGATCGACGGAAAAAATACTGTCGGCAAAAGCACCTATCAGGTCAATAAGCTGGGCGTTGCCCGTACATTCCAGAACATCAGACTGTTTGCGAATATGTCCGTGTTGGATAATGTCAAAACAGGACTGCATAACGGCATTCAGACCTCTTTGCTTTCTTCCGTTTTACATACACCGGGCTTTAAGAAAGCGGAAAAAGAGGCAAATGAGCGCGTTATGGAGTTGTTAGACGTATTTCATATGGGATACATGGCAAATTATCCCGCAGGCAGCTTACCTTACGGTGCGCAGCGCAGACTGGAGATCGTGCGCGCGCTGGCGACACAGCCGAAAATTTTGCTGTTAGATGAACCTGCGGCAGGTATGAACCCTTCCGAAACGGCAGAGCTGATGGAAACGATCCACCAGATCAGGGATACCTTCCAGATCGCGATCATGCTGATCGAGCATGATATGAATTTGGTCATGGGTATCTGTGAGGGTATCTGCGTATTGAATTACGGCAAGATCATTGCCAAAGGCACACCGGACGAGATCAAGAACAATCCTCTGGTCATCGAGGCGTATCTTGGCAAAGGGAAAGGGGGAAATACCAATGCTGCAAGTGAATAATATCAATGTTTATTACGGGAAGATCCATGCAGTCAAGGATATCTCCTTTCATGTAGACAGTGGAGAGATCGTTTCTCTGATCGGTGCCAATGGTGCCGGAAAATCAACGATTATCCATACCATTTCCGGATTGCTGCGCAGTAAAACGGGAAATATTCAGTTTTTGGGGAAGGATATCTCCAAAACAGAGGCGCATAAACTGGTTTATCAGGGATTGGCACATGTGCCGGAAGGTCGGCGTATCTTTTTGGAGATGACGGTCATGGAAAACCTGGAAATGGGCGCGTATTCCCAAGGAAAGGTCAATACAAATGACATTGCCGATGTATTCGAGCGTTTCCCCAGACTGAAAGAACGTCAGAAACAGATCGCGGGTACACTTTCCGGCGGTGAGCAGCAGATGCTTGCCATCGGCAGGGCGCTGATGAGCCACCCGAAATTGTTGATGTTGGATGAACCGTCCATGGGTCTTGCACCGTTGTTGGTAGAGCAGATCTTCCATATCATTCAGGAATTGAATCAGGCAGGCACCACCGTTTTGCTGGTAGAACAGAATGCGGAAATGGCGCTGCAGATCGCAAACCGCGCTTATGTACTGGAATCCGGGCATGTGGTGCTTTCCGGAACCGGAAAAGAGCTGATGGAAAGCGATCGTATCAGAAAAGCATATCTTGGCGGTTGATCGATGCAACCGCTTAGACTCCATAAAATTTTCCATAAGAAACAGCCAAGCAGCCGAGCATTTATGCTCGGCTGTTTGGTTTTCAGGGCAAAAAAACAGGAGTTCCCGAGGATAAAAAGCGTGCGGGGACTCCTGTTTTTACGGAAAACAAATGCGGAAAACTATGAAAAAACGACTTATTTTGTGCGATGGATCGTTTTTTCAAAGGGAAAACCTGTTTTTTCTGTTTCGGAACAAAAAAACGGGTATCCGACCGATCTGTTTTTATTCTTAACAAAGGGGTATGTGTGCTTGTGCGTGATACAGAGAAAGAAACTTACTTGCGATTCATAAAGAAATACCGCTGCTGATTCAAATGATCTCTGGCGTACTCCAAAGCTTCGCCAAAGCGTTGGAAATGCACGATCTCTCTTTCCCGCAGGAAGCGAAGCGGTGCCAAAACGTCAGGGTCATCTGTCAGGTCGATCAGATATTCATAAGTGCTGCGGGCTTTTTGTTCTGCCGCCATATCTTCATACAAATCGGTGATGGGATCGCCTTTGGACTGAAATGCGGCGGCACTGAAGGGCACACCGGAAGCGGCGGAAGGATAAACTCCCAACCCGTGATTGACATAATACGGCTCCAACCCTGCCGCGATCAGCTGATCTTTGGTCAGTCCCTGTGTCAATTGGGATACGATGGTGCCCATCATTTCTACATGTGCGAGTTCTTCTGTCGCAATGTCATTTAAGGTTGCCTGCGCCTGCGGTGTTACCATGGAAAATTTTTGGCTCAGATAACGTAACGCAGCGCCGATCTCGCCGTCGGGACCCCCGTACTGCTCTATCATAATCTTCGCCAAACGCGCGTCCGGGTTTTTAATTTTGATGGGAAATTCCAATTTTTTCTCGTAGATCCACATAGGTCATTGACACTCCTTTCCTGCAAGCGAGAGATTGGCGCCTTTTTGCCAAGGCCACGGTGCGTTGATCCACTGCCAGTACTGCGGGTCGGCAGCATAGCTGCGGAAGGAGCAAAGTGGACCGTAAGCTTCTTCGTATTTCATACGAAGCGCATCTGCCGCGGTGATCACACTGCGGTAAGCGGCGATCGCTTCTGTTTCAGAGGGGTGCGTATTCAGATATAACCCCAGATCTACTGCCATAAAATCCAGTTCCATCAGTTTTTCCAATAATTGTGCCTGATCCATCGCTCAGACCTCCTTTCCGGCTGCCCAAAGGTGAAATCCTTGCGGATAAGGCATGGACAGGTCCGTAAATATGGTGCCGCAAATCAGGCTTTGTTCCTGACTTTTCGGTGCGGTGTAAGGTTGAGAAGCCACCATTGCCTGTGCAAGACCAACCGTTTGTAAAATGCAGGTGTTGCAGGAAGTGTCTGCTTTTGTTGTCGACTGCGTCGATTTTGCCGCAGTAGTTTTTGCGGAAGGGCGGACGGAAGCCGCAAGGAGTGTGCAGGGTACATCATCCAAAAAATCTCCGCCGATTTCTTTCATATGCGTTTGCCTCCTTTTTTTTTCTTACACTGCTATGATATGGCGGGGAGGGATGTTTCGTGAGGGCGAAACAGTATGTTTTCGCAAAGAAAAAAAGAGCCTTTCCGATTTGGGTCGAAAAAACTCTCTGAAGATACTTACGGCAAAAGCTGTCGCAAGAAAATCAATATTGATCAAATAGTTTGTAGTACTGCCACTGTGTATACAGATGCAGTTTTTCCAGTTGTTCTTCGGAAACGAAAGAAAGATAATTCCCTTCGCTATCCACACAAAGATAATTTGCGATGATCGGAAGCTCCTTACGCAGTTCATTGCTGAAGTCATATAACGGCGAAAGTCCGTCCAGTTCCAACAGCTCGGTCAAAAGAGCGCCTAAATAGTTGGAGCTGATCAAACCATCTTCCGGCAGCTCGGCATCTGCGGCAGTTTCGGAAAAATCGCATAATGCCTTTGCGGTATCATTTTGCCAGATCAGATACGGCGTTTCATAAACCGCTAACTGTTCCGCCTCTGTACCGTTGGAGTCGATCGGGTAGTCTAACAGAGAGAAAAACTCCATGCCGTTGGAAAAACCGGGCAAATGATCGCCGAAATATACGATTACAATGGGTTCTTCACTGTTTTTGGCATATTCCGCAAGACGTCCCAACTGTTCGTCCGCATCAACGATGCCCATAAAATACTGCGTCAACAGATTACGCTGGCTGTCGGTCAAAGGAAGATCGCACGAAAAATTTTCCTCTGTTTCGGCATATTTTTCATCATACGGTCCATGATTTTGAATGGTTACTGTAAAGGAAAACAGTGGCGCGTCGGATTGCTCGATCTGCTGCTGCAATGTTTCCAAAATCATATCGAAGGTTGCTTCTTCACTGATATAACCGCCTTTATTCTGCGTTGCCGCATCAAAAGCGTTTTCCAGAAAAAGACACTCTGCAAAGCCGAAATCCGGATAAACATTTTGTCGGTTATAAAACCACTGATAGCCGGGGTGAATCGCAAGGGTATCATACCCGATCGATGCCAAGCGGGCAGGCAGCGCATCGAAGGTGGTGTGCACAAAGTTATAAGACGGCAGGGTATGATTCAAATATCGTGTGGAGCAGGCTGTCAGCACATCGTACTCTGTATCTGAAGTACCGCCGCCAAAACGCGGCACAACGAGATGACCGCTGATAGCGCCTTCTTCACTGCACAATGCGCGAAAATTTGCCATAGGGTCGACATAGTCGGAAAAATCCAAATGCGGATTTTCACTCAAATCAGAGTATGCCTCGCCCATAATCATAATGATATGCGGCAGTTGATCTGTTTCGGCATCACAGTCGGCGGGTGCTTCCAAGGCGGAGATGGCTTCCGCATCATAGCCATCCGGTTCACTTAGCTGCATGGTGTTGCAGTTAAGCAAGAAGGAATACAAAAGCCCTTTGGAGTTATATTGGTCTACCTGAAAGTACTGATTGCCGATGACAGGATAGCTGTTATAGAGGCTTTGGTTGCCAAACCATAAGCTGTTTGCGCCAAAAAACAGCAGTACAACGGCAATGACGCCTGCCGCGCGCTTGGGCAGGGAAAGCGGAGCGCTGCGTACCCGCAGGATAGACAGCACCATAGGGATACACAGCACAACAAATAAAACAAGAATCAGACCCAATACGATGGGCGGGAAGGTTTTCAAGATGATCCAAACTTCACGCAGCAATGTAAAATCAGTCGGCAAAACAGGGTCCTGCCGCATGGATACTTTCATGGCATCTCCGACGGAAAACAGCAATAAAACAAATGCGCCGCAAGAAAGGGAGAAGCCTACATTTGCGGACAAAAAAAACAGCAGCAGCAATAACAACAGTACCACAAGCACATTTAGAAGAATCAATGTGGGATTGCTCAGCAGCTGAAATGCCAGCAGAAAATAATGTTCGGACGTGATCAAAAACACGATTCCGGTTAAAATCAATGCCCCGAACAACAGTGTAAAGACCGTGCCGCGGGGGGTGACGGAAATCATTTTGCCTTCTTTGCGGTAAAAGGCAGAAAGTATTTTTCGTAACATATAACAAGACTCCTCAGCAAAAACATGGAAATAATATGTTCATTTAGCAATATACCACAGAAAATATACCAAAAAAAGTAAATTGCAAAAAATTTTTAAGAATTTGTTTCTTTTTTCTGTGTTATCTGACCGATATAATAAAAAGATATAGGGACGAATGGTGAAAGAGTCTGTTTTTTCGCGCAAAAAATGAAAAAACAGGCGGAAAGTGTTGAAAAACTGTTTTTTGGTTTGGTATAATATAAAATTAGTGAAAAAGCATGAAACACTGAAAAATTTCAAGACAGATGGGAAAGAATCAGATTTATGGAACCAAGAAAAAGACGAAATCCAAACGGACGCCGTATGCAGGCAAGACGAGCGGCGCAGGCAGAAAGCAGGCAAAATGAAAGGCTGCGGCGCAGCGGGGCAAACGGCGGCACAAGAAGAAGAAAACGTGCCAAAAAGCGCAATCCTTTGCTTTGGATCCTGCCGCTTGTGCTGATCGGCATTATTCTGATCGCAGGATATCGCGTTTTGGCAACGATCCGGCAGTGGGAGCAGAAAGCAGAACAGTCGGATTTTCAGATAAAGGCGGCGGAACCTTCCGAAGTGGAAGATGAGATCGTCAATGTAGCGGTTTTTGGTGCGGACGAAGAAGGTTTGCATACCGATGTGAATATGATCGTCAGCTTTCACACCGGAACGAAACAGCTGAATATCCTTTCTGTGCCAAGAGATACGAAAGTCGTAATGACACCGGAAATGACGGGCTTTTTGGAGTCCCATGATATGTTTGTGCCGGAGCGGGAAGGCGTTTATGGCTTGTGTAAGCTGACGGAAGTACACGCATATGCCGGAGATGGTAACCGCAGCACATTTTCCGTTGCGATGTTAGAAGAATTATTGGGGATCCAGATCGATTACTATATCAAAGTGGATCTGAGCGCTTTCCGCGATATTGTAGATGCCATCGGCGGTGTGGAAATGTATGTGCCGCAGGATATGGATTACGAAGACCCCGTGCAGGATTTGTATATTCATTTAAAGGAAGGAATGCAGACACTGTACGGCGATGAGGCGGAGCAGTTGGTGCGTTTCCGCAAAGGATACGCCAGTCAGGATTTGCAGCGTATCGAAGTGCAGCAGGCATTTGTGAAGGCATTGATCGAAAAAGTCTGCACCTCCTCTACATTGCTTGGCAGTATGAATGATCTGGTACAGATCGTTTTGGAGAAAACGGAGAGCAATATTACGCTTTCCGATGCGTTGCAATATGTTAAATACATCAACCAGATCGACCCTTCCGCGGTGCGTACGGCAACGGTTCCGGGCGAGGGCGGCAGTTATTATGTCATTGACGAGGCTGCCACAAAGGTTTTGGTAGATGATATGATCTATGGCATCACACCTGCCGAGGAAGATGCGCAAACGGAAGAAGGTCTTGCGGATGCCGATTCGCAGAGCGTCAGCGAGTAAAAAAAGACAGTGAGGCGGAATTATGAGAGAAAAAAGAACTGTGCACCGACAAGGGTCACAGCAAAATCATACGACAAAGAAAAAGAAGTTTCACCCGGTCAAGACGTTTTTTAAAATCGTGATCAGTATTGTACTGGCGTTTTTGGCATTGACCGGCGGCGCGGCGTTTGCCTGCTATAAAGCGACCGGAAGCCTGCCGTTTGGGACAGAGGTCATCAACAGCGTAGCGGACGCGACTTTGTTTGATGCGCTGATGAAACGGGATATCAAAATGAATGTAGCTGTGATGGGTGTGGATAAGGACGGTACCAGAACAGACGTATTGTTCGTGGTGCATTATGACAGCGCGGCGGAATCTATCCAACTGCTTTCTGTGCCCAGAGATACCAGAGTTTCTATTTGCGACGAGGTCATCGCGAATTATAACGAAACGGGGCGCAATTACAGTTCCGTGACCAAAATCAATGCGGTGCACGCTTACAGCGACCCGGAATATGCTTGCCAGAATGTTGTGCTGCAACTGGAAGATCTGCTGAATATCAGCATCGATCATTATGTGAAAGTGGATATCGAGGCATTCCGCGCGATTGTAGATGCTATCGGCGGTGTGGATATGTATGTGCCGCAGGATATGTATAAAGATATGCGCGATACCGGAGATCCCCTCATTGACCTGAAGGAAGGCATGCAGCATCTGGACGGAGAAAAAGCGGAGCAGTTAGTACGTTTCCGTGGCTATGCGGACGGCGACGTCGGCAGGATCGAAGTGCAGCAGCTGTTTTTGAAAGCTTTGGCGGAAAAAGTCATGAGTACCGAAACGATCCTGAAGAATCTGACGGATTATGTTTCCGTGATGTATAATTATGTAAAAACAGATATTACGCTTTCTGATGCATTAAAGTATGTAAACTATATCGATAAAATCGACATGAGCAAAATGAGCATGGAAACACTGCCGGGTGTCGGACAGTATATCGGCGGTATTTCTTACTATATCCACGATGCGGAAGCGACCAGAGAAATGGTTGATAGAATTTTCTACACCACTTATCAGGAACCGGCAGAAGGTGCCGAAGGACAGACAAGCTCTGTCGGATTGACGATCGAAGTTTCCAACGGCGGCAATATCAACGGTCTGGCAGGTGCTTATACCGATGTGCTGAAAGAAGCGGGCTTTACGCTGGCGGAGGCAACTACCTACAGCGGTACGCAAAAAGAACAGACTCGTATTCTGGTAAAGCAGGCGGGGCAGGGAGAAGACCTGAAGAGTTATTTTGCTTCCGCGGCAGTGGAAGTGGCACCGGATCAGATCAGCGACGGCGTGGATATCAAGATCATACTGGGTACAGGAGAATCTGCACCGAAGTAAACGGCAACAAGGGGAGTAAGAAGGGAGCGGGATCGGCATGAATGATATTATGATCATTGGTATCGCGGGCGGCACAGGAAGCGGTAAAACAACGCTGACCAATCGCCTGAAAGCGCAGTTTGGCGATGATGTGACGGTGATCTATCACGACAATTATTATAAGTGTAACGATCATTTAAGCTATGAGCAAAGATGCCAGTTAAACTATGACCACCCGGACGCGTTTGATACGGATTTGATGATCGAGCATATCAAGATGCTGCGGGAAGGGAAAAGTATTGACTGCCCGGTATATGATTTTACGGTGCATAATCGCTCCGACCAGGTGGTGACGATCTACCCCACAAAAGTCATTATTATAGAAGGCATTCTGATCTTCCAAAATCCGCAGCTGCGGGAAATGATGGATATTAAAATTTTTGTGGACACCGATGCGGACGTGCGTATTTTGCGCCGCATTCTCAGAGATGTCAAAGAAAGAGGGCGCAGCTTAGAGTCAGTGGTCAACCAATACCTCACAACGGTCAAGCCGATGCATGAGCAGTTTGTGGAACCGAGCAAACGAAAGGCGGATATCATTGTGCTGGAAGGCGGCAATAACGTAGTCGCGTTGGATATTTTGATCCAAAGAGTGCATAATCATGTACGAGGCGCAAAGCTTTGATCAGACCTGTACCGTGCGTATGTCAAATAGGGGAGAATTTTGGCAAACGGCACGCTGTCGGCTGTTTTCAGCGGCAGGCGAAAAAAACAGATCATGACGGAAAGGAAGAAAAAAATGAAACAGAAGTTTTTTGCTGCGGCAATGTTGACTGCCGTGTTGTGTATTACGCTGTCTGCCTGTGGGCAAAGCACCACGCAGCAGCAGGAAAATGAAGAAGTGTCCCAACAGCAGACGCAGGAGCAGACACAGCAGAATACATCGTCTGAACTTGGCAATGGGGTAACTTATACAGAAGCTGTTTGGGAAAATGAGGTCAAAGACCAGCAAGATGCGCAAAAAGCGAATGCGACCGGAAAAATCACTTACCTGAATTTCCAAGGCGAGGAAGGCTTTGTTAGCGCGGTAAACGGCTTTATGGCACTGGCTGTCGTGGATTTTCAGACAGAGTATCAGGCGATGGCACAGGAGAGCCTCTCCGCTGCGGAAGATAGACTGGAACGCAGCTATGCGGTAACGGCTTTTGACGAAGCCACACTTACGCTGACCGAAACGACTGTGTTGACACAAAACGGAAAAAGCAGTGAAACCGTAAAGACATATATTTTCGAACGTGCAGACGGCACATACCAGATGCAGGAAGCAGAGTAAAAAAAGAAACCGTTTTTCTGAATAGGACAGGAGAACGGTTTTTTTTCTTTGCGAAATGATGCAAAAACCTATACACCTTTGTCCCTCTTTTTTCATAGTATGAAGCAGGATCGATCATGATCCGAAACAGGAAAGGAGAGAGAATATGGGCATTACCAATGCAAATAAGCAAATCAGCGCGCAAAAAATCGGTTGTTATGAGCGTTTGAAAGTAACATTGGCATTATCCGCATCGCCGGATATCGCGGAAAATCCCACGGATATTATGCTGGTGTTGGATCGTTCCGGCAGTATGGCGGGAAGTCCGCTGAGCAATATGAAGGACGGCGCCAAGACGTTCATCGACTTGATCGCGCAGTCTACAGGAGGTACAGGGGGTCAGATCGGTGCGGGAAGCCGTATCGGTATTGTCAGCTTTTCCGATACTGCTGTGACCAATGCGGCATTGACCACATCGGTATCTGACTTGAAAGATGCGGTAAATAGCCTGAGCGCAGGCGGCTCTACGAACCATGGCGCGGCATTTGAACGCGCGCAGGAAGCGTTTGATCCGTTGAGCGCAAATACGAAAGTGATCGTTATGTTTACAGATGGTAAGACAACGGCGGGGCCGCCGCCTGACCCGATCGCTGCCCAGGCAAGAGCAGAAGGCATCATCATTTATTGTATTGGTTTGATTGGTGCGGACGGGATTGATGTTTCTTCTTTGAATGAATGGGCAAGCGATCCGGACCTGTCTCATGTGGCAGTGACGCCAAGCGATACGCAGCTGGAGGAATTGTTTGCGCAGCTTGCCGCAAACATCTCTAAGACAGGTGCAACGGATATTGTGATTGACGAGATCGTTTCAGATGACTTTGTTATCATCGGGATAGCTCCGCCTGCCAAAGGATATGCCACGGCGATCAGCGATACGAAACTGCAATGGAAGATCCCTGCTTTGGGTGTGACGGCAAATGAAGGGGCAAGTTTGGAGTTTTATATTCGCCATGTTGCGCAAAGCAGCGGTACCAAACAGGTCAATCGGCAGATCAGCTATCAAGATGCGGAGGGCAATCTGGTGATTTTTCCCGATCCTTTGGTTTCAGTGGACTGCGGCATCGTAACGGAGGTCGAAAGCTGCCCGCTGCCTGCCGAGATCACGTTGGATAGCTGTCAGGACACGGCGGTAGTGGATCTGGGAGAGGTTTCGCTGCAATCTTTGGGGCAGATCGTAGAGCTTCATATGACGATACGCAAAGTTTGCCCTAAAAAACGCGTGGCACTTGCGGTGATATTGACGGAAGTCGGTTCGGACGGCATGGAATACCAGCGGGGTATGAAAGTCGTTACCGTACCTACGCATGATGCCGCTTCGTGCAAAGATGTATTTGTTAAGGGTATCAAATTCGCTTTGCCTGCCGATATTTACCTGCCACGGGAAGAGGAAGGAAGCATCTGCGGAAAAAGAAGGCTGAAAGCGCGTATGTTTGCCAATTATATTGACACAGGCTATCTTTGTTAAAAAGAGGAAAATACAACCCGCTAAGAGGTGATAAAAACCGAAAAGATGCTTTTTTTCGGTATAAGATAAGTGGGAGAAAAGGATAAAAAAGGGAGAGAGCGCATACGCTGTCTTTCCCGACAAAAAAGCGGAAGAAAACGCTCTGATGCAGCGAAACTTCCGCTTTTTTGATTTCCGTGTGATGTAACCTTGTCATAAAAATGCCTGATCGCAACATAGATTTTGCGTCAGAAGAAGTCTGGCGGCTTGATTTTCTCCAAGGCTTTTTATTTTAATGCCAAACTGACGTGCAGTGCATTGTCAATGGTGGACATGATCATACTGTCCAGACGACAGACCTTTTCTTTCAGTCTTTTTTTATCAATGGTGCGCAGCTGTTCTAACAGTACGACGGAATCCTTCGGCAGACCGTATCTGGCGGAGGAGAGCGATACATGGGTCGGCAGCTTCGCTTTGTTCATTTGTGATGTAATGGCGGCGCAGATCACGGTGGGGCTGTATTGGTTTCCCGTATCATTTTGGATAATCAGTACAGGGCGTACACCGCCTTGTTCACTGCCCACCACAGGACTGAGATCCGCGAAATAAATGTCACCTCGCCTGACAATCATGCCAACGACCTCCCTTTGTCGGTTTTTTTGTCAGCGAAAGGACAGAACTTGATTATGTATTCCCGAAAGAGTCGGATTCGCTCTTTTTTTTTGCCCCAAAACGCGCGGGAGAAAGGAAAAAAGTTACTGTCCAAAAAGAACAGGCTGTAAGCGGAAAGCTCTGCCTTCGGCTGACCTATGTTCAGTATGGACAGAGAATTGGATTTTTATTCCGCGATCGTAAAAAGTTCCTCGTCCAACTCCGGATTATATACAAAATCGGTGTAGTCCAGACGATAGCATTCTTCCCCTGCGGTATTGTAGATGACAAGGCGAACCGGCAGCAGAGTTTCGGTATCTACCCAGAGTTTTTCTGAGGCAAGATCCTGCTGTGCCTGCGGTATCAATGCTTCCAATACCGTGCAGCGGCTTTCGTCCAAAGAAGCGGTTTGTACGCTCACACCTTCCGATTGCAGGTAATTTTTGATAAATTGCCCCAAAAACAGCTCGTTGCGCTGGCGGGACGCCGGTACATTGTGGATCAGGCTGCTTTGAATACGCGGGTTATACTGCGCGATGCGCTCCCCGTCAAATACGGTGTAGTTGCCCGCAACATCGCTCGGCGCTGTCAGTTCCAGACGATACCTGCCGTCGGCGTCGAAATATTGCTTGGTTTCATAGACTTTTTGCCCGCTTGGTGTGGTGCGTGTCAGTGTTGCGTTACAGCTGTAGCCCTGCATATCGGTCAGCATATTCTGTATTTCCAACATGGCGCTCTTTTGCGAACAGCCGCAAAGAAAAATACAGAGGCAAAGAAGCAGCACGGCTGTTTTTTTCATAAAGATCCCTCCCTTTTGAAATGTGGGTTTTGCATTAGAATATGAATCAAAGAGAATGTCCTATGCCTTGCATAAGCAAGAGGGAATGTGTATACTGAAAAAAGACAGAATAGGACAAGCAAATCGAAAGAGGGGAAAAGAGATGGACGAAAAACAAAAAGTTATTTTGGACGTAGATACCGGAACAGATGACGCTGTAGCGATCATGACGGCATATTTGGACGAAAACATCGATCTTTTGGCAGTTTGTACGGTGGCGGGCAACAAACCGTTGGAAAATACCACCGAAAACACACTGCGTGTCAGAGATTTGCTGCAGGCGGATTTTCCCGTTTATAAAGGCTGCTCCACAGCGATGGTCAATACCCTGCTGCCGACGCGTCACGCGATCTATCACGGCACCAGAACGAAGGTGGAAGGCATGACGGAAGAAGTGAATATGCATACCGATTATCTGGATCTGCCTGAGTCCAAAGGGAAAACGGAAGCGGAGCATGCGGTATTTTTCTATATCCGCACCTTAATGGAAAGTGACGGAGATATCACACTGATCCCGGTCGGTCCTATGACCAATCTGGCGATGGCAATGCGGATTGAGCCTGCGATCTGCGGCAAGATCAAAGAGATCGTGCTGATGGGCGGCGGCTGCTACAGAACGAATACCACTGCGGCGGCGGAGTTTAATATCTGGTTTGATCCGGAAGCGGCGCAGATCGTTATGGAAAGCGGTGTGCCGATCCGTATGGTGCCTCTGGACGCAACGCACCATGCCTGCATCAACGCGGACGAAACGAAACAAATGCGTCAGATGGGCAATCCCGTTGCGCTTGCGGCAGCATCGTTTATCGATCACAGAATTTTTGCATACCGTCAGCTGCAACCGATGGAGCGCATCGATTCCGCACCGGTGCATGATGCCTTGGCGGTCTGTGCGGTGGTACACCCGGAAGTTTTGACAGATTTGAGATTCTGCCGTGTGGATATTGACATCAGCGGCGGTTTCGCGGACGGTCAGACCATCGTAGACCCCAGAACATTTACGGACAGACCCAGAAATGTGCATTTTGCCTTTGATGCGGACAGAGATCTGTTTGCAGACTGGATGATGAAGCTGTTGGCAAAAGCGCGTTGCGTTTGATATCATCATCAAAAAAAGAAAAACGGCTGTACTTTGCGGGAAAACGACAAAGTTGCGTACCGCGGCACGGTCGTTTTTTTATTTGTCTGACCTATGCGAAATTATTACAAATTTATTAAATTTTAACACCTTTTGCGCAAATGAGTCGAAAATTATGGTAAAGTAAAGAAGGCTTTTTAGCTACAACCATAACCCATTCAAACAGAAAAAAGACATTCAGATATATGCTAAGGAGAGAAGAACGGTATGAGAAAAAAATGGATAAAAAAGGCTTTGGCGTTGGTGACGGCGACTGCCGCGATACTGCCGCTGACTGCTTCGCCCACATTTGCGGCGACCACACTGTATGACCAGAAAACGACACAAACCGTAACAAAAGGCGTGACTTACGAAAAAAATCACCGCCTGACAGATGCGGGTTTTCAGGATATTTATACTTTGACGGTGGATCTGACCGAAAGTACATTGAAGTTTCACGAGGTGGAAAGCACCACAGAGTACGGTCTGAAAGAAACCGTGCAGAAACTGCTGCAGGATAACGGCGCGATCGCGGGTGTGAATGCAGACTTTTTCGGTCTTTCCGGTACATATTCCACCCCTTTTGGTCCGACTGTGGTAGAAGGAGAAACGATTTCTGCCGGTACGAACCTGAATACAGAAAAGAATGAGTATGCGGCGTTTTTTGAAAACGAAAACGGCGACACGTTTTTTGATTATTTCACCATGACGGTGGATTTTTACAACCAGGCAGGCACACACCTGTCCCTGCTTTCTTTGAATAAAGTGACAGCAATGGTATTCCCGATCTACTTTGACCGTAATGCGGCGGATTCCACTGCCGATCTGGATCGCAGATTTGCGGATTCCAAGCTGGTCAAGATCGTCGTGGAAGACGATGAGATCACTTATATCTCCGCCCCCGGAGAAACGGTGGAAGTACCCGAAGATGGGTATTTGATTGTGTTGAGCAACGCTTATTATAACGATCATGCCAAGGCTTATGCCGTAGGCGATGAAGCGATCCTTTCCGTAAACGCTTCCGTGGATCTGGATCAGATCGAAACGGCATTTGGCGGCGGCGGACTGCTTTTGGTCAATGGTCAGACCGCAACGGCAACTTCCATTGTAGCGACAGGCAGACAGCCCAGAACAGCAATGGGTGTTTCCAAAGACGGCGAGAAGGTCATCTTTATGATCGTGGACGGCAGAGGAAACAGCATCGGCGCAACACATGCGGAAATGGCGGCTTTGATGTTAGAATACGGCGCGTATAACGCGATGCATCTGGATGGCGGCGGTTCCTCTACGATGGTAGCACAGACGAATGAGGACACTTCTTTGGAATTGAAGAACAACCCTTCCGACGGCAGCGCCAGAAAAGTTATCAATGCGGTAGGTATTTTCCAGACTGCACCCGAAAGCGATACGGTAGCGGAATTGGTGATAGAACCTGTTTCCAGAGCAGTGCAGGGGCAGCCGACCCAATATGAAGTATACGGACTGGATTCTTATATGAGAAGGATCGAGATCGACAGCAGTGATCTGAAGTTTGATGTGACCGGTATGGAAGGCACTTGGAGCGGAAATACCTTTACCCCGGCAGGGACAGGAATGTTCGGTGTAGGTGTTTCCTACGGTGATTTATATAGCATGACATTTACGACTGCAAGTGCACCTGCGAAGTTGACGGCTTCCGCTTCCGCGACGAAACTGAGCGGTCCCGGCAGCACGTCCACACTGAGCGCTACCGTTTCCGATGCAGACGGTTACAGCTACAGCGCAAGCGGCGTGACATATACCGTAGCGGATACATCCATTGGTACCATGAGCGGCAATGTATTTACCGCGAAGGCAAATGGCTCTACTTATATCAAATGCCAGCTGGGCAATCTGACGTATTATGTTGCTGTGACGGTGGGCAATGCCACAGCGGTGCAGACACCTGCGGCTTCCTATGTGGCTGACAGCTGGAACCAGACGATCACGAAAGCAAATGACGGTGCGCTTTATGTGAATCTGATCGGAAACATCAAGTCTTCTGCGGTCAAGGATCTGGATTTGTATACCGCAAAACGCGCGGCAGCACGCAGTGCATTGGAAAAAGGCGCTGACCTTGCTGTATTTGCCGGCACACAGGATTTGTCCCAGGGACCTTCCGTGG
The DNA here is from genome assembly GCA_944383855.1 of uncultured Lachnospiraceae bacterium. Lineage (GTDB taxonomy): Bacteria > Bacillota > Clostridia > Lachnospirales > Anaerotignaceae > CALWRB01. The sequence goes on from CALWRB010000006.1 coordinate 27,410, forward strand.
ATACACTGTACTGGAAAAACGGTTACAGCTTCACAGAAAAATCCGGCACCGCATTTGTGACACTTTCCGCGGCAAAAGGCTCTATTTACGCTACTTCCGCTTCTCAGTGGACACAGATGAAGGCAGATCTGGAAAAATTCAGCGGAAACAACATTGTCTTTTTGATGGACGTTTCTCCTTCCAACTTCAGCAACACGGCAGAAACTGCGATGTTCCGTTTCTTCCTGAGCAATTTTGTCAATGACGGAAAGAACGTCATGGTCGTTTCCGCTTCCGGCACAAGTGCGTGGGCAGGACAGGTCAATGGTATGCGTTATGTGAATATACCGAACCTGTGGAACAGTGACGGAACGGCAAACAGCAATGCAAAGATGCTGAAGCTGCGTTTGGACGGCACTTCGATCCGTTACGCATTCGAAAATCTGTAATGTAATGCGGCAGTTTTCCGAGTTTTTTATCGAAAAGACATCAGGAGAGTACCGCAGGATATAGCACCAAGGAAAAAGGGGGCGTGATGCCTCCTTTTTCATCGTTTTTTTATTGTAATATGCCGCTGATTGGGGTAATATTAAAACAATGCAGCAGAAACGAAAAATTCGCTGCAAAAGAGAGGTTACTTATGACAGGAAAGCAAAAAAATGCCGTGGCGGCTGTCAGCGGCATGATGGTCATTACACTGCTTGGCAAGGTGCTGGGGTTATACCGCGATATTTTGTTTGCCAATCATTACGGTCTGGGTATGGAGGCAAATGCCTTTACAACGGCAAGCCTGATCCCCAGAACATTTTTTGATGCGGTTTTCGCCTCTGCCATATCCGCAAGCTTTATCCCGATATTTAATGAATATATGGGAAGATACGGCGAAAAAAAGGCATTTTCTTTCTCTGATACCTTCATCACACTGGTGGGCGCTTTTACGCTGCTGTTGAGTGTGGTCGGAATGATATTTGCGGAGCCGTTTGCCCGTTTGTTTGCGGCGGGGTATGATGCGCAAACTTTGCAGCTTTGTGTTTCTTTACTGCGTATGCTGTTTCCGACCGTGTTATTTACGGGGCTTGCCTATTGTTTTGTAGGCATTTTGCAGTCGATGGAGGAATTTACGATCCCCGCGGCGATGAGCATTGTTTCCAACGGCGCCATTATTTTGTATTACTGGACGTTAGACCGTACATGGGGTGTAACGGGACTTGCGGTGGCATTTCTGGTCGGCTGGTTTTTGCAGGTCGCAATACAGGTGCCGCCGCTTAGAAAAAAAGGATACCGCTATCGTCCGAGTTTCGCATTTCGGGACGCGGGGCTGAAAAAAGTCCTGATTTTGATGCTGCCTGTCATGGTCAGCACATGGATACAGCCGATCAACTTAGCGGTCGGTGTGCGTTATGCCAGCTATTTATTTGAAGGCAGCGGGACAACGGCACTGAATAACGCAAATAACCTATATAGTATCATTTTGGGGGTATTTGTGCTCTCGGTCGCAAATGTTATTTTCCCGAGGCTTTCCCGTTTGGTTACGGGAGAGCAGAAAGAAGATTTTGCCCGTTTGGTCAGACAAACGCTGATGGCACTTTGCTTTTTGCTGATTCCGATGATGATTGGTCTTTGGGTGGAAAGCGAAGATCTGGTGCGGCTGTTATTTGAAAGAAACCGTTTTACGGCGGAAGATACCTGGATTACTGCCAGAGCGCTGCGCTATCTTTGCCTTGGTACGATGGGGTATGGCGTGTATATCTTCCTTTCCCGTGTGTTCTATGCCAGACAAAGAGCGAAGGCGCCGATGCTTGCCGGGATACTATCCATGGCGACCAACTGGGTGCTTTGCCTGCTGTTAGTTAAACGCTATGATGTGGCGGGCATCGCGGGTGCTTCGGCGATCGCGTCTTTGGTTTCTGCCGCTTGTTTGGTGGTGGTACTGCACAAAGAGGAGCGGGAGTGCTTTGGCAAGGAGATGCTGATGCCTTTGATAAAGATCATTGTCGCCTCTGCCATCATGGGGGTCGCGGCAATGCTTTGCCGTGATCTGTTGCGGCAATGTTTGCAGGATAGTTTTGTGACTCGTATTTTGGTGGTTGGCGTGCCTGCGGCTGCGGGTGCGTTGGTATATGTCATTTTGACGGCAGTTTTGAAAGTTGCGCAGACACGCATGGCACTGGAATGGATCAGTGCGAAAATCGGCAGGAAGAAAGGTACGGAGGACGTATGATAGAACAAATTTTGAAGAAAAATGTCGAGCAAAGCCGCTTGCTTGGGGCAGGGCAAAGCCTTTGGGACGCACTGGGCAGGCAGGCGAAAGAAAGCAGGATCATACAGTGGTTTTTGCAGGTAAGAGAGATCCCCGCGATCAGTAAAAACAGTATTTTTACCCGACTGATCTACGGTATTTTGGACGGTTGTTCGGTATTGTTTGACCGCCTGCATTTGACAGCTTTTCTGCGCGGCAGTATTTTTGTGCAGCCTGCCATTTGGTGTATTTTGGCGGCGGCTTTGGCGCCTGTTTTGCCTACAATGGCGGTTTTGGCACTGGTCATGGTGTCTTTCGGCACGTTGTTTTTGCGTTTGGTTTGTAAAAAAGAACGGATACGGTATCATATTTTGACGAAATATGTACTGCTGTATGCATTGGTATATGCGATCAGTACGCTTTTTTCGGTTTCGTTTTGGGACAGCCTTTACGGCGGCGCGTTATCGGTTGCGTTTATGTTGTTTTTTGTGGTAGTGATCCATTCCGTAAATTCGGAAAAGAAATCCAACGTCATGCTGTTTTTGATGGTGACGGTGGGTGCTGTAGTTGCGTTATACGGGTTTTATCAGTACGCGAATCCCGCGCAGTTCAGCGGCGTCTGGGTGGATCAGGATATGTTCAGCAGCATTACGTTCCGTGTGTATTCCACATTGGGCAATCCGAATGTATTGGGAGAATATTTCCTGCTGGTGCTGCCCTTTGCGGCTTCTTTGTTCCTGACGTCGAAAAATTGGCAGAGCAGGGTTTATTTCTTGATTTGTGGCTGCATGATGCTGCTTTGCTTGGTGCTGACGTATTCCAGAGGCTGTTATCTCGGCTTTCTGGTCAGTGTGGCGGCGTTTTTGGTGCTTTTGGACAAGCGCTTTTTGCTGCTTGGCATTCTGGGATTGTTTGCGCTGCCGTTTGTGCTGCCGGAAACGATACTGGACCGTTTTTTGAGCATCGGAAATATGGCGGATTCTTCTACGTCCTATCGTGTCAATATCTGGCTTGGTACGATCGATATGTTAAAGGACTACTGGTTCAGCGGTATCGGTCCCGGCATGGGGGCTTACAACAAAGTATACCCGTTTTATGCTTACAACAGCGTCAGCGCGCCGCATTCGCATAATTTATTTTTGCAGATCCTTTGCGATACGGGTATTTGCGGACTGCTGGTGTTTGCGGCAATGATCTGGATGTTTTACCGTATCGGTTTTCAAGGCGTTTCCGTAGAAAAAAGATTCGGCAAAAAACTGCATTTGATCGCGGGCATTTCTGCCATCAGCGGATTTTTGGTACAGAGTCTGTCGGACTATACATTTTATAATTACCGTGTGATGCTTGCCTTTTGGGCGGTTTTGGGACTGACGATGGTGTTTGGTCGCCGCTGTATGCGCAGCAGAACGCACAAAAAGGAGACGGTAAGAACATGATCAAAGTACTCAATATCATCAGTGACAGCAATATCGGCGGCGCGGGGCGCTGTGTGATCAATTATGTCAAACACTATCATAAAGACGAATTTCGTGTGATGGTGGTCATGCCGAAAGGCAGCTTATTAAAGCCTGCGGTGGAAGAAGCCGGGGTCAAGGTGATCGAGGTAGACGGCATTGCCGATCGGTCTTTGGACTTGGCAGCGATCGGAAAGCTGCGGAAGATCATTCTAAAAACCAACCCCGATGTAATCCATACCCACGGCGCAATGGCAGGGCGTATCGCAGGAAAGTTATGCGGTAAAGCCGTGGTATTTACCAGACATTCCGTTTTTCCCGTTTCCAAGCGCCTTTCGACACAGCCGGGCAAAGCGATCAACGGCTTTGTCAATGAGCATACGGCGGACGCGATGATCGCCGTGGCGGAAGCGGCAAAACAAAACCTGACCGACAGCGGGATCCACCCCGAACGTGTCACGGTGGTACTCAACGGTGTGGAAGAACAGCTGCCCGTTTCCAAAGAAGAACAGGCGGCATGGAAAAATACCTATGGTATCGGCGATGGTACGTTTGTGATGAGTATTCTGGCAAGACTGGAAGCGGTAAAAGGACATCTCTATATTTTAGAAGCTGCACAAAGACTGAAGGAAGCGGGAAAAGAGTTCCGTATTTTAGTGGCAGGTGTCGGCGCAGAGGAGGAAAAGCTGAAGGAAGCGGCAAAAGAAATGGGCGTAAGCGAGCAAGTCACATTCCTTGGCTTTGTGACAGATGTACGCGGACTTCTTAGCATTACGGACGTGCAGTTAAACGCTTCTTACGGAACGGAAGCGACCAGTTTGTCCCTCTTAGAGGGTATGAGTATGGGAATCCCCGCTATTGTCAGCGATTTTGGCGGAAATCCCGGGGTCATCTCTCATGAAGAAAACGGTCTGATTTTCCCGAAGCAAAACAGCGCTGCTTTGGCAGAGGCTATGCTGCGCTTGATGGAGGATCAGGCATTGTTGGCAAAGCTGAAGGAAGGCAGCAGACGCATCTTTCAGGAGAAATTTACAGTGGAGCAGTATGCTTCCAATATCGAGCAGGTATATCGCAGCGCATTGGCGGCAAGAGGAGGAAAGAAAGCATGAACGAGAAGAAAAAATGGAAGTGGAATCTGTTTGATATCGGCATTGTGGTGCTGATTTTAGTGATCGCGGCAGGAGGTTACTGGTTTTTGAACCGTTCCACACCGACCAGCTCCAATACGCAGACGCTGCGCTATACGGTAGTGTTAAACGCTGTGCCCAATCAGATGGAGGAGGCACTGCAGGTAGGTGATGCACTGACGGAAAGCACCAAAAACTACAGTATCGGCACATTGGTGGATTTTCGTGTGGAGGAAGCGACCGATATGGCGCCCAACTACGCGGAGCATAAATATATGGAAAAAACGATTCCGGAACAAAAGAAACTGTTTTTGATGATCGAGGCACAGGCGGTAGAAAGCAATTCTGCCTTTACCATTTCCGGCTCTTATCAAGTCAAACCCGGGGAAACCATTGCAGTGAAGGGACCGGGTTATGCGGCAGAGGGAATGATCTTGAGCATTGAAAGAGAGGGAGTGTAAATCATGGCAGAAATGCAGCAAAGAAGAAAACGCAGAGGCAGTTTTTTGGATATTATCATTATCGTTTTGGTGGTGCTGTTGATCGTTGGGGCATATGTGAAATTTTTCCATCAGGATAAGACCAGTACCACTGTGCAGACGCAGACGATCAGCTATACCGTACTGTTTGAATCGCTGGAGCAGGAACTGATCGATAACTTGCAGGTGGGCGATGCCATGTATTCCGCAACCAGCGGCAATTATATCGGTGTTATCACAGAGGTGACGACAGATACGGCATATGAGATCATGAAAGATCTGGAAGGCGCGATCGTGCAGGCGCCGTTGGAAAACCGTTATGACGCCTATGTCACGATACAGACAGACGCTTCTGAAAGCGGCGGTACTTGGTATGCGGAAAAAACATTCGAATTGATTCGTAATTCCGCGCAGACGTTTACAACGAAGTATTTTAAATATGAAGGTAAGGTTGTATCGATCGCGGAGTGAAAAAATAAAGGAGCAAAAGCGATATGAAGCGGAATTATACCATATTGATGACGCTGATGGGACTGGAGATCGGCGGGGCGGAAACACATGTGGTGGAGCTGAGCAAAGCGCTTGCCAAAATGGGGCACCGCGTGATCGTTGCTTCCAACGGCGGTGTATATGAAAAAGAACTGGAAGCAGTCGGTATCAGACATTACCGTGTGCCGATGAATCAGCGCAACGTGTTCAAAATGCTGCGTTCTTATATACTGTTACGCAGGATCATACGCAAAGAAAAGGTGGATATTGTGCATTCTCATGCGAGGATCCCGAGTTTTATCTGCGGATTTTTGCATCGGAAGATGGATTTTACATTCGTTACTTCGGCGCATTGGGTGTTTTACACCGGCATGGGTCTGAAATACCTGACAAACTGGGGGCAGAAAGTCGTTGCGGTCAGTGATGATATTAAGTCTTATCTGAAAGAAAGCTATCATGTGCGTAATGAGAATATTTTTGTGACCATCAACGGTATCGATACCGATAAATTCTCGCCCCAAACCGATCAAAGCGCGGTGAGAAAGGAATTTCATATTCCGGAAGGCACCCCGACGCTGGTGTATGTCAGCCGAATGGACGAAGACCGCGCGTTGGTGGCAAAACAGCTGATTGAGATTGCGCCCGAGTTGGAAAAGAGGATCAAAGGACTGCGTATACTGATTGTGGGCGGCGGCAATGTGTTTGCGAAACTGCAGGAAGAAAGTATGCGTATCAATGCCGCTTTAGGCAGAGAAATGATTACCATGACAGGCGCAAGAACGGATATCAATACATTGGTCAGTGTGGCAGATGTATTTGTGGGCGTCAGCCGTGCCGCGTTGGAAGCGATGGCAGCCGCCAAACCCGTAATCGTTGCCGGAAACGAAGGATATATCGGGATTTTTGGAAAAGAGAAGCTCAAAATTGCGCAAAGCAATAATTTTTGCTGTAGAGGCTGTGAAATGTCTTCTCCCAAACAGCTTTTGGAAGATATCGATACGGTGATGAACCGCATGAGCCAAACAGAACGGGCGGAGGCAGGCGCATACGGCAGAGAGGTAATCTTCCGTTATTATTCTGTGCAGAAGATGGCACTGGACTGCATTGCGGCATACGACGCGGCATGGGAAGAAAGTCATGAAAAGCAGTACCATGTGGTCATGAGCGGTTATTATGGTTTTAATAACACCGGTGACGAAGCGATCATGCTTTCCATGCATAAAAACATACAGGAAATGGGAAAAAATTATCATATTACCGTGCTTTCCAACCGTCCGCAGGAAACAAAGGAAAAATATGGCATTGAAGCGGTGTATCGCTTTGGGGTGTGGGACGTGTTCAAAGCCATTCGTGGCTGTGATGTACTGCTTTCCGGCGGCGGCAGTCTGCTGCAGGACAGCACCAGCACACGTTCTTTGATGTATTACCTCTCGATTACCGCTGTGGCAAAGCTGTTAGGGAAAAAAGTAATGCTGTATGCCAACGGTATCGGACCGGTTTCCGGTAAGCGTAACCGCAGGTTAGTGAAACGAGTGGTCAACCGTGCGGATCTGATTACGCTGCGGGAGGAAAATTCCTACGAGGAGTTATTGAGCATGGGCGTAGACCGCAAAAAGTGTTTCGTTACGGCGGACCCTGTCTTTACAATGGACCCGATCGAAACGGAACGCGCAAAACAGTTGTTGCGCAACAGCGGTATCCCGATGGATAAGCCTCTGGTAGCGGTTTCTGTACGAAACTGGAAGGATATTGACGCGTTTACGGATCGTTTTGCTAAGTTATGCGATGTGATTGTGGAGCAGTATGACAGAAATATTTTATTTATTGCCATGCAGGTGCCGAATGATTATAACATCAGTGAAAAAGTACAAAAGAAGATGAAGCAGCCGTCCTATATCCTGCGGGAAAATTATTCTCCCGTGGAGCTGATGGGGATTATTGGTTGTATGGATTTTATATTAAGTATGCGTCTGCATACGCTGATTTTTGCCGCAAGACAATGTGTGCCGCTGATTGGTTTTGTATACGACCCCAAAATCGAGTATTATCTGGCAAAACTCGAAATGCCAAGCGGGGATACGCTGCAGGGGTTTGATATGGACAAAACATTGGAATATATTGCGGATATCGTGCATAATAGGCAAAATTACGTTACGCTGTTACACGAAAAATCCGAACTGCTGCGTCGGCAGGCACATTACAATGAAAAATATCTGGAGCGGCTGCTGAGTGTGACAGAAACAAAACGCACATGCGGGGGGAAAAGGAAATGAGAAAAACGATAGAGATTTTAGGCGTTCCCTTTGATGTAGTGACAATGGATGAAGCGGTGGAACGCGCACTGGGTTTCCTGGGGGAAGAAGGGCGGCATTTTATCTGCACACCCAATCCCGAAATCGTGATGGAAGCGCAGAAGGATAAAGAATTGATGGATATTCTGCATCAGGCGGATTTGGTGATTCCGGACGGCATTGGCGTGGTATGGGCGTCCCGTTATGCCGAGGAAGCATTGCCGGAACGTGTGGCAGGCTATGATTTGACGCAGCGGTTATTTGCCGCACTGCAGGATACGCAGGAAACGTTTTATTTCTTTGGCGCAGCGCCGGGAGTTTCTGCGAAAGCGGCAAAACGTATGCAGGAGGTCTATCCCAATTTGCGGATCGTCGGTGGTCATAACGGCTATTTTGATGAAAAGGAAGAACGCCGTATTATAGCCGATATCAAGAAGAAGCAGCCGAGCGTGCTTTTGGTGGGGTTGGGCGCGCCGAAACAGGAAAAATGGATCTATGAAAATATCAGACTGCTTAATGTGAAACTCTGCATTGGGATCGGCGGCTGTTTCGATGTGATGGCAGGCAATGTCAAGCGCGCGCCGAAAGCGTTTCGTAAGCTTGGATTGGAGTGGTTTTATCGCCTGATCTCACAGCCAAGCCGTTGGAAGCGGATGCTGCGCCTGCCGTTGTTTGTACTGGAAGTACGCAAGCGCCGTCGTAAGAGCTGAAGCAGATCATGCCTTGTGACAGCGTGAAGTGATGCAAGCGTATGGGAAAAATTACCTTGTGTTTTTATCCAAAAAGATGCAAAAAACGGCGGTTCTTTCGCTCAATATGCCCGAAGAATGTATTTTTACAGATACAAAAAACAAGGCTTTGTTCGCTTTTTTCGCGTGCCAAGGTAAAAACAGCGAAGCCTTTTTCGAGCTTTTGAGTCATGAAAAAGACAAAAACAGACAATTTTCTATACAATATAGCCAAAAAACAGGCTTTTGTTTTATGAAAATATGCATGCAAAAGAGAAATTGTAAGTTTTTTTACAGTTTCTCTTTCTTTTTTTGGTATTGTATTATAAAATGGATTTAGGCAATTTTGTGTCAAAAAGAAATCTCTTATTTTTGTCAGAATTGACAGTGAAAAATGCCGATCCCCACTGTGCAGCATAGGGTTTCGGCTATGCCAGGTATACAAAAGATCATTGTAGAATTAGCAGGACACAAATGGCAGAAGAGACTATTTTTTTGAGGTGAGTGATATGATTTCCAACCAGATTTTGCAAAGCACCATTGACGGATTGAAGAACATTACACGAAAAGAACTCAGTGTGGTGGAAAAAGAGGGCAAGGTGATTGCAACTACGGAAGAAAACATGATCGGCCGCCAGATCGACGCAGTAGAGAATTTTGTGGGTTCTCAGGCGGAGAGCCAGCTGATTTTAGGCTATCAGTATTTCAAGATCTACGATAACGGTGTACCGGAATATGTCGTTCAGGTCAAAGGGGAGGACGAAGAAGGCTACCGCATCGGTAAGATTGCCGCTTTCCAGATCCAAAGTTTGCTGATCGCTTACAAAGAACGTTACGATAAGGATAATTTCATTAAAAATCTGTTGTTAGATAACCTTCTGTTGGTGGATATTTACAGCCGTGCGAAGAAACTGCATATCGAAAACAATATCCGCCGCATCGTTTACTTGATCGAAACCGATATTGACAAGGAAATGAATGTGGTAGAGATCGTTCGCAGCATTTTCCCTGCCAAAACAAAGGATTTTGTGACGGCGGTAGATGAGCACAGCATTATTTTGGTCAAAGAGCTGCGGGAAAAAGAAGCAGATGATGAGATCGACAAGATCGCGAAGATGATCGCTGACACCTTGAATGCGGAAAGCGGCGGGCATGTTTACATCTCCAGCGGTACCGTAGTCAGCGACCTCAAGGACGTATCCCGTTCCTACAAGGAAGCGAAAATGGCTTTGGAAGTCGGCAAGATTTTCGAAAACGACAAATATATCGTCAACTATGAAAAACTGGGCATCGGTCGTTTGATCTACCAGCTGCCGATCCCGCTGTGCCGTATGTTCATCAAAGAAGTGCTGCATGGTTTGACGATGGACGATTTTGATGATGAAACATTGGCGACTGTCAATAAATTCTTTGAAAACAATCTGAACGTATCCGAAACCAGCCGTCAGCTGTATATCCACAGAAATACACTGGTTTACCGTTTGGATAAATTGCAGAAAATGACAGGACTGGATCTGCGTAACTTTGACGATGCGATCATCTTCAAAATCACACTGATGGTCAGCAAATACATGATCTATATGGATCGCATGAGTTATTGATCGATCGGTGGATAAATATGGGAAAAAAGAAGGGGGGACTTGTGTCTATCCCTTTTTTTTGTTATAATCAAAAAGTATGCAATGACAAAAAGCGCAGATTTTCGCGGCAAAAAGCGATGATGCGTTTGAAAAGTGAGGCTGATGAAAATTGATTCGACTGATCAATGTGGGGAAAACATACCCCAATGGCTCCAAAGGAGTAGAAAATATCAATTTACATATTAAAAAAGGAGAATTTGTATTTATTGTCGGCTCCAGCGGTTCCGGTAAGTCTACGCTGATTAAGCTGTTGCTGAAAGAACTTGATCCGACGGAAGGTACCATTATCATCAATAAAGTGAAAACAACAGAGCTTTCCCGCAAGGGAATCCCGTACCTGCGCAGAAATCTCGGGGTGGTATTCCAGGATTTCCGCCTTTTGCCGAATAAAACGGTATATGAAAACGTGGCGTTTGCGATGCGTGTCATCGAAGCACCCAGCCGTATCATTCGCAGAAATGTGCCTGCGGTACTGGCTTTGGTGGGGCTTGGCAAGAAAGGCAAAAGCTACCCGAACCAGCTTTCCGGCGGCGAGCAGCAAAGGACGGCGCTTGCGCGTGCGATCGTGAATAACCCGCCGATTTTGATCTGCGATGAGCCTACGGGTAATCTGGACCCGGAAACCGCATGGGGTATCATGCAGCTGTTAGATGATATCAATAAAAGAGGTACGACCATTGTTATGGCGACTCACGCGAGAGATATTGTAGATGCGATGCAAAAAAGAGTCGTAACGCTCAAGCATGGCAATATCGTCAAAGATGTGGAAAAAGGTGGGTATAGCGATGAGGCTTAGTACGATCAAATATTTTATCAAAGAAGGCTTTGCCGGCTTAAAGAAAAATATGCTGATGACAGTCGCTTCCATGATTGCGGTGGCGGCGTGTATCACGATCATGTCATTTTCCTATTGTGTGGTGACAAATTTACAATATATGCTCAATCAGATGGAAGATTCCATCGGGATCGCGGTTTTCTTAAAAGGTGATTTGACCAGTGACGAGATCACAAGGATCCAAAACCAGATCAAAGGGTTGGATCATGTGTTGGACGCAAGTTACGTTTCACCGGACGATGCGTTAGACCAGCTGAAAGATGAATGGGGTGCAGAAGAAGATATTTTTGTCGGATTGGACGGGGAGAATAACCCGCTGTCCCATTCCTTCAAAATCGAGCTGGAAGATATCACCTATCAGGATCAGGTATTGCAGGAATTGCAGAATATCGACGGGATCGAAAATATGAATTATGCGAAAACAGAAACGGAAGTGCTGTTAAAAGCAAGCAATGCTTTTCGTATTGTGGGCATCTTGGTGATGTTGATTCTGGGCGTGATCTCCGTGATGATCATTGTCAATACGATCAAGATCTCCGTGGTGAACCGACGTATTGAGATCAATATTATGAAATATGTCGGCGCAACAGACTGGTTTATCCGATGGCCGTTTTTGATCGAGGGCGTGATCATCGGTCTGGTCGGCGCGTTGATACCGACGTTGATCGGTTGGCCGTTATATGCGAAAACAGTCAGCCTGTTTTATGAATATTTACCGATCATTCAAAATCTGGCGCAGTTTAAAGCCAGCGGGGATATTTACAGTGTGCTGCTGCCGCTGTCGTTGGCATTTGGCGTGGCACTTGGTGTGATTGGCAGTGTAACTTCGATTCGTAAGCATCTGCGCGTGTAAGGCGGCGCAAAAAGGGGAAAAAAAGAACCGTTTTTCAGGGGGCTGAGGCGGTTCTTTTCTGTTTTGTGGGTGCTTTTTATGGTTTCAACGGCATGGTGTGGCATCGGCGGTCATAGATATAGACAGAATATTTGGAAAAGAGGCGAAGGTTGTGCGCAAGAAGGATTTTTGGAAAGGATTTTTGGCGGGAGTGGTCATTTTAAGTATTTTATCCGGCATTTGGCGAGGGGTGGAAGCGGCGAATCTGATCCCTTGGCATCTGCTGCCGTTTACAAAGGAAATGACCGCGGAGGAAAAAAGCGGTTTGATGATGGAATATCTGGAACGCTATTTTGTAGGTGATCTGGAAGATGACGAGCTGAGGGAGAGCATTTACAAAGCAATGGTGGACGGCGCCGGTGATCGGTATACCTATTACCTGACGGCGGAGGAGCTGGAGAGCTATGTGGAAAGTACCAACGGCGCTTTTGATGGAGTTGGTGTGTATATCACAATGGACGAGGAAGGCAGAGTGATCGTTATTTCGCCGATGGAAAACAGTCCGGCGGAAGAATGTGGTATCCTGCCCGGCGATGAGATTCTTTCCATTGATGGAACGGAAGTGGCGGGTTTGTCATTGAATGAGATCGCAACTATGGTAAAAGGCGAATCCGGCAGTACGGTGACGATGGAACTGTACCGCGAGGAAACGGGAGAAACATTTACTGCAAAGATGCAGCGCCAAAAGATCGAACAGCTTTCGGTGGCGTATGAGATGTTGGAAGATGGCATCGGTTACATTCAGCTGACTGCATTTAAGGAAAATACATACGATCAGTTTATGGAGGCATTGGAAGCGCTGCAGGAAGAAGGCTTGCAGGCACTGGTGCTGGATCTGCGCAATAACGGCGGTGGTCTGGTGGATTCGGCATGTGCGATCGGCGATGAACTGCTGCCGGAAGGCACGATGGTGTATACCATTGATAAAGCGGGCAATCGCGAGGACAAAACCTGTGATGCGGAGTATTTAGATGTGCCGCTGGTGCTGTTGGTCAATGAAGGCACCGCAAGCGCTTCGGAGATCTTATCCGGTGCGGTACAGGATCTGGGCGTGGGTACACTGGTCGGCACGCAGACATTCGGCAAGGGATTGGTACAGGGGCTGTTCCCGCTGTCCGACGGTTCCGCGATGAGTATTACCATTGAAAAGTATTACACGCCAAACGGTGTCTGTATCCACGGAGAAGGGATCACACCGGACGTGACAGTGGAACTGCCGGAAGGGCAAAGCGCGGCAACGGTATCCCTTTCGGAGGATACACAGCTGCAAAAAGGCATCGAGATCCTGAAAGAAGAGCTTAAAAAATAAATTTGCCGAAAAAATATAGAAAATGCCTTTTCAAGGTGTTTTCTATCCAGTATACTATAGATAATTCCTATGCAAAAAGGGCAAACGCTTTAACAGAGGCGTTGATGAATGGAAAGGACAAAGGAGAATAACCATGTTCAAGTTTAATTTCATGAGCTTTGGCGAGAATATCGGGATCGATTTGGGCACAGCGACGGTGTTGGTCTATATCAAAGGGCAGGGGATCGTGATTCGGGAACCTTCCGTTGTTGCCATCGATAAAGACAGCAACACGATCTTGGCGGTGGGAGAAGAAGCCAGACGTATGTTAGGCAGAACACCCGGAAATATTGTCGCGATTCGTCCGTTAAGAGAGGGTGTTATCTCCAATTATGAAATCACGGAGAAAATGCTGCAGTATTTTATCGAGAAAGCCATGGGGAAACGCTCCTTTGTGAAACCTACGATCGCGGTGTGTGTACCCAGCAGTGTCACGGAAGTGGAGCGCCGTGCGGTGGAAGATGCTACCAGACAGGCAGGCGCCAGAAGGGTGCATATCATTGAAGAACCGATTGCGGCGGCGATCGGTGCGGGCATAGATATTTCCAGAGCCTGCGGCAGCATGGTGGTGGATATCGGCGGCGGCACGACGGATATCGCGGTGATCTCTTTGGGCGGAACGGTAGTCAGCACTTCTTTGAAGATTGCGGGAGATAATTTTGACGATGCGATCATCAAATATATGCGTAAACGCCATAATGTGCTGATCGGTGAGCGTACGGCGGAGGATTTGAAAATCCATATCGGTACGGCATATCCCAGAAGCGTGCCTGTCACACTGGATGTTCGTGGCAGAAACTTGATTACAGGGCTGCCGAAAAATATTACCGTAACTTCCGATGAAATGCTGGAAGCCTTGCAAGAGTCTGTTTCCGCGATTTGTGATGCGATCCATAATGTTTTGGAGCGTACACCGCCGGAACTTGCGGCGGATATATCAGACAGGGGCATCGTAATGACCGGTGGTGGTGGACTGTTATATGGTTTGGATAAATTGATTCAGGAGCGTACCGGCATCAATGCGGTAGTGGCGGAAGACGCGGTCAGCTGCGTGGCGATTGGCACGGGAAGATACATCGAATTTTTGTCTGATGCGCCGACGGAGGAAAACAAGAGGAAATTTTGATGTTTGCGGACTGGTTTTGCAGTCAATTACGCTGCTTTGGTGACAGGAGATATGCCAAGCAGGAATGTGAATCTGGTTTTTGAAAACAAATAGAGGAGAAACAAGGGAGTTTCAGACGAAATAATGTCGAAACTCCCTGTTTTTTGTTCTTGGACTTTGTGTGGGAAAAGCGGATATATTCCAAAACCAAAGAGCGTGGAAAAAAACGAAATGCCGACAAAATCACACAATCAACAGGCGCGTTCTGCCCGTGAAAATGGGGAAAAACTGCTTGATTTAAAGTTTGTTCGTTTTTTTGTGGCGAAAACAAAAAAACCGTTATACAATTTTAATAATTTAGATGCGTTTATTTTGGTTAAAATGACATGAGATTTTACTCGGATTAAAATTTAAGCTCAAAAAAAAGCTGCAGCGTTTTTTTGCATAAAAAAATGGTATGAATTTTGTGTAAAAATAAAGAAAAAACTTCAAAAAAATAGTACACAAAATCAAAAAGCGTGTTATAATGAAGATACAAAAAGCTGTTGCGTAAGACAGCAGATGGGAACCAGATAAAACAGAACAGAATTTTTTAGGAGGTCAAACGTATGAATGCTTACATCGAAAGAGTCATTGAACAGGTAAAAGCGCGTGACGCACATGAGCCGGAGTTTATCCAGACTGTAGAAGAAGTGTTCAGTTCCATTTCCAAGGTTGTAGACGCACATCCGGAATATGAGGCAAACGGTTTGCTGGAAAGAATGGTGGAACCGGAAAGATCCATTTCCTTCCGTGTGACATGGGTAGACGATGCCGGTAAGGTAAATGTCAACCGTGGTTTCAGAGTACAGTTCTCCAGTGCAATCGGTCCTTACAAAGGCGGTTTGCGTTTCCATCCTTCCGTTTACCTTGGTATTATGAAATTCCTGGGCTTTGAGCAGATCTTCAAGAACAGTCTGACAGGACTGCCGATCGGCGGCGCAAAAGGTGGTTCCGATTTCGACCCCAGAGGTAAGAGCGATGCAGAGATTATGAGATTCTGCCAAGCATTTATGACAGAGCTTTACAGACACATCGGTCCCGATGTGGACGTTCCCGCAGGCGATATCGGTGTTGGCGGCAGAGAGATCGGTTATCTGTACGGACAGTATAAGAGAATCAAAGGCGTTTGGGAAAACGGCGTTCTGACAGGTAAAAACATGGAATTTGGCGGTTCTTTGATCAGACCCGAAGCAACCGGTTTCGGTGCTGTTTACTACCTGACAGAGGTTTTGAATCATTTGGGCGATACGATCAAAGGAAAAACCATTGCGATCTCCGGTTTCGGTAACGTTGCGTGGGGTCTGTGCCGCAAAGCAACAGAGCTTGGCGCAAAGGTTGTAACACTGTCCGGCCCCGATGGTTATATCTATGATCCCGATGGTGTCTGCACACCAGAAAAGATCGCTTACCTGGTAGAAATGCGTCAGTCCGGACGTGACCGCGTACAGGACTATGCAGATAAATTCGGCTGCAAGTTCGTAGCGAATACTAAACCTTGGGAAGTAAAAGCTGACATTTATATGCCTTCCGCAACACAGAATGATGTAAATATGGCAGAGGCGGAAAAGATCGTTGCCAGCGGTTCCAAATACTACATTGAAGTTGCAAATATGCCTACTACCAATGAAGCATTGGATTATATCCGCAAATCCGGTATGGTTGTTGCACCTTCCAAAGCTGTAAATGCCGGCGGTGTAGCAGTTTCCGCTCTGGAAATGGCACAGAACTCCATGAGATACAGCTGGTCCGCAGAAGAAGTGGATGAAAAGCTCAAAGGTATTATGAAGAACATCCATAAAGTATCTGTAGAAGCTGCGGAAGAATATGGTCTGGGGTATGATCTGGTTTCCGGCGCAAACATTGCAGGCTTCAAGAAAGTTGCTGCTGCAATGATGGCACAGGGTCTTGTTTGATCGAATAAAACAAAAAAGGAATATTGTCATTCCAAATAAGAAAGCGCCGACATATTTGTCGGCGCCTTTTTTATAAAAAAAGCTGTCGACTATTGCGCCGACAGCAAAAGGGAAGCAAGAAACTGCTTCCCTTTGTTTCATTTCAGATGGAATTAGTAAAATGGAGTATAGATTGTCCACAGTTAATTTTAGAAAGCATAGATCACAGAAAGGTCTGCGCTGACGCTGACTTTGCCATAGAGGACTTCTGTGCCGGAGCTGCTTCCTTCTGCAATGGCGTCTGTTGCCATTGCTTTGCTATTTGTAGAGAAAGATTCGGTGTAATATGTGTTCCGACTGATTTCAGTCACACTGAGGACGGTGCCGAGCTGTTTGCCGTAGGCTGCGGCAATGGCATGGGCGGAAGCGTCTGCACTTTTGACAGCTGCCTGCAGTGCTTCGGCATAGTATGCGCTTTCATCGGCAAGGTAGAAGGATACACCGTTGGTACCGGTCGCGCCTGCTTTGAGCGCTGTATCGATATACTTGCCGGTGTGGTCAATATCGGTAGTGGTTACTTGCAGCTGTGTGTTGGCGCGGTAGCCGGTGATGGTAGAGGTATCAGTTGTGGGATCGTAGGAGTAAGCGGGGGAAACGTAGCTGTAAGTCGTTTGCATATCCTCGTCCGAAATTCCCATTTGCCGCATGGCGGAAGTGACAGATTGTAAAATTTGATTGTTTTTTTGCTGCGCTTGGTTTGCGGTGGAGCCGTTTGTGGTGATGGAAAGACTGATATCCGCGCTGTCCGGGTCTACCAGAACCACACCGGAGCCGGAAACCTGAATTTGCCCCGTTTCCGCCGCAAATGCCATTGTGGCTGTACCAAGAGAAACGATGACGGTTGTGAATAATACAGTACAAATTTTTTTCCAATGCTTCATATTACATACCTCCTTTTTTCTGACCAAAGCAATGACTTTACAAATTGGACGAAAAAAAGGAAGCGTTGGTTCCTGATTTTATGTGTTTTTCTATTTTTTTGGATTCTTTCGGATTGTCCCTTGACCTTTTGGGCGGCGCCGATATAATATCTATAGGCAAAGAGCGTAAGGGCAGGATTTTTTAGAGGAGAGAATGTAATGAAGGAAAGTATGACGCGCAGGATCGCCGAACTTTTGGCAGGTCAGGTGATTTTGGCAATGGGGCTTTATCTGGGCATTCAGGCAAATATCGGTCTGGCACCGTGGGACGCGTTTCATCTGGGAATCGCGGGGGTGACGGGGTTGTCTTACGGCAATGTTTCTCTGATCTCCGGTATCGTGATACTTGTGATCGATTATTTGCTGAAACAGCCTTTGGGTTTCGGTACACTGATCAATGCAACGATCGTAGGAAAAATTGTGGATTTGTTTGACTGGCTAAATTTGGTGCAGCCGATGCAAAGCTTGTTAAGCGGCACAATTTTGATGATTGTCGGAATGGAATTGGTTTGCATTTCTACTTATTTCTATATCAAAGCGGGTATGGGCTGCGGACCCAGAGATGGTCTGATGGTAGCGCTCTCCATTCGCCTGCGTAAACTGCCGATCGGTGCAGTCAGAGGATTGTTGGAAGGTACGGTATTGTTGATCGGTTTTCTGCTGGGCGCAAAGGTCGGTATCGGCACGGTGATTGCTGCGTGCAGTATCAGTTTCCTGCTGGACCGCACATTCCGTTTGCTCCGTTTTGATGTCAAGAGCGTACATCACCAGACATTTGCGGAAACATGGAAGGAATGCTTCGGAGCAAAAAAGATGCCTGTCGCAGCGGAAGGCAGAAAAGGGTAAGCATGCAAAAAAAGCGGGGGTTCTCTCCCGTTTTTTTGATGCCTCGTTTTGCGGCATCAGGAAAAAACATTGACTTTTTCGGGGAAAAAACGTATTCTATTTTCGAGTCATGCTGTTAGGAGAGTGTATTTTCCCGATGGAAAGGCGGAAAGAATCATGAAAATGGTACGGGCACAACAGCTCAGTTATGAATATATCAAAACAGTGGAAAAGGACGGCGTCACGACAGAGCAAAAGCTGCAGGCGCTGAAGAATGTGAATATTTCTGTCGAAAAAGGCGAATTTGTCGCCGTTTTGGGTCATAACGGCTCCGGAAAATCCACATTTGCAAAGCATATCAATGCCTTGCTTTGCCCGACAGGCGGCACGCTTTGGGTCAAAGAAATGGACACCAAAAATGAGGAATTGGTGTGGGATATTCGCCAAAGCGCAGGCATGGTGTTCCAGAACCCGGATAATCAGCTGGTCGCGACGGTGGTGGAGGAAGATATTGCCTTCGGACCGGAAAATTTGGGGATAGAGTCGAGTGAAATCAGAAAACGGGTGGACGACGCCTTGGAACAGGTGCGTATGACGGAATTTGCCACTTTTACGCCTTCTAAGCTTTCCGGCGGACAAAAACAGAGAATTGCCATTGCGGGGGTTTTGGCAATGAAACCGGATTGCATCGTTTTGGACGAGCCGACAGCTATGTTAGACCCAATCGGCAGGCGAGAGGTGATGGAAACCGTACACCGACTGAATCGGGAAGAAGGAATCACCATTATTTTGATTACGCATTATATGGACGAAGCGGTGCGGGCGGATCGGGTCTATGTCATTGATGATGGGGACGTGGTCTTAAACGGAACGCCGAAGGAAGTCTTTTCCAATGTAGAGGCACTCAAAGGATACGGTCTGGACGTACCGCAAGTGACGGAAGTCGCTTATCTGTTACGGCGGGAAGGGATACCGATTCCTGCGGATATTTTGACGGTGGAAGAAATGGTAGGTGCATTATGTCAATTACGATCAACCATTTGACACATATTTATAACCCCGGAACAGCGTTTGAGAAAAAAGCGCTCGATGATGTGAACTTGCAGATCGAAACAGGAGAATTTATCGGTCTGATCGGACATACGGGTTCCGGAAAGTCCACGCTGATTCAGCATTTGAACGGACTGATACTGCCCACACAAGGTGAAATTCTTTTGGACGGCGAAAATATCCATAAGGATAAAATGCGACTGAAAGAAGTACGCCGCAGGGTCGGACTTGCATTTCAGTATCCGGAATATCAGTTGTTTGAAATGACGGTTTACCGCGATGTGGCATTTGGTCCGACGAATATGAAACTGCCCGCGGATCAGATTCATGAAAATGTAATTTCCGCACTGCAGACCGTCGGTCTGGGGGAAGAAGTGTACGAGCAATCCCCGTTTGAGCTTTCCGGCGGACAAAAACGCAGGGCTGCGATTGCCGGTGTGCTGGCGATGAATCCGGAGATTCTGATTTTGGACGAGCCGACGGCGGGGTTAGATCCCAAAGGGCGCGATGAGATATTGGACGCGATACAAAATTTGCACGAGAAACGAAAGATCACTGTCATTCTCGTTTCTCATAGTATGGAAGATGTCGCAAGACTTGCCGAGCGTATCATTGTGATGCATCGGGGAAAGGTCGCGATGACAGGAACACCGAAGGAGATTTTTCCGAGAGTGGAGGAGCTGGAGCAAATGGGGCTTGCAGCGCCGCAGATCAGCTATGTGTTCCATCAGCTGCAGGAAAGGGGTTATGACCTGCCTGCAGATGTTTTTACCACGGAGGAAGCAAAAGAAGTGCTTCTGCAATTTTTAAAGCAGGTGAAGAAATGATTCGTGATATTACAATCGGTCAGTATTATCCCGTTGCCTCACCGATTCATCGGTTGGACGCGAGGGTGAAGTTAGCGATTACATTTATTTATATTGTCACGCTGTTTTTTGTGGATTCGTTTATCGGCTATTTTTTTGTGATGCTTTCTTTAGGCGCCGTGATCGCATCTTCCAAGGTGCCGCTGCGGTTTATGCTCAGAGGTATCAAAAGTATTATGGTAATCATTGTTTTTACCATGATTATTAACCTTTTTACCACAAAAGGAGAAACGCTGCTGTTGGAAATCGGCTTTTTACGCATCACATGGGAAGGGGTCGCGGTTGCGCTGAAAATGAGTATCCGACTGGTTTTTCTGATCGTCGGTTCCTCGGTTTTGACGTTGACGACAACGCCGATTCATCTGACAGATGGTATCGAGTCGATATTAAAGCCGTTTTCGAAAATCGGTGTACCGTCGCATGAGATTGCGATGATGATGACGATTGCACTGCGCTTTATTCCGACACTGTTGGACGAAACGGATAAAATCATGAAAGCGCAGCAGGCAAGAGGCGCGGATTTTGATACCGGTACACTGAAGGAAAAGGCGCAAAGCTTGATCCCGATACTGGTGCCGTTATTTATCTCTGCCTTCCGCAGAGCGGAGGAGTTGGCGACTGCAATGGAAGCACGCTGCTACCACGGCGGAGAAAACAGGACCAGAATGCATGTGGTTTCCATCGGCAGACGGGATTTTGTCGCGTTTGCGGTGACGGCGGTTTATGTGTGCATTATTTTTTTGCTGCGGCATGCGGCGGAAATCGTACCGTTTTGGATTTGAAGAAAAATGACAAAGGAGCGACTGGCAGATGCCGCGGATCTTATTGACAATCGCATATGACGGAACAGCTTACAGCGGCTGGCAGAAACAGAAAAATCCTGCCGTGCGCACGGTAGAGGGGACAGTGGAAGAAGCGCTTTCGGCATTGTTTGGCAAGCCTGTGGAAGTGATCGGCGCCAGCAGAACGGACGCGGGGGTGCACGCACTCGGGCAGCGGGCGGTATTGGATATCGAAACTTCGATCCCGACGGAAAAACTGCCGCTTGCGCTGTTAAAGTATCTGCCGGAAGATATTACGGTGGTATCCGCGCAAACGGTTGCGGATACGTTTCACCCGAGATTTGACTGCGTGAAAAAAACCTATTCCTATCGCATCTGGAACGGAAAGACAAAAAATCCCAAAGAGCGGCTGTATGCGGCATTTGAGCATATACCGTTAGACGAGGAACGCATGAATGCGGCAACAAAAAAATGTATCGGTACGTTTGACTTTGCTTCTTTTTGCGCGGCGGGCAGTCAGGCGTTATCTACGGTCCGCACGATTTTTGACTGCCATGTGCAGCGGGAAGGAGATGCCGTTACGATTTTTGTCACCGGAGATGGTTTTTTATATCATATGGTGCGAATCCTTGCTGGCACATTGATACAGGTGGGAAAAGGCAGACTTGCGCCGGAACAAATGGAGCAGATCCTGCTTGCCTGCGACCGAACGCAGGCGGGACCGACAGCACCGGCGGCGGGTTTGACGCTGGAATGGATCTTTTATGATTGATATTTTTCAAAAGACAGCGGAAAAAGAAGCAAAAACCCTTGTTTTTCGGGAAAAAAGCGGGAATTTTCAAAAAAATATATTGACAGTGTTCTTTTGGCATACTATAATATAAGGGCTGTTAATCTGACTTTAAGGCTGTTTTGCAGCTTTAAATATATGTTTCATGATGGGACCCAATAAGTTATGGGAAGTGATTCACATAATGGAGATTGCAACGGGCGAATCCCTCGCACCGCATTTGCAAAGTCAACGGGTCAAAAAATTTTTTACAGGGAGGTAACGAAACATGAGAACTACTTACATTGCAAAAGAAGCAGATCTCGTCAAGAAATGGTACGTTGTAGATGCAACAGACAAGACTTTGGGTCGTCTGGCATCTGAGATCGCGTCCGTTCTGAGAGGCAAAAACAAACCCCAGTATGCACCCAACGCTGACATGGGCGACTATGTGATCGTTGTAAACGCAGAAAAGGTTGCTGTTACCGGCAAGAAGCTGGAACAGAAAGTGTACCATCGTCACACAGGTTATGTTGGCGGTCTGAAGACAGTAAGACTGGACAAGATGCTGGAAACAAAGCCCGAAGAAGTCATCAAACATGCTGTTAAGGGTATGCTTCCCAAGAATGCGTTGGGCAGAAAGATGTTCAAGAAACTGCACGTTTACGCAGGTGCTGAGCATCCTCATGCAGCGCAGAAACCCGAAGTACTGGAATTCAAATTTTAACAGAAGGAGGAAAGCATAATGGCAGCAGCGAGATATTACGGCACAGGCAGAAGAAAATCTTCTGTAGCAAGAGTATACTTGGTACCCGGCAACGGTAAAATCACAATCAACAAAAGAGATATTGAAGAATATTTCGGTCTGGAAACACTGAAGCTGATCGTTCGTCAGCCTCTGGAACTGACAGAAACAGGCGCAAAGTTTGACGTTCTGGTAAACGTACACGGCGGCGGTTTCACAGGTCAGGCAGGTGCGATCAGACATGGTATCTCCAGAGCACTGCTTCAGGCAGACGGCGATTACAGACCCGCTCTGAAAAAAGCAGGCTTCCTGACAAGAGATCCTCGTATGAAAGAAAGAAAGAAATACGGTCTGAAAGCAGCAAGACGTGCGCCTCAGTTCTCCAAGAGATAATCTGTGTGCTTTTCACGGCTATCGAAAACCTTTATTTACGGGGTTTTTGGAGTACTCAGTTGGACTGAAAAGCGGTCAAAAGTGTGCAACAAGTAACACACAAGCGACACACAAGCAACAAAATTCTCAATTTGACAAGGGTTTTAAAAGAGATGTTTTTCTCCACAAAAGAAAGACATCTCTTTCTTTTATCTTAAATTTTATTGATTGCATTAATAAGCTCCTCAATATCCAAATGAGTATAGATTCTTTCGGTGAGCGTCATTGCACCGGAATGACCTACAATTTTTTTAATCGTAGTTTGGTCAACCTTTGCCTCTGCAAGCATTGATATACAAGTGTGTCTGCAACAATGCGGCGTTTGTGACAAGCCTAAGTTGTTCATAAGCGGTAAGAAATAGCTGTCATAATAATTACGGTATTTGAACTGTTCCCCATTTTCAGTATGCAAAAGGTATTCGCTCTTAGTATCGTTATACCAAAACCGAAAAAATGGCAATACTTTATCTGCAATCGGAACTTTCCTGATACCGTTTTCTGTTTTGCTGGCTAAAACATCAAAGTATCTTTCGTTTAAGTGCACGTTTTCTTTTTTCAAGTCAAGCAATTCGGATATTCTTACACCTGTATAAATCAGCATTAAAACAATCTGATAATATTTATCGTCTTTTTGTTCCCACAGGCGTTCTATCTCCTTTTTGTTAAACTTATTCCTATCCATTTTGTTTGGATTTCGATCTTTAAATTTTAGAATATCTACAAATTCGGAATAGTCTTTATTGCAAAGTTCATTCTTCATTGCATAATCATACATTTGTCCAAACAGTACTTTTAACTTCCTTAAAGTCGGATAGTTTTTTCCGCAGGTATCAACCACATACTGCAAATCTGCAAGTTTAATTTCCTTAAATACCTTATTATATAATGTGCCACATAGCTTATATGAAGCGTTGTAGCCTTTTACATTGGAATCGGATATTGTTTGGAATTTACTTGCCGACCACTTTTCGTACACTTCTTGAAATGTAATTTTTGCCGCCGAAACATCAAACGGGTTTTTGTTATACTCTGCAAGCATTTGTAACCCGTCCGCCTTTGTCGGTGCATATCCTATGACAAGATAATCTTGCACCTGCTTATCCTTTTTCTCGTCATAATGCCAGCCAGCAGTTTTACGAACAAGATAAGGATTTCTTCTCTTACCGGATAATTTTATGACGCCCCCATATCCGTTGGGCAACCTCAAATCTCCAAAACCTCCTTTAAAATTTTAATATTTATGATAAGAGCTTATTGCTCACTATCATCATTTGGCTGTGATTTTTTACGCATTTCTTCAAGCCGCAGCTTATCCAATTCATTGCGTTTAATAATTCTCTGAGTTGTATCTAAATATTCTCGCTTTTTATCTGTAAGAGGCCAACTTTTGAAATGGTCTACTGATTGTTTCTCCCATGCCTCATAAGTATCAAATCCAATCCAATATGTTTCAAGCGCTTCACGATTATCCTTTAATTTTTCCATTTCCAGACAAATATCACAGTTATGGACTGCTTCTTTATGTTTTCCGTCAAAAACAAGGCTGCACTTCCAATCTTCCATATCTGTTTTAATAAGTTCTATATCAAACTGTATCTCTTTTTTCCTATCAAGCTCATATAAAAAGGCAAGAACATCTGATACGCTGTCTAACTTTATGTGCGAAGAATCATAGCCTACTAAATAATTTAATGATATGTTTAACGTTTCAGCAATCTGCTTCAAAACAGAAACAGGCATATCAATCTCACCGCTCTCGTATTTTTGAACCGTTCGGAGTGATTTATTTAATTTTTCTGCAAGCTCAGTTTGGCTCATACCGGCTCTTTTTCGTTGTTCTGTGATTTTTTCACCAATTAGTATTTGAATATTCTCCACTACTCATCACCTCTGAAATCATTATAACACAACTCAAAACGAATTTCAAGTACATTTACGAATTTTTATTTCATATTTACGAATAAAATGCATTGATAAGTCGTAAAAGTTCGTGTATAATGTAATTATGCACTGAGAGTGCGTAAGCTTTGACAGGAGGTATTACATAAAATGAATGAAATAAAAACATTTATTGAACTTCCGAATTTTACCGGAAGAAATGTTCCTATAACGGAAATCGCAAAGGCAATTGGCAAAGATGCTCAATATGTAAGAATCGGATTGCAACAGGGTGTTTTAAAATTTGGGTATGCAATGAAACTTGAAAATTCGAGCGAGTATAACTACTATTGCCCCGATAAAAAGGTATGGGAAGAAACAGGTTATTTTAAAGATACTTCTATAAAATAACCGTAACAAAAATCAAAAGAAAGGCGGTGGTTTTATGTGAAAGGAAACTTTTTTATGCTTGAAAATAAGATTTTTCAATGCAGCTTAGACGTATACGAATTTAAAGTGTATGCCTATCTCTGCATGAGAGCCGACAGAAAAACAATGACCTGTTTTCCTTCAGCGCAAAGGATTGCGTTTGATTGCAAGATCAGCGAATCGCAGGTGCGAAAGGTAACAGCGTCTTTAGAAAAGAAAGGTTTTATTTCCAAACAACGGCGTTATTTAAAAACGCTGCAAGGTAAAAATCATCAGACAAGCAACCTCTATCACATAGAGCCATTGCCTGTCTGATGTGAAGATACTCTCTCTATACCGGACAGGCACCCCCTATCCGATATAGAGGGCAATAACAAAAACTATTGAATAAAAATCATAGAACAAAAACCACTACAACAAGAAGGTGAGGTTGTGGATTTAAAAACAGAAGAATTTTATTATTATCTTGACGAGTGTTTCTTTCACCCTGAAAGAGATAAAGATTATCCGTCTGAAGCTGTAAAGAATTTAGCCAGAACTGCAATGGAAAGTCTTTGGGATAAATCCGAAATTACAGTTGAGGGAATTACATATAAAAATGAGCAGATAAAAAGAAAGCTCATTGATGAAATGATGCCGGAGATATTAGACAGAGCTGTCGAAGTATATCTCCAAGCAAAAAATGTAAAATGCGAATCGGCATATCTTGCGAGTTGCATTTTTAGGACGCTCATAAATTATGATGCGTACATTGAACGGCTGCTTAATCAGACATTTTATAAATAGATTGATTAAAACAGACGATAGGAGAGAATACAGAATGGCAGTAAATTTCTGTATTCTCTCCCTTTGCAAGCGGCGGATTTTTTTCAAAAATATTTGCCGTTTGCGGTGTGCGCAGATACAAGCAGCGCGCACTTTCGGCGGCAGCCGGACAAGCCCTCTGCAAGAGCGCAAACAATCGCAGATTGCCGCATTTTTGTTGGCCCTGCTGACAAAAGTGCGTTTGCGTTACTTTTGACAAAAGTAACAAAACCAAATTACTTATAAACGAGTACCCACTCTAACAGAATTGAGGTGAAAAAGAATATGCAAAGAACAATATCCATAATGACCGGCAAAGGTTCAGTAAATCATAATGACAGAAAATTTATTGCACAAAATGTTGATAAAGAACGGACAGGAAATAACATAGTTTACTGCAATGAAAATATCAGAAGTGTGTATCACAAACTGTTTGACGATGCTGTTGATAGATATAACGCAAAACAAACTCGCAAGGACAGGGAAATCAAAAATTATTATAAGAAGATTAGTCAAGAGAGCAAGCAGGAAAAACCTTTTACTGAAATTATTATACAAATCGGTGATAAGGATAATATGGGAGCTGAAACCGAAAACGGACAGCTCGCAAAGAAAATTCTTGATGAATATATACAAGGCTTTCAAGACCGAAATCCAAATTTGTATGTATTCTCAGCTCACTTACATATGGACGAAGCAACGCCGCATCTACATATTGATTTTGTTCCGTTCACAACAGGCAGTAAGCGTGGACTTGATACAAGGGTGTCAATGAAAGGTGCGTTAAAACAGCAAGGTTTTAACGGCACAGGACGAAGCGACACCGAACTCAATCAATGGCGGGATTCTGAAAAAGAAGTTTTATCAAAAATTATGCTTGAACACAGTATCAAATGGGAACAAAAAGGCACACACGAAAAGCATAAATCCGTCAGCGAATTTAAGCGTGATAAACTTATCGAAGAGGTTGAAAATCTACAAGAGAAAAAGTTTGATATTGAGCAGAAAATATCTGTATATAAAGGTGCGGAAGAATATGCGACCAAAACAGCAGAAAAGATGATTAGTGATGATTATAAAATTCCGGAGCCAACGCATTTAATGCCAGCAAAAGCATATAAGAATAAAGTTGTAGAGCCACTTATAAAAAAGCTGATAAATATAATCAAAACACTTGCAAGAAAGTATTATGTAGCAGAAAAACAGGCAGAACAAGCAACAATGAAAATGACAGAGCTTTATCAAGAGAAAGAACGGTTGAAATCTGCAAATTAGGATTTGAAACTAGAGAATAGTAAAATGAGTGTTGAGGTCAGAGATTTCAAAAAGATAAAAGTTTTTCTCGGTATTGATAAGGTTCAGGAATTGCTAAAATTCATAAACAGAACGAAGCAGAAATCCAAAGATATACATAAAAGTATATAAATAAATCCCTTGTAATTTTCCAATTACGAGGGATTTCGATTTTATGATAACGTGGATATCCCTGTTAATATCAGTTTTTCTGTAAGTTCCGCCATTTCAAGGGGTGTTTCTTTCATACCACTGTTAAGCCATGCACTGAAAATGCCGATGCAGCCGGAAACAATATAATGATAAAAGTAATTAAATTCGTCATCGTTTTTTATACCAAAGGTTTTTTGAACATTTACAAAGCATTTTTCACGGATAACCTGTTTTAATTTATCGACAAAAGCTGCATCACCGTTTTTTCCTATCAGTACCTTTGCAAGCTCTGAATTTTCGGACAGCAAATTAAAAAGTTCAACAAGCATAGGAAAAAGTTCTTCGGTGTTTTTCTTCGGCTCGTGATTATCAACTATGTCGTTAAATTTTTCAAATATTTCATTCTGTAGTTTATCGACCATATCATAAACATCTCTGTAATGCAGATAAAATGTTCCTCTGTTTATATCTGCCATATCGGAAATTTCCCGAACGCCGATATTGTTAAGCGGTTTTGTGAGCAATAATTTCGCAAGAGCTTCGGTCATTGCCTTTTTTGTTTTTCGCACTCGTCTGTCTTCGGTTAAAGCCATAAAAAAACCTCCAAATTGACACATTGAATTAGGTGTGTTGATTATTCGGCATAATACAAATATCTGATTATTGTATTATTTAACACCTGTTGATATAATTATATTATATTCGTTTAATCAACATTTGTCAATAATTGATTTAAGGAGAAACAAAATGGCAAAGCATCACGGCAAAACTACACCAATAGAAAAAATAGCTGCTTTTATCGTTGACAGGCGAAAAGGCTTCTATTTGGTATATATATTACTTATTATATTCAGTTTGTTTTCTTCTAATTGGGTATCGGTAAATAATACAATAACCGATTATCTGTCGGAAGAAACAGAAACCCGAAAAGGTCTTACCCTTATGGAAAATGAGTTTGTTACTTATGCAACGGCGGAAATAATGATAGATAACATAAGCTATTCAGATGCCGAAATATTATGTGAGGAATTGGAAAAAATCAATGGCGTCAAAGAAATTGCTTTTGATGACACCGGCAACCATTTTGTAAATGCTTCCGCTTTATTTTCCGTAACATTTAACGGTGGTAGCGGGGACGAAATAACTGTAAACGCCTTTCATGAAATAGAAAAATATTTAACTGATTATGATACATATATATCTGCTGAAATCGGAGATACAAGTGCAAAAAGACTGTCGGAAGAAATAAATATTGTAATGCTGATTGCCTGTGTTATTATTTTGATTGTTTTACTCATTTCTTCTCATACCTATATGGAAATTCCTGTATTGATTATGACTTTCGGTGTTGCAGCGATTTTGAATAAAGGTACTAATTTTATGTTCGGAACTATTTCCTTTATCTCAAATTCAATCGCTGTTATTTTGCAGCTCGCCCTTGCAATAGATTATGCAATTATTCTCTGTCACAGATATACCGAAGAAAGAGAAACAAAAGAGCCGAGAGAAGCAGGTATCACGGCTCTTCGTAAAGCTATTCCCGAAATTTCCGGCAGTTGCTTAACTACTCTTTCGGGACTTGCGGCATTGGGTTTTATGCAGTTTAGAATTGGTTTTGATATGAGTATTGTTCTTATAAAGGCAATAATTATCAGCATTTTAACTGTATTCACTCTTATGCCCGGTCTTTTGATGTCTTTTTCAAAGCTGATTGACAAAACACATCATAAAAGTTTTGTACCTAAAATTGCTGCTTGGAGTAATGCTGTTGTTAAGGCAAGATTTATAACGCCTTGTATTTTTGCTGTTTTGATTGTTGTTGCATTCTTCTTTTCCAACAACTGCCCTTATGCGTTCAGCTATACCAACTTGTCTACTGTGAAAAAGAACGAATCACAAATTGCAGATGAAATGATAAAAAATACATTTGGCAAACCAAATACACTTGCGGTTGTTGTACCATCCGGCGATTATGAAAAAGAACAAAAACTAAAAAAAGAGCTTGAGAGTTTTTCGCAAGTTGACGAGGTAACGGGACTTGCTTCTGTGGAAGCTATTGACGGATATTCTGTCGGAGACAGGCTAACGCCCCGTGAATTTTCGGAGCTTACCGATATGGATATTGAAACCGTGCGTCTTTTATACTCCGCTTATGCCGCAGACAATGAAAATTACGGCAGAATAGTCGGCGGCATAGATACATATAAAATCGCACTTTTGGATATGTTTGACTTTGTTTTTGAAATGATCGATAACGGTTATGTTTCTCTTGATGAGGAAATGCAGAATGATTTAGACGAATTGCACGAACAGCTCACAGACGGTAAAAAGCAACTTGGAAGCGAAAATTATTCACGCTTGGTAATGAATTTGAATATCCCCGAGGAAAGCGAGGAAACATTTGAATTTTTAAGTGTTGTAAGAGATACTGCGAAAAAATATTATGGTGATAATGTTTTGCTTGTAGGTAATTCTACAAGTGATTATGACCTTTCAACTGCTTTTGTGAGAGATAATATGGTAATAAATATTCTTTCGATTTTATTTGTACTTATCGTATTATTCTTTACTTTTCAATCGGCAGGAATACCGATAATACTGATTTTGGTTATTCAAGGCAGTATATGGATCAATTTCTCTTTTCCGACTATTCAAAACAGCCCGATTTTCTTTATGAGCTATCTTGTTGTAAGCTCTATTCAAATGGGTGCAAATATAGATTATGCTATCGTAATAACAAACAGATACACGGAATTAAGACGGGAAATGAATAAGTTTGAAGCAATAAAACAATCGCTTGATTTAGCTTTTCCGACAGTTTTTACATCGGGAACAATTTTAGCATCTGCCGGATTTGCCATAGGCTTATTTTCGTCTGACCCTGCCATTTCCTCAATAGGTACGGCACTCGGCAGAGGTACGGTAATTTCGATTGTTTTGGTTATGGGAATACTTCCGCAGCTTTTAGTTCTCGGAGATAAGATAATTGAAAAAACATCTTTCAGCTTAAAGGATATTAAAGAACACATCAAATTAGGAGGTGGTACAGATGAGGAATAGAGTAATAGCTGGAATACTTGCTGTCGCAATGATTTTATCCATACTCCTCGCAATCATTCCGCCTGTATTCGCTGCTCAAAATACAATTACAATTTCAAGCAAAGAAGATTTTATTGAGTTTTCCAAAAACTGTACTCTGGACACTTGGTCGCAAGGTAAAACCGTGAATTTAACCTGCGATATCGATTTTACGGACAGTGATTTTCCACCCATTCCGACATTTGGCGGAACATTTAACGGAAACGGCTATACAATTTCGGGTATTAAGTTTTCTGAAAACGGATCATATATGGGAATATTCCGTTATGTTCAGCAAAACGGAAAAATAACAAATCTTAATGTAAAAGCTACATTCACACCAAACGGCTCAAAGAGTTTTACAGGCGGTATCGTTGGCGAAAATTACGGAACTTTGGAGCTATGTAGCTTTGAGGGAACAGTTAAAGGTCAGAATGTCATAGGTGGTATTGTTGGTAACAATGGCGACAGCGGACAAATTCTTTCCTGCACTTCAACGGGCAGTGTAATCGGAGAAAATTCAACGGGCGGTATTGCAGGAAAAAACAGTGGCTTTATTCAAAGCTGTACCAATCATGCTGCTGTAAATACGGTATATGAAGAAAAGAAAAATGACATTTCAAATATAGACACAGACCCGGGGGCTATCATTGAAAATTATAAAACCAATTCCGAAGAAAACGAAGAAGAAGGCGTTTTGGGACACAGTGACACAGGCGGTATTGCTGGCTATTCCTCTGGTATTGTACAAGGCTGTACCAATCATGCCGCTGTCGGCTATCAGCACATAGGCTATAACGTCGGCGGTATCGCAGGCAGGCAGTCGGGGTATATGCTGGGATGCGAAAATCGCGGATTTATTCAGGGCAGAAAAGATGTAGGCGGTATTGTAGGACAGGTTGAGCCATATATTTTGCTGAATATATCCGAAAGCGGTCTTGAAGGTATACGGCAGGAGCTTGACAATCTGAATCAGATGGTGAATCGGTTTATAACCGATACTGACACCTTGGGGACTGATACCGAAAAGCATTTGACGGACATTTCAGAATATTCTAAAACTGCACAGGATAATGCTGAAATTCTGCTCAATCAAGGAGCGGGTTTTATAGATGATAATTTAAGTGAAATAAATGCACAGTCGGCAATTCTGTCCAACACACTTGACAAACTGATACCTGTGTTTGAAAGTTTTGAAAATGGCGGAGAAGATTTAAAAGCTGCATTTGATAAAACAGCAGAGGCTTTTGATGAAATAAAAATATATGCACCCGATTTGAGTGATGAAATTGATAATATAAACGCCGCTTTATCAGAGATTTCAAGGGCGGAAAGAAGCATAAAACAAGCTGCTTCAAGAGCAGACAGGGCAAGCAATGATTTAGATGATGCAATCGAATTTAATAATCAGGCAAAGGTGAAAAATGCTGTTTCGGAGTTGTCGTCATCTATAAAGGATATAATAACTGCAAAACAAAGAATTAAAACAGCGCTTGAAACAATAGAAACTATATTAAAGACCAAGCCGGAAAGTTTTGAATCGATAGGCATTAACGTAAAAGAAATATTAGAAAACATCAAAACTATAAAAGATAATGTTGATATCACAATATCTTCTTTGCAAACAATCGAAAAAAGCCTTGATACCATCATCCTTAATACAGAGATTGATTTTTCGGAATTTAAGTCTGCTGCTCAAAACATGGAATTGGCTATGGAATATTTAGGAGATGCTATGTATTACATAACGAACGGTCTTGAAGATTTAGGAACGGCTATCGAAAGTACATCTAATGAGCTGGGGGACTACGCTGATGATATAAGCGGAGAAATAAATGCTGCAAAAGATGATTTGGCAGATGCTATTACCTCTTTATCTTATACAATGGAAGATATTACAGCAGCAATCAGAGATATAAAAGACATAATCACAGATTTGTCAAATGAGAAGCCTTTGGAATTTGTAAAGCTCGGTGATGATTTCAAAATAGCAAGTGAGGATTTATTTAACTCTCTTTCGGATATATCCGGCGAAATAGATGGGCTTAAAAATACCGTTTCAAACGGAAAAGAAACAATAACAAACAACCTAACGTCTATCATCAATCAATTTCATCTGGTTATGGATTTGCTGATGGACGAATTTGAAAATTTGCAGGATGGGATAAGCGGTGTTTCTGATAGATTTCTTGATGTGTCCGATGAGGATATCGAAAGTGCGCGGCAGGGCAAGGTTGCGCAGTGTCATAACTTCGGCAATGTTGAAGCTGACAGAAATACAGGCGGGATAGCGGGGGCAATGGCGATTGAATATGCAAAAGACCCGGAGGACGATATAGAGAAACCCGACGCGCTTAATTTTACATACCGGACAAAAGCAATTTTGCAAGAATGCTTAAACGACGGCGAAATAACCGGCAAAAAGGATTGTATAGGCGGTATTGTCGGTCTTTCGGAAATAGGCACAGTTTATGAATGTCAAAATTATGCTGACATAGAAAGTACAAACGGAAATTATGTCGGCGGCATCGCAGGTAAAAGCGAATCCGCAATCCGTAAAAGTTATGCAAAAAGTAAATTGACAGGCAAAAGATATATAGGTGGTATCGCGGGAAAAACTGATATTGCAACTGCTTGTTATACAATAGCAAATGTCAATGGAGATGAAAACACAGGAGCAATTTGCGGTGATGTAGAAAATAAAGATAATCTGTATCAAAACTTCTATGTGGATAATGGTTTTGGAGCTGTTGACGGCATAAGTTACAGCGGAAAGGCTGCGCCGATTACTTTTGAAGAATTACGGGCTGTAAGAGGTATTCCGAAACGGTTTATCAGTTTTACTATCACCTTCATCGCTGAAGATAAAATTGTGGAAACGCAAGATATTCAATACGGCGAAGAAACTGCAAAAATCAAATATCCGCCGATCCCTCCAAAAGACGGACACTTTGGCAGGTGGGAACAGATAGAAGCGGAAACCGTAACTGAAAACATGGAGGTATCGTGCGAATATAAACCTTATATCACGGTCCTTGCAAGCTCGGAAAAGGACAAAACCGGGAAATTAGCCCTTGCATTGTGCGAAGGAGAATTTACAGATGAGGCTGAACTGCATATCACGGACAGTACACAAAAACCGCCTGCCGATACAGATGGCGAGATAAAAGTTTATGATATATCTCTTATCAATACCAATCTGAAGGACGGTGATACTGTAACAATTCGTATTTTGAACGAGAATAAGGACAAAGTTACAGCGCAGGTTTTAAAAGACGGGAATTGGGAAAAAGCCGAAACTACCGATAAAGGCAAATATGTAATGTTGGAAACAGAGGGAATACAAAACACTGTTTGTTTGAAATATGAAGAGAGAGATTTTAATGCTTTTTGGTTGATTTTGATTGCATTATTGATAATAGCATCTTTATGTATAATTAAATTCAGGAAGTCTAAACGGAGCGCATAGGGAATTATATCATTGCTTGCTGCCGGCCTCCGCCTCTTAAAATTGATTTTATCAAAATACATATATACAGCTTCCGTAAGGACGGGGAGAAAATCAGCTATGCCGTTGCTAATGGAATCAAAACGTATTTGCTGCAAACAATATTAAAATTCAAGATACGGTAAAAAAACAATTTTATAAGCATTTGAAAGGTTATTTTTGCTTTTATATTTCCATGCTGTTTTTTCTTTAGCCCTATATGCTTACTTTAGAAGTAGGAAAAGTGGAAAGATTAAGAGTTGTTTTAGGGGGTGGTAATATAAACACCTTGCCTCGCTGATTTTGAGCCTTGAAAGCCGCATGAAATAAGGACTTGAAATGCTCTCTAAATGTCTACATATATACCTTGAAAAACTTGAATTTTTCTGGTTGTTGTATGTAAGAATATTAAGAAAATATCTATTGGTATTGTGTCATTATGTTGTGGTGAGAAGTTCTGCATAAGTAACGCGCAAGTAACAAAGATAAGCAAAAACCCCATAAAATCAGGCGTTTCAAAGGGTGAAAAATTATCCA
Organism: uncultured Lachnospiraceae bacterium; assembly: GCA_944383855.1. Classification (GTDB taxonomy): domain Bacteria; phylum Bacillota; class Clostridia; order Lachnospirales; family Anaerotignaceae; genus CALWRB01. The sequence continues at coordinate 62,058 of CALWRB010000006.1, forward strand.
AGAGATAATCACATATCCGGGAACATTATCCCGAAGATCCTATGGGTCTTCGGGATTTTTTTGTAGTAAGAACTGAGGATCCTCGCAAGCAAGTTGCTGCGGTCGCAGCTAAAAATATGCCACAGGCATATTTTCTAAACGCTACGACAGTTCTGCAAGAGATAATCGCATATCCGGGAACACTGTCCCGAAGGTCCAATGGATCTTCGGGATTTTTTATGCGTGCTGCGTGACTTTCTGTCACTTTGGCGGTTGTGTACGAGAGAAACATTTTGCTTGTCTTATGGAAACAAAGCGGTGCATGTACGGAAGATTGATTGCAGGGCGAAAAAATCTACGCATTCAAATGATAGAAAAAATAAATAAATATCATTTAAAAATCAAATAAAAATATATCGGAAATACCGATGCCGTTTTTTGTTCGGTCGTATAAAATCATAAAAAAGAAATCGTAGTTTTGTGCTTTTTGGCGGAAGGGACGAAAGGAAAAAACTTCCGAAAGAAGCATTGACTTTTTTGCAAGAGAGGACTAAACTATGGTTCATGAAAGGCAAAGGCGCTTTGAGGATACACTCGAAGCGCCTTTCTTGTTTTCGCATTGCAGACACAAAGGGGTGTATGCTTGCTTTCTGATAGGAGGCAGGATATGCCTCTTTTTTCTGTTGGGTGTGCAAAGAAGGAGGGAATGTTATGACGGAAGAAGTTTTGGCAGCCATCGGGCAAGCCGTTGGCACAGAGGTATTTGGCGTCTGGTTTTTGATCGGCGCGGCATTTGTATTTTTTATGCAGGCAGGTTTTGCAATGGTAGAGGCAGGTTTTACGCGAGCGAAAAATGCCGGTAATATCATTATGAAAAACCTGATGGACTTTTGTATTGGCACGGTCGTATTTATTTTCCTGGGTTTTGGAATTTTACTGGGCGAAGATACTTTATTTGGATTCATGGGTATGCCTACATTAGGAATTATAACAGACTATGCTAATTTTAACTGGTCCAGTTTTGTGTTTAACTTGGTATTTTGTGCGACAACAGCAACCATTGTTTCGGGTGCTATGGCAGAGAGAACGAAATTTTTGTCTTACTGTATTTATTCCGCAGTAATCTCCGCAATAGTGTATCCGATCGAGGCACATTGGATCTGGGGCGGCGGCTGGCTGGCACAGATGGGATTCCACGATTTTGCGGGTTCCTGTGCGATCCACATGGTCGGCGGCACGGCAGCGCTGATCGGTGCAAAAATGGAAGGCGCCAGAATTGGCAAATTTAAAACAGATGCATCTGGAAAGATTACAAAAGTAAATGCAATTCCCGGTCATAATATTGTGATTGGTGCGTTAGGCTGCTTTATCCTTTGGTTTGGCTGGTATGGTTTCAACGGTGCGGCAGCAACCAGCGGCGCTCAGTTGGCTTCCATTTTTATGAGCACTACTATCTCTCCTGCGATTGCAACAGTTGTTTGTATGATCTTTACTTGGGTCCGCTATGGCAAGCCTGATGTTTCTATGTGTTTGAATGCTTCCTTGGCAGGTTTGGTTGCGATCACACCATCTTGTGATGTGACAGATGCCGCAGGTGCGATGGTGATCGGTGCTGTAGCGGGGTTATTGGTAGTATTTGGCGTATGGCTTTGCGATCATGTGCTGCGCATTGATGACCCCGTCGGCGCGATCGCGGTACACGCTTGCAACGGTATTTGGGGTACAGTCGCAGTCGGTTTGTTTGCAACGCCCGATGCACCCGGTTCCGCATTGACAGGTTTATTCTACGGCGGCGGTACAGAGTTGCTGTCCATTCAGCTGATTGGTATGGTTTCCGTATTGGCATGGACTTTGGTTACGATGACGATTGTTTTCGGTTTGCTTAATAAAACAGTTGGACTTCGTGTTTCTGAGGAGGAAGAAATCACCGGTCTGGATTTAAAAGAACATGGTTTGGCATCTGCATATGCAGGTTTCAGTATCATGGATATCACAGAAGGTGTTATGCAGGAGAACGAAAAAACCGATCTTGGTATCGGCGAGGAGTCTTCCGGCACAATAACAACTGTGGCAGATGCAACACCTGTATATCATAGTGGTGACATTACGACAGGCATGTATAAAGTTGTAATCATCTCCAAGCTTTCCAGATATGAGCGTCTGAAATCTGCGTTAAACGATTTGGGCGTGACCGGAATGACGGTCACACAGGTTATGGGCTGTGGCATTCAGAAAGGTGCCGGCGAGAAATACCGTGGTGTTGAAATGGATATGACGGTATTGCCTCGTGTGAAGGTAGAAGTTATCGTTGGTAATATTCCTGTCGAGCATGTGATTGAAACCGCGAAGAAAGTGCTTTACACCGGTCATGTAGGTGATGGTAAAATCTTTGTTTACAATGTGCAGAAGGTCGTCAAAGTCAGAACAGGAGAAGAAGACCTGGAGGCATTGCGCGACGTAGAATAAATAATTTCATAAGAGTACATCAAAATCTTTTGTAAAATACCCAAAGGAAGAAACGCCGCTGTTTATGCGGCGTTTCTTCTTGTGTGGGAAAAATGGAAAACGGAGCGCAAAAAGATTGTTAAAAAAGAAACTATTTTTCTGTTGAAATTCAAAAGAAAATAGTGTAAAATAAAGACGGATTTTAACACAGACATTTTGATTTGTCAGAAGGAATGGTTGTCAGAGAGGTAAATGTCAATAAATAAATATAGTATTTTTATTGATAAAAAAAAGACAATGCATTTGCAAAATGTGTTCGTCAGGGAAGCGGCGCAGGTAAGAAAGCAAACAATTCGTCTGAAAAAATGCAGTATCATGGTTTACTGAAAAACAGCTAAATGAAGGAGGAGCAAACATGAATTTTATTGCAAAAAACGGAAAAGGTTTATTGCTGTGCCTTGTAATTTCCATTCCCGCCTGGTTTTTGGGGCAGGCGATCCCCGTGGTGGGCGGACCGGTATTCGCGATCATCGCGGGTATGATCATTACGATCTTTTTAAAGAAAAAAGACGCATTTCAGCCGGGTATCACATTTACTTCCAAAAAAATTCTGCAATATGCCGTAATTTTATTGGGATTTGGCTTGAACTTATCGGTTATTCTGGAAACGGGCAAACAGTCTTTGCCGATCATTGTTTCCACCATTGCCACATCACTGATCATTGCGTATGTATTGCATAAGGTGATGCATATTCCTTCTAAGATTTCTACACTGGTGGGTGTAGGTTCCTCCATTTGCGGCGGTTCTGCTGTGGCGGCAACGGCACCTGTCATTGAAGCGGACGATGAAGAAGTGGCGCAGGCGATCTCTGTCATTTTTTTCTTTAATGTATTGGCGGCGGTGCTGTTCCCTGCCTTTGGCGGATTGATCGGCTTTTCCACCACATCGGGCGAGGCATTCGGTATTTTTGCGGGTACTGCGGTCAATGACACATCTTCCGTAACCGCGGCAGCGTCTACATGGGATTCCCTCTACGGTCTTGGCTCTCAGACATTGGATAAAGCGGTAACGGTCAAACTGACCAGAACACTGGCGATCATTCCGATCACACTGGTGCTGGCGCTGATGCGCGCAAAACAGGAAAAAAGCAGCAAAGCAGGTGTGGATCTGAAAAAAATCTTCCCGTTTTTCATTCTTTACTTTGTCTTGGCTTCTGTTATTACGACGGTAGCAGTGCAGATGGGGGTATCGGCTGATGTATTTTCTCCGATCAAAACACTGAGTAAATTTTTCATCGTATTGGCAATGAGTGCTATTGGTTTGAATACGGATATTGTGAAGCTGGTCAAGACGGGCGGCAAACCAATCGTAATGGGACTGTGCTGTTGGATCGGCATTACAGCGGTCAGCTTGGGCATGCAGCATATATTGGGTATTTGGTAATGAAGTAAAACAGTATAAGAATAAACTGAGAAACTTTCCCGTTTTTTTAATGGGGAAGTTTTGTTATAATAAGGAAAAACCATTACAGAAATAATTTGGAAGGGGGAGTTTGTGTGCAGTATGCTTGTGCGAAATGCGGTGTGTTGGAGTGTCGGAAGGAAAAGAAGGAGCATTTGCCGCTCAACTGTCCGATGCGACAGGAGGAAATGGTTGCGGAAGCCATGGCGGAATACGGAAAGGAAGAAAATCAGAATTTTTTCATTACTTCCACACAGATCGAATCGGCAGGATACGGACTATGGACCCGTATGCAGGAAACAATGGAATTTTGCAAACGAATGGGGTATCAAAAGGTAGGCATTGCTTTTTGTGTCGGTCTGCAGCAGGAAGCGAAGATATTAACGAAATATCTGGAAAGAAACGGGTTGGAAGTGGTTTCTGTCATTTGCAAAACAGGCGGCAAGGATAAAACAGAGGTGGGGGTCCCGGAAGAAAGCAAACTACAGCCGGGAAGTTTCGAAACGATGTGCAATCCTATTTTGCAGGCAAAGGTGCTGAATGATGCGCAAACGAAGTTCAATATTATTTTGGGGCTTTGCGTGGGGCATGATTCCCTGTTTATCCGTTACAGTCAGGCGCCTGTCACGACACTGGTCGCAAAAGACCGTGTGCTGGTACATAACCCTTGTGCGGCGATTTATGCGTATGATGGATATTACAAATCCAAGCTGCAAGGAGAATGATACGCAGCTGAGAAGTGCTTGACAGGGAAGGGTTGCTATACTACAATAAAATGCGGTAAAGTGATCATAGATCGGACAAAATTACTTCTTTGTCCGGTCTGTTTTTTTCTCTTGTAAGGTGTGTATTTCAAAAAAAGGAGGCGGCAGCATGGATTTATTGCGCGGACCGTTGAAAAAAATATATTTCCGTTATTTGTTTGCCGCCTTTGGCAGTGCGATGATCACAGCGGTTTACGCATTGGTGGATTCTATTATGATCGGACAGTACGAAGGACCCAACGGTGCGGCTGCTATGGCAACGATATTGCCGATGTGGACGGTCATCTTCAGTCTGGGACTGTTGTTTGGAATCGGCGGTTCGGTACTGATGAGCACCAAGCGCGGCGCAGGGCAGGAACAGGCTGCAAATGAATTTTTTACGCTTTCTTTGATAGGGGCGATTGTGGTTTCCATATTATTCGGTACTTTCTTCGCGTTATATGCGGAGAAAATGGCGGTGCTGTTTGGTGCAAGTGAGGAATTGATGCCTTTGGTCAGACCGTATTTGTTTTGGATGAAAATTTCAGTACCCTTTTTTCTGATCGCGCAGACTTTGACAGCGTTTGTACGCAATGACGGCGCGCCGGGGCTTGCGACTGCTTCCGCGATCGGCGGCGGGGTATTGAATATGGTAGGAGATTATGCGTTGGTGTTTGGACTGGATATGGGAATGGAAGGCGCCGCTGTTGCGACACTTTGCGGAGAAGTCATTGTTTTTTGCGTGCTTTGCAGCTATTTTTTCTCTAAAAGATGCAGACTTCGCCTGACCAGACCGCTCCATGCCGTCAAACATTTCGGTTGGATCTTAGCGGTAGGGTTTGCGCCGTTTGTGATCGATATTGCGATGGGGATATTGAATGTGCTCATCAATCGGCAGGTCATGCATTACGCAGGGGAAACGGAGCTTGCGGTGTATGGCGCGATCAGTATGCTGGTGACGTTTTTCCAATGCCTGACATATGGCATTGGGCAGGGTTCGCAGCCGATCATGTCACAAAATTTCGGCGCGATGCAGCAGGATCGAGTGCGGCAGACGCTTGGTTACGCGCTGGGAACGGTTCTGGTTTTGGGCGGTATCTTTACCGCTGTGGTATTTTGTTTCCCTACGGGGGTCATACGATTGTGTATGGACGCAACGCCTGAGGTTTTGGAGATCGCACCGCCGATTTTACGGAAGTATTTCTGTCTGGTGGTGCTGCAGGTATTTAATGTGTTCGCGGGGTATTACTTCCAGTCGATTTTGATGAGCCGTATGGCACTTGCGATCTCCCTGGCACGCGGCATTTTGCTTAGCGGTGCGCTGGTGACGCTTTTTCCCGCTGTATTCGGCTTCGACGCTTTATGGTGGGCGATTGCGGCAACGGATTTGCTGATCGCGATCCCGACGGGATTTGTGATGTACCGTACAGTCAGGACTTCCAACTCCAAAACGGTTTGAAAACAGGCAAACGCTCCGCCAAAAACGGGGCGTTTTTTCTTAACACAGGCTTTATTGACACGAAAGGCAGAATATGAGAAGATAGTATCCATCTTGAGAGGAGTGTGAAACAAAGCATGGACGCTGATGGCGACGTCAACTTATGTATTTTATCATGCGTAAAACGGAAAGAATAAGGCGTAAACCGTCTTGCTGCGGGCAAGGGCGGGGTATGCCTTTTTGTATTTACGGAAAAAATGAGTAGAGTTCGGTCGAGGAGGAAGAAAATATGTATTGGGAAGCATTGATATTACAAGTGATACTGATCGCGTTGAATGCGATTTTTGCCAGCGCGGAGATCGCAGTGATCTCCATGAACGATACAAAATTAAAACGAATGGCAGATAATGGCGATAAACGTGCCGTCAGGCTTGCGGCACTGACAGAACAGCCTGCACGATTTTTGGCAACGATACAGGTTGCCATTACATTGGCAGGTATGCTCTCCAGTGCGTTTGCGGCAGAAAACTTCGCAGATCCGTTGGTGGCATGGCTGATGAGTATGGGTGTCGGCGTTTCCGAAAGTGTGCTGCACAGTGCGTCTGTGTTAGTGATTACGGTGATTTTGGCGTATTTTAATCTGGTATTCGGTGAGTTGGTGCCCAAGCGGATTGCAATGAAAAAATCAGAAGCGTTGGCATTAGGCTATTCCGGACTGCTGAAAACCGTTTCTGCCCTGTTTGCCCCGTTGGTATGGTTATTGACGGCTTCGACCAATACCATACTGCGCTTGATGGGGATCGACCCGGAGGATCAGGAGGAAGAAGTTTCCGAGGAGGAGATCCGCATGATGTTGGAAGTCGGAAACGAAAAAGGCACGTTGGACAATGCGGAAGTGGAAATGATACAGAATGTATTTGCGTTTGATGATATTGCTGCCGAGGAGATCTGCACACATCGTGTGGACGTGGTGACGCTGGACGCAGAAGACGATATGTCTGTTTGGGAAGAAACGATTTTGCAGCAGAAGTACACTTGCTTTCCGGTGACGGGGGAAGACGGAGATGACATCATTGGCGTGCTGAATACGAAAAATTATTTCCGTCTGAAGGATAAAAGCAGAGAAACGGTACTGAAAGAAGCGGTGGAAAAACCATATTTTGTGCCGGAAACCGTGAAAGCAGATGTTTTGCTGCGCAATATGAAACGGGACAGACGATTTTTCGCGGTGCTGTTAGATGAATACGGCGGCTTAAGCGGTATCATTACGTTAAGCGATCTGCTGCAGCCGTTGGTGGGAGATGTATTTACACAGGAAGAAGCGGGCGAGATCGTACGTCTGGACGAAACGCATTGGCGGATATTAGGCAGTGCGGATCTGGAGGAGATCGAAGAAGAATTGGAGCTGATGCTGCCGACAGAGGAGTTTGAAACATTCGGCGGATATATCTGCGATGTACTGGGGCGTGTGCCGGATGACGGCAGCAGTTTTACGGTAGAAACAGAAGCGCTGCGCATTACAGTGGAACGGGTGGATAATCACAGGATACAGGAAACTTTCGTGGAGCGTAAGCAGAATATGCTGCCGGAGCAGGAAGATATGAAATAAAAAATAGCAAGCTGCAAAAAACGGTGTGCTAAGAGTGTAGCCGCCGTTTTTTCATGTCAAAACGCGTACATACAAAAATGAACTGAACCAGATTGTACGGACAGCACAAAAAAGCGTTCTTACGAGGATAATATTTGATTTTCAAGTGGAGTGGCGTAGCGTGAGCGGCGCCACTCCTGTTTTTAATTGAATTCTCTCATGGTT
>CALWRB010000007.1 GCA_944383855.1 uncultured Lachnospiraceae bacterium
CGTCAAAGGCTCATTTCATTCAAGCCTTTGACGAGTTGACAGAAGTATAAAGCTCGAAGTTCCATCGGCTAAAAGCCTTGAAACTTCGGCTTTTCCTCGTCGGAAATAAATTCCGACTGCGGATTCCGGTTGGGAAACGCTTCGTTTCCCAAGCCCTTCCGCGCTCTTGAAAAAAGTATAAAATCTAATTTTTTGACAGTCTGACAGGCAAGCCAAATGCTTGCCTGTTTTTTTTACAATAACTGCGGCAGGTCGTTTTTCAGTGTTTCGATTTCCTGCAGGATATTTTTTTGTTTGTCCTCTAACAGCAGTTCATGATTGTAGTGGTGATACGTTTCGCAGCCGTTTTCACTGATGAAGCGCATACCGTAAAAATGCATCGACAGCTCTGTCAGAAATACGACCAGTTCCTGCCCTTCGCCAAAGCAAGCGTCCAAAAAGGAGAAGGCGCTTTCCAAAGCGGCTTTGGTTTCGTCGATTTGGGTCTGACGTTTGGAAACGGCAGCCGAAAAACGTGTCTGCAGCAAAGAAAAGAACGCTTCATGCCCACGCAAAGCGTCTTTTTTTGCTTCCGTCAGGAAGCTTTCCAAAGCGGAAAGAGTACGCAGATGCGCATTTTCTTCCTCTTTTTCCGAAAGCCCTGCCTGTTTTTTTCGTTGAAAAGCGGATTCTGCTTTTTGCAGGCATTCTTCTGTGAGGATATCAAAGGAGATGTCTTTGGTATCCTGGCAAAAAAGACGTTCTTTCAACTCTGTTAACAGTGCATGCAGCCGTGTGACAAACAGGTCTTCCCGATATGCTTCCAGAAAGCGTTCGCCAAGACGGCTGAGCAAAAGCCCGACGATACTGAGCCGCTCATCAAAAGGCGCCAGACGGAGTTTTTCGACTGTCTGCGCGCTGTAATTGCCGCTAAGCAGCAGTTCGATGCGGTAATCACTGCGGTATTTTTGGTACAGGTCGTAGTAATTGGCAAAGTCTTTTGCAATGCGGTCATGCTGCAAATATTGTGCCATGACTGCCTCATCTGCCGCAATGCCCATTTCTTCATACAGATACAATATCTCGGAAAGGTCTTCCCAGCCGCGGGGCGTCACAAAACGCTTGCCGTCAACGGTGGTTTCCATGACATAAAAATGCTGTTTTTTGATCTTCAAATAGGAAAGAATGGCGCCGTGCAGTCCCTGACGGTAGGCATACTCTTTCCAGACAGAAAAATCTGCGCTAACTTCCATTTTTTTCAGTCGGTCCAGCGTGACTACATCAAAAGTGCGCACGGATTTATTGTATTCCGGCGGATTGCCTGCCGTTACGATCAGCCAGCCTTCCGGCAGACGGTGTGTGCCGAAGCATTTATTCTGTAAAAATTGCAGCATGGCAGGTGCCAGTGTTTCCGATACACAGTTGATCTCGTCCAAAAACAACAGCCCTTCTGTCAGACCGCTTTCTTTCATTTTGTCATACACTGCGGCGATGATCTCGCTCATGGTGTATTCCGTGACAGAATATTCCTTGCCGCCGTACTGTTTTTTCGTAATCATCGGCAGCCCGATGGCACTTTGGCGGGTGTGATGTGTGATACTGTAGGAAACCAGCGCAATGCCGCACTCTCTGGCGATCTGCTCCATAATGGCGGTCTTGCCGATGCCGGGTGCGCCCAAAAGCAGGATCGGACGCTGATGCACGGGCGCAATGCGGTATCTGCCGTACTCGTCTTTTGAAAGATAAGCACAAACGGTGTGTTTAATCTCCTCTTTGGCTCGTTTGATGTCTGTTTGCATAGATATTCGGCTCCTTTTTTATGCTTGCAATAAATCGTTCCGACCGAAAACAAGCTTGATCGCCCAAGGCGGAACGTCATAATCGTAAAAGTTCTCGCTGTAAAAGAGAAAGGCGGTGTCATACGGCGGTTTTTCTTTCGGAAAAATACCGTAGCCGTCAGTAAAATACAACAGTCCCTTCAGTCTTGTCAGGCGGTTTTGCGCTATTTGATCTGCGATGTAGGAAAATACGGGGCGAAAATCTGTACCGCCGCCGCCTGTTACGCTTACCTGTGCCATAAAACGCTCCAAATCCTGTAAAGAGGTGATGAGTGTATCGCTTCTGACGGCGGTATCGCATTGCAGGATATGGATTCTCGCGTTGGCAAAGAAACTTTCTTTTGTGGCAAGAATGCCGTAGGTTTCTTCCAGAAAGCGTCGGATCGCTTCCCCTTCGCAGGACTCGGAAGTGTCAATGGCAATGACCATTTCCTCGATTTTTTTCCCCTCTCGATATTCTAACGGCTCCAAAAGCGGCAGATTGCCGTAAGTTTGTAGTCCGTAAGTGTAGAAAATATAATCAAACGCGTCGTCATCGACGATCATTTCTTCTTGGAACGATGTGAATTTTTCCAAAAAACGGCGGTAGGAATAGCGTTTTCTGTTTTCCACCCGAATTTGTTCCAATAACGCGCCGGCTTCCTGCCCGATGTCCTTCGAAAAGGTTTCCAGATCGGTCTGCATTCGCTCGCTGACTGCTTTCCAGCTGTCTGCAAGGCGGCGGATCTGTTCCGTTTCTTCGTTTTCTTGCGGCGAGGTTTCGTCAGTAGACGAATCGTTGTTTTTTGTATCGTCGTGGGATTTGTTTTCTTCCTGCGCGCGCCAGAAACGGTGGTCGTCCACCCAAAACGCAAGTTCGAGGGTACCGAAGGCTTTTTCGGAAAGCCCTTTTTTCTCCAGTGCGGCATAGATCGCTTCCGCATTTAAGACAGGAAGTGCCTGCTGAAGCTCCGCATACAGTTCCGCTCTGCTGTCGGAAACGGTCAGCTTCACACAGCGGTAGGGCAGGCTGTCGATGATAGCTTCCACGGCGATGTCGCAGGCAAGATGCCACAGCGCGCGGTCCCTGCCGTTTTGGCGGAAGGGGTGGCGAAGCAGGCAGTGCAGTACCATATGCAGATACAGCCGATGCACCAGCACGGGGTCGGATACATACCGATCGGTCAGGTATCCGGTATGAAACAGTATTTTTTCCCCGTCTGTCCCCACGCAAGGCGCTTCTAACGTCATTTCATAACGCAAAGAGCTAAGCGCCAGATCTAAAAAACGCATGGAAAGATACAGCGTATTGCGGGAAGCCTGTAAAATATGCGTGCCAAGCGCGATCAGTCTTTCGTGCGAAGCCTGCATGACGTCCGCCTCCTTTCGGAAAGGGTTGGTTTATAAAGGAAATGTTTTCTTTTGTTTTGGCAAAAAACGGTATTGATAGTCTAAAAGGAAACTGACCGCCTGTGCCTTTTGCATGGCATTTGCCAAGTCCAGCAAAGGCGTAATGGTGTTTGCGTCGATCAGCTTTGTATCTGCCAACAGCTGTAGTCTATCCCGATCATCGGCGGCAAAAATCAGCTTTGCCGTTTCGTTTAGATGTGCCCGAAGGTAGGAAAGGTATGCTTCTTTTCTGGCAGGCTCCAAACGGAAATCACTTTCGATGCGGCAAAGTGCCATCTCGATCGCACTTTCTGTGCTATCCTCTCGTTGTGCAAGATAAAACAGCGCGTCATAACGGCGAAAATCGATCTCGGAATTGGAGATGCACTGGCGGTAGATATGCCCCGAACCATAATTGACACAGTGAAACTGTCTGGCGGGGGTGTCTTCGATATATTCATACTGAAAATCGGGTAACGGCAGCCGAACGGTAACAGGACTGCCGTCTTGGCGCTGCATTTCGACTTCTAACAGCAGCGTATGGTTCAAATCAGAAATCAGATTCATCAAATAGCGGCAGCGCCCGAAATGAATGCGGTACAGGCTGTCGCAGTTTAAGAAAATGCCTGTCCCGATCTCCTCTGCCGCCTTGGGAAGGTTGATATTTGCCAGCGCGCGGCAGTTATAAAACGCATAGCTGCCGATGGTATGCAGGGTTTCGGGTAAAGTCAGTTCTTTTAAATGCAGGCAGTTGTAAAACGCATAACTGCCGATGGTGTGCAAATGTTTGGGCAGTGTCAGCTGCGCAAGCAAGCTGCAGCCTTCCAGCATACGGCTGCTGATACATTCCAGTTGATCTGGCAAATGCAGAAATTGCAGGGTATCCAGAGCGCAAAACGCGCCTTCCCCGATCGAGAAAACACTTTCCGGGATATGGATAGACCGGCAGGGTGCGCCGTCGGCGGGAAGGGTTAAGGTATGAACGGCGGAGGGCTGTTTTTCGGCACAAAATGCGTAATCGCCGATGGCGGTGATCGGTATGCCGTTGATTTCTTCGGGCAGTTCGATCACGGAACCGTTTGGCTGTACGAAACGGATACAGATGCCGTTTGGTGTGATGTCATAGCCGATTTTGCTTTCCTGCGTCATCAAAGACTCCCCTTCCTGTTTTTTTCGGATTTTTCCTCATTATAATGCCCAAAGACAATGCTGTCAAAGCAATTTGCCGCAAAAAAGCAGGTAAAAGAAGAAGTGCCAGAAAGTTCCATTGCATTGCGGCGGGAAAGTATGGTATGCTCTTTTTGTAACAAAAAATTCATACTTTTGTAACAAATGAGGAGGTTTTACGAATGAAACATTGGAAATTATGGATTTCGGCAACTGCATTGTGTATGGGACTGAGTGTGCCTGCTGCTGCGGCACCCAAGAACGCATTATCGACAGCGGCATGTCCCGAAACATCGATTTACATAGACCTGTTGACAGGTAATTTTGACTGCGAAGCATGGTTGAAGGCTTATTTGGAGCAATGCTTCGGTTTCCCGGCGGAAGATGAGGGAGAAAACGGTAATGGCGGAGAAGATATTCCCGAAGATGACGGTACAGAGGAAGAAGCGCCCGAAGATGACGGCGCAGAGGAAGAAACCCCTGAAGATGACGGTACAGAGGAAGAAACCCCTGAAGATGACGGCACAGAGGAAGAAACGCCTGAAGATGACGGCGTAGAAGAAGACGAGGAAGACGGACAGATTTCTCAGATGGCAGCCGCAGTGGTGGATTTGGTGAATCAGGAACGCGCTGCAGCGGGACTGGCACCGCTTTCTGTGGACGTGACGGTCAGCCGTGCGGCCCAAAAGCGTGCGCAGGAGCTGGTCACAACATTTTCTCATACCAGACCGAACGGCACGTCCTGCTTTACGGTACTGCAGGAGTACGGCGTTTCTTACATGGGCGCAGGGGAGAACATTGCCGCCGGACAGAGAAGTGCGCAGGAGGTCATGCACGCATGGATGAATTCTGAGGAGCACCGTGCCAATATCTTAAACGGCAGCTTTACCGAGATCGGTGTCGGTGTTTACACCGTAGGCGGTACGACATACTGGTGCCAGCTCTTTACCAGATAAGGGACAGACAGTGCAAAATTCCCCAAAAATTATAAAAAATGTAAGAGTTCCGCTCTTTTTTGAACGATCGTATTTTGATATAATGAAACAAAGGAAATCATGTCGTTTGACAAACGGAAAAAAATGGGGGTTTTTGCATGGAAAAAAGATGGCGGAGTATCATATGTGTGCTTGCGGTGTTCTTTTGCCTCTGCATCGGTGCGCAGACTGTCTTTGCGGCACAGGCGCCGCGGTATCGTGTGACAGTCAATACCGCGCAGAATATCGTAACGGTCTATGAAAAAACGGAAGCAGGCGAGAAAGCGCTTTCTGCCTTTGTCTGCTCGGTAGGGGAAGGGACGCCGCACGGCACGTTTTACACGACCGATCAGTACCGCTGGCGGCTGTTGTTCGGTGATGTCTATGGGCAGTATGCCACAAGGATCACGGGGCATATCCTGTTTCACTCGGTGCCGTATACCGAGCAAAGCCCCGATACGCTGGAATATGAGGAGTATAATAAGCTTGGCACCACTGCGTCTATGGGCTGCATTCGCTTGGCGGTGGAGGACGCGAAGTGGATTTATGAAAACTGCCCTGCGGGTACGGAAGTGACGATCTTCGCAAGTGAGCAGGCGGAGCCGCTAACGCCGGAGGCACCGCAGAAAATTGACCCCGCGGACGAAAGACGCGGCTGGGACCCGACGGACGATGACCCGATGAATCCATGGAATAAAACGGAAAGCCTGACACTGAAAAAAGGAGAAAAAACCTACCAGATGGAGGTCTTAACCGATGCGGACGGTGCGTATTATGTGACTTGGCAGGACAGCTGGGTGATGTTAGACGCGCTGGGCAGAAGGGATTATCTGAAAACGGAAAAAGGCGGTACGATCACGATGAAGCAGAGTTTTTTCCAAAGCAGGAGAGAAAGTGCTTATCAGCCTGCGCCGGCACAGGAAGACGACGGGTATGTGCTGTTTCGTAACAGTTTGCGCAGCCGTTGGGTGAAAACAACGGTCAAAGACGGTGAAGTTTATTATCATCTCATGGATTTTGCGGCGGCACTGCAAATTCCGCTGATTTTTACACAGGGGCAGGTAGTGCTGACGGTATAACGGAACAGATGAAAAAAAGCGGAAGCGTGTTCGTGAACTGAACCAGTAAAAACGGACAATGACAAAAAGCCCCCTTATGTAGGATAATAGAACTACATGAGGGGGTTTTTATTATGGCAAAAAGAAAATACACACATATCAAAATAATTG
>CALWRB010000008.1 GCA_944383855.1 uncultured Lachnospiraceae bacterium
TGACCATGCCGGAAGTGCAGATGGAGTCTGTCATGATTACAGAGAAAGGATGGGGACAATATGACTTGCAGGTACAGCAGCGAGAATGGTCTTCAGGGGAATACCTCTGGGAGGATGGCACTGTTACCCGGGGGAAAATCCAGCTGAAATCTAATGTGTATCAATATAGTGTTATCAATGCGTTTTCTCGAGGAACAGCAGAGTTTGGAAACAGTGTGATGACTGAGAGTGCCAAGGCGAAGGCAGCGTTGGCGGATTTGCCGGAATATTTGAAAATGGAAGCCTATGTTTCTTTGGGGAAAGATTGGACCATGGAAGAGTTGGAAAACTTTGCGGCACAGCAGGATGGATATCTGGGCTGGGTCGGTGTACGGATTTCTCCTGAGGATCAGCAGCTTTTTCCTTTGATGGGGTTTGATGCCAGTGACAGTGGGTATGTTTTCGATAATGTGGATGAAGCCTATCCGTTTTACGAATTATCCATGCATGAGGATGTGCCGTTGGCAGAGGCGTGGGAGAAACATTTCCTTGCCCTGCTTCAGTACAGCATCGACCATCAGGATTTTTATGCACGGTTAAATCAGTCTAACAACCACGGCAACACTTGTCAGATGGTGCAGGAATATGTGACGGAAAACGGTGTAAAAACTTATGGATTCCTGTATTACTGCACACCGGCAGAAATGCGTAAGCTGCTGGAAAATGAAGATGTGGAAGGAATTTATGTGACGGACTACCAGCTGCGGGTGCCGGGATTGTGAGGAAAAGAAATCTTGCGGAAAGAATAAAATCGTGATAAAATAATCATAAGAAAAAGGATTGCCGCTTCCCAAAGGCGGTCTGTCCGAAATTGTGGTTGTAGACCGTCTAACTGGCAGGTTAGGCGGTCAGTTTTTGTACGCCGAACAGGTATGACAAAACCCCCAGTTCAACTGGGGGTAGGTAAAAATACTTTAGTGTGAGAAAGAAACCTCCTGCGTTATAATGGAATTGGTCTGGCAACCAAAATTATAGAAGCAGGAGGTTTTGTCAATGAATGACATAAGAAGTTTATCACATTCCAAATGGAGATGCAAATATCATATTGTTTTTGCACCTAAATATCGCAGACAGGTAATTTATAAAAAATTAAAAGCGGATATAGGGAGGATATTAAGAGAATTATGTGAAAGAAAGGGTGTGAATATTGTAGAGGCAGAATGTTGTTCCAATCATATACATATGTTGGTTGAGATTCCACCGCATTTAAGTGTATCTGGTTTTATGGGATATCTTAAAAGTAAAAGCAGCTTAATGATATTTGATAGGCACGCAAACTTAAAGTATAAGTATGGAAATCGACATTTTTGGTGTAGAGGATATTTTGTAGATACAGTAGGCAGATATGAAACGGCAATAAAAGAATACATCAAAAATCAGCTGGAAGATGATATTATGAATGACCAAATAAGTTTAAAAGAATTTACAGACCCGTTCACGGGTGAGCCGGTGAAATAAGGTATAAAAAGTGCCCCCTTAAGGGGGCTACCACAGGAGATAGACCCTTATAGAGTCTGGTCAAACCACCCGTTGAACGGGTGGTTTTGATTCTTTTATTTCCTGTCATAAAGTAAAATTTCATTTTTTCCTAACAGGAGTAAAACGATTTTCGCTTATTTCATATATTTTTTGAATCGAAAAAAGGTTTCCACATCTGATGCAGAATGTGCTTCGGAGTTTTCCAAAGACGCCATATGCCTGTCGATGTGGTGTTTGTTGAAAAATTCAACGATGTGAAAGCCGCATTTATTGACATAAAAATGAATATTGCGTTCTTCGAAATAGGGTGTGACAGTTTCCCAAACGATGGTATCGGGATAGCGGGACTCAATGGCTTTCCATGCGGAAAATCCCAAACCATGGCTGTGGTATTGCGGGGAAAGATAGAAAAGCTCCAAACTATTATGATGCGTTTTTGGATTGATTTTCAGCATAGCACCACCGATTCGCTGTCCATTTTTCACGATATGATAAGTTTCTATTCCTTCGGAATAAAATTCTGTCAGAATTTCATCTTTTGACGGAATGGGTTCACATACACCAAACTTTTCTATGACAGCAAGGGAAAATGCTTCCTGCATTTTTTCTATAAATTTCGGAAGATCTGAAACGGTGACTTGTTCCAATGAAATAGGAATCTGTTTTGTCATGAGCCATTTCCTTTCTTTGATTTTTATTATTTGTATCAATTTAATTTCTGCGTTTTGTTCAGAATTTTAATTGCCAAATTTTGTTTCTTCACTCATTCCGATATATTTTTCTTCCCGCGTTAAGGTATGGGAATCTGCGTTGCAAATACTTTTGTTTTCATCGCGAAAAAAGATATCGTTTTTGAAAGAAGCAAAAAAAATTGGAAAGAGAAACGTGGTTTGTTTTTTGCAAGGTAAGGCGGCTATCCTGATCCCGCTTTATTTTTCCGCCACCACACGACAAGGCAACCCCGTCAGACCGGCATAATTGACCGGATAGGTATTGATGTAACAGGAAACAAAGCGTTCGCCGTTTAACAGCGGTTCAAAACCACACATATTTTCAATCACAAATACATCATGGTCGGCACAGTATTGATCGGTCGGTGTATGCTCTTTTCCGCGGCGAATGCCGGTGCAGTCGATCCCAATGATACTGATTTTTTTCTCGATCAGAAAATGAATCAGATCTTTGGAAAGTTGCACATGTTCACGGAAATAAGTATCCGTTCCGTACCCAGTTTCCTTTAAAAATCCGGTAGAAAATGCAATAAACATATTTTCTTGGATCATTTCAGCCGGAATATCCTCTTTCTCCACATCACGCCCGCGTACATGGGAAACATCAAATACCAGAGCGGGCAGACGAAGATAAGATAGCGGAAAAATTTTATCCATCACGTCAAAGTGAGTGCCCTGATGACCGATCAGCGCAAGCTTTTCATTTGCAGCGCGGGTCATATCAGGCGTCAGACGCAAAGTCAAATCATAGTACATCTCAATTACCTCCTTATATATCGCATGAAAGTTATCTGCCGAGGACAGAAGGTAGCGGTTTTTTCCAACAAAAAAAATCTGCGTGATACTTGCAAGGCTTTGTTTCAATAAGAGAACGGAAGCCTTTTTTGCAAAACTTTTTTATGACACAATCGTCATCACAACATAAGGATACAGAAAATGGTTTGCAAAAGCAAGGTTTCTTTTTTTCAGAGCGGTATTTGGAAATGAGAAAACGAAATTAGAGCGCTATGTCAACAAAATCTTACAAAAAAGCAATATTTTTACCCGACGGGCGGGGAAGAATTGTTTTTTTCGGAATTTTGCGGTATGATAGATAGCATGAATACAAAAAAATCACAGCCTGAGAAAGAGGAGAACTATGTTAGATATTTGTTTATTGGGCACAGGCGGCATGATGCCGATGCCAAACCGTTTTTTGACGGCTTTGTTAGCCAGACTCAACGGTCGTATGCTGCTGATCGATTGCGGCGAAGGCACGCAGGTAACGATGAAGCAGTTAGGTTGGGGATTTAAAAACATAGATGTCATTTGCTTCACCCATTTTCATGCGGATCATATCTCCGGACTGCCCGGGCTGTTGTTGACGATCGGCAATGCGGGACGGACGGAGCCGCTGCATCTGGTGGGTCCTGTCGGACTGCGTTATGTGGTGGAAGGACTGCGCAGAATTGCGCCGGAACTGCCGTTTCCTTTGGAATATACGGAAATTGATAAGCAGACACCTTCTCCGTTGGAAATTGGAGTGTTCCGCATTCATTTTTGTGCGGCAGATCATATGGTACCCTGCTACGCTTATCGACTGGAAGTGCAAAGAAAGGGGCGTTTTGACCCACAAAAAGCAACCGCATTGGGATTGCCTCGCGTGTTATGGGGAGTATTGCAGAAAAAAGGCAGTGTGGTGCATGAAGGGAAAGAATACCGTGCGGATATGGTGATGGGTGAGGACCGAAAGGGTATCCGTGTGGTTTACTGTACAGACAGCAGACCTGTTTCACGTTTGCAGTCCTTTGCGACAGGCGCACAGCTGTTTATCTGTGAAGGAATGTATGGAGAAGAAGAAAAAAAACCAAAGGCGATTGAACACAAACATATGCTGTTTTCGGAAGCGGCACAGCTGGCAAAAGCGGCAGGGGTAGAGAAACTTTGGCTGACGCATTTCAGCCCCGCACTGACAGAGCCGGAGGCGTTTCTGGAACAGGCAAGAACGATCTTTCCCATGACAGAATTGGGGGAAGAACGCAAATGTACGACAGTTTTCTTCCCGGAAGGGAAAAACTGAGGAGGAAGAAAGATGGAGAAGAATGAAATATTGATATTAGGTATTGAAAGCTCCTGTGACGAAACAGCTGCCGCTGTGGTACGAAACGGCAGAGAGGTGCTTTCCAATGTCATTTCCTCGCAGATCGATCTGCATACGCTCTATGGCGGTGTCGTACCGGAGATCGCTTCCAGAAAACATGTGGAGCAGATCGACTATGTGATCGATGCCGCTTTGCAGCAGGCAAATGTTACGATGGAAGAAATCGATGCGATCGGTGTGACTTATGGACCGGGATTGGTCGGCGCGCTTTTAGTCGGCTTGGCAGAGGCGAAGGCTTTGGCATTCGCAACGGGAAAACCGCTGATCGGGGTGCATCATATCGAGGGGCATATCAGTGCGAATTATATTGAGCATAAAGATTTTGCGCCGCCGTATATGGCATTGGTGGTTTCCGGCGGACACAGCCATTTGGTATATGTGTCTGATTACGGCAAGTATGAAATTTTGGGCAGAACGCGTGATGACGCGGCAGGCGAGGCTTACGATAAAGTTGCAAGAGCTATTGGCATGGGTTACCCCGGCGGTCCGAAAATCGACGCCGCGGCGAAAAAAGGCGATCCGAACGCGATCCATTTCCCTCGGGTCTATCTGGAGGAGGACAGCTATGATTTCAGCTTCAGCGGTTTGAAATCTGCGGTTTTAAACTATGTAAACAAACAAAAAATGATGGGGGAAACGATCATTCCCGAAGATGTGGCTGCGGCTTTTCAGGCAGCTGTTGTGGAAGTTTTGGTCAGCAAGACCATAAAAGCAGCGAAAGAGAGAGGTCTGAAAAAAGTGGCATTGGCAGGCGGTGTTGCTTCCAACAGCGCACTGCGGGCAGAAATGGAAAAAGCCTGTGAGAAAGAAGGTATCTTTTTGAGTATCCCCAGTCCGATCCTTTGTACCGATAATGCAGCGATGATCGGCTGCGCGGCGTATTACGAATATATCGCCGGAGTGAGGGACGGGCTGGATCTGAACGCAAACCCGAATTTAAAATTGGGTGAGCGATAAAAACCAATATCAAAGGAGGCAGGAAGAATGGCAAGTATTTTGGCAAGATTTAAAACGATCATGGAGGCAAACCTGAACGCGTTGTTGGATCAGGCAGAGGACCCGGTCAAAATGGCGGATCAGCTCGAGCGAGATCTGCAGGACGACTTTGGAAAGGTGAAAGCGGAAACCGCTTCTGTGATGGCGGAAGAAAAACGTGCCAAACGCGCGTATGACGAATGTTTGGAACAGATAGAAAAAATGCAGTCTTATGCGGAAAAAGCAGTTTTGGGCGGTAATGATGCCGATGCCAAGACATTTTTGACAGAAAAAGCCACGCTTTCGGCACGTTTGGAACAACTGAAACAAAACTGGGAACAGGCGAAGGCAAATGCGGAAAAAATGCGGCAGATGCATGATAAATTGCAGCAGCAGATGAACCAGATCGCTGAGCGAAAGGCGAGTATTCAAGCAAAGGCAAATATGGTGAAAGCCCAACAGCGTATGCAGCAAATCGGCGGAAGCCTTCGCGGTACGACAGACGGTCTTTCCGCATTCGACCGACTGGAGGAGCAAATGAACCGTAAACTGGACGAGGCGGAAGCAATGGCGGAGTTACACCAGGTGCAAAATGACGTGTCTGATCTGATGGCAAAATATGATGCTGCGCCTGCGCAAAACAATGCGGTAGATGATGAACTGGCGGCATTGAAAGCAAAGCTTGGAAAGTAAGCGGGTGAGAAGAAGAATGGGATTGTTCAGCAAAGAGTTTAAAAACGTCATTGAATGGCAGGAAACACAAGATGATGTGATTTTCTGGAAATGGCATA
This sequence comes from uncultured Lachnospiraceae bacterium, assembly GCA_944383855.1. Taxonomy (GTDB): domain Bacteria; phylum Bacillota; class Clostridia; order Lachnospirales; family Anaerotignaceae; genus CALWRB01. The sequence goes on from CALWRB010000008.1 coordinate 6,156, forward strand.
ATGACGAGATCAAAAAAGGCAGCCGTTTGGTGATCCGACCCGGGCAGGACGCGATTTTTCTGTATAACGGAAAAATAGAGGGGATTTTTACCGAAGAAGGCAATTATGAAGTGGAAAGCCAGATCATTCCGTTTTTGAGTACGCTCAAAGGCTTCTCATTTGGGTTTCAAGCTTCCTTACGCGCGGAGGTGCTGTTTGTCAACACAAAAGAATTTTTGGTGAAGTGGGGGACCCCGCAGGCGGTCAATATCCCGTATGCTTCCCTTCCGGGCGGTTTGCCGATCCGCGCCTTTGGCACCTGCCAGTTGAAAGTTTCGGACTATGTGAAGCTGATCGATGAAATTGCGGGAGTCAAGGACAGCTATCGTATCGCTGATGTGCGGGAGCGTATTCTTTCGTGGATGGATCAGCTATTGATGAAGTGGATTTTGCAGGAAGGCAAGGATTTATTTCACCTGCAGTCCAATGCGGCGCAGATCGCCAAAGGCTTGGAAACGGATTTGGACTATGAACTGATGAAAATTGGCTTTACCGTCAGCGGTATGCAGATCTCCAGCTTTAACTATCCGCAGGAGATCCAGCAGAAAGTGCAGGAAGCGGCAGGCTTCCATATGGTGGGGGATATGAACCGCTACCAGCAGGGGAAATTTGCGGAGTCGCTCGGAAAGGGCGGCAATGCTTCCGGTGCGATGGAGGCAGGCTTTGGTATGGCAGCTGCCATGGGTATGATGGGACAGATGATGCAGTCGCAAAACGGCGCTGTGCCGTCGCAGGCACAACCTGCCGCGCAGATGAGCTGCACTTCCTGTGGGAAAGCGATTACGGCAGGGGATAAATTTTGCAGCAACTGCGGAACGGCTTTGCAGCAAAGTGTTTTTTGCACGGAATGCGGGCAAAAAATACCGGCTGATGCGAAATTTTGCCCTTCCTGCGGCAAAGCAAGATAAAAAATTGCGGAAAAAAAGCCGTTGGTTTGCAGCGGAAAGCGTAATTTAGCAAAAAAACAGAAAACAGGTGCGGTATCGGCAAGCAGCCATACACACCTGTTTTTTTGATGTTTGTTTGCGATGGGCTCTTTCTGATATTCTGCCGGAGTTTGCCCAGATCCCTGTTGGAAAGACCGCAGAGATTTTATTTCAGGGGGAAGAAGGTTGCCGCTTAAGGAAAAATCGTTTTGCGCTAACTTCTTAAAAAATCGTTCTGATCTGTACTTCCTGCCATGCTTGCAGGAAAGGAATGCCATTGATCTGCGCCTGCGAAAGGCAGATCTCTATGGTTTTAAAAGTTTGCTCCTGTCCGTCTGTAAAGAAGGAAACGAGGTCGCTTTGACAACGTGCGGAAAGGAAACATTCCGTTTGACGATATAGAAATTCTATTTCTCTGCCGTGATCGATCAGCCAACAGAGTGCGCTCAGTGATTTTTGCTCGGTCAGTTTTGCGATCATAACGTCGTGTAGATCCATGGGATAGCCTCTCCTTTTGGTCGGTGTTTTAGGTGGAATAAGCCGTAACCGCTTGATACAGTTCTTCCGTAAACGCGGACAGGTTGCCATAGCCGTAATAACGCAGCGCTAAGACGCGGTTATCCTTGACGGCGTAGAAGCACTGCTTTTCTGCTTCCGTAACCAATACCGCACGGTCAAAATCGGTGTCAAAAAGTTCCTGATAGGTCACTGCCTCATAAACGGACAGCTCGGTGTCTTTTTGTATCAAGCTGTCGACTAAGGCGTTTGCCAAAAAACCAAAACGCAGGGTGTAGAAGGTACTCGTAAGACTCGGGCGGTAAAAACCGGATTGATCTTTCCAAAGTTCTCCTGTTTCATGCCCCAGATAAAGGGTTTCGTCTATACTTACGATGGAGGAGGCAAGGTCTGTCCGGTGGGATTCGTACATGCCTTCTGTTTCCATATTGTCAGGCAAAGGCACATCACTGCGCGCCTGCTCGATTTCTTCCAGCCGAATGGTCGGCAGCGCTGCGGTATATTCTGCCAGAGGATAGGACTCTTTTTTTGACAGCAGCGACCAGAAACTATGGGTGCAAAGCAGCAAAGAGCAGACCAGTATCACGCTGTAACTGATGGGGAAGAAATAATTGGCACGGTAGGACTTATGGTGGCGCATGGGGTTGCCTTCCGACAGAGAGTGTGCCAATTTCTCGAGTTTTTTCCGACAGCTATAGGATTGGAACAACGCACTGACAGAAAGCAGTGCGCTGAGCAGAATGAGCGAGGGCTGCCCGTGTGTAACCAGATAATACATGGGCGCAGGGTGCCCCAAAACGCTGTAAAGCATCATGGCAAGGCAAAGGAAAATGAATACTGCCGCAAAACGCAGCATTTTCATCTTTTTACGCAGGTAGGAGAATGCACAGCTTTGCATATAGGGGTCGGAATGCAGTTCCGTGGGGTGTTCTTCTGTAGTGCAAAAGAAATGAAAGTACGAAGCGCTGCAAACATAGTGCCAGCCGAAATCTTCATACAGTGCGATTTGAGATGCGTCGGGCGGACCGATTCTTTCTGTCATCGGTTCCATGCGGTAGCTGACCGAGGCGGGTTCTTTTTTCTCAAAAACGGCAAATACGCTGTCTATTTTTTTCAGCCATAAACCTTTTGCCGCCAGATAGGAAAGCCATGTTTCCATTTCAGGCAGGTCAAACATATGAACGGGAACGATTTTTCGTATGGTCTGTTTCATAAGGATACCTCCTCCAATGCGTCCGCGACACAGCTTTGTAAGCGCTTAAGTTCAGAAAAGAACAACTCTTTTCCCTTTGGCGTGATACGGTAAGTGCGCTTTCTGCCTTCCACCGCGATCTCCACGATCAGCTCCTCCGCTTCAAAGCGGGATAAAATGGTGTAAAGCGTGCCGGGCCCCAGCTGAATGCGCTGCGCTGTTTTTTCGGCAACAAAGGCTGCGATCTCTGTACCGCACAGCTCGCGGTGCAAAAATGCCATTAGGACATAAAACATACTTTCTGTCAGGTTTTCAAATGCTTTTTTTGCCATGCCACACACCTCTTTTTTGCCGGAAACATCGAATATCGATATCGTATATAGATAATATAACATCGATAATCGATATTGTCAAGAAGGGGTCTTTGGAACGAAAGAAATATCATATCCGCCGAAAAACAGAAATAAGAAAATACGGTTTTGTTGGCAGATAGGCAAGAAGAAAAGAATTTGCCTTTTTTTCCGTCCGTATGATATACTTTATAATTAGGGAATATAGGTAAAAAAGTTTGTGTGAAGATATAATTCGAAAAAATATACAGAGGTGAAGTGCGGTGGCGGAACGAAAAACCACACGAAAGAAAACAACGACCAATCACGCGCGTGCAACCAAAACAGGCGCTGCAAAAAAACAAACAGGAAACAAACAGGAACGTACAAGATTTGGAGACAGTATTTTAGATGAAGTTATACTGATCGTAGTGATACTGTTTTGCGTATTGCTTGCCGCTGCACAGTTTACGGACAAGCTGGGTATCTTCGGTGCGGCATTAGCGGGATTTAGCAAAGGTATTTTCGGCTTTGCGGGGCTTTTGCTTCCGTTTGTAGTGATTTGTTTTTGTGTATGGATGTTAGCAAGCGAAACGAAAAAAGCGGTCGCGGTGCGTATCTGCGGCGGTGTTTTGTTTTTACTGACCGTTGCTTCTCTGGCGGCGATCATCAACCCGGTTCGTCTGGCAGAGGGAAGCGGCTTTTTGCAGACGCTTAGCGCATACTACAAGGAAGGTTCTTTTGCCAACGGCGGTGTTTTGGGGGGACTTGTCGGCAGCGGGCTGTATGCGTTGTTAGATACATTGGGCAGTATTTTGGTATTGCTTGCCTGCCTGATCATTTCTTTGATCATGGCGACGGGTAAGTCCTTTTTCCATGCGATCGTTGCGCTTTGGGACAGGAAAAAAGCAAGACAAAAGCTGAAAAATGAGAAAATCAAGAACAAGGCGGATCGTATCCGCCAGATGGAGCAGATCGAGGAAGAACGCCAGCAGAAAAAACGCCCGAAACAAAAAGAGGATTACAATATTCGTCTTTCGGAAGAAACCAAAGAGGCGCCTTATGTGGAGGAAACCGTATTCCGCAAAAAAGACAGCCGCTCCGTCCTGAAAAAACGGGAGCCGATTTACGATTATATCAAGGAAAACGAACAGGAAAGCATGGCACAGGAAAAACAGACCGAAACGCATTTTGCAGAGCCTTCCGTGCAGCCGGTTAAAAAAGAGGACGAAGCGGAAGATGTGATCGAGCGGATCTTTGCGATGCCGAAAGAGGAAGAAGCGCCGTCTGTAGAAGAAAGTGCGTTTTCTGCGACCGAGGAGGAGCTGTTCCCGGAAGAAGCGCAGGAGCAGACATACGCGGCACAAGAAAATGCGGAAGAAGCACAGCCGGAAAAACAGGAAGTGCCGATGCAAACGGAAGACACTGCCGTTACGCAAGATGCATCTGCGGCACAGGAAGAAGCACCGTATGTGTTCCCGCCGATTTCGCTGTTGGGAAAAGATCCCGGCAGACAGGGTGGTTCCAAAATGGAAGCGCTGGAAAATGCAAGACGACTGGAAGCGACATTAAAGAGTTTCGGCGTGGAAGCGAAAGTGATACAGGTCAATCAGGGTCCTACTGTCACACGGTATGAACTTTCTCCAAGCCAAGGGGTCAAGGTCAGCAAAATCGTGAATCTTTCAGACGATATCGCGCTGAATCTGGCGGCAAGCGGCATTCGTATCGAAGCGCCGATCCCGGGGAAAGCGGCGGTCGGTATCGAAGTGCCGAATAAGGAAACACGTTCTGTATTTTTACGAACAGTGCTGGAAAGCGATGTGTTTGTGAAATTCCCTTCTCATTTGGCATTTGCGCTGGGGGAAGATATCGCGGGCAACGCTGTGGTAACGGATATTGCAAAGATGCCGCATCTGTTAATCGCGGGCGCAACGGGCAGCGGCAAAAGTGTTTGTATCAATACGCTGATCGTCAGCATTTTGTATAAAGCGGAACCGAAAGATGTCAAACTGCTTTTAATTGACCCGAAAGTGGTGGAATTAAGTGTCTATAACGGTATCCCGCATCTGTTGATCCCTGTCGTGACAGACCCGAAGAAAGCGGCTTCCGCGCTGCACTGGGCGGTGCGTGAGATGCTGCAGCGCTATAATGATTTTGCCGCCGCCGGGGTAAGAGATATCAAAGGCTTTAATGCATGGAAAGAATCTATCGGTGAAGCGGATGCCAAGATGCCGCAGATCGTGATTATCATTGACGAGTTGGCGGACTTGATGATGGCTGCACCCGGTGAGGTGGAGGATTCCATCTGCCGACTGGCACAGATGGCAAGAGCCGCGGGCATGCATCTGATCATTGCCACACAGCGTCCTTCTGTGGACGTCATCACAGGTGTTATCAAGGCGAATATCCCTTCTCGTCTGGCATTTGCCGTTTCCAGCGGCATCGATTCCCGTACGATTTTGGATATGGTCGGCGCAGAAAAGCTGGTAGGCAAAGGCGATATGCTCTTTAGCCCCGCGGGACAGAGCAAGCCTTCCCGAATCCAAGGCGCTTTTGTGACAGATAAAGAAGTGGAGCAGATCGTGGATTTCCTGAAAAAGAGCAGCCGTCCGACCTATACACAGGAAATGGTGGATACCATTACGACAGCAGTGGAAAGCGGTTCTTCGCAGGCAAAAGAGGACGAGGACGAGTTTTTCCAAGACGCGGTACGTCTGGTTTTGGAGAAGGAAAAAGGTTCCGCTTCCATGCTGCAGCGCCACTTCCGTGTGGGATATAATCGAGCTGCGAATATGATTGAGGAGATGGAACGGCGCGGTATTGTCGGACCCGATGAGGGAAGCAAACCCAGAAAAGTGCTGATCAGCGCCGCACAGTGGGAAGAAATGAACCAAGGCACTTCTCCTTTGTCAGATGAGCCGTAAGATGTTGACAAAACGGATTTTTCATAGTACGATTTTCTTAGAGGTCATATGACTGACGGAAGTGGAGTTACCACACGGAGTATGACTGGGATGAATGCCGACCGTCTGGGCGAAAAAAATGCTCGGGCTGTCGGCTTTTTTTTCTGAAAAAAAAGAATGATCGCACAGAACGAGCAACAGAGGTTTGGTACAGCTGGCATATGTTCTCTGAACTAACCTCAAAAAAAGATGTTTTCCGACAAAGCGTAACAGTGTAAACAAGGAAGGAGCTGCTTGATTTGAAAACAGATTTACAGATTGCACAGGAATGCGTGATGGAACCGATTGAAAAGATCGCGGCAAAGGCGGGTATCCCCGAACAGTACGTAGAGTGTTATGGCAAATACAAAGCAAAAATCAGCGAAGCATACAGAAAAGAGATTGAAAATAATCCGAACGGTAAATTGATTCTGGTAACAGCGGTCAATCCGACCCCTGCGGGAGAAGGAAAGACGACTGTGACCATCGGCTTGACGCAGGCGCTGCAGAAACTGGGCAAAAACGCACTGACTTGCCTGAGAGAGCCTTCTTTGGGTCCCTGCATGGGTGTCAAAGGCGGTGCGGCAGGCGGCGGCTATGCGCAGGTGGTGCCGATGGAGGATATCAATTTGCATTTTACAGGCGATTTTCACGCGATCACCACAGCCAATAATCTTCTGGCGTCCATGGTGGACAACCATATCCAACAGGGCAATGAACTGGGCATCGACCCCAGAAAAGTGGTTTGGAAACGCAGTGTCGATCTGAATGACAGACAGCTGCGTAATGTGATTTCCGGTCTTGGCGGCAAGGTAAACGGTGTGCCAAGAGAGGACGGTTTCCAGATCACGGTAGCATCTGAAATTATGGCGATCTTCTGTCTGGCGGAGGATATTCGTCAGCTGAAGGAAATGTTGGGCAATATCATCATTGGCTATACTTATGACGATACACCCGTTACTGCAAAACAGATCGGTGCCGCAGGTGCCATGACAGCGCTTTTGAAAGATGCCATTCAGCCGAATCTGGTGCAGACATTGGAGCATACTCCCGCACTGATCCACGGCGGACCGTTTGCGAATATCGCGCATGGCTGCAATAGCGTGCGTGCAACCAAAATGGCATTGAAAATGGCGGATTATGTAGTAACGGAAGCGGGATTCGGCGCTGACCTTGGTGCGGAGAAGTTTTTTGACATTAAGTGCAGAAAAGCAGGGCTTGCGCCGGACGCAGTGGTTTTGGTGGCAACCGTGCGCGCGCTCAAATATAACGGCGGCGTGCCGAAGGCAGAGCTTTCCAACGAAAATCTCGATGCACTGCAAAAAGGTTTTGTGAATTTGGAAAAACATATTGAGAATGTGCAGAAATACGGTGTGCCTGTGATCGTTACACTGAATCATTTTGTAGCGGATACCGAAGCGGAAGTAGCCTATGTAAAAGAACGCTGCGAGCAGATGGGTGCAACCTTTGCGGTAGCGAAAGTTTGGGCAGAAGGCGGCGAAGGCGGCAAAGCGCTTGCCGAGAAGGTACTGGAAACGTTGGAGCAGAAAGAAAGTCATTTCCACTGCCTGTATGAGGACGAGCTGTCCATTGAAGAAAAAATCGAGAAAGTCTGCAAAGAGATTTATGGCGCGGCGGAGGTGCACTACAGCGCGGCTGCGAAAAAAACATTGCAGCAGGTCAAAAAGCTCGGATTTGAAAAAATGCCTGTTTGTATTGCAAAAACACAGTATTCACTTTCCGATGACCCGAAACTGTTGGGCAGACCCCGCGATTTTGAAGTGACCGTTAAGGAAGTACGCATCAGCGCGGGTGCGGGATTTATCGTGGCACTGTTGGGCGATATCATGACGATGCCGGGACTGCCGAAAGAACCTGCCGCTTTGCGCATTGATGTGGACGAGGACGGAAAGATCGTCGGCTTGTTCTAAAAAAAGTGACTGCGGTTGGCAGCGGCAATGGCTGTCAAAGCAAAAGAAAATCGATACAAAACGAAGCGGCTGCCTGCTGCTTCGTTTTTTTGGAAAATTACAGCAAAGGCGTCTTCTTTTTACATAAAAATACTGCCTTTGCTGTACAGTATGCTTTTTTTGCGCTATAATAATAAAATTGAGAATAAAAATGTAAACTACGGAAAGGCGGAAGCAATCATGCAGGCGAAAATCATAGATGGTAAGGCGATTTCTGCGCAGTTGAAAGCAGAGGCAGCCGAAGATGTGAAACAAATGAAAGAAAACGGAATCACTCCCCGGTTGGCAGTGGTACTGGTAGGGGACAACAGTGCGTCCAAGGTATATGTCAGAAATAAACAGCGTGCCTGCGAGGAGGTAGGCATCGCTTCCAAAACCGTTTTGATGGGAGAAGAAACCACGGAAGCAGAACTGCTTCAGCTGATCGATGAGTTGAATCAGGATCAGAGTGTGCATGGCATTTTGGTGCAGCTGCCACTGCCGAAGCAGATCGACGAGGCAAAGATCATTCTTGCCATTGACCCGAAAAAAGACGTGGATTGCTTCCACCCGCTTAATGTCGGCTCTTTATTCACAGGCGGAGAGGGATTTTTGCCCTGCACCCCTGCTGGTATTATTGAGATGATTCGCCGCAGCGGTTATGAAATCGCAGGTAAACGCTGTGTCATCATCGGCAGAAGCAATATTGTGGGTAAACCGGTTGCTATGCTTTTGATGAAGGAAAATGGTACCGTCACGATCTGCCACTCCAAAACAAAAGACCTGCCGGGTGTATGCAGAGAAGCGGATATTCTGGTCTGCGCGACCGGAAAGCGCAATACCGTAACGGCGGATATGATAAAAGAAGGCGCGGTAGTCATCGATGTAGGCATGAACCGCGATGAAGCGGGAAAACTTTGCGGCGATGTGGATTATGCGGCAGTTTCTCAGGTGGCAGGTGCCATTACGCCGGTACCCGGCGGTGTCGGTCCCATGACGATCGCAATGTTAATGAAAAACTGTGTGACTGCGGCAAGACAGCAGACACAGGCATAAAAACCAAAGGGGAATCTACATGAAAAAAACAGTGGCATTTACCTCTCTTGGCTGTGATAAAAACAGGGTGGACAGCGAAGTGATGTTGGGGATTTTGCAAAAGGCGGGTTATACGCCTGTAGCGGAAGAAGCGGCAGCGGAACTGATTGTCATCAACACCTGCTGTTTCATTCAGGACGCCTTGGAGGAAAGCATTGAAACCATTTTGGAAATGGCAAATTATAAAACGGAAGGCGGCTGCAAGGGACTGATCGTGACCGGCTGCTTAAGCCAGCGCTATCGGGCGGATTTTTTCAAAGAACTGCCCGAAGTAGATGCGATTTTGGATACCGCTGCCTATGAACAAATTGCGCAGGCGGCAGATCGTGTGCTGGCGGGAGAAAGCGGTTTTTTGATCGAAGCGGATATTGATACACCCATGCAGGAAGAAAACAGTATGCTGCGCCTGCTTTCCACGGCGGGATATTATGCGTATCTGAAGATATCGGAAGGCTGTGACAATCACTGCACTTATTGTGTGATCCCGAAACTCAAAGGCAGACACAGAAGCCGCAGTATCGAAAGCTTGGTCGAAGAAGCGCAGATGCTTGCAAAAAAAGGGGTCAAAGAACTGGTCATTGTGGCACAGGACACCTCTGTTTACGGCAAAGATCTGTATGGCAAGCCTTCTTTGGATCGCCTTTTGGAAGCGCTTTGTGCCGTGGAAGGCATTGAATGGATCCGTCTGCTTTACTGCTATCCGGAAACACTGACCGAAGAAACGATTGCTGTGATGGCACGAGAGAAAAAAATCTGCCATTATATCGATATTCCGATACAGCACGGAAGTGATACGGTACTGTGCCGTATGGGCAGAAGGACCAACCGCGCGGAGGTGGCGGAACAAAAGAGCGTCGTACGGGGTGAGAGCGTAGATATCGGGGGCCGTAGTATCCTGAAAATGAGAATAACAGATAATCAGGAACAGGAATATCAGGAATT
>CALWRB010000009.1 GCA_944383855.1 uncultured Lachnospiraceae bacterium
CTTTCCTTTCGCGGCGACCGCCTTTTGCTTTTCTGCGCGCGGCAAACCGTTATTTTTCAGGTTCGCGCCGTGCAAAAAAACGGATCCCCAAAGAAGGGCGGTCTGACACAAGAATCGGCAGAGCCGCACCCCAAAACAACGGGGAATCTGCTCCGTTCTTTTTTCGTTCGGGCATGAGAGCCTCCGAACGCTCCTTTTCTTATGTCAAACCGCCCTTTGCTGTTTTTTATTTTTCTGCTTCCTCTTTTTCTGCAGAGATATCGCTTTTATCCAACAGCTCGATCTCCGCATAAAGCAGCATTTTCACTCTGGTACGCATCAATTCGTAGCGGTTTTGAAGTGCTGCGATCTGCTGTTCCATTTCAAAAACTTTTGTACGGCTGTCCGCAAGGATCTGCTCCGCTTCCACTTTGGCAGCAGAGCGAATCTGTTCCGCTTCTGCTTTTGCCGCTTCCTTCATCTGCTCCGCAGCCTGCTCAGCCAATTCCAGTGTGCGTTCCAATGCTTTTTCCAGATTATGCAGCTTTTCGGTATCTTCTGTTACGGCAGTCTGCTGTTTTGCTTTGTTTTTGCTTTCCAGATACAGTCTTTCGTAATCTTCATACAGATCGTCCAGAAAAATATCCACTTCCTCGGGGGAGTATCCCACAGCAACCTTCTTAAAGTCCTTTGTTGCGATATCGTTCGGTGTGATCACAATAATCCTCCTTCTCTGTGTGTCATACATACAATCCGACTTCGATGGCAATTCTGCCTTTTTTATTCACGGCGCCTGTTTCCAGCAATCGAAACCGCCCAAAGCCACGCAGAGAAATCATATCTCCCTTCTTCAGCTGACGTGATACGTCTGTGACAACCGCCCAATTTACAAAAACTTTTTCCCCATGGATAGCATCCTGCACCTTGCCCCTTGCCAAATGAAACACCGCGCCCGCCACAGCGTCCAAACGAAGGGAAGCTACTGTCATTCGTTTTTGCTGTATTTCCCGTTCGGCAGAAGCTTCCTGCGGACAACAGCGTGTCACATTTACCGGTGTTTTGGATACTTTCTTTAACTGTGAAAACACAAAAGGCGCTATCTCCTCATGTAAAAAGCAAACCGCACCGTTTTCCCGAACGAAAATATCCCCCACACGGGAACGGTCGATCCCCAGTCCCAAAATGGAGCCTAAAAAGTCACGATGACTCAGATCGCTTTGTCCAAAGCGCGGATTTTTTTCGATCTTGCATGCCACGATCGGGAAATCTTCCTTCTCGATCTGCATGTAATCCGGGGCAAAACCGATCATTCTTCTCTCCGAATCCTCTGCGCCGCCCCATGCCGTCACGGTGATCTCCGGCAAATACTGCAATCTTTCGATGAAACTGCCGCTTTTTGCCGCATCCAGAAAATCCGTAAATGTCTTTTCATGCCGCTTCAAACTGAAATCAGCCCGATCCAAGGCTTTCGCAAATAAAAGCCTTTCCTCGGGCTGCGCAATATTTTTCAACATTTGTTGTCTGTTCATATTGCCACCCATTCTTCCTCTGCCGCACTGCTTAGAGCAAGTTTACCAACCCTAAAAGCAGGTACTGTACCGGCTGCATCAAAAACAATGCGATGACAGGTGAAAAATCCAGCATCATGCCGCCGCCTAAAGGCGATTTATCCAACAACATTCTGGCAGGACCCAAAATCGGCTCTGTCAACTGATAAATAATACCGCCAAGCCCGCTATTGTGCCCCATGGGCAGCCATGAGAATATGATGCGGATCAGGATCAGCCACTGCAGCAACTGAAAGAACAGATTGATCGCATTCGTTAAAAGTGCCTGAATCGATTCCATATATCAACCTTCCTTATTATTTGGTGCCGTTCATCCAGGGAAGTAAGGCACCTGTTTTCAATTCTTCTTTAAAATCACCGGAAATATCCACATTTTCAGGTGCTATGATAAATATATTGTTGGCAACACGCTGAATAGAACCATCCAGAGAATAACAGGTCCCGCTCAAAAAGTCCATAATGCGCTGCGCGATCGGAAATTCCACTTTTTCCAGATTAACGACCACAGGTTTTTTGGTCTTGATCTGGTCGCAAATCTCCTGTGCGTCTTCATAGCATTCCGGTTTAATGATGACTACTTGCATCTGCACACTGGTATTGATGCTGTAAACTTGAGGATTGCTTCTGTGAGATGCAGCTCTTCTGGGTTGTGCGGAAACATACTCTGCTTCCGGCTGTCTGCTGTATTCTCTGGCAGAATAAGCGTTTGTTTCTTTCACCGGCGCTTCGTAGGATTCTTCATCTTCATAGTAATCCTCATCGTCATCCTCATATTCCCCAAACATCAAATCTTTCATTTTATCAAATAACTTAGCCACTTCTCTATATCCTCCCTTAAGATGTTATCCAAGATATGTTCCTATTTCCCTCACGCACGGGCAGCTGCAGCATAATCTCTTTCGCCGAATATGCTTGTCCCCACTCGTACGATCGTTGCGCCTTCTTCAATCGCAACCTGAAAATCACCGGACATACCCATGGACAGAGTATCCATATTTACATTATCAATTTTTTTTGCATTCATGTCAACCAATAATTGGCGCATTTGTCTAAAATATACGCGATTTTGTTCCGCATCTAACACAAAAGGAGCCACTGTCATCAGACCACGGATACGAATATGCGGGAAAAGTGCAATCTGTCGCAAAAAAGATTCCGTATCCTTCGGCTGGATACCAAATTTACTTTCCTCCGCAGCAATATTGATCTCCACCAAAATATCCACGCAGATATTTTTCGCAGCCGCACGTTTTTCAATCTCCTCCGCCAACTTCACGCTTTCTACAGAATGAATCATTGCAACCTTATCTACGATATATTTTACCTTATTGGTCTGCAAATGCCCGATCAGATGCCAGGAAGCCTCCGGACCTACTGCATCGTATTTATCCATGATCTCCTGCACTTTATTTTCGCCAAAGGCATGCTGTCCACACGCGATTGCCTCCTGAACGGCAGAAACCGGCTTTGTTTTGCTGACTGCCAGAAGCAAAACGTCCTCCGGCTTTCTTCCGCTTC
>CALWRB010000010.1 GCA_944383855.1 uncultured Lachnospiraceae bacterium
ATCTGCGACAAGGTAGATACGTTTTCTGCGCTGGGGAACTCCCCAGTACTGCGCATCAAATACCCGCCATGCGAGACTGAAATCATCTGCCACGATCTCTCCGGCGGCCGGCCACTTCTCAGGTCGAGGAGTATGAATTTCGTATCCTTTGACCGAGCAGACCTCTTCGAGGACGGACTGGAAGTCCGCGCCCTTGTTGGAGCTGAACGCACCGGGGACGTTCTCCCAGACGATGTATCTTGGATATCTGCCATTCGTTTTGCACCTCATTTCCTTTACGATTCGGACGGCTTCGTAGAAAAGGCTGGAACGGGAGCCGTCCAAGCCCTCGCGCCGGCCTGCGATACTCATGTCCTGGCAGGGTGAGCCGAAGGTGATAATATCCACAGGCTCAATATCTGCGCCGTTCATTTTTGAGACATCGCCGTAATGCTTCATAAACGGCAGCCGTTTAGTGGTCACCCGGATAGGAAACATCTCAATTTCCGATGCCCACACAGGGGTAATGCCGGAGATCAAGCCGCCTAAAGGAAAACCGCCGGAGCCGTCAAACAGGCTGCCGAGAGTCAGTTTATTCTGTTCCATCCGTGACCTCCTCATAGCTGTATGTCTTGCGGAAGATGAAAAAGCCTTATCCAAAGCGCTAGTGGCTATTTTAGAGAGAAATAACTACTCTGTTGACCCTGTTTATGACGGTCAGTCCGCTTTGGAATATATAGAAACAGGAAATTATGACGGAGTGATACTGGATATTATGATGCCTGTATTAGACGGAATTACGGTACTGAAGGAAATCAGGAAAAAGCGGATTTTGACGCCGGTATTGTTATTGACCGCCAAAGCGGAAGTAGATGATAAGGTGATCGGTCTTGATTCAGGTGCGAATGATTATCTTACCAAGCCATCTCACTCAAGAGAGCTTTTGGCAAGGATACGCGCCATGACAAGGGTGCAAACGGTACAGAGCGATTCTAAACTTTCTGTTGGGAATGTAACGCTTGATCGGGCGACATTTGAGCTTTCCGCTCCGGGCGGCAGCTTTCGATTGGCGAATAAAGAGTTTCAGATGATGGAGCTTTTCATGAGCAATCCCGGTGTTTTAATCTCATCAGAAAGGTTTATGGAAAAAATCTGGGGGTTTGACAGTGAGGCTGAGATCAATGTCGTTTGGGTATATATATCATATTTAAGAAAGAAATTGGCGGCTTTAGACGCAGATATAAAAATTAAGGCTACTCGTAACGCGGGATATTCATTGGAGGTCATAAAATGATAAAAAAGCTGCGCATGAAACTGATCGTCGCTTCTATATTGTCGCTTTTTATTGTGCTGGTCATTCTGATCGGTTCCATAAGCGTACTGAGTTATAATGAAGTTACATCAAATGCAGACGGCATACTGGCTATATTATCTGAAAATGATGGAATGTTTCCGGAGGAGATAGGGCATCGGAAAGACAAATTTTTTCCGGGAGATTTTCCGGGAAATCTTAATAAGGAAATACTGCTTTCTCCGGAATTGCCCTATGAATCACGATATTTTTCGGTTTTTCTGAATCAGAATGGCGATGTGGTGTCTGTCAATACAGGTAAAATTGCGGCGATCGGCACCTCGGAAGCGATCGATTACGCACGGTCAGCTGTTTCCGGCAATAAAGACAGTGGGTTTATGGGTGATTACAGATATATCGTATATCGTGTGGGAACAGAAACCCATGTTATATTTTTAGACTGTGTCAGAAGTTTGGAAACGTTTCGTACCTCTGTGCTTATCGGGATCGGGGTATCGTTTGTCGGTCTTTTAGCGGTATCTCTTTTGATCGTTTTTTTATCGGGACGAATCGTGAAGCCGTTTTTGGAAAATTATGAAAAACAAAAAAGATTTATCACCGATGCGGGGCATGAACTGAAAACACCTCTGACAATCATAGATGCGGACACGGAAGTGCTGGAAATGGATTTTGGCAGCAACGAATGGCTGGAAGATATCCGCTCTCAAACGAAAAGATTGACAAAGCTGACCAATTCTTTGATCATTTTATCCCGTATGGAAGAAGAACAGCCTAAAATGCAGATGATAGAGTTTCCGTTCTCTGATATGGTGGAAGAAACTGTCGAAAGTTTCCATGCTTTGGCAAAAACACAGGATAAAACACTGACAGCGCAGATCGAGCCTATGATTTCTGTTTGTGCAGATGAAAAGGCGATGCATCAGCTGATAACCATACTTCTTGATAATGCTGTGAAATATTCCAAAACGGGAGGCGAAATATCTGTCAGCTTGAAAAAACAGAAAAATACGATCAAACTATCAGTGTTTAATACAACCGATTCTATGCCGAAAGAAGATTTGGAAAACTTATTTGACAGGTTTTACCGAACAGATCGCTCCAGAAATTCCCAAACAGGCGGATATGGCTTGGGGCTTTCCATCGCTTATGCTATCGTGGAAGCGCATAAAGGTAAAATCTTTGCAAGCACGAAAGATGAAAGATCATTATTGATCACAGTGACACTTCCTTTATAAAGAAAATATAAGAAAACGCCGTTTATGTCGTAAAAGCATAACGGCTTTTTTTTGAGAAAATGAAATTTTAAGTAAATTTAAGGTGTGGTTTTAAGTTTAGTTAAGGAACGTGAAATATACTTACACCATAAAGGTTGGAAATCAAATATACAAGCATATAAAGGAGAAATGCATATGGATAGATATGATCATAATTTCAATCGCTGTGAACAACAGGATATCGTCGGAAAACGCAGGAAAAGAAAACATAAGAAATTTTGGAGAAAAATAGTATCTTTCAGCTTATGTGCAGCATTATTCGGCGGTGTGTCGGGCGGAGCGTTTTACGGTGTGAATCGAGCTTTCGGTTATATGGAAGCGTCCTCTGCCGGAAACGCGGCACAAAGCAACTTAAGTGCAGTGCAGACATTGCAGCTTGACGCTTCCTCACAGGAAATGCTCTCTGCTTCCTATACGGCTACAGCAACAAGCTCAAGTCATTACAGCCTTAGCCTTGATGTGACGGATATTGCCGCGAAAGGGCTTCCTTCGGTTGTATCGGTCACCAATATTTCCGTTCAGGAGGTCGAAAACTATTTCGGAAGGTTTGGCAGAAACAGCCAGATGTCGCCGCAATTTCAAGAAACTGCAAGCTGTGGTTCCGGTATTATAATCGAAGAAAGCGCAAGTAATTTATATATTGTTACCAATTACCACGTTGTGGAAGATGCCATAACACTGTCCGTTACGTTTGTCGATGATGAAACTTACGAAGCCCAGCTTTGCGGATATGATGAGGAAAATGATATAGCTGTCCTGAAAGTTTCTATTTCAGACTTAACAAGCGATACATTATCTCAGATCGATGTGGTATCCGTAGGCGATTCTGATGATTTGGTGGTAGGCGAGCAGGTCGTGGCGATCGGAAATGCTCTCGGATACGGGCAATCCGTTACAACAGGCATTGTAAGCGCTGTTGACAGAACGATCAGCGGCACTTCTTCCTCGGCAACTTATATCCAGACAGACGCTGCCATTAACCCCGGCAACAGCGGCGGCGCTTTATTGAATATGGACGGAGAGCTAATTGGTATCCACACCGCAAAAATAGCTTCTTCCGATGTGGAAGGCATGGGATATGCAATACCGGTTTCCAGAGTGGTGGATCTGATCGAATCTCTTATGTGCTGAAAGGGGGAATAAATAATGGCTTATCAATCGACATTTCAAAGATATGAGTTAAAATATATGCTTACAAAAGAGCAAAAAGAAAAAGTATTGGACGCAATGAGCCGGTATATGAAAATAGACGAATACGGAAGGACAACGATAAGAAATATTTATTTTGATACCGATAACTATCGCTTGATACGGCATTCTTTGGAAAAACCGGTTTATAAAGAAAAGCTGAGGCTTCGCAGCTATCAGAAAACACTTCCACAAGATCCTGTATTTGTTGAGCTGAAAAAGAAATACAAAAATATCGTATATAAACGCAGACTTGTGTTGCCGCAAGCACAGGTGATGGAAGCATTTGAAAAAAACATACCGCTTGCGGAGAGTTCTCAAATTGCAGAGGAGATCGATTATTTTCGTGCTTATTATCAAAACTTAGCTCCCGCCGTATTTTTGTCCTATGAAAGAGAAGCCTACTATTCTGTAGACGGCAGCGATTTTCGAGTGACATTTGACGAAAATATATTATACAGGGAACATGACTTTTCCTTGGGCAGTGATGTATACGGGACACCGCTTTTGGCAGAGGGACATTCTCTTATGGAGATAAAAACCTCGGGGGGATACCCTTTGTGGATGAGCCATGTTTTATCGGAACAAAGAATATATAAAACATCATTTTCCAAATACGGTTCTGCCTACAAACAAATTTTAAATCGTAAGCAAGGGGGACTTTGTTATGCTTGATACTTTTTTCAGAGGTGTATTTGATTCGGATTTGACAAGTGTTATTTCGGTATCGGATTTTATGATGTGTATGATTTGCGCATTGGTGATCGGTGTGATTTTAGCGCTTTGCTATATGCATGGAGCAAGATATACAAAAAGTTTTGTTGCTACCTTAGCGCTCCTTCCCGCGATCGTGTGTGTGATCATTATGATGGTGAACGGAAATATCGGCGCCGGCGTGGCTGTGGCAGGCGCCTTTAGCTTAGTCAGATTTCGTTCGGTGCCGGGATCCGCTAAGGAAATCGGTGCCATCTTCCTTGCGATGGGAACAGGTCTTGTCGTGGGAATGGGATACTTGGGATATGGATTTTTATTTGCATTGATCCTTGGGGGTGTAAGTGTATTATACAACCACTTGGATTTTGGAGCGAAAAAGCAGTATTCCTTATATAAAACGCTGCACATAACCATTCCGGAAGATTTAGATTACACGGGTGTATTTGATGAGATTTTTCAAGAGTACACTTCGGAATTTGAAATTATGCAGGTAAAAACGACAAATATGGGCAGCTTATTTAAGCTGATTTATAATATAAAATTAAATGATGCAGGCAAGGAAAAGGAATTGATCGATAAGCTTCGCTGCAGAAACGGAAATCTGGAGATCTCCATTTCCAAACAGGAAACGGTAGTTGGAGAATTATAAGGAGGAGAGAAAATGGGCAAAAATACGATATTGCTGCTTGCTCTGGCATTTGTCTTATCTTTTTCGGGCTGCTCCGGCAGCAACACGTTGGCGGCAGAAAATAGTTCTGCTTCTGATACAATAGAAACAGGAATAGATATGTCCGATATGTTTACGGACAGGGATATGGAAATAGGTTATGATGCGGAAAACAGTACACAGATCACTCTTTCCGCTGACAGCGCTTCCGCCTCATCAGATGCGGTACAAATCTCCGGAAGTACGGTTACGATCACAGATGAGGGAACATATCTTGTTTCCGGTACATTAAATGACGGCATGATCATTGTAAATGCTGAAGATACGGATAAAATACAGCTTGTGCTGAACGGTGTGGATATAAACAGTGCCACATCGGCGGCAATTTATGTTTTACAGGCGGATAAAGTATTCATTACGACTGCTTCTGAAAGCGAAAATACACTTTCCAACGGAGGAGAATACGTTGCCATGGATGACAACAACATTGATTCCGTTATATTTGCAAAATCGGATCTGACTTTAAACGGTGCCGGTATTTTGAATATAAATGCAGCCGCAGGGCATGGCGTTGTATCGAAAGATGATTTGGTGCTGACAAGCGGAACTTATAATATTACAGCGGCAAGTCATGGACTTTCGGGAAAAGACAGCGTCAGAATAGCAAACGGAACGTATCAAATCGTGTCCGGAAAAGACGGTATCCACAGCGAAAATGCAGATGATGCCTCTTTGGGGTTTGTGTACATAGCAGACGGCAGTTTTGATATTACATCAGACGGTGACGGTATAAGTGCAAACGATTATTTGCTCATAGAGGAAGGCGAATACACCATTTTATCGGGCGGCGGAAGCGTTAATTCAACCAAGACGACCGAAAACGATGCCTCGGGGTTTGCTCCGGCTGTTCCCGGAGAAAACGGCGGCAGAAAAGGAATGCCGCAGGAAGGAGTGCAAGGCGGAGAGGATATGGAAAATGGCTTGACTCCGCCGGATAGATCGCAAAATAAACCGGCTCCGAGTGAAAATGCCGAAGTGCAGGATTTAGAAAATGATGCCGCAACGGAACAAACTTCGGCATCGGAAGATACCGTAAGTACAAAAGGACTGAAAGCGGTATCCGACTTTATCATAAGCGGCGGTACATTTACGATAGATTCGGCTGATGATTCGCTTCATTCTAACGGAAATGTGGTTCTTTATGGCGCAACATTTGAAATTGCATCCGGAGATGACGGCATACATGCAGATTCGGCGGTTGAAATATATGATGGCTGCACCATTGATATTTCTCAAAGCTATGAAGGAATTGAGGGTCTTTCGATCGATATTTTAGGCGGAAATATCTCACTTGTATCAAGTGATGACGGTTTCAACGCAGCAGGCGGAAATGACAGCAGCGGTTTTTTAGACCGCGGCGGAGATAACTTTGGCACGGAAGAAGGGGCATATATCAACATTTCCGGCGGAGAAATCGCGATCAATGCTTCCGGTGACGGAATAGATTCCAACGGTGATCTGAATGTTTCCGACGGAACGATTTATATATCCGGCCCCGCAGACGGAGGAAACAGCGCGATAGACTATGCCGGAGAAGGGTCGATAGACGGCGGTGTATTGATCGCCACAGGCTCATCACAAATGGCGCAAAATTTCGGTTCTGCATCAACACAAGGCGTTATGATGGTTTCATGCTCAGGTACGGAAGGCAGTGAAATATCCTTGTGTGACGACAGCGGAAAGGAAATCATCGCATGGCAGGCTGAAAAAGAGTATACATCTGTCATTATCAGCTGCCCTGAAATAACGGAAGGCGCCACATATACATTGACAACCGGCGACACGACAACACAGGTTACGATGGATAGTTTGGTTTATGGCTCGGGCGGCATGAACGGCGGCAGAAAAGAAATGGGAACAAAAGAAATGGGAACGGAACGCCCGGAAAGACAATAACACGATGCTTTATAAAATGCGACCGCTGCCCTTGGCGGTGTGCTGAAAAATCCATGCGGCAAACGGAAGGCTTATGTCTGAATAATACATCAGGCATAGGCCTTTTTTTTAAAAGAAGGGAAAAAACAGGCGGAGGTGTACTTTTTTGCTGTTTTGACCCCCAAAGACCGCTTTAGCCTTTCTTTTTTTCGGCGCAGTTCGTTTTTTTCTCTTTTATGCAGTGATATTTTGCAGCGGGCAAACAGATCGCGCGGGAGCATGGCGGTTTTTTCAGAACGGATTGTAAACAAATTTGAATTTAGGATACAATGAGAATGAGTAAAATTTTAAAATGTGTAGGTGGGAGTGCCTACATTTTTTTATGCCAAAATTTAGTCGTGATTGAGAAAAGAGGGGATCGGTATGAGTAAAAAGTATGGTTACATTCGTGTCAGCACAAAAGATCAAAATGAAGAACGTCAACTAATAGCGATCAAAGGGTTAAACATAAAGCTGGATAAAATTTTTATGGACAAGCAATCGGGAAAAGATTTTCAACGCTCGGAATACAGAAAGATGGTAAAAAAACTCAGGAAAAATGACTTGCTCTTTATCAAAAGCATTGACCGCTTGGGGAGAAATTACAGCGAAATATTAGAACAATGGCGGATTTTAACGAAAGAAAGAGGTGTGGATATTGTTGTTTTGGAAATGCCTTTATTGGATACCAGACGCGGAAAAGATTTGATGGGGACATTTTTAAGCGATATTGTTTTGCAGGTGTTATCCTTTGTGGCGGAAAATGAACGCAGCAATATCAAGCAAAGACAAGCGGAGGGGATCGCGGCGGCAAAAGCAAGAGGTGTTCGCTTCGGAAGACCGCCTATACAGCTGCCGGACGATTTTGTATGGCTGATCTCGGAGTGGGAGAAAAAAAGGATCGGACTGCCGTATGTTTTGGAAACTTGTCAGATCAGCAAAACCACCTTTTATCGAAGATTGCGTCAGTACCGAAACATAGAGCGGTAAAAGGCGACATATCAAAAAGTACACATTTTGACATTACCATTTATAGCATATCTTGTATGGCATTACAAGCAAAAAAATGTATAAATTTGCCATTTTATGAGTGCAAAAGAAATTCTTTTTCCAAAAGATGTATTTTGTGTCAAAATGTGTACTTTTTGTACCTGTCAAGCGATGCAGCGGTATAGAAAAAAGGTTTAGGAGGAATTATGCAGAAGACAAAAGATAAAGATGCGGGTTTACTGGAATGCATTGCGTCGGAAGTTGGTTGTATGTACTTGTCTGATCTGCATCAGGCAAGGCTTTTAGAAACGATCCGAAAAGTGGTTTTTGCCATCGACCCCGCAAAGTATAGCGTTTCGGAGTGGAACGATGCTGTATTTTATATAACAGGACACAAAGCAGAGTTTGAAACGCAAACAAAAGCGAAAGATTTTTTGCTGCACGATAAAGGAAAATAAAAATCAGAATAGAAATATTATGAGAATGAGATGTCATTTTCGGTGATAAAGCCGAGGGGGATCACCGAAACGGCAGTGCATAAAAATGAAGCAGGTGTTTTCCCTTGATGCACGGTCGTTTTCAGCGATCCGTTTCGTACGCGGTGCCGTTTTTCGCAAGAGCATACAGCCCTTTCTATGCGTAAAAAAGGAGCGGGCGGAGAGCACTGTTGGCAGCTTCCGCGAGGCTTCTTTGCGGAAAAATTATGCGCCGAATCGGTTATCTGCGTGAAGTTTTTATACCCGATTCTTAAAAAATGAAAACCCTCTTTTTTGCCTTGAAAAAATAGGAAAAAACAAATATGAAAACAGAAGAAAAGCGCCTTTCAACAAAAAAAGCGCCTTTTTCTCCAAAGCAAACAAAGCTCTGAAGGCAGCCGTTATACAGCTGCTTTTTTGCAGGAAAATACTGGTATCCGTCGGGCTTCTATGATACAATAAAAAACAAGAAATTATACCCGAAACAAAGCGATGCTTTTATCCGTTTTGCGGAAGGATAAGCCTCTTTTGGAGAGGTCTTTGCGCCAAGAAGCGCTTTTTCGCGCAAGACGGCACCGAGCAAGTGTTTTTTAGGGAGGAGATAGCAAGATGTGGAAAAAAATAGGGATCTGGCTGGCCTTTATGGCAATGCTGTTATGCATGAGCGTATCGGTCTATGCACAAGGCGGCAATATGGCGAGAGAGGGAACGGCGGTTAACCCGTATCAGATCGAGGACGCGGCAGATTTGCAATTTTTTTGCGAACAGGTGAATGCCGGCAACACGGGTGTCTGCGCTATCCTGACGGACGATATCACCCTGAATGAAGGGGTGCTTACTGCAGAGGGCAGTTTGAATGAAGGACAAAAGGATTCCTTTACCCAGTGGACGCCCATCGGCACCGAAACAAATGGATACACAGGCACCTTTGACGGCAACGGCAAGACTATCTTCGGGTTGTATATCAATGATAGTAATGCCGATCATGTTGGCTTCTTCGGTTATATCGGCAGCGATGCCGAGATAAAGGATCTGTCCATTGGAGATAGCTATATCAGCGGCAACGACTATGCCGGCGGCGTGTGTGGGTACAATGTCGGTACCATTACAAACTGCTCCAATACGGGAGCTGTCAGCGGAGTCGGAAGTGTCGGCGGCGTGTGTGGGTACAATAACGGCAGCATTGCAGATTGCTACAACACAGGCGGCGTCGGCGGAACCGGCAATGCTGCCGGCGGCGTGTGTGGGTATAATAGCGGCACCATTACAAACTGCTACAACAGCGGTACTGTCAGCGGCAATAATTATATCGGTGGTGTGTGCGGGGGGAATGCTACCCTTGGCACCATAGAAAACTGCTACAACATCGGCGAGGTCAGCGGCAATGATTATATCGGTGGTGTGTGCGGGGGGAATGCTGCCCTTGGCACCATAGAAAACTGCTACAACAGCGGTACTGTCAGCAACAAAAACTATGGCGGCGGTGTGTGCGGGTTCAATTTTGGCGGCATCGCAAACAGCTACAATATTGGCATTGTGAACGGAAGCAGCTATGTCGGCGGCGTGTGCGGGTGGAATAATGGTAACCCTGCCACAAACTGCTATTTCCTTTCTGGCACTGCAGAAAGCGGCATAGGCTATGGCGGTATAGATACCGATGAAGCTATAGAGAAAGCAGCGGCTGCTTTTGCCTCCGGCGAGGTGACATGGCTGCTGGATAAAGAGCAGGCACAGTGGGAGCAGCAGCTCGGTGCAGATCAGCTTCCTCGTTTGGTCATGGCGGCAGATGGACAGGAATATGATGTTGTGGCAGTTACCATTACATTGCCCGATCAGACCTTCCAGATAATTTACACCAATGCAGATCAGATTCTCCAGAATTATCCTCAGCCTGCTTCAAAGGATAAGGCTTATGAATTTTACGAAGAGGACACCTATGTGACAAAAATCGACACAGCGGAAAAAGTTTATACAGCAGATATGGTAATCTATGCAAAAGAGGTAGATGTGAAGGCAGAGGATACACCTTCCTCTTCCGGCACGACCACCCATCGCTATGACCTTACCTTTAACACCAACGGCGGAAAGCTGATGGCTTCCGTGGAGAAACGAGAGAATGTCACCATCGACCTGAGCCAGTATATTCCGGTGAGGGAGGGCTATGTTTTCGTAGGTTGGTATCTGGATAAAGCGCTGACACAGCCGGTTTCCAGCCTGAAGCTGTCCCGTAATACGACTCTGTATGCAAAATGGGAAAAGTCTTCTGAAACGACAGCCCCTATTACAATTTTTGCAGATGTGCAGGCAGGGGATTGGTTCTATAACGCCGTAAATTATGCTGTAGAACATGGTTTGATGAGCGGCACCGGTGAGGGCATGTTCCAGCCCGACAAGGCTTTCACCAGAGAAATGTTGGCTGTGGTGCTTTGGAATTTGGAAGAACAGCCGCAGAGTGTAGGGCAGAATACTTTCACCGATGTGGCGGACGGCATGTGGTATACCAAAGCCGTTACTTGGGCGAAGGAAGAAGGCGTGGTGGCAGGATTTGGCGAGAACTTTGGTGTGGGTATGCCCATTACCAGAGAACAGTTCGCCGTGATGCTTTATAACTACGCACAGTATCAGGGATATGATGTGTCTGTTGGTGAGAATACCAATATCCTTTCCTACCCCGATGCTCTTTCTATCAGCGATTATGCTTACCCTGCGATGCAGTGGGTATGCGGTGCAAGCGTGATGGCAGGCGATGATCTGAATAGACTGAACCCGCAGGGGCAGACCAGCAGAGCCGAGGCGGCGCAGATGTTGATGAATTTTTGTGAAAACGTCGTAGAATAAAGCAATCAAACAGACCGGAGGCAGACGTGTCTCCGGTTTTTCATGCGAAAATAAAGATACACAAAGAATAGATAAAACAGCTTTTGCCACAGATCAGGCATTGAATTGCCGAAAGAAAGGACTGCCAAGTGTTTCTCATGCAGAAAACAGGAGGATAAGTTTTTTGACAATGGCAAACAAATCGATATGCCGAGGGTTACGGAATACAATTTTGGAGAAGCGTAAAAAAGTACCTGATTCGTTAAACGGATCAGAACAAACAAAAATACAAGCGGGATTTTTTTGAGATGTTAATTTTTGGAAATTGGAATTTCGTTTGGAGATATTTTTGCAATTATGATATAATGAAAATAGTTATTTTTTAGGATATATTAGTCGAATCATATGCAAAAACTGCTTATCTTTCGATAAAGCTTAAACTGTCAATTTCAATTCGTGATCGAGATAATCTGTAGAACGGTTTTGGTTTTGAAAGATGAAAACAGTAAAAAAGGGGGGAGATGAATGACGAAATACAATGCGCTGGGGATCGGTTTGATTTTTTTGGGACATTTCCTATGGTGCATGAACTTATATGATAATAAATTGAGTAAACGATTGACCGGAGTGCTTTATGCTTCTATTACTGTGCTGGCAACGCTGCTTTGTGTTTACCTGGGGTTTTGGTACAACGCGGATATCAATCGGTTGGCAACGCTGCTCTTTTTTATCGCATTTATCGTTGTAAGTGCTTCCTTTTTTCTACTGTCCGGGGGTTATTTTTTTAAAAGACTGTTTTTGGTCTTTACATACTACATTTTTTTCTGTATTATCCATAATCTGTCTTATTTGATAGCATCCTGTCTGGTTTCTCCCACAAAAGATGTTTATTTTCTGGTGGGGATAGGTATCAGAACATTTTTGCACCTCGGTGCGCTGCTGCTTTATGTATACTGGATGAAAAAAAGAATGTTGCAAATCCATGTGTATGATAAAAAACAATGGATCCCCTTGTGTGTTGTCAGTATCGTGTTTTTTTGCCTGCACAGTATCTGGATGGCAGTCGCAACAAATGTATGGAACTATCATTTTTATGACACCGTTATCTTTTTTCTGCTTTTGTTAATGACGATCGGTTTGTATGTTGTTATGATCTATACCATTAACTATATGAACGCCTGCGCGGAGAACGATCAGGTCAAGCTGCACAGTAATTTTTTATTGGAGCAGCTGAAAAACTATGAGAAGGCGGAGGAGAAAAACAGACGCTTTCGCCATGATGTGCGACATCATCTGCTGCATATGTCCAATCTGATCCATACGGGTGATTTTAAGGCGGCGCTCGATTATATCGACGCTTACGATAAGACGGTCCTGAGTTTATCACAGGAAAGATACTGCAAAAATACTGTGATCAACAATATTATTTCTTCATATGCCGCGAAATTCCGCGAAAAAAATATTGCTTTTTCGGTGAAATGTCCGATCGGTGAAGATTTGAAAATGAAGGATATCGATATTGTTGCCCTGCTGGGGAATCTCTTGGAAAATGCTTTGCATGCCAGCGAAAAATCTGCCTTGGAAAATAAAATGACGGCGCTTTATTTGAGCAAGAACCGGAATCAATTTTTGGTCGTTTGCGAAAATACATGCAGTGAACCGTTGGAGTTGGTAAACGGGATCCCGAAAAAGAAGGGGATCGGGATATTGAGCATATTGAATGTATGCGAGATCTACCGCGGACAGGCGTGTTATCGGGTGGAAAACGGATTGTGTTCTGTCTGCATTGTGTTTCCCCTACAGTAGTATGTATATGACAGTGTTGTTTTAGGATATAGGAAAGGAAGGAGCGGATCCTTCCTTTTTTATTTTCAAAAAAAGGGGATATATTTTTTTTCGCTTATATTTGCTGTGAAAGCAGAGGGACTTTAGAAAGAGGAAGCGGAAAACGCAAATGGAAAGAAGAAAAGGAAAATGAGCGCAAACAGGTCTTTTTTCATCGGATTTTTCTGCAGTCTGCCGGAAGTTGCGAAAGGAACATTACGGGAACGCGAAAGAAGCCGTTTCGGAACGGAACGAAGGGTATAATGGAGAAAAAAATTTGTTTAGGAGGAAAGACAGTGAAAAAGCGAATCATACCATATTGAAGAATTGGTAGAGTCAAAACGTGGGTTGCGTCGGCTGAATACGAATATCGTACACTGCGATCTATATCATTTTCTGTCCGGAAAAGCGGAATACAGCAATTTGTTTAAGGGATCCTATATGCTGAACTACAGTTGGGGAGAATTGATGATATCCGAATTGGAAGCGCAAAGCAATGCCGGGCAAGCCAATGTATGACGATAGAGCTCACCGGGCAAAGCAGAGGCTTGTTTGAGAAAAAAGCGGCAGGCTTTGTTTCAGACACTGTATGGCGAAAAAAAGGGATATGATGTATCCGAAAAGAAAATATCGATCTTCTTTCCTGCTGCCGGTATTCCTGACGGCAAAAGGCGAGGGGTATCCGCTCAAGGAATGCATGTGCGGCGAGATTTTTTTGAAAAATACATCGAAACAGAATAATTGATCTGAAGAAAAGTCGGAAACTTTGTGTTTTCCGACTTTTTGAATCAGCAAAAATTATGGCAGCGCTTATTTGCTTCCCATCAAAAAACAGTATTCAGGAAACGGCTGTCTGCGGGACATTCTTTTTTTCCTTCAGATACAGCAGTATGCAAAGAATGGCTAAAACGGCTTCTACCACCGGCTGTGCGGCAATGACGCCGTTTAATTGCCAGAAATGATTGAGCAGTATAACGGCGGGGATAAACAGCACCGCATTTCGCATGACGGTGATGGTCAAAGACGGCAGCGCTTTGCCCAAAGCCTGGAAATAGCTGGTCACCATATTGATGATGCTCAACAATGCCGCTGATAGACAAAGGATCCTTAAGAAATATCCCGTTTGTCGGATCAGATCTTCCTCATGCAGGAAGATGGACGCCAGCTGATCGCTGAAACACAGGAAAAGCAGTGTAAAGAAAGCCCCCAGAAGAAAACCGTAAGAAATGGAAACATTCATGGTTTTAGACAGCTTTTGCTTGTAGCCGGCACCGTAACAATAGCCTAACAAAGGTGTGATCCCCTGAGACAGACCGACCAGCAGCATAATGGGGATCATGTCTATTTTGTAGGCAATGCCATAAGAAGCTACTGCGTCGGAACCGTAAATGGCAATGTAGTTATTTAACACAATATTTGCCACACTCATCAACACCGTGATCAAAGCGCCGGGAATGCCGATGGAAATGACGCGTTTTACCATCAGCGCGTTGGGGCGGAAGGCTTTAGGCGACAAAACAAGGAGTGGATTTGCTTTGCGCTCATGGCGGAGCATACATAAGAGGTAATACGCACTGGAGCAGAAGAAACCGATGGAAGTGGCAAGCGCGGCTCCGGCAGTCCCCATTTGCAGAGGAATGATGCAGATATAGTCTAAAACAATATTGATCACATTCCCCAAGATCAGTCCTGTTGTGCTTTCCCGGATCAAACCGACGGAGCGGAACAGATGCACAAATCCGTTGGAGAGCATAATAAACGGTGCGCCGATAAAAATAAAGGTCAGATAATCACAGGTGTAAAGCAGATTGTCCGCATCTGCCCCGGCAACCTGTGCGATGGGCTGCAAAAACAATAACCCCAACAGGAGCGTGGCAATACCTGCGAATATCATGGCATATACACAGAAATTGATGGTTTTTGCGGCACTTTCCTGTTTGCCTTCTCCCAGAAGGCGTGCCGCCACGCTGCTGCCGCCCATACCGAAAATACAGGCGATCGACATGATGATCAGCAGGATCGGTGTGCATAATGTAACAGCCGCTATCATATCGGGTTCTTTCGTCATAGATACAAAAAAGGTGTCGGCGATGTTATAGATCAAAGTGGTAAGCTGCCCCAGCATGGCGGGCAATCCCATTGCGAAAACCGCTTTGGAAACATTTTTTTCTTCAAATACCGATTGCATTTTTCATTCCTCCTTGCAAATACACAGAGTGTATCGTATAATACCATTAAAAAACAGGACATATGTCCTGTTGGAGGGAAAAAATGAAAAAAATTTTC
>CALWRB010000011.1 GCA_944383855.1 uncultured Lachnospiraceae bacterium
TACGGCGAGCATGGTCCCACTACCGTTGGATTGTCCGGACATAAGTCCATTCCGATGTATACAGGGAATTTGGAAGCGCATCGTTTCAGCTATGATGTAGTATATACCAATCATCAGGCAGCAGGGGCTTACCGCGGATACGGCGCAACACAGGGTATTTTCGCGATAGAAAGCATCGTCAACGAATTATCGGAACAGCTTGGCATCGACCCTACCGTGATTCGTGAGAAAAATATGGTGCGGGAAGGCATGGTCATGGATTCCTATTTCGGCGAAGTCGCCAATGCCTGTGCATTGGATCGCTGTATGCAGCACTGTAAAGAAATTTTCCATTGGGAGGAAAAGTACCCCGTTCGAGATATGGGCAACGGCAAAGTCCGTGCCGCAGGTGTTGCCATGGCAATGCAGGGTTCCTCCATTTCCAACGTAGATGTCGGCTCCGCCACCATCAAACTCAGCGAGGACGGCACTTATAATCTCATCATCGGCGCGGCGGATATGGGTACCGGCTGTGATACGATACTTTCGCAGATGGCTGCCGAATGCATGGAATGCTCTGTAGATGATATTTCCGTTTTCGGGGCAGATACAGATGTTTCCCCGTATGATTCGGGTTCTTACGCTTCCTCTACCACTTACCTGACCGGAAAAGCGGTGGAGCTTGCCTGCGAGGACTTAAAACAGCAAATTTGTACCATTGCAGCCGAAATGATGGGCTGTTCCGTGGAAACAGTTGTATTTGAAGGCGATCGTGTTTGCAGCGCAGACGGTGAAAAATCCGTTTCCATGACAGACATCGCCTATAAAACCCAGGTAAACAGCCACTACAGCGGCACTGCTACCGCATCACACTCCTCTCCTGTTTCACCGCCGCCGTGGATGGTCGGTATGGTTGAAATCGAGTTGGATACCCAAACCGGTAAAGTCGATATCATCGACTATATGGCAGTGGTAGACTGCGGTATCCCGATCAACCCCGCTTTAGCGCGTGTGCAGACAGAAGGCGGTATCGTACAGGGGATCGGGCATACCTTAATGGAAAATGTGACTTACAGCTCTAACGGAAGGCCTATGGAATCTTCCTTTATGCAGTATAAGATCCCGACACGTCTGGATATGGGAAACCTCCGTGTCGAATTTGAACACAGTCACGAGCCGACAGGACCTTTTGGTGCAAAGTCCATCGGTGAGATCGTCATCAACACACCTGGCCCTGCCATTGCACATGCGATCTACCGTGCAACAGGGCACTGGTATCGCCATCTGCCTATTACGCCGGAGGAGATCGCAATGGACCTTGCGAAAAAATCCTGATCCTTAAAACAGTTTCGCCTATCATATAAAAAGCCTGCGTGCTGCAAATGCAAACACACAGGCTTTTTTTTCGTGCGAAAACGCGGTGGAAAAACTCAAGGAATATATTTTTTGATCAAGCGATATGCCGTTGGCTGACTGACACCCAAAGCCTGTGCAACTTTTACACTGCTGCCGTGCTGTCGGTAAGCTTCTTGTACCATTTTACGCTCCACTTCTTCCAACGCTTCTTGTAATGTCTTTTGCCCGACGGAAATATTTTCCTTGCTTTCTCCAATATCAAAAATCATTTTCGGCAGATTCACTGTATGGATCTCTTTTCCGTTTGTCAAAATCACGGCTTTTTCCATCACATGCGACAGTTCTCGAATGTTGCCCGGCCATTTGTAATTTTTCAGGATACGCATGGCTTCCTCAGTCAAAGTATGGTTGCGAAAATAAGTTTCGTTATACTGCTCCAGATAATGGCGCACCAAAAGCTCCACATCTTCTTTTCGCTCTCTGAGCGGCGGTATCGTCACTTCAAATGTATTCAACCGATAATACAAATCTTCCCGAAATGTTTTCGCTTTCACCATATCCGCTAAGCTGCGGTTTGTCGCCGCGATGATCTTCACATCGACCGCCTGCTTCTTTTCACTGCCCAATGCCATAAACTCCTGATCTTGGATAAAAGAAAGCAGCTTTCCCTGCAAGTCATACGGGATCTCCGATATTTCGTCCAAAAACAGCGTTCCTCCGTCCGCAAGCTCCACGATCCCTTTTTTGCCCGTAGTGCTTGCGCCGGAAAACGCGCCTTTTTTATAGCCAAACAATTCTGATTCAATGAGGTTTGGATTCATGCAGGCACAGTTGACCGCGACAAACGGCTTATCTTTACGGATACTTTGCTGATGCATATATTTTGCCAAATATGTTTTGCCCGTGCCGGTTTCTCCTAAGATCAGGCAGGGGGTTTTCACATTTTTTATTTTTTGGATCAGCTCCATCACGGTTTTCATGCTTTCGCTGGCATATAAAAACTGTTCTTGCGCTTCGCTTTGTCCGTTTGTGATTTCAAGAAATTCTTCTTCCGCTTTTCCGATTTTGGTATAGTTATAAATATCGTTCACATTTTGTGCCACATATTTGATCTCTCCGTTTTCATCAAAAATCGGCACGGATATGGTAATGATATCCAAACCCAAATTCGTAATTTGGCGTTTGGCAACCATCTTTTTCTTTTCATATACCTCCGGCAGTGTAGAATTCCCCCAATATGTTTCATCTAATTGAGAAAAATGGGCGCCCATCAATTCTTCCGCAGGTATCCCATAATGCCTTTGCGCAGCTTGGTTGACATACACCAAATGATACGCATGGTCGTACACCATAATTTCATCATGCAAATGATCTACGATCTCCCATAGATCCTCATTACTGATATTACGGTTCTTCTTTCCTTTCATCCTGCTATCACCCCGAACTTTTCCATATTTCTCCTATGCTGTATGTATATATTATATCCTCTTTCCACTTTCCTTTACAATACAAAATCCCCCTGCCGTTTGCGACAGGGGGAAATAAATTTAATCTTCCGCACGTCCCATCTGGATAATTTCTTCCTTTGTCTTTCCGCCGAAATCTTTCAGCATTTCTCTCAGGAATCCATGATAAATAATAATTAAAATAATGATCAACGGAAGTCCTGTTGCCAATACGATCGCTTTGATCGTGTTGATATCCGTTCCGGCATACGCGATTGCAATCGGAATCGCAACTAACAACAGACACCAAACAAATTTCAGTTTTTTATTCGGTTCTTCGTTGTTTGCCAATTTTCTTGTAATGGTAGAAGAAAGTGTAAAGGAAGTTGCGTCCAGTGTTGTCGCAAGGAACAGGATAATAACGACCAGATACAGTACCATTGCCAATTTGGAAAAAGGCAGTGTGTTGATGGTTGCTGTTGCGATCATTTCAGACTCTCCGTTTGCCAACATAGCGGGCACATCCAGGATACCATCGATTCTAAGACCCTGCTGGAACGCTGTTACAATACCAAAGAAGAAGAACAGACCTGCTGTACCTGTAATCAGCATATTTACAATAATTTCTCTGATGGTTCTGCCTTTGGAAATTTTTGCAACAAACAAACCGGTAAACGGTCCGAATACCAGCCAATATACAAAATAGAATACAGTCCAGTCCTGCGGATAACCGCTTCTTGCCACAGGATCTGTCCATAATGTCATTCTGACAAACTCTTTAGAAAGGATACCCAGAGAGTTTACAAGGGAGTCCAGAATAAACTGTGTATTGCCGGCGATGAAAATGAAAATTAAAAGTGCGATACAGAAATATACATTCCAGTCACTGATTTTTCTCATACCTCTTTCAATACCCAATACCGATGTAATGGAGTAAAGCACAGCTGTTCCGATCAAAACCAGAACCATCAGTGTAAAAGAAGTGGAAATACCGATCAGATCCGCAATCGCCGCTGCAATCGTGGAAGCGGAAGTACCTGCGGAAATACAAATGGAACCAACCGCAGCAAAGATAAAAATAAAGTTTACAATCTTTCCAAACCAACCATTGACTGCTTTTTCACCCAAAGAATATTTGCAAAGCGCACCAAAACGAAGTTCATCGTCTTTTTTGATATAGTAGTGGTATGCAAACGGAAGAACAAATACACATAATAATGCCCATGCCGCAGGACCCCAGTCAAAAATCGCATAAGTCAAAGAAAGTTCATACGCATATGCTTCCGAAATCTCTGTACCTGCCAGTGCCGGTGCCGCGTTGAAATGATAGCCCCACTCCAAAAATGCCCAATAAACAGTACCTGCGCCTAAGCCGGTAAAGAACATCATTGCCACCCAGCTCATCGTTCTGTATTCCGGCTTGCAGTTGCCAAAGCGGATATTTCCATATTTGGAAAAACCCAAAACGACTAAAAACAACAGTATCACAGCCGTAAAGATCTGCATGGTGGAACCAAACGTATATGTCAGCGCATGCATTACCGCAGCGCCAATGGCAATGCTTGTTTCCGGAAAGATCGTCATATAGATCATCAATCCCAGAATGATGACAACACTGATGATCATTAAGGCAACTTCATACTTTGCATTTAGCCCTTTCTTGTCATTCATACAATCTCCTCCTTCTTAAATCCCTTGATGTACGGGTATTCTTTATACCACATGATTTGCTCTTAACCAGCAAATCTTTTCTTCACTGTATCCAAGCTGCATTAAAATTTCCTCCGTGTGCTGTCCCAATGTGGGAGAGGGAAGGTTTGTGATCGGCTGATTCTCGGATAAATGAATCGGGTCCCCTACCAACTTCACCGGTCCCATCACAGGATCCTGTACTTCGATGACCATATCCCTTGCCAGCAGCTGCGGATTTTCCAAAGACTCCGCAATACCCATCACGGAAGATGCCGCGATCTGCGTACCGTCAAACAACGCTTCTGCCTCTTTTGACGTGTAGTTTTTCAGCTTTTCTTCGATCTGTGTTTTCAAAACGCTTTGATTTTCCAAACGCTTTTGGTTGGTCGCATATGCTTCTGTATCCGGAAGATCCAGAATTTTACGGAATTCTTCCCACTGGCTGTCATTTTTTACCGTGATGGCAATATAATCGTCCTTTGTCCGATAAATATCGCTGGGAGCAACATACTTGCTGGCATTGCCCGAACGGCTGATGACTTTGCCATTATTGGCATATTCCAAAACGGGGTACTCCAAAAGTCCAAACAATGCTCCCAACATAGTTACATCGACCTGCTGCCCCTGTCCTGTTTTCTGCCTGTGGTAAAAGGCGATCATAATACCTAACAGTAAAAGAAGCCCTGTGTAGCTGTCGCCGATTGCCGGACCGATCTTCGTCGGACCTTTGTCCGCAAAACCATTGACGTCCATAACGCCGCTCATTGCCTGAATGACATTATCATATGCGGCATATTTAGACAATTCGCCCTTCGTGCCAAAGCCGGAAATCGTCGCGTAAATAATGTCCGGTTTGATCTGTTTGATCTGCTCATATCCGACGCCATATCTCTCCAAAGTGCCGGCTTTAAAATTAGAGCAAACAATATCCGCATCTTTGATCAGATCGTAAATGATTTTCTGTCCTTCTTCGCTTTTCATATCCAGTGTAATGCTCTTTTTCCCTCTGTTAAAAGAAGCATAGTACGCACTGTAATCGTTTTTAAAAGGTCCCCAGGTTCTGGCTTGATCTCCGCCGTCTACTCGCTCGATCTTAATGACTTCCGCACCATAATCCGCCAAAAACAGGGAGCAAAACGGACCCGCATAGGCATGTGTAAAATCAACGACTTTTATTCCATCTAAAAATCCCATTCGCCGCACCTCCTTTTTTTAAATTACATGATTTTCTTTCAGTCGGCTGATCTCCTCTTGTGCTATGCCGATCTGTTTCATACATTCGGCTGTATCACTGCCAAGCTCCGGCGCGTCCGAAAAAGGTACTGCTTTTGTTTGACTTAATACAAACGGAACGGAAGGGTACCGCAGCGGACCGAATTTCTCACTCATCGTCGAAATCATATATCCGTTTTCCAGTGTATTCGGCAGATCCGTGATCTCCGGGATCGTCAAAACCGCACAGCAGGGGATTCCTTGCGTTCTGCAACGGTTTTCGATCTCTGTTTTGGTATAAGCAATTAAACGTTCTGCAAGAATCGGGCGAAGTACGTCCATATAATCCGTTCTTCTGCCTTCGTTATCGATAAATCTGGGATCTTCCTTCAAATCGTCCAGCTGCAGCACATCGCAGAATTTTTCCCACTGCTTTTGTGTTGCCACACCGATCGCCCCATAGCCGTCAGATGTTTCAAACGTATCATACGGTGCACAGGAAGGATCAAAATTACCTTTTCTTTTATGCACCTCTCCCACCGTGGAGTATGCCGCAGGCGCAGCTTCGATGCAGGAATAGATGGAGTCGGTCAGAGAAATATCGATTTTTTGTCCCACGCCCCTTATATTTTTATCGATCAATGCCATGACAACACCCGTTGCCAAATACGCCGCACTGTAGTGTTCGGCAATGGACGGCGCTGACTGTACGGGATACTCTCCATGCACACCCGTCATATCCATCGCGACACCTTTTGCCTGTGCAGTCAGCGAACTTGCCGGTTTATTTTTATCCGGTCCTGTCTGCCCAAAATAAGAATATACCGCATAGATCAGATCGGGCTTGATTGCTTTCAGATCCTCATAACCAATTCCCATCTCCTCCATCTGCCCCGCCTGTGCGGACAGGCAAATCACATCATAATACGGAATCATCTTTTTCAGGATCTCTGCACCTTCTTTGGTGGTAATATCCAATGTAACGCTTTTCTTTGCACTATTCAAATAATTGAAGTACAAACTACTTCCGTCCTTCATCGGCTCCCACTGTCTTGCCCGATCTCCGCCATCGGGGCGTTCGATCTTTGTCACCTCGGCACCATAGGAAGAAAGATACATCGTCGCCAGGCTGACAGTCAATTTTTCCGATAAATCCAGGATCTTGATATTGTCCAAAGCAAGCATTGACACCACTCCTTTACATGATTTTTCCTATTTATTCAGCAAAAACCGTGCCACTTGATAAAATCGCCAAAACACAACAAAAAAGAAACCATAAAAAACGGGACTTATTCAAAATAGAATAAATCCCGAATCAAACTCTATTCATTCCTGACTAATTTATTCTACTCTGAATAAATTAGCTGCGCATTGCCTACAAAAAGAGAAATGTTCTTATTGTAGAAAAAACACCCTTCCATTTGTTTCAACGATACAAATACAGAAAAAATCTCCGCTTCTTGCCGTTATATGCATCAGTTTTGAAAATATACAAACAGATACATCAGCCTTTTTCCATCATTTCGGCGGCATAATCGTCCCAATATTTCCGCAATGCATTCCACAATCGCTCAAATATTTCGCTTTCTTCTTCTTTCGAGAAAATAGCTTCTATCTGGCTGATACCTTCCAACATTCCTTTCATTTCTGTTTCTGCCCAAGAGGCGTTCGTACTATGAGGAACCAGTTTTGGCATAATGTCTTTCCAGAAAGTGCCGACAGTTTCTCCATTCAGCGCAAAGCTTTCCGCCAAGTAAGCTTTATTCTTTTTAAATGCGAATTTGACTGCCTTCCACATTTCAAAATATGGATACTCTTTATAAAACAATTCCAGATATCTTGTATGTGCCAATCTGTTATCCGTCGTTTTCAGCAGAGCTTGCGAAACGGAAAAAGCAAACAGATCCCATGTCATTCTTCTGACCGTATCCGGATTTTCGTAGAGCAGACGCATTCCTGTCTGAATTTTTTCCACGCCTTCTTCCAATTCTGAAAAATCCACATACACATAGTAATGATCCGATTCCAACTTTGCTCGTTCCGAAGGAAGCAACGAAGAAACAGGTCCAAAATCCAAACACCAACTACATTCCCATCGATCACCTGTGACCTTCACGGGGTCCCCGCAAGTCGGACAATGAATGATAGCCATAAAATCACTTCCTCTCTTTTTTTCATTATAGCAAAATCGGTCGGAACATCTGAACTGAACCAGTAAAAACGGACAATGACAAAAAGCCCCCTTATGTAGGATAATAGAACTACATGAGGGGGCTTTTATTATGGCAAAAAGAAAATACACACATATCAAAATAATTGAACCAAA
>CALWRB010000012.1 GCA_944383855.1 uncultured Lachnospiraceae bacterium
AAAAGAAAAGTCAAGCCTTTTTTTTTTTTTTAAAAAAAATTGGAAAATATCTTTTTCCTTCCTGCAAATGCCAAGAAAAGCAAGAAAAAATACTGTCTAAATCAGACAGTATTTTTTTCTTCATGCGGATGACAGGACTTGAACCTGCACGGGCGCAATGCCCACTAGAACCTGAATCTAGCGCGTCTGCCAGTTCCGCCACATCCGCATATCTGGCTTTTTATTTCCAGCTGTTCGCAGCTGACTTGACTATCATAATACAAAATCAGATCATTGTCAACAGTTTTTTTCATTTTTTTGAAAATAAAAGCACATTTCAGCAGAATAAAGGTACCAGCACCGGCACTGCCATCGTGCATATGATACCGCTTACAAACGCGATCACTGCCGTTTGGCTGTTAGTATGCTTGCTGATGATGGCAAGTGTGGTATCCATCGCCGTTGCGCCTGCGGGTGCGATGGCGCAATATGCGTTCATATGAGATGCCAAAAACGGCACCGCAACAAATGTGATCATCTCCCGGATCACATTGGAAAGGAAGGAAATACTGCCCGCAACGGGATTGCCCGCTTCCGTCAGCAATATTCCGGAAAGGCTGTACCACCCCAACCCCGAGGTGATGGCAAGAGATTCCCGCAAGTCACTTCTTAAAACCACCGCCGCAAGCGCGCCGCCAAGCAAGGACCCCGCAATAATACCCAGAGGGATCAGCAAAATTCGAACCCCCAGACGCTTGATACGCCGCAGCACCTCTCGATTCAGTCCAATATCGATACCAACCGAAAAAATCAACAGCAGCAGCATAATGGAAGAAAGATTTTCGATCACCCCGCCAAAGTCCTGCGGCAAAAAAATACCGACCAGAATGCCTGCCGCCAAAGTCAGAAGAATCACAATGCTCATTTCTTCTCCTCCTTTTCCGACAGCAGTCCCGATAACAGGCGAATGACCAAAATACTGCCCAAAACCGCCAAAACCGCATATACTGCGGCTTTCAGACCGATCACAGGCAGATTGGAGATGACCTCTCCGTTCTGCCCCACGCTGATGCCCATAAAAAAGACCAGCAGCATCAGCCAGACGGTCTGCAATTTCGCATTATACTTCACGCCTTTTTCCGTCAATATATTTTTATAGCCAATCAAAAAACCAATGGCAAGCACCACAATAATTTTTGCCATTTTTTTCGTCTTCCCTTCCGTTTATTCTGTGACCTGCTCCATCAAAGAAGCCACCCGATCGATCTCAGAAAGTTCTGTATAATAATGCGTCACAAAACGCAGCACGCCGTTTTCGGCACCGTTGATCACCACATCATGCTCCGCCAAATAGTTCACCAGCGCATCGCTGTCCAACGGATAGCCGTTTAAACGGAAAAATACCATATTGATATCCCGTCTGTCCATATCCACTTCAATGCCTTTGATTTTTGCCAGTTTGTTTGCCAAAATCTCGGCTTTGTCATGGTCTTCCTGCAAACGCTCCGTCATTTCTTCCAGCGCGATGATGCCCGCTGCCGCCAAAAATCCCGCTTGCCGCATACCGCCGCCTAAAATTTTACGTTTTCTTCTTGCCTGCGCGATAAAGTCCTTGCTGCCGACCAATACCGAGCCCACCGGTGCGCACAGACCTTTGGAAAGGCAGACAGAGATACTGTCCGTATACGCTGCCATTTCCTTGACATCTACGCCCAATGCCGTTGCGGCATGGAAAATACGCGCACCGTCCACATGAACCGGAAGATCATATTGCTTTGCCAACTGCTTGATCTGTTTCATATACTCCAAAGAACGCACCCGACCGTCGGAATCCGCGTTTTCATAAGTGATCAATGCTGTTTTCGTCTGATGAATGTCCTCTGTATCCTTACGGATATATCGTTCTACGATCTCCAACGGCATTTCCCCGCGCACATTTTGCACGGTACGCATATTCGCGCCGGAAAGGATCGCCACGGCACCTGCCTCATGCATCAAAATATGGCAGTTATCCGGCAAAATAATTTCCTCCCCCCGTTTGGCATGGGTAAAAACAGCCAGCTGATTGCTCATCGTACCGCTTGGCACAAACAATGCCGCTTCCTTCCCGAACCTTGCCGCAGCCTTTTGCTCCAACAGATTGATGGTCGGGTCATCGCCGTAAACATCATCGCCTACCACCGCTTCAAACATCGCTTTTCGCATTTTTTCGGTGGGAATCGTTACTGTATCGCTTCTGAGATCTATTTTGCCGTAAATCATGAAAATCATTCCTCCCCGGACCATTTTTCCCGCAATGCGTCTATTTCCTCATTTTCAATATATTCGTCGTATGTCATCTGTCTGTCGATGATACCGCCGGGCAAAATCTCGATGATTCTGTCCGCGATCGTCTGCACAAACTGATGGTCATGCGAACAGAACAGCAGTGTTCCTTTGAAATCGATCAGACCTTCATTCAGTGCTGTAATGCTCTCCAGATCCAGATGGTTGGTCGGCTCGTCTAAAATCATCACATTCGCACCGCTCATCATCATACGGCAAAGCATACAGCGCACTCTCTCACCACCGGAAAGTACTTTTGCCTTTTTCGTTGCTTCTTCTCCGCTAAAGAGCATTCTGCCAAGCCACCCGCGAATATCCGCGTCATACTGTTCGCCCTCTTTCGCACAGGGGCGCAGCCATTCGATCAAAGAATCTTCGCAGCCTTCAAAATATGCGCTGTTATCTTTCGGGAAATATGCCGTTTTCGTTGTCACACCCCATTTGAACGTACCCGCGTCCGGTTCCATCTCTCCCGCCAAAATCTGGAACAGCGTTGTTCTTGCGATTTCATCTTTTCCCACAAACGCAACCTTTTCCTTTGGACGGATCATAAAGCTGACATTATCCAGCACCTTTTTGCCTTCAATGGATTTAGACAGTCCTTCTACCAGCAATACATCATTGCCGACTTCTCGATCCTGCTTGAAATTGCAAAACGGATACCGTCTGCTGGAAGGCTTAATGGTTTCCATCTGTAAGTTATCCAACAGCTTTTTACGACTGGTCGCCTGTTTTGCTTTGGAAGCATTCGCGCTGAAACGCTGAATAAATTCCTGCAATTCCTTCATCTTTTGTTCCACGCGTTTATTCTGATCGCGAATCTGGCGCTGTGTCATCTGGGTGTAGCCGTACCAGAAGTCATAGTTACCGACAAACATCGTGATCTTGCCATAGTCGATATCCGCGATATTGGTGCAGACTTTATTCAGAAAATGTCTGTCATGGGAAACGACAATGACGGTATTTTCAAAATCCATCAAAAAGTTCTCCAACCACTTGATCGCATGGATATCCAAATGGTTGGTCGGCTCGTCCATCAGCAAAATATCGGGATTGCCGAACAAAGCCTGTGCCAATAGCACCTTCACCTTTTGCGTACCGGAAAGCTCTTTCATCTTCATATAGTGGAACTCATTGGTCACACCCAGACCATTGAGCAAAATCTCCGCATCAGATTCCGCCGTCCAGCCGTCTAACTCCGCAAACTCCGCTTCCAGTTCGGAAACTTTCATACCGTCTTCATCGGAAAAGTCCTCCTTGCTGTAAAGTGCCTCTTTTTCCTTCATAATATCGTACAAACGCTTATGGCCGTAAAGCACAGTTTCCACCACACCGAATTCGTCAAACATAAAGTGGTCCTGTTTCAATACCGCCATTCTCTCGCCCGGCGTCACAAACACAGAGCCCTGATTCGGCTCCAATTCTCCGGATAAAATTTTCAAAAAAGTAGATTTCCCCGCTCCGTTTGCACCGATCAAACCGTAGCAGTTTCCTTTTGTAAAAGTAATATTCACATCTTTAAATAGAACACGTCCGCCGTATTGCAAACTCACGTCCTGCGCTGCGATCATATTGATTTTCTCTCCTTTAAATTCCTGTTTTGCTCAAATCTGTATCAGTATAGCAAATTTTATCCACAAAAGCAAAAGAAAAAACGGGATTTCCGTAAAAAAATCCCCTTTCCGTACAAGGGAAAGGGGATCTCTGTCAGGATTGTGTTTGTATGGGCTCTGTTTGCTGCGGCTCGACAGAACTTGGTATTTCTTCTTTTAATTGGTCTTTGTCAAGTTCCTGCTCATTTTCCGCCGCTTCCTGCAGCAGCATGATCTGGTTGCGGTAGTCCACGGATTCTTCCGCCGCTTCCTTCGGCAAAGGCGCTACCGTAGTACGGTTCATATTGGAAACGGTATATTCCAACTGAAAACTTTCCACTTCATAAGTGTTATCTCCACTCAACTGCTGCGCCAAATGATCTACCAGTGTTTGCAGCACATCTTCCAGATACAGTGTTACATGGAAGGAATCCGTATCGTCCGATGAAAAACGTACTTCCGCCAGAAAAGACGGCGCACCTTCATAATATTCCGTAGGTAAATTCGCCATACCCATCGAATAGAAATAATTTCCTTCATCGGCTAAAGATACCACCGCTTCCGCGGGGATCTCCGCGCGGTAAATAATAGAGCCGTCTTCCATTTCTTCTTTCTGCCACTGATCCGTACTGTTCAAAACAGAAAGTACATTTTTCTTCACATCGTATCCCTGCAAAGACTGCATCATGGTTTCCCGATCGATCTGCTGATAAGACCACTGCCCGTCATATGCCATATAGACTGACATCAATGCGGCATTTTCCTCAGACATTTCTCCCGCTTGCGCCTTTGTATCCGATTCTGTTTCCGCCTGCATGGTATAAATGCTGTAGGCATACGTATAGCCGTCAAACGCATTTTCCATTTCTATGCTCCATACAAAAGGCGTTTCCGTCGCAGCTATCTGTGCGGTTTGCTTACCTGCACTCGCCACTCCGTTATGTGTCGCAGTACTGGAAGCCGTCACGAAAGCCTGATAATTTTGTGCTGTTTCCAGCGTATTTCTTGCTTCCTCCAATACATCTGTCTGCGACGGGGGTG
This sequence comes from uncultured Lachnospiraceae bacterium, assembly GCA_944383855.1. Taxonomy (GTDB): domain Bacteria; phylum Bacillota; class Clostridia; order Lachnospirales; family Anaerotignaceae; genus CALWRB01. The sequence continues at coordinate 4,938 of CALWRB010000012.1, forward strand.
TCACCATTTCCGATAGTTCTGATACCGAAGACGCACTGCAGGCGCTAAATGCCAAAGCCATGCAAATAACCGCACATAGGGCAACTATTTTTTTCATGAAGCGCATCTTCCTCCCTCCTTCGCTATTCGGGTATATACTTCTTTCAAAGGACAAAAATTTCCCATGTTTTCTATTTCTTACCCAAATTGTACTCAAAAAAAGTCTGATACGCAACCGTCCTTGGCAATGTTTCAGAAAAAAATAAGAATTTCGCCTGTTTTTTGACCTTTTTTCGCCACTTTTTTATTCCTTTGCCAAAAAAAATCTATTTTTCTCTCCACCGCTCCCGCCACCAGATTTTTGCAAAAAAAAAGAACCCTGTGGGAACATTTCCCCAAGGTTTCCTGACGATACTGCTGTTTCATTCAGCACATTTTATGCCCGTTCGCATGCATCCGAAATTGCAGTCCCAATGTTTCTGCCGCGCGTTTGCACATTAGCATCCGCTGCAAAAAAATCTCAAAATAATCCAATATAGAACAGATTTCCTCGTCCAGTTCTATTTCCAGATGGACCCATTTTTTCTCCGGCACAACACTTAGCTTCGCGCTGACTGCCGCATAATTGACACGGTCATGCTTATCGAAGTTTGCCTTGCTGCGGTTACGCACGCGATTTCGCCGCACATCGCTTTTATCCGCTAAAATCAACGCCGCGGAAATCGGGTCTACCGCAACCCCTGTGCGTTCGTCATGTTGTCCGATGGCAGAAACGATACAGGCGATCTCCTGCGGCGGCATCTGCATACTGCGCAAAATCTGAAATGCTAACAGCGCACCGCTATGCGCATGATCCTCCCGATTCACACAATTTCCGATATCATGCATAAACCCCGCGATGCGCGCCAGCTCACAGGTGCGTTTATCATACCCCAGTGCTTTTAGGATCTCCCCCGCACATTTTGCTACCTTACAAGCATGCTTCCCGGAATGTTCTGTATATCCCATCACGCCCAGCGTGTCATTGCCTCGTTCCATTAGCGCATTGATTTCCGGTTGCTCTTTGATCTGCTGATAAGTAATTGTTTGATATTCCATTTCTTTTCCCTCCTTTTTTCGTTTAGATTTTTTCAACGAAGAAATTTACCCCGCTAAAAATTCGTACAATACTATCTTATGCCGTTTTTCGAAAAACATCATGTGATTTCTGTTAGATCTTTGTAAAATTTCATATTCACATTAAAAAACGGTACAGCCAACCATGCCGTACCGTCAGGATATATTTAATTGATGCCCGCCAGTGTGCGGATCACTTCACTTGCAAGCAGCAGCCCCGCCGCAGGCGGAACAAACGAAATACTTGCCGGCAAAGGTCTGCCTTCCACGGAAAAGAGTCCCGTTTGTATCGGCACTTCCTTGGAATAAACCGCCTTGACACCGGAAATTCCTCTTTGCTTCAGTTCTTTACGCATCACCTTTGCCAATGGGCAAACAGAGGTCTTTTCGATCTCTGTCACTTCAAACGCCATCGGATTGAGCTTATTGCCCGTCCCCATACAACTGATAACGGGAACGGATACCGCATGGCATTTTTCAATGATTAACAGCTTCGCCGTCACCATATCCACAGCATCAATGACATAGTCAAATGCGGAAAAATCCACTTGTTCTGCCGTATCCGGCAGGAAAAAAAGCTGCATCGGCTCTACCTCGGCCATCGGATTGATCTGACGGACCCGCTGCGCCATCACTTCCGCCTTGCTTTTTCCTATCGTGCTTTCCAAAGCAACCAGCTGACGGTTCAGATTCGTTCGATCCACCACATCTCCGTCGATCAGCGTCAGCCTTCCTACACCGCCTCTGGCGATCGCCTCCGCGGCAAAAGAGCCGACACCCCCCAGACCGAAAATTGCCACATGGCACTGCGCCAGCCGTTCTAACGCCGCTTTCCCGAGCAACGCTTCCGTTCTGGAAAATCTATTATCCGTCATGCCGTTTCTTCCTTTCTTTCCTTTTTTCTTCTTCCAAAGACGGGCTCCACGGCATCGGTTCGTAGATGTGAAAAATACTGCGTACCACCGCATCAGTGGAAGCGCTTTTGAGCTGAAAATCCGCCGCTTGCTTTACTTCCGGAATGGCATCTGCTGTCGCGAAAGAAAAATCCGCCGCCTGTACCATGGAAATATCATTTTTATTGCTGCCGTAAACCACCGTCTGTTTCTTGCCGATATGTTCCAGCAATCGACGCATCATACATTCTTTCGTTGCATCTTTGCTGTAGATCTTTAAATGACAATATTGCGGGTGCGTATCTTCTTCTTCCCGCAAAAAGAGCAGTTCCTGTTTCGTATCCATTTGTTTGAGCCGAAACTGCACAGCATCTGCGTCCTGTTTGGGGAGCACCAGCAAAAAATAAAGTGCCGTGCCGTCTTCCGGCATTTCGCCGTAAATATAGTTACGATACGGGGAAGAACGCGCTTTTTCATACAAATCCTTCTCCGCCTCGTTTTTGAATTCCCCGTAATAAATCAACAATGCGTCCTCCCACAGCACATTCAGGAAATAATGCAAATTCCAGCTTTGAAACAATGCGCAAAGCTGTTCCGTCATTTCTTTGGACAATCCGTTCGAGGCAAGGTATCTTTTCTGCGCCACATCAAATAATACCGCGCCGTCCATCGCGATCACCGGAAGTTTCAAATGGATATCTTGAATATCCGCCAAAAGCGAAGCCGGTGTACGTTCTGTCGCAATCGTAAAATCCACACCATCTGCGATCATATGATTCAGTTCCACCTTACTGTAAGCGGAAACGCCGTTTTGCCCGCAGATCGTGCCGTCAAATCCCGTCACAAACAGATATTTCTGTTTTCTGCCGCGCGGCAAATGCACACTATTGACCAAAAGCGAAACCAAAATACCCACCATCGTTTCCAATGTGCGGTTCACGGCACCTTCTAACGGTGTATACATACCGTTTGGCAGTGCCACACACAACAGCACGATTGCAGAAAGTGCGGAAGTGCTTGGTTTTTTCAGCAAAACCGTGACATAAATGACAGGAATGACCGCAAGGGAAATGACGACATACTGCAGCCATTCCCACCCCTGCGGCAGGCTCTGGTTGATATAGACTGCAAGCAAACCGAAAATCGCACCAAACAGCGTACCGATTATACGATCTCTGCCCACATGAAAACTATTTTCCACATACGCCTGCATACAGATGATGGCAGCGATGGCAGAATATACCGGTGTGCCATGACTGCCGCGCAGGACATAAATCAAAAAACAGATCGCCACCGCCAAGGCAGATTTTACCATACGCATACCTACCTTCGGCATACTTTTTACCGGCATATCGCTCCTCCTCTCCGCTTACTTTCGTTTGCTCAAAGTATAAAACTTTTCTCACTTTTCTGTCAAGGCGAAGCCATTTTGCATTTTTCTCATTTCTTTACAAAAAAACGGTACCGTCTATCGACGATACCGTTTTGATGCTTGTTTTTTGTTTGCGGCAAATACCGCAATGGCATAAAACTCGAATTATTTTACTTCGTTCACCAGTTCTTTGCCTTCTTCGAATGCTTTCAGGTTGTCCAGAGTTACTCTTGCCATAGCTGTCAGAGCTTCTTCTGTCAGGAATGCCAAGTGACCGGAAAGCAGAACGTTTTCATTGGACAGCAGTCTTGCCAGAGTAGGATCATGCTCTGTCAGGTTGCTTCTGTCTTCGAAGAAGTACTGATGTTCTACTTCGCAAACGTCCATACCGATACCACGGATCTTGCCGCTTTCTACGCCTTCAGCCAGAGCTTCGGAATCAGCCAGCAGACCACGAGCAACGTTGATGAAGATAACGCCGTCTTTCATCTTGGAGATCGCTTCTCTGTTGATCATGTGCTGTGTGGAAGGCATCAGAGGGCAGTGGATGGTAATAACGTCGGAACGAGCGTACAGTTCATCCAGCTCTACATATTCCAGACCCAGGTTAGGGTTGGGGAATGCATCGTAAGCGATGATGTTCATGCCGATACCTTTCAGAATGTTGATCATGCACTGACCGATCTTACCTGTACCGATAACACCGGCTGTTCTGCCATGCAGGCAGATACCTTCCAGACCTGCGATGTCGAAGTTGAATTTTGTGCTTCTTTCATAAGCCAGGTGTGTCTTTCTGTTTACAGCCAACAGCAGTGCAGCGCCCTGCTCAGCAACAGACTCAGGAGAATATGCAGGTACTCTCAAAACGGGCATACCGCATTCTTTTGCAACAGCCAGATCCACACTGTCGAAACCTGCGCAACGCAGCAGCAGAACCTTTACGCCAAGGTCATGCAGTTCTCTGATCGCTTCTGCGGGAACTTCGTCGTTAACGAAAGAGCAAGTAGCGTCATGACCTGCAGCCAGCTTTGCTGTTTCTGCTGTCAATCTTTCATTGAAGAAAGTGATCTCATAGCCATATTCTTTTGCCATGGGTTCAAAGAATTCTTTCCAGTAGGACTTTGTGTCAAAAAATGCAATCTTCATTTTTGGTTCCTCCTAAAACATATAATATATATTTTTGATACGCTGTGAAACACCAGATTGCCTTTTAAAACAAAAGGCAATTTGTCTTTGTTTTAACAATAGCGGATTCCCAACGATTTGTCAACCACAAATTAGAAATTTTTTCCGTTTCTTTTGACATTTCTCGCATTTGTCAGGAAAATCAGCTAAAAAAGAAGCGGGTTTCGCTTTGTTTTTTAATCAAACAGTTGAGAAATGGATTCTCCCTCATGGATGCAACGAATCGCATCTGCAAAGACATGATCGACAGAAACTGTTGTAATCTTGTCAATCTTTTTGCTTTCCGGCAGGTGAATGGTATCCAGTACCAACAGCTCTTTGATCGCGGAATCCTGAATGCGTTCGATCGCAGGACCGCTCAGAACCGCATGGGTACAGCAAGCGTCTACCTCGATCGCGCCTCTTTCTCTCAAAGCGTTTGCGGCATTTGTGATCGTGCCTGCGGTATCGATCATATCGTCCACAAGAATGACCTTTTTGCCCGCAATATCACCGATGATATTCATGATTTCGCTGACATTGGCTCTGGGTCTTCTCTTATCGATGATCGCCAGAGGAATATTCAGTTTTTCCGCAAAAGTTCTGGTTCTGGTCACGCTGCCCAAGTCAGGGGATACCGCAACAAAATTTTTCAGATCTTCGCCGTATTTATTCACATAGAAGCTTGTCAGCAAAGGATTACCCACCAAATTATCTACGGGAATATCGAAAAATCCCTGGATCTGTGCGCAGTGCAGATCCATTGTCAGCACACGGTTCGCACCTGCGCTGGTCAGCAGATTTGCCACCAGTTTTGCACTGATCGGATCTCTGGCTCTTGCTTTTCTGTCTTGTCTTGCATAGCCGTAATAAGGAATGACTGCTGTGATTCTTGCCGCAGAAGCACGTTTCATCGCGTCGATCATGATCAGCAGTTCCATCAGGTGATCGTTGACCGGTTCTGATGTAGACTGAATGATGAAAACGTCTGCGCCACGAATGGTTTCGTTGATTTTTACGGAAATCTCGCCGTCGCTGAACTTTTCCACTTCCGCGTTGCCTAAAGTCAGTCCCAGTCTTGCGGCAATGGAAGCCGCCAATTCCATGTTGGAGTTGCAGGCAAAAATTTTCATGTCGCTGCCAAATTTGTAATTCATTTTGGTAATCCCCCTAAAAACATCACTCTTTTTTGATACAAGACCTATTTATGTCCAATTTTATGTTACACTACACCAACTTGCTTTTCAACAGCAAAATTGACAAATTTATCCCGCCGAACTGTCATTGCCGCCAATAGGCATGACAAAAAAATTCATTTTTTTCATCAATCAGTCAAAAAAGGCTGTTTTGCGATCAAAAACCATGGAAAAAAGCGGAAACGACTCGCTTGCGCCCCGCCCGTTCCAAAAATGAAATGACATATCTTTTGCAAAAGTATAAAAAGAAACATAAACCAAAGCCATTCTGACCAAAACCCGTGCCAAAAAAGTTATTTCCGACAAGAAAAAACAGGAGTTTTCAGCCTTTTTCAGCCGATCGTAACTCCTGCTTTCTAACTTCTCTTATCTTGTTAAAATCTTACAGAAAATGCGCCTTTTGCCGAAAGGGTGTCGCCTTTTTTTCGACGCACGGCACAAAACAAACCGTTTCCGCCCGGATACAGATTTATGCTTTTGCGTTTTTCTTCTTTTTCCAGCCTTTGATCTCCATTTGTCTGGCTCTTGCCACTGCCAGCACATCAGGCGTCACATCTTTTGTAATAGTGGAGCCTGCCGCAATGTATGAGCCGGCGCCAATAGTGACCGGTGCCACCAGATTGACATTGCACCCCACAAAAACATCATCTTCGATGGTCGTGCGGTGTTTCTTTTCCCCGTCGTAATTGACCATAATGGAACCGCAGCCGAAATTGATCCGCTCACCCGCGTCGGTATCGCCGACATAGGAAAGATGCGGAATCTTGGTCCCGTCGCCGATAACGGAATTTTTCAGTTCCACAAAATCACCGATCTTGACTTTGTTTCCGATCTTGCAGTTCGGACGGATATAAGCAAAAGGTCCTGCCGTCACATCGTTTCCGATCTCTGATTCCAGTGCCGTTACACTCTGCATCGTAACTCTGTCGCCGATCTTCATTCTGCTCAGACGGCAGTTCGGACCGATCATGCAGTCCTCTCCGATCACGGTATTGCCTTCGATCACAGTACCGGGCAGGATCGTGGTATCCATACCGATCACCGCCTGCGGGTCGATATAAGTGTGATCCGGGTCCATGATCGTCACTCCCGCTTCCATCAGCTTGCGGTTGGTATGCTGCTGCATCAGTTTCGTTGCCTGTGCCAGCTGCATACGGGAATTTACGCCTAAAAACATTTCCATATCGGCAGATACAAACGCATCTGCTTTTCCGCCTTTTGCCTTAATGATACTCAGACAATCGGGCAGGTAATACTCTCCCTGTGCATTATCGCACGTCAAGGCGCCAAGTGAATCCAACAGTGCCACCCCACGGAAAATATAAACCCCGGTGTTGATCTCCTTGACCGCTTTTTCCGCTTCGGAAGCATCTTTTTGCTCCACGCTTTTTTGGAAAATACCGTTTTCATCTCGAATGATCCTTCCGTAGCCCGTAGGGTCTTGCGCCATCGCAGAAACGACAGTCACATCGTTGCCTTTTCCCGTGTGGTAAGCCGCAAGCGCTGCCAACGCTTCTCCTTCCAGAAGGGGGGTATCTCCGCATAATATCAGCACATCATCTTCCGGTCGGATAAAATCACGCGCCATCATCACAGCGTGCCCCGTACCCTTGCGTTCGCTCTGCAATGCCCAGCTGAGCGTATCATCACCGATCGTCTCTTTCACCTGCTCGGCACCGCAGCCTGTCACAACGCAAATCTGTTGTGCGCCCGCGCCTTTTGCGGCATCGATCACCCACTCGACCATCGGACGTTGAAAGATCTCATGCAGTACTTTCGGTTTTTTGGAATGCATTCTGGTGCCTTCCCCCGCCGCTAATATGACTGCTCGTAATATACCCATATCCATTCTCCTTTTCCTTCGTGCAAACGCTTTGCTTCTATTGTATGCCGGCCGGCTTTCCATTTTGCCGCCGGAGCGTATTTATGCGCTTTGATCAAGCCGTATCATAGCATTTTTATGTTTTGTTTGCAATATGCGCTTTTACTAAAAAAACGGTGTCTTTGCGACATTCACCGCCAAAGCACCGTTTTTACTGTTATTTTTTTACCGCCGTTTAGGAATGCTTGCAGATCTTACACCCCAAAGCGCAGCCGGTAGGTGTTCCCGCGCAACCGCCCATCGCTGTTTCGCGCAGTTCAAACGGCAGGCTTCTGCCGACACGGCACATCGCCTCTGCCATTTCATCAAAGGGGATCGGTAATTCAATGCCCGCTAATATCATTTCCGCCGCTGTCATGGCATTGGCGACACCAATGGAGTTTCTGGTCTGGCAGGGGGACTCCACCAATCCCGCGATCGGGTCGCAGGCAAGGCCCAGCAGATTTGACATCGCCATTGCCGCTGCCGCAAAGCACATATGCACACTGCCGCCTTCCATTTCGACCAACGCACTGGCTGCCATCGCGCTTGCTGCGCCTACCTCCGCCTGACAGCCTGCGTCCGCTCCCGAAACGGAAGCGTTTCGCATCAAAAGATAGCCAATGGCACTGGCATTGAGCATTCCTTTGAAAATCACATCATCCGACACCTCGCGGGTCTGCTGATAGGCAAGCAGCACGCCCGGCAAAACACCGGAGCTGCCGGCAGTCGGTGCCGCAACGATCAGTCCCATCGTTGCATTGACTTCCAATACGCCCATTGCATAACTCATGGCTTTGGAAAGCATCGGACCGCACAGGCTTTTTCCGCTTTGGCTGTAATCCTGCATTTTTTTCGCCTCGCCGCCCAATAGCCCGCCAATAGAGCGTTCCGGCTTGGCGATCGGGTCCGTTGCGGATTTTTTCATGATCTTCCACGCGATCTCCAGTTTTTCCATCACTGCCGCTTCTTTTCCGCCGCCCAGTTCCAGTTCCCTTTCCTTCATCGCCTCAGAGATCGGGATATTTTTTTGCGCACAGAGAAGTTCCAATGTTTCCGCGGAATAAAAGTCCATCTGATTTCCCCCTCCTTATACCGGAATCAGCATAATTTCGTGAATATTCGGATTTTCTTTGATTTCATTCAGCACTCCCTGCGGGATCTCCTCATCCGCTTCGACCACCGTATACGCAGTTCTGCCCTTTTCTTCCCGATACATACGCAAAAAAGCGATGTTCACTTGGTGGTTGGCAAGGCAGCTGGTGATATGTGCCACAATACCGGGTCTGTCCTCCTGTTTGACAATCAAGGTCGTATACTCACCGGTAAAATCCACATCGATCTGATTGATCCGCACGATGCGCATTTTTCCACCGCCTGTGGAAATCCCTCTGACGGACATGGTTTTGCCGCTAACACCTTCCATATAGATGTCCGCCGTATTGGGATGGGATACAGGCGTTTTTTCATCAATTACAAAATGCGCCTCTACCCCCTGTTCCAGAGCAAGCTGAAAAGCATCGCGTATTCTCGCATCATCGGTGCCAAAACCCAATACACCACCCAATAACGCTTTATCTGTGCCGTGCCCTTGATATGTCTTGGAAAAAGAACCATATAATGTAAACGTGACATGCTTTATTTTTTCATCCAACAAACGCCGCGCCATCAATGCGATCGCGCAGGCTCCGGCTGTGTGCGAGCTGGACGGACCGATCATATTCGGTCCAATGACATCAAATATGCTTAAATAATTCATGTTCCGCCTCCTGCCGTAATTTTTAACATCAACAAAACATATGCGGTCTTTTTTGATTCGGCAGCCATCACGCCATTCCCGCAAAAAAACAGACAGCACTTACGGCATCTGCCTTTCCCTCCACGGGCAAAGCACCCTTCTCTTTCAATGAAAAAGGGTACAGTCGCATTGGTTTTTCAACGATTTACCGACTGTAACCGAATGTTTGCAGTCATTATATCACACCGCCTAACGGAAAGAAAGAAAATTTTTCCGTTTTGTCTTTGTAGAAAGGACACAAAACTGTTTTGTCCTGTCCTTCGCCGTTTCTTTGCTTTTCAACTGTTTTTCCTCTTGCAGGCACACCTGTCCGCCGTCTTTATTTGGCGGACATTGTCTTTGTGCAAAATACAAAAACAGCGGACCGCCTGCCACACTGAACAGGCGCTCCGCCGTCAAAAACAATTATACCGTTTTCCCTTTTTCTACGATCGCAAGTTCCGCGCAGCTTCTTCCAATCACACACTGCCCATCCCGAATTTCCACTCGTTTATCCAGGATTGCATTTTCCACCACGCAGCCCTTACCGATCTTGCATCCCTCCATTACAATGGAGTTGATTACCTTTGCCTCTTCCGATACATATACCTTACGGAAAATTACCGAATGTTCGATTTTTCCGTTGATGATAGAACCGCTTCCGATGATGCTGTCACTGACATCTGCCGAAATATTATACTTCGCAGGCGGCTCATCTTTTGCCTTTGTTGCGATATAAGGCCATTCATTTACAAATATGTCCCGAATTTCCTTTTTTAAGAAATCCATATTCGTGGAGTAATAAGAACAAATTCCGGTACCGACCGTACTCCAGTAACCATCAAACGCATACCCGTAAATTTTCAGTGTCTTACGGAACCGTTCAATAATATCCTTTACCAGATCATACCTACCCTGCGGAATGATTTCCTCTAACAGGCGAATCAACAATTCTCTGGAAATGACATAGATTCCCAGCGAAGCATTGCTGGTTTTTGGCATAATCGGTTTTTCCTCAAACTCTAACAGTCGCTGATCCTCGTCCAACTCCATAATACCGAAGCGGGATAAATCTTTCCCCGCCATATCCTGATAAACCACTGTAATATCCGCGCCTTTTTCCTTGTGATAAGCGATCACCTTGCGGTAATCCATTTTATACACAGAATCTCCTGATGCGATTACCACATACGGCTCGTTGCTGTTGTGCAGATAGCTCATGTTCTGATAAATGGAATCCGCTGTGCCTCTGAACCAGTTGGAGTCCGCATTGGTGGTATAGGGGGTCAGTACGAATAAACCGCCCTGTTTTCTGCCAAAATCCCACCATTTGGAAGATGTCAGATGATCGCGTAAAGATCTGGAGTTATACTGTGTCAAGACTGCGACTTTGCTGATGCCGCTGTTAGACATATTGCTTAATGTAAAATCGATCGTTCTGTAGCTGCTGCCGATCGGCAAAGCAGCCGCAGCGCGTTTTTCTGTCAATACACCGAGTCTTCCTTCGTTATTTCCGCCTGCCAATATGATACCGATTGCCCGCATCATATCATCACCTCCCGCATTACAGATTTACCGCTTGCCAACTGTCCATCGGGATAGTCCTGCGCCTCTGTTTTTCCGTAAATCACACAATTCTTACCGATCTGCACGTCCGGAGGGATAAAGGAATGATCTCCCACCACCGTGATACCGGAATCATAGATCTTCGGTTTGTTTTCATTGGGGATATTCTCACCAGCCCCCATCACAACCCCTTGCGATACCGTGCAGTTTTCATCTACAATGCAGCGGTAGATCTTCGCGTTTTCCTCAATCACGGTATTTGCCATAATAATGGAATCCTCTACCACAGCGCCGCGTTTCACGATAACGCCGGGACCCAGTATGGAGCGATTTGCCGTGCCGTAAACCTCACTGCCTTCGCAGGCAAGCGAACAGGTCAGTTTTGCGCCTGCTGCCGTATATTGCGGCGGCTGATGATCGCTGTTGGTATAAATCTTCCAGAAATCCTCGTACAGATTAAACGTCGGCAGTGCTTGGATCAACTCCATGTTAGACTGCCAATAGCTTTCGATGGTGCCGACGTCTTTCCAATATCCATGGAATCGATAAGCGTACATCGTCTGTCCTTCTTTCAGCATGCGCGGAATGATATGCTGTCCGAAATCACTGTCCGCATGGATCTTGCGATCCTCCAAAAGCGCTTCACGCAGTCTGCTCCAAGTAAAAATATAAATTCCCATCGAAGCAAGATTGCTCTTGGGGTGTTCCGGTTTTTCCTCAAATTCATAGATTCTGTCGTCTTCTTCGGTGTTCATGATACCAAAACGGCTGGCTTCTTCCAAAGATACCTCCAAAACGGCGATCGTTGCTGCCGCTTCCTTTTTCTTATGAAACTCCAGCATCTGGGCGTAGTCCATTTTGTAAATATGGTCACCGGAAAGAATCAAAACATATTTCGGATTATAACTGTCCAAAAAGTCAAGATTCTGGTAAATGGCATTGGCTGTGCCCATAAACCACTCTCCGGCATCTCCGCCGCCTTTGACATGCGGAGATAATATCGTCACGCCGCCGTTTTTCTTATCCAGATCCCACGGTATGCCGATGCCGATATGCTGGTTCAAACGCAGCGGTTGGTACTGCGTCAACACACCCACCGTATCAATTCCGGAATTGATGCAGTTGCTCAGCGGAAAATCAATAATCCGATACTTCCCACCATATGTTACGGCAGGTTTCGCCATATTTCTGGTCAATATACCCAGCCTGCTTCCTTGCCCTCCCGCCAAGAGCATGGCGATCATTTCTTTTCTTTGCATAACACCAACCCCTTTTGCATTATTTCTTTTGTTTACACAAAAAAACTGTGTAATTTTTTTTATATTTTACCACGACTAAACAAATTGAGCAATGGTCACGTCACCGAAAAGTATGCAATATCCCTGTTTTTTCTCAATTATTATACCCTTTTCTCGGGAAATTTTTCCCAAGCGTCATTTTTATGATACGACAGGGTTTTGTTTTGATTTTTTCGGTATAAAATATAGAAATGCATTGCCTTTCCAAATTCAGTATAATATAATGGTAATTAAACTATTCCTATGAATTTGTGAAAAATAGGTAAAATTATACACGAAATATTAAGAAGCAGAGGCGAATTGATATGTCATCTACTCCCATAGATTCCAAAACCCATCTTTATTTTATCGGTATCGGCGGCATCAGTATGTCCGCCCTGGCTTTGCTGTTTCAAAGCAAAGGCTGCCGTGTCAGCGGAACGGATATCCGCCAAAGCCCCATGACCGAACGGCTAGAAAAAGAAGGCATTACTGTGCATATCGGGCACAGCGCAGAAAATATTACGGACGATGTATCTTTGGTGGTATACACCGCGGCGATCAAAGGGGATAATCCAGAGCTTTCCGCCGCGCGTGAAAAAAAGATCCCGACCATGGATCGCGCGCATCTGTTGGGCGAAGTGATGGCGGAATACCACTATTCCGTTGCCGTAGCCGGCACACACGGCAAAACCACAACTTCCTCGATGGTATCAGAGATCCTGCTTGCGGCAGACACCGATCCTACCATTACCATCGGCGGTATCCTGCCGACCATCGGCAGTAATTTAAAAATCGGGCATTCTCCGTATTTTGTAGCAGAAGCCTGCGAATATTTTGACAGCTTCCTGCAATTCAAACCCCTGATCGGTGTGATTCTCAATATCGAAGCGGATCATCTGGATTATTTCAAAAATCTGGAAAATATCCGTCACTCTTTCCATAGCTTTGCCTGTCAAATCCCGGCAGACGGTATTCTGATTTTGCCTGCGGCTGTTTCCCATCCGGAGGAGATCACAGCATCGCTTGCCTGCAAGTGGGAAACTTTCGGCATCGACGAACCTGCAAACTGGCAGGCGAAGGATATCCGCCACACAAGCGACGGTTTCAGCATTTTTTCACTGTATTATCAAGGGGAAAATCTCGGGGAAATCACATTACAGATCCCCGGCGAGCATAATATCTGCAATGCTTTGGCAGCCTGTGCCGCCGCTCATTTTCTGGGGCTTAGCTTTGAGGATATGGCAAGAGGACTGCGGCATTTTCACGGAACAGACCGCAGATTCCAGAAAAAAGGCGAAACAGACGGTGTTTTGGTCATCGATGACTACGCGCACCACCCCACGGAAATCCGCGCGACGCTTTCTGCGGCAAAGGAGATTGCACAGGGTAAGATTTGGTGCGTATTCCAACCGCACACCTATTCCCGTACAAAATTTTTGTTCGACGATTTCGGCAATGCGTTTCGTGACGCCGATCATATTATTATTGCGGATATTTATGCCGCACGCGAGGCGAAGGACGACTCCATCACCGCGCAGATGTTAGCTGAACGCATTCAATCAACCGGAAAAGACGCGGCATATGTCGGAGATTTTTCTCAAATCCTCTCCCACTTACACACACACTGTCAGGCAGGTGATTTATTGCTTACGGTAGGTGCCGGGGATATTTACAAAGTCGGGGAACAGTTCCTGAAAGCATAACCGTTCACAATCTAAAAAACAAAAGCGGCACAATCGCCGCTTTTTTTACGCATTAAAATAGCAGGCTTTCGCCTGCTAAAATCTATGTTTGATCGGTTTTCGTTTGTTTTATCCGCATTTTCCGCGTTAAGAAACACCTATTTGTGATACGGCTCTCCGCGTGTGATGCGTTCCGCGCGATAGATCTGTTCCAGCAAGATCACACGCATCATCTGGTGCGGAAATGTCATCGGTGAAAAACTCAGCGCATAATCCGCACGGCGCATCACTTCTTTCGACAGACCCAAAGAGCCGCCGATCAAAAATGCCACATGACTGACACCGTCCAATGCTTTTTTCTGCAAAAAAGCAGCCAGCTGCTCGGAAGATAACTGCTTTCCTTCGATCGCAAGCGCAATGACGAACATATCCTCTTTCAATGCTTTCAAGATCCGCTCGCCTTCTTTGCGTTTGACTTCCTCCTCCTGCGCTGTGCTCATGCTTTCCGGTGCTTTTTCGTCCGCCAGCTCTATGATCTCCAATTTATGATATCGCCCCAGACGTTTGCTGTACTCTGCCACAGCCATCTGCCAATATGCTTCTTTCAGCTTGCCGACGCAAACGATCGTCACCCGCATATTTTTTCCCGCTCCTTCATATTTTTAAAGCTCTATCCGCGCACTGTTGCTGTGACGCAGCGCCATATCCATCTTCAAATAAGTACCGACTTTGATTTTATTCTCGTTCAGTACATTTTCCACCGTATCATATGCCAAATACGGCGTATTATTCTCCTCACTTAGATGCCCTAAAAAAACACGTTCCGTTTCTCCGGACATGATCTCTGCCAAAAGCGCACCTGCGGTTTTATTGGATAGATGCCCTTTTTCTCCCAGTATCCGCTGTTTCAGGTGCCATGGATAGCTGCCCTTTCTCACCATTTCCTCATCGTGGTTCGCTTCCAGTAAAATCAGCTTACAGCCGCTGATATTCTCCCGCACGCAATCCGTCACATGCCCAATATCCGTCGCGATCGCCACTGAGGTTTTCTCCGCTGAAATACGATACCCAACCGGTTCCGCAGCATCGTGCGGAATTTCAAACGGTTTGATACAAATATCATTGATCACACAAGTTTCTCCCTGATACACAAAGCGTTTGTTCTGCGGATGGATGCGTCCAATCTGCTGCTCCATCGCTTCCCATGTACCCATTGTGGCATAAATGGGAATATCAAATTTTCTGGACAATATCCCTGCACCTTTGATGTGGTCTAAATGTTCATGGGTGATAAAAAGCGCGTCAATCTGCTCGCCCTTTGTCGACAATTCCGCAAGCCCCTGCGTAATCCGCTTTCCGCTCACACCGGCATCAATCAAAATTCGTGTATGTTTCGTACCGACATAAATGCAGTTACCGCTGCTGCCGCTTGCAATACTGCAAAACTCTACCGCCACAAAAACGCGCCTCCTTTCTCCCGTATTTTCCTCGAATTTCTGCCACTTTTTTTCGGCAATCTGTTTTCAAAACAAAAGCAGGAGAGCATCTCCTGCTTTTATTACTCCTCTATCGGCTCTCTGCGGATCTCCGCGCCCAAATTTCCCAATTTATGCTCAATATCCTCATAACCACGGTCAATATATTTTACACCGTCGATCTCTGTTTCGCCTTCTGCCGCAAGCGCAGCCAATACCATTGCCGCCCCCGCTCTCAAATCTGTCGCCTTGACTTTCGCACCGTGCAGTTGCTCCGTTCCCTGAATCGTCGCAACTCTGCCGTCCACCTCTACCTTCGCGCCGAGTTTTCGTAACTCATCTACATACTGGAAGCGGTTGTCCCAAACATTTTCCGTAATGACGCTTTTGCCTTCGCAGCAGCTGAGCAGTGCCACGATCTGCGGCTGTAAATCCGTCGGGAAACCGGGATAGCTCATGGTCTTCACATTCGCACAATGCAATGCCTGATCCGCACAGACACGAATCGAATCGTCATGCTCCTCAATGCTGACATTCATCTCGTCTAACTTTGCTGTCAAGCTGTCCATATGCTTAGGAATGATATTTTTTACCAAAACATCACCACCGGTGATGGCAGCCGCAATCATATAAGTTCCCGCTTCGATCTGATCCGGGATAATCGCATACTGCGCACCGTGCAGCTCTTTGACACCGTGAATACGGATCACATCCGTGCCGGCGCCTTTGATCTTCGCACCCATCATATTCAAATAATTGGCAGTGTCCACTACATGCGGTTCTTTCGCCGCATTTTCAATCGTTGTCACGCCTTCCGCCATGGCAGCGGCAAGCATAATGTTGATCGTAGCACCTACACTGACCTGATCCATATAAATAGACGTTCCCACCAGCTTGTCCGCATAGGCTTTCACCACGCCGTCACCTTCTATTACCGTAGCGCCCAGTGCACGGAAGCCTTTCAAATGCAAATCAATCGGACGAACGCCGAAATTACATCCTCCCGGCAGTGCGACCTCTGCTTTTTTATATCTTGCCAACAACGCACCTAAAAAATAATAAGATGCACGCATACGCTGTACTTCTTCAAACGTCGCACAGGTTTCCAAAGGACCTGTAGCGTCAATGCGCAGGGTATGCTTATCTATGTATTCATATTTCCCGCCGATCTTTTCGATCGTATGGCATAAACAGCTGACATCCTCAATACCCGGCAAATTTTCGATCACACTGACACCGTTTGCCATGATCGCCGCGGGAATCACCGCCACCGCTGCATTTTTCGCACCGCTGATGCTGACCTCTCCGCAAAGCCGTTTCTGTCCTCTTACGATCAGTTTATCCATAAAAAATTCATCCTTCCGAAAAAATGGCGCGTCGCTTTTTTCCCATAAACGTCTTGCCTGATTGTCGCCATTGCCGTTTTTTCGACAACGGCTCAAATTGGTAAACCTTGGACCCTCCCGCCGTCCATAGACAGCAGAATATGCCGCTTGTAGAAAAAAAAGCGGCAAATCAAATGATATTCCTAAATGTATTTTTAAAAAGAATCTCACAGGCTGTTGAAAACAGGCTGTGGGCTGCAAACTCACAGTTTGCTGGCATTATCACGCTGCCGCAGAAAAAACAAGCGACGCCTTTGGCGGCATTTGTTTTTGCAAGGCGCGTTATGAGCAGTCGCTTTTTCGACTGCGAATCGTAGAATCCGCTGTGACTGTCAGGAAACAGCGGCACAGGCTGTTGAAAACAGGCTGTGGGCTGCAAACTCACAGTTTGCAGACATTATACCATGAAAACCCTACACTGGAAAGTCTTTTTTTCTGTTCTTGCCGCAAATACAGCAGAAAAATGCACAAATTTGCATAAAATCGTTTGATTATGCCGTTTCCTGCATAATCGGCTCACAAGTATAAGCGTCAATGGTAAACGGTTCGTCCCATTCCGTTACATAAATGCGGTAGCACGGCACCAGATTGACAGAATTTTCCTCCGAAAGCATATCGCCTTCCTGATAGTCATACCCCAGCTCTATCCTGCCGATCGTAACAGAACTGTCCTGTTCGTTCTCCTGCTCCATGTCCTGTAAGCTGCGCAAAAATGTCAGCAAAGCTTCATCACAGCCACAGATCTCTCTTTTCTCTCCGCTGTAGCCCGTGATCTCTCCATAGGAAAATGTCACACGCACAATGCCGCACTCCCGCACCAACATTTCGATATGATTGGAAAACACCGGGTCATTTTTGTAATTTTCATAAAAACTGACAAGATACCCGTCCTCCGCGGCAGTGATGCTGTCTAACGTAAAATTCGCTGTACTTCTCCCGCCGTTTTGCAATAACTGCTCGGCTGCCTCTTGCGCGGACGTACTGCCAAACGAAGCGATCTGTCCCGTTCCTTCCGGTATTTCCAAAACGCCCTCTCCGCCGGAAAGACGCAGTGTACGGTCTTTTGTGCGGTAGATCGTTTCCGTATCCGTTTGCGATACTGTCGCTTCTTCCCCGTTAAAATACAGCGTCTGCACACTTTGCGGATCATAAGCAGGCAATTTTACCGTCAGCCGGCTCATGGAACTGTTTTCCGTGATCAGATCCGTATACAAACTGATCCCGTTTCTGGAGAGCACTTCAAAAATCGCTTTTTCTCTGGAAGCAGATAAACTGGATTCCATGCGCTGCCTGTAATTGAGTCCAAACAATACCGCATTCAGCACGATCAATAGCACAATGACGAATTTTTTGGCATTGCTCCACTCCATAAGCGCCCTCCTTTCCTCTTTGTATTATGACTGCGCTTCTTCCGCCGCCTGCTCGCCGTCTTCTTGCTGCGGTGGCGCTTCTTCCGCCGTATCGATAATAAATTCATGGTCATATAACTCCACAAACCAGCGCAGATCCGTCTTCGCTGCGCCATTTGCGTAATATGCCAAATAAATATTTTCCACACTGGAAACTTCCTGATCCCACTCCGCTTCCTGATACATCGCTACCGCCTGATTCAGCGCTTCGATAAAATCATGCCCCGGTGTGATCTGCAAATCTTTGGTTTCGGATAATATGTAATTTACCGCATATCGATGGTATCTTCTGACCTGATTGTTTCTGACCGTAATTTCAATGGCATGGTCGGAGCCGATTTTTTCCCGAATGCTGTCAGAAAGCATCACCGGCATATCGTCCACCGCATAGTCGAAATAATAGATCCATTCCGACGCGGTCCTTTGTACGTCGGCAAGGTATACATCGGTCTGCAGGGAAGTGTCCTGCCGCAAAAACTCACAGCAGATTTGATAGCCTTCCAATAATCCCATTTCCTCCTGCGAATCATAGGAAGCATAGCTGTAGTAATCCAACACTTTCTGTTCCGGCAGGTAGCGCACCACCACTGAACTGTCACTGAAAACATAGTTTCCGCTCTCGTCTTTTCTGCTCCAGTCCACTGCGAAATTACCAAAGAACGCCGATACCGTGTTTTCCAAAAGCGTACGATTGACTGTCTGGTCCGTTTCAAAATACGCTTCCTCCCGCAAAGAGCCATAGCTGTAAGTGCTTTCTGTCCACTGTGGCACAAAGAGGTTGCGTGAAATCATTTTGCTGTAGGTAATGCGCTGTCCCGTCGCAATATACATAAAATCGCTTTGCTCAGATACCAAAGATTCATATAATGTCTGGGCATGTCCGCCAACGGTAGCCGAGCAGTGCAGACATTCATTATTCTCAGAATTGACAAAAAACGCGCTGCTTGGCAAAGAAGGGCTTTCCGACGGCACAATAACAATATAATCAAAGGAGTCCAACGTCTGCGCCTGCTTCAAAGAATTATAGTTTGGCAGGTACGCTTCCATGGAAACCAAAAAATCGTATTGCAACACCATTGCCCGATTCTCCAAAATTCGTTCCCAATCCGCCGTGATCCGTTCCGCTTCGGATACGTTTCGCAAAATTTCATTCAGCGTGTTATTGGCAATATCCAACAGCGCACTGCCGCCGGTATCATCAGGATAATAAACAGAAAACTTCCTGTCCCCGCTGCCGATGGCATAACGCGTCGCCAACAGCACATCACCGTCTGCTTCGACGGTATCACGCTGACCGAACATCTGGCTGACCGCATAAAAAAAGTTATGGCTTGTCGTACCCTCAAGCCATAACGTTCCTGTTTGAATTACCGCAGTTATGACCAAAAGAATCACGACAACATTCGTTATCTTATATAGCTTCATATTGATCTCACCGCTTCGTATTTGAATTTATTTTTTCTGTGCAAAATTGATTATCTTCCATTACAGTTTGATGGAGAAAAACAGCCCCGGCAGCGTGATCATGCGTTCCAGCTCCTGTTTTACAGCCATCGGCATACGCTCTACCTGCACCGTACAGAGCTCTTTGGTGCGCAGTCCGTATTCTGCCTGAATGCTGACCGTATTCTCTCCTTCAAAGAAGGGGATCGTTCCGTCAAAAATACCGGAAGCACCTACTAAAATCACCTGCGTACTGCTTTGCGTTTCTCCCGTCACATCAATGGTGATTTTTGTGCCGGGCAAAGCCTCGCCGTAAACAGTTTCCTCCTGTGCAAATGTCACCTGCTCACTCTGCGTTTCGTCTATCACCTGTTCAAACACCAACTCCAACCCGGCGCTCGCCCAAGATGCCGCAAAGCAGGAAAACGGTACAGCAGAACAAAGCAGCAGCCACACTGCCAAAAAAACACCGATTTTCTTTTTCATCTGCCGTCACCGCCTTTCTTCCCTATCCTGAAATGATCTGTTCTCTCATTTCATTATACAGCGGTAATGTTACACTTATGTTACAGCGTGCTTACAGTTTTCTAACAACACCCTCTTGCGGTGTCGGAAGGTGCTGTCAAAAAAACCGTAAAGCGGCTGTTTATGCCTCGTCAATTCTCGGAAAATGCTTCGAAAACCACATGGTCATAGTCGTTCCCTTGCCATATTCGCTTTCCGCCGTCAATTTTCCTTCGTGGCTTTCCATGATCTCCTTGGCAATGGCAAGCCCCAGCCCTGTGCCGCCCATCGCACGGCTTCTGGCTTTGTCCACACGGTAAAAGCGTTCAAAGATCCTGGGCAGGTCTTCTCTGGAAATCCCCATACCCGTATCCTTCACGGAAATTTTGTAATAATCCTTATCTTCCGTAATAAAAATACGGATACTTGCCCGATCGAGGCTGTATTTGATGGCATTGGTCACGATATTGTTGACCACCTGCCCGACTCTGTCCCGATCGGCATATATGATGACGGGTTTTTCCGTAGGTTCAAAGGTCAATTCCTGATGTTTTGCTTCCGCATGGATCTTGTTTTGCCGTACCGTCTGCATCAGGAATTCATTCAGATCGATCTCTGTAATATCCAGATACACCTGTTTATTGTCAAAACGGGAAAGCTGCAGCAGATCGCGCACCAAAAACGCCATACGATCGGCTTCGCTGTCGATGATACCCAAAAATTCCATCGCCAGTTCCTTTTCCTCCACAGCGCCTTCCATCAGTGTTTCGGTATAGCTCTTGACCGTCGTCAACGGTGTACGCAGCTCATGCGATACATTTGCCACAAACTCCTTGCGCATATCGTCCAGTTTTTTCTGCTCGGTAATATCCTGCAATACCACCACAACGCCTTCCATTTTGCCGGGGCGGTTGTAATACGGCGAAAAGCTGGCATTCAAGAACTGCTTACCGACAGAAAACGTCACTTTCTTGGAGTGATCCCTTCCGATATCCAGTAAAACACCGGAATTGATGTCATAAGCCCGGATAAAATCAGAAAACGTCATATTCTCGTCCATTTTCTCCATCTGCAAAAGTTCCATACCCGCGGAGTTAATGTGCATCAGATTACCGTTTTTATCGAATGAGATCACGCCGTCTGTCATGTTATGCAAAATGATCTCCAGACGATTCTTTTCTCTGGATATTTCGGAAAGGTTCTTTTTCAACTCCGAAGCCATATAGTTGAAACTGCTGGTCAGCTGTCCGATCTCATCACTGCTGCGCACTTTCAGGCTTTGGTTCAGCTCGCCCTCCGCCAGATTTTTCGCGCCTCTGGTCAGCGCTAAAATCGGTCCTGTCAGCGTCTGCGCAAAGATATAGCCCATCGTTGCCGCAAGCAGCAGTGAAATGATAGCCGCCACCAGTATAGTACGCGCCGTCGCAACCAGATTTTCCTGCATATCCGCCGCGTCCATGCGTGTGTAAACGATATAATTCACCGTTCCGCTGATGTCCTTTACCGGGTAGGCGCAGCTGATCCACTCCCGCACCAGACCGGACTCATCGGTACTTTTTTTCGCGAAAGAATAAGCCGTTTCCCCGCTCATCGCCGTCACTACCGCGGAATCCGAAAATACGGGGTATGGCGCCTGACGCACCGCGGTGGAAGCAATCGTCCTGCCGTAAATGTCCAGAATATTGCCCTGCATACTTTCCGCACTGGTCAGCGTATTGCTCAGCTGTTCCTGAAACATATCCTCCGTATTGCCTTCTACGACCTGTTCGCTTATTTTTTCGGCATAAAGTTCCAGCTGCTGATTGGATTTATTGATCTCCGCGCTGCGCAATGTCAGCAGAATATAAGTACCGCTTACGATCATTACCACAAGCACCAGACCAAGGTACATAATCATCAGCTTCCATTTAATACTTCTCAAGCCATGTTCACCCAATTCCCATTTACTCAGCAGTCAAAATAATACCCCACACCGCGTTTGGTCAAAATATACGCGGGTTTTCCGGGATCGTCCTCAATTTTTTCCCGCAGACGGCGCACCGTTACATCTACCGTACGCACATCTCCGAAATATTCATATCCCCAAACCTTTTCCAGCAATGTTTCTCTGGAAAAGATCTGTCCTTTTTGTGCCGCCAGAAATTTCAAAAGCTCAAATTCACGCAATGTCAGCTCCAACGGCTTATCATCTTTTTTCACTTCATAGCGTTCCGCATTCAGGCTCAGGCGTCCGTATTGCAGTGTATCCTCCGCGGAAGCGGGTGTTTCCACTGCCGCCTGCTTGCGCAAATTTGCCTTGACGCGCGCCATCAGCTCTCTGACACCGAAGGGTTTTGTGACGTAATCATCTGCCCCCAGTTCCAGTCCCAACACCTTGTCCAGCTCCTCTGCCCTTGCAGTAAGCATAATGATCGGTGTATTTTTTTTCTCTCTGATTTTCTTACAGGCTTCATACCCGTCCAAACGAGGCATCATAATATCCAGCAAAATCAGATCGGGGGATTGCGTAAACGCTTTTTCCACGCCTTCTTCGCCGTCAAAAGCCTTGATGACTTCATAGCCTTCTTTTTTCAGATTAAAGGCGATAATGTCCACGATATTTTTTTCATCATCCACGATCAGAATTTTTTTCGCCATGCTCTCTCCCCTTTGCCTTATCATTTCTCGGTTTGCCCCTCGTTTCATTATACCCGAAAGCATAGAAAATGTAAAATAAAAAACCGCTTGCAAAATATCCCTGTTCGCAAAAAAACATCTGCTATCTGCTTCCTTCGCAGAAAAAAACCATTGCCGAAATCCTTTTCGTCCTCATTCACGCTTTTGTTTTGCCGCTTCTTATGGTAGGATAGTATGGAAAAAACCGCACCAAAAACCCTTTCCAACACGCACATTATCAGGAGGTGATTTTTCTGTTATTTCACACATTTTTCTCCCAAGAAGACAGAAAAAAATGCGGCGGCTCCGATTTTTTGGAATTACAATACTGTCGATTGCCAGAAGGCAGTCCACTGGAAACCATTCTTTGCCAAGATCAGATCTCCCATTGGAAAAACGATTCTTTGTATGTGTTTGGGGAAGACTTGGAACTGTTTACCGCCCACTACGGAAAAATCATTACCGGCGGGACCTACAGCAATCAGGCAAGCGGTCCGATAGACCTGTGCGGCATCAATTTTTACACCCAACGGCAGGTTTCGTGTATCATCGAAACACTCCGCGCCAAAACGCCGCCTTCCTATGAAATATTACTGCAATGGCTGCAAGCGGGCAAGGCTTATATCGGCTTTTACCTGCTTGGTGTATGACCCTAAAATGCCGCAGTCACGCAGCAGGCAGAAAAAAGGCACCCCAAAAGAAAAAAGGGGTGTCTTTTTGATATCATCTCCCTGCTTCCGTTTCTCCATAATACAAAGAAACAGAAGCAGGTCTTTCATATTTTTCTTCTAAATCTTTTTTATGGAACAAAAATCCCGCGTCGTCAAAATACTTGGCGCCTTTCGGACATTTTTTCACACAGGCACAGCATTTGATACAGATTCCCGGCACAAGCTTCGGGTCTTTACGGTCAATAGCCCCCATCGGACAGACCATCGCGCAAAGACCGCATTCATTACAAGCCTGCGAAGTTTTCGGTTTGACTTTTCTGATGTCGATTTTCTTTTCCGCACCGTCCTTCGGCTGAAAATACTGCGCGGCTGCATCTCCCGGCACTCCTGTAAGCGGCGCATGGCAGTTCGCTGCCTTTGCGGCAAAGGCTTCCGCCATAGCAAGATCTTCCGCATTCGGTCTGCCGCCGCCTAATGTACGGGAAAAGGAATGCTCGCATACAAACGCCGCTGCTGCCGCCGTCTGAAATCCATTCCGCTTTAAGCTATCGCACAGCTCCGCCAACGCATTATCAAACGCACGGTTACCGAATGTGACTACCGCCGCCGCCCATGCGCCGTTGCCTTCTATCGTGGAAATGTAAGGCGCAATCAAATTCGGCACTCTGCCTGCGTAAACAGGCACACCGATCACGACCGCATCTTCCGCGCCAAATACCATTTTCTGCTGTCTTTCCTCCGGCAATGTAAAACTCCTGTATTTTACAGGCACCTGAAAGATCTCGCCCAGCGTCTGCGCGATGCGCTGTGTAATTTTTTTCGTACCGTCTGTCGGACTGAAATAAACCGCCCATACCGTTTGGATCTGTGTCATGCCTCTTCGCCTCTTTCTCAGTCGTGCAATTTCTCTAAATTATCCCAAACTTCCTGCACGATCTCAACTTCCTGCGCGTCAATCATTTCCTGGATTTTCTGCTGCGCGTAAATATTTTTCTGTTCGTCCATATACTCCGCAGCCGCAGCAATCTTCAGCTCCCCATCGTCCGGCACATGGATCTGTTCGACACGGAAGATAAAATAACCTTCCGCAGACTGCATCGGCTCTGTCACATCGCCCACCTGCATCGACAATACATCGTCCAGATAGCCTTCCATAGAAGCCGCTGTCAGCACACGTCTGCCTTTATCCTCAGATTCTTTTTCCGCTTCGTCCATTTCATATTCTTCAAACAGGGCATCAAAATCCTCTCCTGCCTGATAGCGTTCATATGCCTCGTTTGCGGTTTCCTCATCCGGCATCATAATGCTGGCAAGGGTGTATTCTGTATAATCTTCACGCAGTGTTTCCATATTTTCCTGATAATACGCCTCTGCGTCCGCTTCTACCGGTTCGAATTGCGAAGCCAGATGGTCAAATGCCAATGCGTACAAATAGGAATCCTCATATACCGCACCCATTCCCTTTGCATCTGTGCCAAGTTTTGCTTTTTCGTCCTCTGTCAGGGAATCGAAAATATTCTCTCCCGCAAGCTCCGCCTGCTCTTTTTGCTCCTCTGTCAGCTCCAACTGATTTTCTGCCGCATAGTTTCTGGTCGCGATCACACTTTGCAGTGTGGTAAGTGCCTGTTCTTTCGCAACCTCATCAGCAGACATGCCGTCAATATCCATGCTCCAAACTTCTTCCCCGCCGGCATACTCCAGGCTTTGCGTCACAGAATACAGATATACCATAAATTCCGATTTCATTACATCGGTACCGTCGATCGTTGCCACCACTTCATCTTCAAACTGACTTTGCGTTTCGCCGCTGCAGCCGCTCAATGCCATTACTGCCGCCGCCAAAACCGCCGTCAACCATTTTGCTTTTTTCATCTAACTTTCCTCTCGCTTTCTTTCCGGTTTGTACCCATAGATTTTTTACAAAAATATATTTCAATATTATACAGCTTTATAAAACAAAAAACTATCC
>CALWRB010000013.1 GCA_944383855.1 uncultured Lachnospiraceae bacterium
TGTAAAATATTTAGGCTTGAACACCCTTATTTTACAACAAGGACGATGCTTTTTGCTTAAGCTTTAATCTCACCCGCAGAGCGGGCGGTTGTTAAAGGCTGCTTTGCAGCCTTCAGCACTAAAGTAATAATGAAAAACGGATCTGCAAGATATGCAGACCCGTTTGATGGAAACCTCATAGTTGATACGGCAAAGTGTTTGCCGTATGCTTAATCTTCTACTTTTAAAATTGCGCCTTCGCTTGCGGAGGAAACAATGCTGCGGTAGCGTTTCAGGAACCCGGAAACTTCTTTCAGTTTTGGCTGTTTGAAGTTCTTTTCACGCTCTGCCAAAGTTGCATCATCGACTTTCCATTCCAATTTATGCGCGGGAATATCGATGGAAATGATATCGCCGTCCTCTAACAGGCGAAGCATACCGCCGCTGGCTGCCTCGGGAGAAATGTGCCCGATGGAAGCACCTCTGGATACACCGCTGAAGCGACCGTCTGTGATCAACGCACAGCAGCTGTCCAGACCCATGCCCGCAAGTGTTGCGGTAGGGGAGAGCATCTCACGCATGCCGGGACCGCCTTTGGGACCCTCGTAGCGAACGACAACAACATCACCGGGAACAACTTTGCCCTTCATCAGACCTTCAATACATTCTTCCTCGCTGTTAAAGCATTTTGCGAGACCTTCGTGTACCAGCATTTCGGGCAGGACCGCGCCTTTTTTCACGACTGCGCCATCAGGACAGAGATTGCCCCAAAGTACAGCCAAACCGCCTGTTGCGGAATATGCCGTTTCTTTGGTACGAATTACGTCTTCGTCCAGAACAGCCGCATTTTCCAGAATTTCGCAAAGCGGTTTTGCCGATGCGGTCATGACGGAAGTATCGATAAATCCGTAAGAATCCAGACGTTTTAATACTGCGCTCAGTCCGCCGGCATCGTCCAGATCGACAATAAAGTGCTGACCTGCGGGGTTCAGTTTGACCAGATGCGGTACCTGATCGCTGATTTCATTGATCTCCTGCAGGCTGACAGGGATTCCCGCTTCATGTGCGATGGCAGGCAGATGCAGGATCGTATTGGTGGAGCAGCCCAGTGCCATGTCCGCAACGATGCCGTTGTGAATGGTTGCGGCTGTCACGATATCTCTGGGTTTGATGTCTTTTTCCAACAGCTCCATGATTTTCATGCCGGCGTGTTTTGCCAGACGGATACGCTCTGCGGATACCGCGGGGATCGTACCGTTGCCGGGCAGTGCCATGCCTAAAATTTCAGTCATGCAGTTCATGGAATTGGCGGTAAACAAACCTGCGCAGCTGCCGCAGCCGGGGCAGGAATGTTCTTCGATCTCTCTGCCGTATGCGGCATCTTTTTTGCCGACTTCGATCGCGCCGGGTGCTTCAAATGCGTCTGTCAGCGCAACGGTTTTTCCCTGCACCTTACCGGGCAGCATCGGACCGCCGCTGCAAAAAATAGAGGGAATATTCAACCGCAGGGCTGCCATCAGCATACCGGGGACGATCTTATCGCAGTTGGGGATAAAAACCAATGCGTCAACAGGGTGTGCCACTGCCATGATCTCCACGGAATCGGCAATATGCTCTCTGCTGGGCAGGGAGTAGTGCATGCCCATATGGTTCATGGCAATACCGTCGCAAACGCCGATCGCGGGAAATTCAATTGGTGTCCCGCCTGCTGCGCGTACACCTGCTTTGACTGCTTCCGCGATCTGATCCAAATGGATATGTCCGGGAATGATTTCATTTTGCGCATTGACAATACCGATGATCGGTCTTGCGATCTCTTCATCGGTCAGACCGGTCGCTTTTAACAAAGCGCGGTGCGGAATGCGTTCGTTACCTTTTTTCATTAAATCGCTTCTCATGCGAAACCTCCTGTATGTATGTGATGTGAGTTTGTGTGATTAGATGGTGAGATCAAAGTTTATCACGATAGTAGTCTTCCATTTCTTTTCTGACCTGATATGCTGCGGAAGAAGCGTCGATCTCGACATCGTTCCAGCAGACGGGCATACCTGCTTTGACAGGGCGGATCAGTTTGATATTGCTGCAAAGACCCAGAGGGACCGCGCCGATGGCAAGGCTGTCTTTTGCGGGAACTGCTTTGCCATAAACGGTAAAGCCGCCTTCGCCATCCAGTGTTTCGCCGACTGCCAGATCGCGTTTTGCGGTTGCAACTACGTCTGAACGGAAGGAGTTCGGGCAGCCGGTCGGCTCATTTCTTGTTGCGATGGAAGCAACGGAAATGCCAAGTTCCAATCCAATCATATGGAAGGGGCGATATAATGCGATGTATTTGCCGCTATCATCGGCGGGAATCCCGTATTCACGGTAGCAGTCGCTCATGTATTCGGAATCGCCGCGTACAACGACATAAATACCGAAACGCAGATCTCTGTAAACGGGTCTGCCATCTCTTTCCAGACTGGATACGACCTCTGCCATACCGACTTTAGGCAAAAGACCGCCGTCTTCTACGGGTTTGAGCACCTTCGGCAGATCATCCGCGCCGCAAGGAGGGAACATCAGTCCGTCGGGATTGACGGAAAGCCCGGTTGCGTTGGAAACAGCTACCATTTCGATAGCGGATTTTGTGCCGTCTAAGAAGGAATTGAACATTTTCGGATTCATACCGCCTTTTTTCGCATCCTCGGGTGCGATACCATAGTCGCCCCATACGGTTTCTGGAGTGGACTGGTGGTAGCGGGGCAGGTATTTTGTACCTTTGCCGGCTGCCACAACTTCAAAGCCGACCGTGCGTGCCCAGTCGACCATCTCACAGATCATAGCGGGCTGATCGCCGTAAGCTAAGGAGTAAACGATGCCGGCTTCTTTTGCTTTTTTTGCCAGCATAGGACCGACCAATGCATCGGTTTCCACGTTGACCATGATGATATGTTTTTTATGTTTGCAACACAAAAGTACATGTTTTACACCGACATAGGGATTACCTGTTGCCTCAATAATGATGTCAATATGCGCAGAAGCAATCAGTTCTTCGGAGTCTGTCAGAATGCAGGTCGTACCGTTTTGATCCGCTTCTTCCAGTGTTTTGGCAGATACTTTGTTTTCGTCCCACAATGTTCTGCGGAAAGAATCTTTTGCTTTTTCCGGAATCAGATCCGCAACACCGACCAGATGGATGCCCGGGATCTTTCTGACCTGTGCGATATACATAGTGGCAAATTTGCCTGTACCGATCAAACCTACCCGCGCAGGCTTACCGAGTTTTTCCAATTCTTGCAGATGTGCATACATATTCATGATGATCATGCTCCTTTCCAATATCTATCCTTTGTAATCACTATCTTCTTTGTAAAAGAGAACGTTTCTTTTATTATACAGATAAAAAATGAAACAAATCAAACGATTAGAACAAAAAAATGTTAAAAAATCAAACATTTAGATTTTCTTTACATAGAATTTATATGAAAAAAGGGAAAAAAGAATATAATTTGTTTATAAATCGAACGGAGCAAAGGGCGCCGGAGAGATATCCGAGGAGAAGAAGATTTTTCTATACCTTTTTCGTAAAATATGATACAATTTCTGAAGGGTTAGACAGGCTGCGAAACAGAGAGAAATGTGGAAGCGGCAAAAGCGATGGACAAAAACAGAAAAGGATGTTGTAGGATATGTTAAACGGAAAAACGGTTATTTTGGGAGTCAGCGGCAGTATCGCTGCATATAAAATGGCAAATGTCGCAAGTATGCTGATCAAGCAAGGCTGCGAGGTGCATGTAATCATGACGAAAAATGCGACACAGTTTATCACCCCTGTGACATTTGAAACTTTGACGGGGAATAAATGTCTGGTGGACACTTTCGACCGCAATTTCCAATTTCATGTGGCACATGTGTCTTTGGCGAAGAAGGCGGATCTTTTATTGATCGCACCTGCCTCTGCCAATGTGATTGGAAAACTTGCAAACGGCATCGCAGATGATATGCTGACGACGACGGCTTTGGCCTGCACCTGCCCGAAGCTGATTGCGCCTGCGATGAATACGAATATGTTCCATAATCCGGTGGTGCAGGATAATTTGAAAAAGCTGGAAGGATACGGGTATGAAGTGATCCAGCCGGCAAGCGGTTTTCTTGCGTGCAGGGATATCGGCGATGGCAAAATGCCGTCGGAAGAAGTGCTGGTGGATCATATGATGCACCGGATCGCCTGCCAGAAAGATCTTTCCGGGTTGCGTCTGCTGATCACGGCAGGACCTACACAGGAAAGTGTGGACCCCGTTCGTTATATCACAAATCATTCGACCGGAAAAATGGGGTATGAACTGGCAAAGGCTGCTATGCTGCGCGGTGCGCAGGTGACACTGGTCAGCGGAGTGACTTCGCTTGCGCCTGTGCCGTTTGTGGAGATGGTGCCTGTTGTCAGCGCACAGGATATGTTTGAGGCGATGCGGGATCGGTTCCTTGACAATGATATTATCATCAAGGCTGCCGCGGTTGCGGACTATCGCCCTGCGGTCGTAGCGGAAGATAAAGTGAAAAAAGCGGACGGTGAAATGAGCATCGCTTTGGAGCGGACGGTGGATATTCTGAAATATATGGGGGAACACCGCAAAGAAGGGCAGTTTTACTGCGGATTTTCCATGGAAACACAAAATATGCTGGAAAATTCCAGAGTAAAGCTGGATAAGAAAAATATCGATATGGTAGTTGCCAATAATTTGAAAGTGGCAGGCAGCGGCTTCGGCACGGATACCAATATCGTAACGATGATCGCCAGAGAAGAAGAAGTGCAGCTGGAGTTACTGAGCAAAGAAGAAGTGGCACATAGAATACTGGATCAAATTTTAAAGTTAAGAAAAATCCGAAAATAAAATATTTCGACCAGATTCGGTTGGAAATCTGAATACCGAAACACAACCGCAAGGATCTGTTTTTATTGTCTAAAATCGGGAGGCAGCCGCTTCCCGATTTTTTTGCGGCAAAAAACTTCTGGAAAAATACGCCGCCGATCCACAAATCATAAGGAAAACAGAGGTATCTTCGTGGAAACTGCAAGATATAAGGAAGCAATGGTTACGCAGAAGCATTTTAACAGATGTTTGCACTGAGCGCTGCATAGGGGCGGAATTCATAAAAATTTTGCTGTGCTACATAGGAAAACGGTGGCTCTTTGCGCGCCGCGCTCGGCACGCTTCTTGGATTGACGTAACATTCTTTTGTGTGGTATCTTTAAGGCAGAGAGAAAACAAGATGTTAATGGGAGAGAGAAAAATGGACGTTATGAGCAGTATTATTTCCGAGAATCTCAAGAAGATCCGGAAAGAAAAGAAGCTGAGCTTGGATCATGTTTCGGATTTGACGGGGGTCAGCAAAAGTATGTTGGGACAAATCGAGAGAGGAGAGTCCAGTCCGACTATCTCAACCCTTTGGAAGATCGCGACGGGGTTACATATTTCTTTTACCGCTTTGTTGGAAAAAGAAGCGCAGGGGACGATTTTAATATCTAAGGAAGATATTAAGCCGCTGTTGAGCGATCAAGGCAAATACAGATTGTATCCGATGTTCCCGTATGAAGAAGACAGACGTTTTGAGATGCTTTATATCGAACTGGATGTAGGTGCAAATTCCGTATCTGCACCGCATGAAGAAGGAACGGAAGAATTGTTGATCGTATACAGCGGAACGGTCGCGGTAACGGTCGATACAGAGCGTTATGTCGTGGCAGAAGGCTGCGGGATTCGGTTTTCGGCAAATAAAACGCATCGATATGAAAACATAGGTAAAGAACAGGCAAAAGTATGTATGCTGATTTATTATAAAATGTAAGCGTGAAACAAAACGAGAATTTTCATCAGGGAGTCTTTCGGATGCATTTTTTTCAGTTATAGCAATCCACGAAGCGATCAAACACGGGGTTGAATAGAGCGATGGAGAAAGAAAAATAAGCCTTTTGTGGCAATATAGTGATTTTTTGCATAGAAATGCG
Organism: uncultured Lachnospiraceae bacterium; assembly: GCA_944383855.1. Taxonomy (GTDB): domain Bacteria; phylum Bacillota; class Clostridia; order Lachnospirales; family Anaerotignaceae; genus CALWRB01. The sequence goes on from CALWRB010000013.1 coordinate 5,966, forward strand.
GTAAGATTCTTGGTTTTTAAGGGTTTTCTTATTTACCTCGTTCGCAAAATGTATTATAATAAACTGATGCAATTTTTTTGCAATGAAAAAGCAGGGGAGGTGAGCGCCTGTGGCAAGGAAAAGAAAGGACAGGCAGAACCAACCGCCGCAAAAAAGAATACAAAGACACACAAATACGCAAGTAAGCGGCAGCAATATTCGCTATTTTCCGGAAAGAGAACGCTTGGCGGAAAAAGAATATCGTCCCGCCGGCAGGGCATATTCTCCTGTCGATGGTAAAAAAAAAAAAAAAAAAGCGGCTGCCAGAAGGCGTTCCCATCGCGTGGTGCCGTTAGTAGTATTTTTGCTGATGGCGTTGTATTTGGTGGGACAGGTCTTGGCGACTATGCGGAGCCCGGACATCAATGTTGATACAGTCGAATACGGCACAATCGATGTGCCTCATTCCATGAGTGGCTTGATTGTGCGTTCAGAGGAACTGGTCAGTGCAGACCGCGCGGGGCAGGCGAACTATTATTTTTCAGAAGGCGATCGTGTTTCGAAAAATGCTGTGGTCTGCGAGATTAAAGATACCGATACGACAGATATCATTGAAGAGGAAATTCAAAAAATAGATGCGGATATTTTGCGCAGTCAGGCTTCCCGGAGCGATTTATCTATCTATTCGGAAGATATTGCACGTATCGTTTCCAATATGAAGACAACCGTAGAGTCCTACGCGGGCAAGGCGATGAGCAGCAGTATGACTTATGCGTATACCTTAAAAAGCCAGTTGGAAGCGGAAATTCGCCAAAGGAATGAAATTTGGCTTGCGGAAGATGTGGAAGGTCTTTCTGCCCTTTCGGAAGAAAAAGAAATTTATGAAAAGCAGCTTTCTGCCAGCATGAGCACTCTGCGGGCTTCCCAAAGCGGTGTTTTAGCGCTTTCCAGCGATGGATTGGAAGAAGCTTTGCAGCCGGAAGCACTGGAATCGATCGGCAAAGCGCAGATCAAAGAAAGCGCAGAGATGACTTACATTACAAAAAGCGTGCAGGTGGAAGTCGGTGCGCCGATGTTTCGTCTGGTTACATCGAACGTATGGTATCTGGTTTCGTATTTTCCTGCCGAAGATGTGAAAGATTGGTCAGAAGGTACACAGGTTACTTTGGTGGCAAAGGCGGATGAAAAAGAGATATCTTTAGATGCAACACTTCATAGCCTGACGGAAGAAGATGATGAGGTCAAGGTGGTATTTTCCATGACTTCCCATATGTCAGACTTTATTAACCAGAGAACTTTGAATTTTTATGTTTCGGGTGAAACAATGGAAGGACTGAAGATTCCGAATGATGCGATCGTGGAAAAGACTTTGCTGAAGATTCCGAATGAATATTTGACGGAAAGTCTTGGAACAACGGGTGTCTTGGTCAAAGAAGGAGAAACGGTCACATTTGTGGAGATTTCCGCAATTCGCTCTGATGAGGAAGCGGTTTATGTTTCTCAGGATACGAATGGTTTGGCGCTTGGGGCGGTGCTGAAAAAAACAGGAGAGGACGGTCAGGAAATGACGATTACCGAATCGGTTCCCTGCCCTGGTGTATACCTTGCAAACAGCTCGGTGGCGCGTTTTGTGGCAGTGACGATATTGGAGTCCAATCAGGAGTATTCCATTGTGGAAGCAAGCAGTGGTTCAGGCGGTTTACAGCCGTTTGATGTAGTTGTTTCCGACGCGAAAAATGTACAGGAAGGTCAACAAATCTATTAAAAAACAGAAATCAATTCAGTTGGGAGGAAGGACTATGAGCCAGATTGCACAGAACCTTTGCGCAATACGGGAGCAGGTGGCGCAGGC
>CALWRB010000014.1 GCA_944383855.1 uncultured Lachnospiraceae bacterium
AGAACAAGGTTTTTAATGACTTGTTCTCTGTTTTGTTTACAGCCTGTTTGTCAGCGTTAGTAATAAGTTGTTGTGAATACTTCCTTATCGCTGTAAAACCAACAGGCGGCGGCGTTTGTCTTTCTAAGATCCAACGGCACGCCAGTATGGAACGCAATACATAAAAATATTTTTTTGCCTGACACGCTCCGTACACAAATATTCTCGATAGTTTCCTTTCGCCATATGCAGGTAAAAGGTTAAACTCGGCTTTGCAAATTTCGTTTCCCGATCAATAATAGGAGGAGGAAATCATTCGTATAGCGTCAGGTTAGATCTATAGAAATGCCGCAAAGCCTTCTGCAAATCCCAACCGACAAGATCCAAGTCATCTGCTATCGGCAGTTCTATTGCCGCGCGCATAAATAAATCTTACATCATAATCTCTGTCTGAAGAAGCAAGTCCCCATGCGCGACTGCCTGATCCTGCCGCCCAGCGGATACGAATGTTTTCTTTTTGTTCTATTTCAGACAGGCGTTCCAAAATCCTTTGTTTCATCTTGTACCTCATCTTTCTTTTTCCAAGGCACATCGTCCTGCGAAGCTTTAAAATTGTAGACCGGTTTCATCACGTCCAATACCGTGACTGTATCTCCGATCACCTCCAGAATATCTTCCAGAGATTTATATGCCATAGGCGCCTCATCGAGTGTTTCCATATTGACAGAAGTGGTGTATATCCCCGCCATTTCCGCCTGATAAGCTGCCAACGCAAGCGTTTCTTTTGCCTTGGCACGGCTCATAATGCGCCCTGCGCCATGCGGCGCGGAATAATTCCACTCGCCATTTCCTTTCCCGACGGCAAGAATCGAACCATCTCGCATATTCACAGGAATCAGGACTTTCTGCCCTTCGTAAGCTGCGATCGCACCTTTTCTTAGAATCATTTCTTCCGTATCAATATAATTATGAACGGTGTGAAAAGATTCCAAAGCCGTCATACCGGTTTGCTCCAGAATGATCTCCGCCATTTTTTCTCTGTTTCTGCACGCAAATTTCTGACATATTTCCACATCATGTAAGTAATCTGCAAGAAATGTTCCGTACAGCCAGCAAATATCCGCCGGGACGGAAAGCTCCTGCGTTTGAAAGGAATCTTTCAGGTTTTTCAGCGTTTCCTGTATTTCCGCCCGCCTTCCTTCCGCTTTGTAAGTACAGATGATCTCCTCTCTTTTTCGGAAATATTCCTCTTTTCCCATATGCAGATCAACTGCCAGCTGCTGATAGATCTCCGCCACTTGTTTACCAAGGTTTCGGCTGCCGGAATGAATGATCAAATAATGTGTTCCGTCTTTTGCCCGCTCCACCTCAATAAAGTGATTGCCGCCACCCAAGGTGCCCAAAGAACGCTCCAGTCTTTTCGCATCGCGTAAAGAACGATAACAGCGAAGCTTCGTCAAATCAAACCGTTCTATCCGCCCCTCCCATACATGTTTACCGGAAGGAATGCTGTGGCAAACGGCATCTAATTGCGGAAAATCTATTTCCCGTTCCGCTATCTTTACCGTATACATTCCACAGCCAATGTCTACCCCGACGATATTCGGGCAGGCACGATCTTCTATCGTCATAGTGGTTCCCACCGTACAGCCTTTGCCGGCATGCACGTCCGGCATAATCCGGATCCGACTGTTTTTCGTCAGTTCATAGTCACACATTCTGCGAATTTGCTCGATCGCGATATCTTCTACCACTTTTGCATAGCAAATGGCTGTATTCACTTTTCCTTTGATCTCAAACATCTTTTTTCCTCCTTTCCGAGAAAAAAACGGCATTATGCCGTGATTTTCTGATAACGTTCGCAAAGTAACGTTTCCATCATGAATCGGTACGGTGATAAAGTGCCGCCTGTCACCATAGAAAATATTCTGGGCGTACAGCCGGAAATCAGCGTTACCCCCTGCTCGTTCATAGTTACCGGCTGCTGCCGATTTCTGGAAGCAACATTCCAAAAAACCACTTCCGGCAAATGATAACCTTTCTCCCGGTATTGCTTTTTTGCGTTTTCAAAATTACTTTCGCCTGCATTTTTCATACAGCAGTTGAATTCCATATCCGAAATGATAATGAGCTTGGCAGGAAACTCGCTTTGCGGCACTTTGTGACGCACTGCCGTTTTCAGTATCATACGAAACACCGCTTCCAAATTGGTATCCGCGATTTGTTGAAACGTGGAAATATAACGCAGCCTATCCGCAAACGTATCCCCTTTGATGCGGATCAATCTTGGTCTTCTGGAAAATTCGATAAAACGGTTCCGGAAAATCCCCTTATTCCGTTCCGCAAAATATAGCCCCAAAGATAATGCCACCGCCGCAGGAATCGGTCTTGTGCAGCCGTACATGGAGGCGGAAGTGTCTATGACGGCAATGGCATTTTCATTCCCGCCGTAGTCCGGCATTGCTTCCCATGTCGCATTCAAGGTGGCTTCTTCTTCGGGCGAAATATTCTGCAATCCGCCCATTTCGCCTAAAAACGGCTCCACCAATTCGTAAGGCGAAATGTGATCGGCATGTAATTTTACCTTTCCGCTTGCGGCTTCTTCCAAAAATGTGAAATATCTTTGCGCATCATTGCGCACAAATGCCTGTCTGTATCGGAACAATGCCCTGGAAGGCTGTTTTTCGTATGCGAAGGTATAATCTCTTTCTCGCAGATAGTTTTCCAATATTTGTACCTTTGCCCGCAGTGCCGATAAAGCCTTTCGATAACTTGCTTCGTTCATACCGAACGCCGCCGCAGTTTTTTTTGCCAAACGAACGGTATCCGCACTGGACGCATTAACAGAAGGCAGCCATTTGCCCAACAGTGAAACGCTTTTTCCTCTTTTTAAGCTTTCCAAATCGGCATCAAACTGCTGTTTCAGGAAAGAAAAAGCCTCTGCCTCGCAAGGCGTATCTATCAATGTCAAAATGTCATCGAATCGTCCAAATTCGGCTACATACGGAATATTTTTTATGACTGACTCGGGTTTATTGTATGCCAACCAGCGAAAAATCGTACGAAAAACACGTCTTTCGCCCAATCCGCCTCGAATATCTCTTGCAAAGAAAAGGAGTTTCATTGCAAGATCTTTTTCTTCCATATAAGCACGCAGGAAACGATCGATGATCTCCTGTTCGCTTTCCCTGCGGATCGCTCCGATCGTAGAAAACAGATCCAAACATTCCGAACCGGTAGATGCGTAGGTAATCGCACCGTTTTCTGTGGTTGTGATATTCGCTTCCTGTTCGAGATATTCTAACATCGTACTTCCTCCTTTTCTTTTTGTTTCGTTACAAGGCACCGCTTAAAAGCAGGGACTCGAACCCTAATCGGCTGACACAGCCACCCGATTTTCTCCAACAACATTTAAAAGATTGCTGTATGTGCCTTTCCTCAGTTTTGTTTTGCAACAAGGCGCGTTCTTTTTATGCCACTTACCCTTAGATAGAATCATAATATTGCTGTACGCGCCTTTATCCTATTGAAGCGATCTCTTTCGACGTCTTTTCCGTCGCTGTTTTTTTGAGATGCTGCATCTAATTTGTATCTTTATTTTATCTTTCCTTTTTTTCCTTTTCACGGAAAAAAAGTTGCGAACTTTCATTGCTCGCAACTTTTTTGACGATACAATCTTTCTTTGATCTGCTCCACAAAGCTCTGTGGTGAGATCACACGAACCATCGGTCCGAAAGATAAGATCCGAATTATCATTTCCGCCTCATCGTCTTTATCGTACTGCAACGTGATGCGGTAATGTGTTTCATCTATTTTCTCCGCTTCCTTTTCCAGATGCGCAAAGTGCAGAAGCACTCGTTCCAATGCCTTTCTTTGATCGGTCAGTTCAAATACCACACTGCATTTTTTTCGCGGCGTTCTTTTGGATAGCTTGCCCCCTGCACTCTCCGCCGCACAGCAATCCACGATCCTTCCGAGATTGATCGTACTGACCAGAGGATTGTAAGATGTGATCAGGCGAAATTTATCATCTTTTGGAGAATACTCCAAATACTCCGGCATGACCGTCACTTTTAGCCAAGTATTTTTCCGACTTTTCATCGTGATCTGCAAGGGATATTTTTTTCGCACGCCGTCCAGTATCTGCCGAAAATTCTTTTGGTATCTCTCATTTTGATAGTCGTCCCCATCTCCGTAACGATCAAATACACAAATATCTTCCGGTAAAAACAGAGGCTCTGCTTCTCCCAGATCCATCGGCTGATCGCAGAACAAACGAACACGCGGGTCCAGCATGACCGATGCCAGCCAACGCTTTTCCAAAGTTGTATATGGCATTGGGGGCACACTGCATAAAGGTGTCGTTCCATCTTCATATAACAGCTGCCACCGCTGTTCCTGCAATGCCGGCAAGATATAAAGCATACTTTCTTGAAACGCATACTTCTCGATGATTCCATAAATTTCTTCCGTCCTGAGAGGGTGATCCAGCGCAGCTTTCAAAATTTCGCGCACCGTACGATAATACGCACTATACCATTCATGAAATATCATCTTTTTCACCGTCCTCTAAGCCATAGAGCCGATACATTTGCCGGATATCCTCGCGAAACTGTTCTTCCAACTGCGGTTCGGAAAAATGTATCTCCGTAATTCTGCAAAGAAACGTCCTGATCCACGGGATCATTTCGCTGGCGTCATATACATCTGCTTCAAATTTACTGGTGTAGCGGTCTAAATGCGTCACCGTGCCGCATCTTTTTTCCCGTTCCAGCCGTTTGGGGATATGCCCCTCCTCTTTTCCGTAGCGGATCACAAATTCCACATGTTCCATACGGCTATCACTTCTTCCTTGAGTGCTGACGCCCCACATATGCGGCAGCATACACTGCAGTTTCGCCTGCAACGCATCAAAATGAGGGCACGGCTCATCAATCTGTACCGATTCGATATGATCCAAGCGATAAGATGTGATCCTTTTATACTTCGCATTGTATGCCATCACATACTGCCTGCCGTTTTGTACGCTGAGCATGATTTTCAGCGGAACGATCTGAAACGGTTCCGGCGCATTTTTCTTTTGCTGTGCCATTTTCATGCTGACGCTGTTTTTTTGGCGCATCGCTTGGAAAAGGACACAAAGCACCTCACTGTCCATCGTTCCGGTTATGTAATGGTGTTTAAAGGAAAAATACTGTTTCGTGCAGTTGCTGCGGTCCAATAAGAAAGAACCGATCACACCGCACGGCGCCACCTCACAAAAGAAATGCAGCAGTTCCTCCGCCGCTTCCTGCTGAAACGCAGAGGGTTGATAATACAAGGTTTTTCCTCTTTTTTCTCCGACGATCATGCCTTCTTGCATATATTCCTTCAACTTTTTCCGTACCGTAGATACATCAAAGGTCCGTGGCAGAGAAAATCCAGAAAGCGTTTGATCGATCTGTTCCATGATTTCATTGAGCGACAAAGGCGCTTTGGCGGACTGTAAAATATCCAACAGGACAAAATGCAAAGTGATCTCCCCGTCTGTAAAACTTTTTGCCTTCCACGCCGAAAAAAGCGGATTGTGAAAGACCGCCCTGCTGTCAATCGAAAGAAAGACGTTCTTCCCCTCTGCCGTTTGACGAAACTGCATATACTCCCCCAGCCAACTTTCCACACGACGGCGTTCATCGTCATAAGATCTGGCACTTTTTTGCGTATATTCTTCCCGGCTTTTAAAGCCATAAACATAAAAATCGCGCATATACGCACGCACACGGTTAAAATTTTTGATCAATTCCGTATAAGCCATTTTTCTTCACCACCTTTGCCCTATCCGCCTCATCGTAACCTTTTGGCATCACTTTCTTTGCGGATCCCCTTTTTTGCCTCTTACGCATCAGGCTTGTTTTCATCATATTTTGTGCTCTATAGATTATAGTAACATTTTTTCATTCCTTTCAGCAATATCGTTAGCAATCAAAATTCCTTTCGCAAATAAATCTTAACAAAAAACAACAAAAAACGGCTAAAACTCAAGGTTTTAACCGTTTTTTATAAACAGCCGAAAACGTGACTCGAACACGCGACCGCTGGTTGTTGGTAAGGGTGATTTTTATTTTTAGATTCTGTTTTTAGTTTTATGAAAAATTTATAAATATAACTTTTTGATTAAATTTGTTAATGTATATTTAATGATCAACTTTCAAATAAAATAATTTTACTTTTATGATATTAGAAATGCAATAAATATTTCCTGTTATCTGTAATGGATATGTACGAAAAAGTTTTAAGATTTACTAAAGCTAATTCTATGATTATCTTTTTTTTGCTATGACGGTTACACCATTTTTTATAGCTTTTTCAAATAATGATGATATAAGGTGAAACACTTGTACTGTTTCATCATAATCAAATGTTTTGTTTTTATATATCATTAAATCCTGGAGATACTCTAATGGATTAATTTCTATAACAGGTTCGTTATTGGCAAAAATACCTTCCATTTGATTATAATCTCTAGTAAAACCTGTCCAGCCATTGCCATCAAGCGAAGGTTCTCCATAGATATCTTCAAAATATCCTTCCCAAATGTGGATGGTATCAGAGTTTTTAATAGATAATATGATTTCTGGTTCATCTTCATAACCATTATAAAAAGTGTAATTATCGATCATCTTTCCAATGTCCATTGTCCAACATCTCCTTTTGTTCTTTTGTTGCAGTACCATTTTTTCTTGCTCGAATAGCAGCCTGCCATTCCTTTTTAGATACCCATTTGCCTTTTCCTACAAGAATTTCATGTACAGCAGGACGGACATTTTTACCATATCCAATACCTGCTTTATCCCGTTGTACCACCCAGCTATTGCCTTGCTCTTTTGGAGCATTTGGTGTTCTTGTGTGCCAACGGCTTGTGTAGGAAAATTCACCCTGTTTCCAAGTATATTTTACCTGATCATATCCGTTTTTTTTCTCCTCTTTAATCATGGCATTAGGTGGTATCTTTATTGGTGAGCCCTTTGGTAACTCTTTTGAAATATAATCTTCGTGACTTTGTTGTGAGCCTTTGGTATTGCCAAAATTCCCACCTGATCCAGTTCCCATTAAGCGCTCACCACCTTATGTACAATGGCAAAATCACTGTCAAACTGAATGATATGAATACCCATTTTTTTATACTTGCCAAAAATATAATCAGGAGCTGCACCATATACAATAATTGTATGTGGCTGTAGCTGCTCTACCATTTTAGCTAATCCTTTTTCAAAGTAATTTCTATCAATAATTTTCTTAATGCAACCATAAGTACCAATAGCAACAGTACTGTTCTTTTCAACACCATCAAAACAAAACTGATAGGAACGTTCATCAGCAAAACGAACATTTGGGATAACTTCAATTCCTTCATTTTGCAACCATACACCAATTGCTTTACCTTGATAAGTTGACCATTTTTGCATCACCAATGGCATATTACGATATAAACTAAAATCCGGAGTAATAACACCTCGAAACTTTTTCAAAATGCTTAAGTACTTTCTTGGAGTATTCCATAATCTAACAAATTTTTCATCATGTTCATAGAAAACAACCCATTGATCATAATCGGTTGTTTTTAATGCCTTTGAAAAAAGGATAACTCGTGTAGGTACAAGACTGCTTGTTCTAATACATGGGATTTCTTCAATTCCTTCATAATCTGCTTTTTCTACTAAAAAAGCCCGAAAAACATCTCTTTGTGCATTTTGAGTATTCTTAATAATATCTTTCATATTTTTTTCTCCTTTCAGAAGATAATCAAATCATTTCCATTGAAAATCTCTCCGAAAGATGCTATAATAATTTCACCACAAATTGAATAGCAATATTCGGAGATGAAGCATTCTATAAGTTGTTCCAGCAACCCATAGAATGCTTTTGCTCTATTTGTTTTTTACACTCAATATTACATCACCCCTCTATTATTTTACATTAAGTGCGAAGAATTTCTAGCAGATCATAGTAAAAGAAAGTACGATTTCTTCTTTTGTTATCTGTAAATAATATTTTGTTTTCTACAAGTTGATTTAAGTATCTATTTACACTTGTTGTTGGGATTTGAGTAAGTGCTACAATCTGCTTTGCATTTGCAACTGGATATTGATATAATGCATTAATTATATCAACCATATTTGAAGAACGAGCCATATTGCAGGCTATTTCCATATGTTTACTATATAATTCATTGATTTCTGTAATGATTTGTATATATTTTTCACATTGTTTTGTAACAGTTGTCAGAAAAAATTTAATCCATTCGTTCCAATCGCCACTCGTTCTGGTATTATTAAGCAAAGTATAGTACTTTAATTTGTCGCGTTCTAAAGCTTCACTTATAAAAAAGCACGGTAATTCAATTTGCTTTTGGGCAAACAAATACATAGGAATCAATATTCTTCCAACACGTCCATTACCATCCATAAAAGGGTGGATAGTTTCAAATTGAGCATGAATAATAGCTGTTCTGACAAGAGGGCGAAATTTGTCAGACGGTTTATTGATATAGCTGATGAGATTATTCATTAGTTTTGGCACATTATCAGGTGCTGGCGGAATAAAAGTGATTGCATGAGTTTTGTCATATTTACCGATATAATTTTGTTCTTTGCGATATTCTCCAATCAATGAAGGTTTACGAACATTACCTTGCATTAAAGATTTGTGAATTTCAAAGAAAAATTCATCAGAAAAATCATGTTTTTTGAGAGTTTCATATCCCTGTACAGTAGCAAGATAATAGTTTGTCACTTCATTAAGATTCTTATCCTTATTGTTAGGTGTAACTTGATTGATCAGAACACCATCCAATGTAGCTTGTGTACCTTCTAGTTGAGAAGAGGCAAGAGCTTCCTTTTGTTGTAGTGTAGGCATAAACCATGAACTGTCAAGTTTACTGTCTTTAATTTTTTCTTTATATACTTCTAGCTTTGTAGTAGCATCTATTAATTCTTCAAAAAAGTATGTTTGGTCAATAAATTCGTTATCAAGAGGCAATAAACTTGCTTTATATGCTTTATCCATAGTATTCTCCTCCTTTTCTAATTACATAGTATATCATAATTAAAACCATTTGTCAATCATTTTGGTTTTAATTTCATATATTTATTGTTTTAAATCTATTTTATTAATAATATGATTGTATAGTTTATAGGGCAAAATATTATAATGAAAATTGAAATTGATGCAAAGTTAACAACATGAAAAAACGGCTAAAACCAAAGGTTTTAACCGTTTTTATAAACAGCCGAAAACGTGACTCGAACACGCGACCTACTGATTACGAATCAGTTGCTCTACCGACTGAGCTATTCCGGCACCATAATGTGCGTCTATGATCATATCACATTCCACATCAAAAATCAAGTGAAAATTTCCACTGCACCCGCAGAAAACAAGCAAACCGCATCGGCAGATGTCGCCTGATTCTTATACATATCCTTGTTCTTTTCGTCATAAACTTGCTACAAAAGAAGCTTTGCTAAGGAGGAAAACTATGAAAAAGCCATTTCGATCCTTTTTGGCTGTGTTCTGCGCGGCGATCCTGTGCCACAGCATACCTACATACGGCGCGGCAGTCTACGACAATTTAACAGATCTGGACCTAAGTGCAAAAAGTGCCGTATTGATGGATATAAACAGCGGCACGATACTGTACGCCGAAAATATCCATGAATCTCTGCCGCTTGCCAGTGTCACAAAAGTCATGACACTGCTGTTGATCTATGAAGCGCAAGAGGAAGGACGGTTCGATTGGGAGGATACCGTTACAGTCAGTGAACACGCCGCGAGCATGGGCGGCTCGCAAGTTTATCTGGAAGCGGGAGAAACGCAAAGCGCCGCGGAACTGACAAAGTGCATCGCCATCGCGTCCGCCAATGACGCAGCTGTCGCCATGGCAGAATTTATCAGCGGCAGTGAAGAAGCCTTCGTGCAGAAAATGAACGAAACCGCTGCATCGCTCGGTATGCAGGACACAAACTTTGTCAATGCCTGCGGATTAGACGCAGACGGACATGTTTCCAGTGCCTATGACATCGCTTTGATGAGTCGGGAACTGATGCGCCGCTTCCCGCAGATCCAGACCTATACCACCACATGGATGGATACCATTACCCATGAAACGTCCAAAGGCACCTCAGAATTTGGTCTGACCAACACGAATAAACTCATCAAATGGTATGAAGGCGCAACAGGCTTAAAAACAGGCTCTACCGGAAATGCACTGTACTGTTTATCCGGCACAGCCGAACGTGACGGTCTATCTCTTGTGGCAGTGGTCATGGCCGCACCCGATTTTAAAACAAGATTTTTAGAGGTCATGGAGTTATTGGATTACGGTTTTGCCAATTACGCCGCAGAAAGCGGTTATGCGGCAGGCTATATGTTAGACGAAATCGCAGTAGAAAAAGGAGAAGAAGAAAGTGTTCCTGTTCTGGTGGCAGAGGAGATCTCCGCGCTGGTACCTAAGGGAAGCGAACAGGGGCTTACTACAGAATTGGAGCTACAAGAAGCGATCAAGGCTCCCTTCGCACAGCAAACAAAAGTCGGTGAGGTATTGTATTTCCTGGACGGAAAGGAAATCGGCAGAAGCGATCTGGTCACCGCTGAAGGAGTAGAACGCGCAGGATTATACACCATGCTGCAACGGTTATTCTATCTTTGGTAGGTTTTTACACATCAAAAAAAACGGCACACTCTCCTGCTTGGAAAGCCTGCCGTTTTTTTCATTGCTTTTTTATCTCAGTAAGCTCTTGGCATACATCTGATATACCGCGTCTTCTGTCAGTACATAAGGATAGCTTGCAAACCTTTCGGGATACTGCATCGCTTTTTGTGTAAAGTTCTTCACATCTTCCGCAGAAAAACTTTCCGGTGTATCCAAAACAGCCTGCAGGAATTCATTCAGCTGCTGCACAGAGGAAAGCCCCATGCATTGCAGCATTTTTTCTACTTTCTGCGCTTCTTTTCCTTGGAAGGAATTCAGATATGCCGCCATCAGCAGTCCGTTTGCTCTGCCGTGCGGAATCCCTTTATCATAAGTCAGGAAATACCCGAAGCCATGCGGTAAAGATGTACTGGTCTGCGCGATGCAGGCTCCCGCGATCGCAGAGGCAAGCATCAGTTTTTCTCTGTCCTCATCAGTATACTCCTTCTTCAAGAGCGCAGGCATACATTCTCGGAAGATCGAAAGCCCCATCTCTACCATCTTTTCACTCAAATAGCTGCTTCTGACCGCCATATAGCTTTCCAGCAGATGGCTTAACGCATCGATCGCCGTGTTGTTTGTAACTGTCGGGGAAAGTGTTGCCATATATCCCGGATCAAGGAAAGAAACATCTGCAAAAATCAGCTGTGAGATCGCTGATTTCGTACCCTTATCATGCAGTGTGACAACAGCATACTGTGTCACTTCGGAACCGGTGCCCGCTGTTGTGGGGATCTCGACCACAGGAAGATGCGCTGCAGGCGGTCCAAACAGCACGGAGCTGTCTTTTTCGGGATTTGCGATCAAGCAAGCGATCGCCTTTGCGGAATCCATCGGAGAGCCGCCGCCAATACCGATGACAAATGAAACGCCTTCCGCTTTACCAAGCGCAGCGCCTTTGCAGACAGTTTCCAAAGAGGGATTTTCTTCGATCTCGTCAAATAACACCCAAGTTTTCCCCAACTGCTCCAATGCCGCTGTAATATCCGCCTGTGAACCGTTTTTCTTCGCGGAATTTCTTCCGGTAACGATCAACGCTTTCTCCCCAAAAGGACGAAGCGCCTCTTTATTTTCTGCGATACACCTTTTGCCAAAATAAGTATTGGCAGGCATAAAATAACGGAATCCCTTCATGCTTTCTTTCCTCCTTTATCAAAACATCTGTTAACAAAGAAAATCATACCACTCCCATTCGGCAGTCATAATCTCCTCTAAATTATCTGCTTCCTGTTCCAGTTCAAACTCTATCATAAAGTCATGATATCGCTCTCCTTCAATGGTGGCAATGCCTGTGAGAATAAAGTGCTTTCCCTCACCTTCCACAAACTCGCCTTCCATCAGCAGGTCATCTTCCTCCAGATAGATCATATTCTTTTCTTCCTGTTTCATTTCATCTGTGAAATCGAATCGCATCTTTTCACCTCCATATGAAAATATTAACATTTCCCGCCTGTAAATTCAACCGCGCCCTACTGATTTATGAGAATTGCGTCCGGCTCAGGAACATGATATAATAAAACGATCGCGGACAAACACTGTACTGATACAGCGTTTTTGATAAGATTTCAAACGACCCCTCGGAGGTGTAAAAATATGCAATATATCGTACTGGATCTGGAATTTAATCAGGCCTTTCCATTTAAAACGGGACCTTCTTATACCACGATACCGGAGTGTCCTTTTGAGATCATTCAGATTGGCGCAGTCAAACTGGACGAACATTTTACGCTTCTGGATCGTTTCAATCAGCTGATCCGCCCGCAGATTTATCCGCGCATTCACCCCTTTGTGGAAAAAATCACAGGTATCACAGAAGAAATGTTAAAAGACCAGCCCCTTTTCCCCGAGGTTTTTCAGGATTTTACCGACTTTATCGGTACAAAAGATGCCGTATTATGCACTTGGGGCGGGGATGACATTAAATCTCTGTTTAAAAATATCCTGTACTATGATTTGGAGCTTACTTCCATTACGGACCGCATTTTGAATGTGCAAAGCTATGCCTCGCAGTTTTTGCATCAGGAAGCGGGGCGTGCCATTGGGCTGAAAAACGCTGTCACCGCATTGCAGATCCCCATTACGGATCCTTTTCACGACGCACTGCATGACGCAGAATACACCGCAGAGGTATTTCGTTTGGTCATGCCGGAAAAATTTGATGCGGAAATTTTTCAACCGCTGCAGATGACCGTCAAAAAGCTGCGTACCCGTGTTGATACCAAGGCGCTGTTCGCACATTTTTCCGAACTGCTTTCCCGCCCACTATCCGAAGAAGAAAAACTGCTGATCAAAGCTTCTTATAAATTCGGCAGACAGCACAGCTACGATATCCCCGTTCAAAAAAAGAAACCCTTACGCGAAAAACAGGACGGCGCAAAATAAGCCGCCCTCTTTTTTTGCTTGCAGATCGTCTTTTTTCTTCCGCTTCGCCTTATTTTTATACCGGAAAAAGGTATTGACAGACAATGCATTTCAGTATATCATATTCTCATCAATAAAAGGGAGTAGCTTCCGTCAAATGACGTTTACGATGTCGTCAGTACGATGATAGATTCATCCGGATCGTAAGTAATCAGCGAGACTTTTATTGCATGTTCTGCATGCAATAAAAAGCTCGCTTTTTTTGCGTAGAACGGTATCTGTCAGGCAATATTAAAAATCGGAGGAGATTGTATGAAAAACGATTATAATTTATCCAGTGTGGAGATCCGAAAAAAGATCAACGGCGATTTGAAGCCGCTGAGCGCGGAAGAAGTCAAACAGCGGCAGGAGCAATATGGTCCGAATCAGCTTTCGGAAGGCAAAAAGAAAAGTACGATCCAAATATTTTTGGAACAGTTCAAAGATTTTCTGGTCATTATCCTGATTTTTGCCGCAGTGATATCCGGCTTTCTCGGTGATCCAGAAAGTGCCATTGTTATTTTTGTCGTTATCTGCATCAATGCCGCTTTGGGCACCATACAAACCAAAAAAGCGGAACAGTCCCTTGCCGGACTGAAAAAGCTTTCCGCACCGGAAGCAAAGGTCCTGCGGGAAGGAAAGATCATTCGTATTCCCGCCAGTGAGTTAACAGTCGGTGATGAAGTATATCTGGAAGCGGGCGACGCAGTTCCTGCCGATGGCCGCATTCTGGAACAGTCCAGTCTGAAAACAGACGAAAGCGCACTGACCGGGGAAAGCCTTGGGGTTGAAAAAACAGCAGAGATCATTGAGGGGGAAGTTCCTCTGGGCGATCGTAAAAATATGGTTTATTCCGGCAGCTTCGTTACTTATGGCAGAGGTTCTTTTCTGGTCACGGCAATCGGAATGCAAACAGAAATGGGCAAGATCGCTGCACTGCTGAAAACCACGTCCGAAAAAAAGACACCCCTGCAAGTCAGCTTAGATCAGTTTGGTAAAAAACTTTCCCTTGTCATCATTGTTTTCTGTGCGCTTCTGTTCGCGCTCAGCGTTTGGCGCGGTGACTCCATCGGCAATGCCTTCTTATTTGCAGTCGCACTTGCCGTTGCAGCGATCCCGGAAGCACTCAGCTCTATCGTTACGATCGTATTATCTTTCGGTACGCAAAAAATGGCTAAGGAACATGCCATTATCCGAAAATTACAGGCAGTGGAAGGGCTGGGCAGTGTATCTGTCATCTGTTCCGATAAAACGGGCACCCTGACACAAAATAAAATGACCGTGGAACAGTACTATACCGACGAAACAGTCATTGCCGTCCAAAATCTGGATCTTTCCGCTCCGTTACAGGAAAAACTGCGCTGCTACAGTATGCTCTGCAACGATGCCGCCATTTCCGGAGAGAAAGAAATCGGCGACCCGACCGAAACCGCACTGCTGCGAGTTGCCAACGAAATGGGGCAAGACTACGAAACACTGCGCAGCACCTACCCCAGGATCAGTGATCTGCCTTTTGACAGCGACAGAAAACTGATGAGCACCTTAAACCGCACCTCAACAGGGCTGACATTGATCACAAAAGGCGCCGTCGATGTGTTGCTTAAGCGAATCAACGCCATCGAAACTGCCGACGGTATCCGCCCGATCACCGCGGAAGACATCACAAACATTGAAGCACAAAACCAACAGTTTTCTGAAAACGGTCTGCGTGTGTTGGCGTTTGCGTATAAGCCGATGACGGAAGAACGTTTGCTGACACTTGACGATGAATCGGATCTGACCTTCCTTGGCTTAATTGCCATGATGGATCCGCCAAGAGAAGAATCCGCCGCAGCGGTTGCAGCCTGCAAACAAGCGGGTATACGCCCGATCATGATCACAGGCGACCATAAAATCACAGCAGCCGCCATTGCCAAACGCATCGGTATTCTGGACGATATTTCTCAAGCCTGCGAAGGTGCGGAGATCGATGGTATGAGCCACGAGGAACTGATGGAATTTGTGGAACATATCCGTGTTTACGCGCGTGTTTCGCCGGAACATAAAATCCGAATCGTCCGCGCATGGCAGGACCGCGGATTTGTGGTTTCCATGACCGGTGACGGCGTCAATGACGCACCTGCATTGAAACAGGCGGATATCGGTGTTGCCATGGGTATCACAGGCAGCGAAGTTTCCAAAGACGCGGCTTCCATGGTACTGACAGATGATAATTTCGCCACGATCGTAAAAGCCATCGAAAACGGCAGAAATATTTACCGCAATATCCGTTCTTCCATCGGATTTTTGCTTTCCGGTAACTTCGGCGGTATTCTGACAGTATTGTTCGCATCGATCGCAAACTTACCTGTTCCCTTTGCGCCGGTGCATCTGCTCTTTATCAACTTGCTGACAGACAGTCTGCCTGCAATCGCACTGGGCTTTGAGCCGGAAAATAAAAATGTGATGCAGGAAAAACCCAGACCGATCCATCAGCCGATTCTGACGAAAGAGTTTTTAAGAAAAGTCGGTATCGAAGGGCTTTCCATTGCCGTTATGACCTGCGCCGCATTTTTGATTGGTCTGCAAAGCGGAAACACCCTGCTTGCCAGCACCATGGCATTCGGTACACTCTGTCTTTCCAGACTGACACATGGATTTAACTGCAAAGACAGCGCACCGGTATTGTTTACCAAGCGTTTCTTCGATAATCCGTTTATGATCGGTGCGTTTTTGATCGGCTTTGCACTGATGAGCACCGTCATGCTCGTTCCTGCACTGCAGTCTGTATTTAAAGTGCAAACACTGACGATCTCTCAGCTTTTGACGGTATATGGTCTGGCTCTGTTACACCTGATCTTAATGCAAATCATCAAATGTTTCCGAAAGAAATAATGTTTCTTCCCACCAAAGGGCTGTCTGCTTTTACAGACAGCCTTTTTTTTCGGAACTTTCTTCCGCGCCATGCCGTCTAATTGAAAAATGAATTTCTGCAAGAAGGAGGCGTCCAGATGAAAAAAATTACATGTATTTGCATATTCTCTCTTTTTATTCTGCTGCTTAACGGCTGTGGGAAATCGCAGAGTGAAACCCCGCCTGCCACATCGGCAGAAACCGTTCTTTCCTTGCGCATTGCAGACGGCGCACAGACGGGCACCCTTCTTCTGGCAGGAAAAAGCAGCGATGCGCTTTATCTGCTTCCCACAGAAGGCATTTCCATTTTTCTGGACGGAAAAGAAGCAGGTGCAGCCGCATTGGAAGACGGTATGATGGCAGATATTACCTTTTCCGGAGAGATCGCGGAAACATACCCCGCCAAACTTTGTGGTGTAAGCAAAATTTCCGTCTATAGCCGCGGCAGCCAACAAAATCCTATGGGTGACACATATGACCTATGCGGACTGTATCTACAGGTTCTGGAGGATCTTTGGGAAAAAGACGATGGCTTAAACAATGATATCTCCTATATCAGCGTGGATCTTTCCGACGCGCCCGGCAATTTAAGTGCCGGGGAAAAACAAGCGATTGCATGGACATTTGCACAAAAGCACAATGTCACACCGCTGACGCTTGGCTATGAAGCCCTGCTTGCGGAAGGGTACCTCAGTCCGTATCTGCCGGACGATTCCTCTGATTTCGACGATACCACCCCCTATTTCTGGGAAGACGGTCTGCTGTTTTCCATCTCTGCCACAGAGGAAGAAGGCGAATCTTACTCCCTGCCGACACTACGGTTTCATGCCAATAAATGGCGTACACCTTTAGGTGCGTACTTCTTTTATGATTGTACTGCGGTCTGGTCGGAAGATGGCAGACAGGCAAGCTATTCCATCGGTGCGGAAATGATTTCCTGATTATGTACTGGAAGCTCTTGCAAATGGCACTTTTCTTTTCTACCATTGCAAATTTCCCTGATATTTTGCTGATTTTGGTACAAATATCATCCTTTTCGCAATCCCCTATATTTTTTTCTTTGGCACAAAAAAACCACCCGTTCAACGGGTGGTTTATATTTTTTTATGTAGTTTTCATTAAAATTTCTTTCTGGTCAGGAAATCCGGAATCTTGATTTCAGACTCAAAATCATCCAGATTTGCAAATCTTCTGGCAGGCGCATTTTCTTCTGCCGCTTCGCCATCAGCAGCTGTTTCCTGTTCCTGTGCAACCTCTGCACGATTACGAGCAGGAGCACTTTCCTGTGCAGGTGCATCATCACCCAGACCGGTTGCGATCACGGTTACAATGACTTCATCCTGCAGATCTTCGTTAATGGTAGTACCGAAGATAATCTCTGCTTCCGGATCGATGGATTCACGGATCAGATCAGCCGCTTCTTCTGTTTCCAACAGACCCAGATCCATATCGCCACTGAAGTTGATCAAAACGCTCTTTGCGCCTTCGATGGTAGTTTCCAGCAGAGGGCTTTGGATCGCCATTTTTGCGGCGATTTCCGCTTTGTTTTCACCGCTTGCTCGTCCGATACCCATATGCGCAATCCCTTTATTTGCCATAACGGTACGCACGTCTGCAAAGTCCAGATTGATCACACCGGGTTTGGAGATCAAGTCTGCGATACCCTGCACGCCCTGTCTTAAAATCTCGTCCGCTTTGCGGAATGCTTCTGTCAGGGTCGTCTTTTTATCAATAATGCTCAACAGTCTTTGGTTGGGGATAATAACCAGAGTATCTACGTTTTTCTTTAACTCCATGATGCCTTTTTCCGCATTGGACATTCTTTTTTTGCCCTCAAAATGGAACGGTTTTGTCACAACACCAACCGTTAAAATGCCCAATTCTTTGGAGATAGCCGCAATTCGCGGTGCAGCGCCTGTGCCGGTACCGCCGCCCATACCCGCTGTGATAAACACCATATCGGAGCCACGCAGAGCCTGCGCGATCTCATCCTGTGTTTCATCTACGGATTTTTCGCCGATCTCCGGGTTGCCGCCTGCGCCCAGACCTTTGGTCAGCTTTTCCCCAATTTGAATCTTCATGGAAGACTTGGATTTTGATAAAGCCTGTCCATCTGTATTGATAGAGATAAACTCCACTCCGTCTAAACCATCTTCGATCATGCGGTCTACCGCATTATTGCCGCCGCCGCCGACGCCAATTACTTTAATCTGTGCCATGTTGCTCATTGGGATATCAAATTCGAGCAAAATAATCCCCTCCTAAAGTCCGTAATAATAATAGTATACACGAAAAGAAACGAAATTTCCATAAGAAAAACAGGATATTTCGCAATTCTTAAAACTTTTTGCACTTTACTGAATGCATTTTTTCATTCTGTTTTTATCATATCGTCTTTTTGTACTTTATTCAATAAAAATCTGCGAATCCCGCTAAAATTATTGAAAATTCTGGAGCCATATACCACAATCGCGGCAATGGAAAGCTGAATATTCAAACGATTGCCAAGCCAAACCAATATCACAGCGATCACACCATTGCCAAAAAAGCCGGACAGAAACACTTTTAAATCAAATTCCTGTTTCATAGAAGTGCGGATACCACCCAAAACAGAATCCAGACATGCCAATATGCCGATCGCTACATAAGCAGAGTAGCTTTGCGGCAAAACAACCTGACTTGCCACACCGATCGCTATCCCGAATAACAAGCCAATCAAAGGTACTATCATAACACATTCTCTCCCTTCTGCTCCGTCGGAGTGGCATACTGCCATTGCGTTGTCAGCGTATATGCCGGGATCGTCAGTGACGTTTCTTTCTTGATATTGATGCGAATTCCCCAAGGTGAAAGGTTATCAATCACACCGCCCGGGAATTCCAACGCCGACTGCAAAACAGAAGCATCTCCAATCGCCGAGATCACAAACGGTGCCGCTGCCCGCACACCGTTTACCTGTATAATAGAACCTGCACAGGTAATTCCTGTCGTAGTGACCACTCTTTGTCCGTTGATACTGATCGCCTCTGCGCCCGCTGTCCAAAGTTCGTTGATCACAGATAAAATATCTTCCGCGTGTATCACATAAGCATTGCTATCTCCGCCATTGTAATATGTGCTGTCGGTCATTGTGATCGTCAGACCGTTGCCTGTCACTTCCGTCAGCCCGGCAAAATCTTTTGCTTTTTGCAGTTCCTTTTGTGCAGCGTCAAGCAATACACTGCTGTTGTTTGTCGTTTCGTACTCGCGTATTTTTTCTTCCTGCGCGGCAAGCTTGTCCGAAAGCGCCGCATTCTCCTCCTGCACCTGCTTTAGCGTTGCGGTCAGTTCCGTCAATCTCTGGCTTTCGGTGGAAAGCAATTTCCCTTCTTTTACGGTATTAAACTGAATCCCGATGATCACTCCCAGCAATACACAAATGCCGGTCAATGCCAGCGAAGCATGAAATTTATTATGTGCCATAAACTGACACCTCTTTTCTTTTTGTATGTTATGTTAAATATTGAAATACAATGGGTTTGGATAAATCGGAAAGATCCAATTTCCCTCTGTCTTCTTCCGGAATGGTCTTCATGATCTCCGCCATCATTCGCACCTTTTGATCGCAGTCTGACGTACCGCCCAAGTGAATTTCCACTCGGTTGATTTTGGCATATACATCGTTTGGATCGCTTACGTCCAACTGCACCACCAAATCCGACAGTTCGTATTTAATGATCATCTGTGAGTAAAGCACCATTACCTGCAGCGCTTCCTCATTTTCCACCGGAAGAATTTCCCCCAGCTGAAAATGGTCGAACTGCAGTCCTTCCACCAACGGCTGTGCTTCATAATAAGACTCCTGCACATCTAACACTCTGCCGTATTCGTCTATGTAAAGGTAAGAGTTCATATATGGCACATACCCTCTTACCTTCCGTTCGGAAATATCGATGACCAAAGTATCCGGCAGTTGCACCGAGAACTGCACATCTGCGATATACGGATCTTCTAACAATACATCTTTTGCGTGAAAACGTGAAAAAAACAAAATGTGATCGCCGGTGGAAATTCCTGCCTTTTCCAATATCTCCGCCTGTGTATAGTGAGAGATACCATTTACCGTAATGGTCTTGATCCAAAACAAAGGGGAAAATAAAACTGCCGCTACTGCCAACACCGCAACAGTGATACCGATGATCAGCGGCATACGGTTTTTAGGCGTCGGTTTACTTTTGGAGTAATACTCCAGATCCTCCTCCAGATCGATCCGCGTCATATTCCGCTTGTTTTTCTTGCGTTTTTCCATATTCTTCCGTCTGCTCCTCCTTTAACGAGATCCTACCGCCCAAAAGCGAAAAAAGCCGCTCCGGGTTTTCGTAACCCCGTTCCAAATAGGTGCTGCCGTATACTCTGCTCTCCCCTTCTGCCGCAAAGGCAGCAAGCAAAAGTGCAGCTGTTGCCCGAAGATCTTTTCCCCTAACCGCTGTGCCGCAGAGTTTTTCTCTGCCAAAAATATGGGCACAGTTCCCATGGATACGAATATCCGCCCCCATTCGACACAGTTCGGCTGCATGGGAAAGTCTTGCTTCAAACACTGTTTCACTAATCATACAAGTTCCGTTTGCCAATGTCAATAGACTCATAAAAATGGGCTGCAGATCGGTAGGAAAGGCGGGGTAAGGTCCTGTTTCCAAGTGCAGTCCCCCTTTCAGTCGCTTCGGCGCCTGTAAGGCAATACCGTTTTTTTCACGAAACAGCTTGCAACCGACTTGTTCCAACGCATATAACGGCATTTGCAGTTCTTCCGCATTGGCGCGTTCCAAAAAAATCTCACCTGCCGTGATTGCCGAGGCACAAAGCAGCGTACCGCTTTCGATTCGATCCGCAGGCAAAGAAAAAACCGCGCCATGCAAACGCTTTACACCTTCGATCATAATATCCGACGTTCCCTCTCCGTATACTTCCGCACCGCAGGCGCGTAAAAAAGACGCCAGCGCCACAACTTCAGGCTCTTTTGCCGCATTGTGTATGACTGTCACTCCTTCTGCTTTCACTGCCAAAAGCAACAGATTTTCCGTTGCCCCCACACTTGGAAAATCCAGATAGATATGATAGCCTAAAATATGCTTTGCCCGGCAATGCACACAATCTTTTGTTTTTTCCACTACAACACCCATTTTTTCAAATGCGCGTAAATGCAGGTCGATTGGTCTGGCGCCAATGGAACAGCCGCCCGGCAATCCGACCGAAGCCTTTTTATAACGGGCAAGCAGCGCACCCAAAAACAATACGGAAGATCGCATCTGTCGTACCGCATCACAGCATAGTATCGGCGTTCCCGCCTGTCTGCTGTTGATCACAAGCGTATGTCCCTCCCATTTCACGCTGCACCCCATTTCTTGCAACAAAAGCAATGTTTTGTTTACATCTGCAATTTTGGGGCAATGCTCCAGAATCACTTCGTCTTCTGCCAGAATACACGCTGCCAATATCGGCAAAACAGCATTTTTGCTACCATGCACCGTTGTATTGCCGCAAAGCGGAGTTCCGCCGACCACTTCGTAATATCCCATACCCTTCCCTCCTCTTTTTGCGCGTCACATCCAAACAACATACTTCATACTATCCAAGCGCAAGGTGCTTTGTGCCTATCCGCCTTATCCCTTTTTTGGCATAAAAAAACACCCTGTCGTTCCAACGGAGAATGCCGTTTTCTCGACAGAGTGTTTTTTCTTTTTCATACGACCGGCAAAGGCATATCAAACGCCCATAGCCGCTTCGTCCTGTTTTTTCTTTTCTTCTATGGATTTTTTCAATACCATATCTTTGACCTTCATCAGTCGTGTTGTATTCGCACGTTCATTTTCCTCTAATTTCATCGCGATAAACTTAATCGTTTCCTGATAATTGGGGATCATGACATTTTCCAAAGCATTGACACGACGTCTGGTTCTTTCGATCTCCTGCGCCAAAAGCTGCGCGGTCTTTTCACTTTCCGCAAGACGCAGCAGAGGTTCCATCGCAACGGAAAAGCTCTCCATAGCGCTGTCCAATTCGCCCGATGTAAAGGCAAGACCGTAAGGGAAAATATCGCCGCTGCCCGCTTCCTTCTCAAAATGGAATACAGGAACATTGACACTCATAATATTACGGGCACTTACCTGTACTGCCACAGATTGCTGCGGGATCATCAGCGCCTCACCCAGATAGTTTTCACTTAAAACCGCTCTGGCAATAACGAAGTTTTGATACGCTTTCTCCAAAGCGCTCTCTGCTTCCTCTCTCAGACGCTTGTTTTCGCGGACGATCTCCAAAAACTGTTTCATCAGTTCATCCAGCTTATCTTTCAGCAATTTATGACCTCTGGTAGCCGTTTTCAGCTGCCGCTTGAGTCGAGACATTTCCATACGAGTGGGATTGACACTTAACTTTGCCATACCAATCACTCCTCGCTATCGAGATATTTTTCCAGATATTCATCACGGATACGTTTCAATTCGCCCTTCGGCAGCATCCGCAGCAGTTTCCAACCTGTTTCCAGTGTCTGCTCAATGGTTCTGTCTGTCTTAAAGCCCTGAGAAACATACTGTTTTTCAAATTCATCTGCGAATTTTGCATACATCAAGTCTGTTTCGGAAAGTGCGGATTCACCCAAAATTGCCATCAGCTCTTTTGCGTCTTTACCTCTGGAGTATGCCGCAAACAACTGGTTCATGGTGTCTGCATGGTCTTCTCTTGTCTTTCCTTTACCGATACCTTTATCTTTCAAACGAGAAAGAGAAGGCAGTACGTCGATCGGAGGCTGAATGCCTTTTTTATACAAATCACGGCTCAAAATAATCTGACCCTCTGTGATATATCCTGTCAAGTCAGGGATCGGGTGTGTCTTATCGTCCTCGGGCATGGTCAAAATCGGGATCATGGTGATAGAACCGGAATGTCCTTTCATACGACCGGCACGCTCATACATAGTTGCCAAGTCAGTGTAAAGATAACCGGGGTAACCACGACGTCCGGGTACTTCTTTTTTCGCAGCGGATACTTCACGCAGTGCCTCTGCATAGTTTGTAATATCCGTAATGATGACCAAAACGTGCATATCCTGCTCAAACGCCAGGTATTCCGCAGCGGTCAGTGCCATACGAGGTGTAGACACACGCTCTACGGCAGGGTCATTTGCCAAGTTTACGAACACAACGGAACGATCGATCGCGCCGGTTGCTTTAAAGTCGCTGATAAAGAATTCCGCATCTTCGAATGTGATACCGACAGCGGCAAATACTACCGCAAACTTAGAATCGGTACCGCGTACCTTCGCCTGACGCGCGATCTGTACTGCCAGATTTGCGTGAGGCAGACCGGAACCGGAGAAAATCGGCAATTTCTGACCTCTAACCAGTGTATTCAGACCATCGATGGCGGAAACGCCTGTCTGAATGAACTCAGCGGGGTATTCTCTTGCCGCAGGGTTGATCGGCGCACCATTGATGTCCAGTCTTTTTTCGGGAATGATCTCGGGACCGCCGTCGATGGGTTTGCCCATGCCGCTGAAGACACGACCCAAAATGTCGGGAGATACGCCGAAGTCCAAGCTCTTGCCAAGGAAACGAACTTTGCTTTCTGCAAGGTTGATACCGGTTGCGCTTTCAAACAGCTGTACCAATGCGGTATCACCGTTTACCTCCAGCACTTTACAACGGCGAGTTTCGCCGTTTGCCAGCTCGATTTCACCCAGTTCATCGTATTTTACGCCTTCTACGCCTGTTACAACCATCAGAGGGCCGGCAACTTCCTGAATGGATCTATATTCCTTTATCATAATTCCTCAGCCCCCTTCTGAATCAAATCCTGTACCTGTGCGTGGATATCCGCTTCGATTTCATCATAGCTCTTATCTACATTGGCTTCCTCTACATATTTTGCACGACCGATACGCTCGATAACGTCCATCTTAGTGATTTTCTGGATCGTGATACCCTGTTTGATCGCTTCTGCCGCTTCATGGTAGAATGTCAGGATCAGCTTCAGCATACGATACTGCTTATGCAGGGAAGCGTATGTATCTACTTCATGGAAGGAGTTCTGATGCAGGAAGTCCTCACGAATGGAACGTGTTACTTCCAGAATCAGTCTGTCACTGTGGGACAAGCTGTCCACACCGACCAACTGTACGATCTCCTGCAATTCTGCCTCCGTCTGCAGCAGACGCATTGCTTCTGTACGCTGTGCGGAGAAATCAGGGTCTACATTTTTATCTGCCCACACATCAACTTTATCCTGATACAGGGAATAGCTGGTCAGCCAGTTGATCGCAGGGAAATGACGTTTGTACGCCAACGCAGAATCCAATCCCCAGAATACCTTTACGATACGCAGTGTTGCCTGGGATACGGGTTCGGAGGTATCACCACCGGGAGGAGATACCGCACCGATCGCTGTCAGGGAACCCATTCTGCCTTCGGAACCCAAACAAATGACACGACCGGCTCTCTCATAGAACTGTGCCAGACGGGAACCCAAATATGCGGGATAACCTTCTTCACCGGGCATTTCTTCCAGTCGTCCGCTCATCTCACGCAGTGCTTCCGCCCAACGGGAGGTAGAGTCTGCCATCAATGCAACGCTGTAGCCCATATCTCTGAAGAATTCCGCAATCGTAATACCTGTATAGATAGACGCTTCACGCGCCGCAACAGGCATATCGGAAGTATTTGCGATCAAAACAGTTCTCTGCATCAAAGACTCGCCTGTACGAGGGTCTTTCAGTTCAGGGAACTCGTTCAAAACGTCTGTCATCTCATTTCCGCGCTCGCCGCAACCGATGTATACCACGATATCCGCATCTGCCCATTTTGCCAACTGATGCTGTGTTACTGTTTTACCGCTTCCGAAAGGACCGGGGATCGCAGCAACACCGCCTTTGGTGATCGGGAAGAAGGTATCGATAACACGCTGACCTGTTACCAAAAGCGTATCCGGTGTCTGTTTTTCCCGATACGGTCTTTCTTTACGAACAGGCCATTTCTGCATCATGGTGACTGCTCTGTCATTGCCTTTTTCATCGGTAATGATGCAGACGGTTTCTTCTACGGTAAATTCACCGATATAAATTTCTTTGATCGTACCTTTGATACCGTAAGGTACCATAATTTTACAAACCACAACTGCGGTTTCCTGTACGGTACCGATCACATCGCCTGCTTCTACAGCATCACCTGTCTGTTTAGCAGGTTCAAATTTCCATTTTTTCTCGCGGTCCAAAGAATGAACCTCAATACCTCTTTGGATATTGGTACCGCTTGCTTCGTATAATTTTTCCAACGGTCTTTGAATACCGTCATAAATCGTGGAAATCAAGCCCGGGCCTAACTCAACACTCATGGGCATACCGGTAGAAACTACTTCTTCTCCGGGACCCAGTCCTGATGTTTCTTCATATACCTGAATGGAAGCCTTATCTCCGTGCATTTCGATGATCTCACCGATCAAATGCTTATCGGAAACACGCACCACGTCAAACATATTGGCATCTCTCATGCCCTCCGCTACGACCAACGGACCTGACACTTTAACCACTGTGCCTGTTTTCATATTATTTTCACCCACAATCTTATTCGCTAAATAAAATATCCGCACCTATCGCACGTTTTGCTGATTCTCTGACTTCATTCATGCCAATACCCATACTACCGCCCATACCGGGAATGACAATAATAGCGGGCAGTTCCCGATCTTTGTAATGATCGATGCTCTCTCTTGCCAAAAGGCTTGCCGCCTCGGTAATATAGATGATGGCATATTCTTTTTCTGCCAACGTGTGAATGATCTTTTTGATGTCATCTGCTTCATATGCCGGGAAAATATCAATTCCCAGAGCAAGGAAGCCCATGATACTGTCTTTATCTCCGATGATGCCGACTTTAGACATAAACTTCTCTCACCCTTTCTTTAATGATTTCCGGCGGAATGTCATGCAGCTTGCACGTCATGATGATCCTCACGCTTTTCGCTTCCGTTTCCTTCGCCAGAATATATCCCATAACCGGTTCCGGTGTCAAAGTTTTATACTTTGCATCCTTTACATATTCCATCAAATAATCGTCGCAGGCTTTCTCGAACACTGTAAATCCCGCGCCCATATATTGATCGCATAATGCGCCGAAAGAGGTTTCTTTCAAGGATGAAGCAGGATTATCGCTCTGGAATGCTCTGGAAAAAACATCTTCCTTGATGCTGCCGCCCGGCACATACGCCTCACTGAATACCTGATACGCACGTCCCATTTCCTTGACGCGCAGGAACATTTTCAGATTGGTCAAATCCGCCAAAAGTGACACATACTTGCTTACATAAGGATTGCCCAGACGTTCTGCCGCCTCTGCCATACTGGAAAAACATGCCTGATCGAGAATCATATCGATATACTGACCGTTTTTGGTCTTGGCATATTTTTCGATCGCTTCGTTGATGGCTGTCCCTTTGATGTTGGGCATATTGGCATAATCTCTTTCTCGGAAACATCTGCGCAGCGTTTCGATATCAATAGTGCCGCCGCGGATCAGATATTTTGCACCGCTTTGTTTGGAAATTTCCTCTTTAATCAATACTTTTAAGTTATGGTAATCGTTTTTATACAAAAAGATATCGATAAATTTCTCAGAGGGAATCAATCCGTCTACCGCAGTATAAGTTTCTTCCAGATGCGCCGAGATCATCTCCTCGAAGTCATGCACATCTTTCACCTGCGTTTTGCCGTACTCACTGTCGGCTAAAATACGCATTGCCTCTTCCGCAGATTTCGCTTCCGCCATCTGCATCAGTTTCTGTTTGCTGAGCAATTTATTCTCCATGGAGCGGACAGCTGCTACTGCGAAAGGGTAAATCTTTTGCTTTGACATGCTTTCCCCTCCTCTTTAGAATAATATGCTTGCCGCGATCTGCTGCATTTCCTCTTTCTCTACTGAAATAATCGCTTCAAAAGAATAGTTATATTCAATATCACCCTGTTTTACGATAAAACCACCGCTGATGTCACAGTCCCGATCCAAAATCGTAAAGCCTTTCTGTGCGGCAACTTCCGCCAAACGAGCTTTATCTTTGGCATTGACCAAAAGCTGTGTGCCGTCCGCAGGATCCAGCTTAGAAAGCATGCCTGCGATCATCTGACAGTACTCGGCATCAGGCAGTTCACACAGTCTTTTGTGCGCTGTATCTACGATCTCCTGCAGCAGTTCCTGCTTGGTGCGAAGGATGGCTTTTTTGCCTTCCATTTCGGCGCCGGAAATTTCCTTTGCGCGAATTTTCTGTTTTTCTTCTTCTGCCTGTTTATGCAAAGCAATCTTTTCTTTTTCCGCTTTTTCCGTTGCGATCAGCAGCGTGCGTTCCGCTTCCTGCTTTGCCTCCTGCAAGATCACATCGGCTTGCGCTTGTGCATCCGCTATGATTTTATCAATGATAATCTTACCATCGTTCATAGGAGTGACGCCTCCTTTTCTATTTTTTTCATTTCATCACTTGCAAAAATCACAGCTGGATACTGTTGAGCATCAGGAAGGATACCAACAGAGCCAGAACGGCATATGTTTCTACCATTGCGGCAAACAGCATGCCTTTTGCCAGCTCGCTGGGTTTTTTACCTACCAGCATGATACCGCTGGCAGCTGCTTTACCCTGTGCAATACCGGAGAAAATACCAACCAGACCAATGGGCAAAGATGCTGCGAAAATGCTTGCGCCCTGTACAACGGAAAGCTCCAGCATACCGTCGCCGCCCAAAAGACCAACTTTTACCATGATGATGAATGCGATCAGCAGACCGTAAATACCCTGTGTGCCGGGCAGAGCCTGCAGCAACAGTACCTGACCGAATTTATTCGGGTCTTCAGATACAACGCCGGCAGCCGCTTCACCTGCAACGCCAACACCCATCGCACTTCCGATACCTGCCAAAGCAGCTACTGCTGCTCCCAATAATGCTAAAAATTCGCCGCTGAATAAACTATCTACTACCATGTTCATTACCCTCCTTGAGTATTTTGACATATTTTGTTTTTCTTTCAAAAGGACGGAACGCTCTGCCGCCGCCCGTATAGAACTTACCGAAAAATTCTACATACTGCAATCTGCATGAGTGGACGAACGCGCCCAATGCATTGATCGCAATGTTAAAGACTGTACCAAACGCAAAGGCAAGCAACAGTACGATAGCGCCAACGACGCCGCCGCCTGCCAGAGAGCCCAATGTATTGATAACCTGTGCGACTACACCGGTTGCCAGACCCAACGCCAGCAATCTGGAATAAGAAAGCACATCGGAAAGGTAGCTTGTGATGCCGTAAAGGCTGCCAAGACCGCCTGTCAGCTTGCCGAGGAAACCTTTTTTGCTTCTGCCGCCTGTCAGCAAAATGCCGACTGCGCCGACAATAGACATCCACTGACCGATCGTTGTCAATACGGGAGCGACCATGCCGCCCACACCAAACAGTACCAGACCGATCAAAAGCAGATACCATAATCCGATATCAAATAATGCGTCCAGAGGATGACCGTCCCGAATCAGCATATATGCCTGTATGCCCATGCCGACAAACAAATGGATCGCACCCAAGATCAGGGAGAAGATCAACAGTTTCATCGGGTCTTCCATGGGGTTAAACCACAACGGATCGATCGTAATTTCCTTATTGAACAGTGTTCTTGCGGCAACCTGGAAGAAATCACCAAACCATCCGCCGAACAATGCACCCCAGATGAAAGTGGAGATACCGCAGAAGAAAAACATCTTAAACATACGGTACATCATGCCTTCCAACTTATACTTCTTCAAAATCACACCGCATAATACAGCAAGGATAATGCCGTAAGCAGCGTCACTGAGCATCAAGCCGAAGAAGATAAAATAAAACGGTGCCAGAATTGCCGTCGGGTCAATGTCTTGACGGGAAGGCAGGCTATACATGCTCGTAACCGCTTCAAAAGGTGTTGCAAAAGAGTTGTTTTTGAGTAACACAGGAACTTCCTCGTCCGGTTCCGGTTGTGTAAACTCATAGTACATTTCATACTCTTGCAGTAATTTTTCCACTTCTTTCACAGCGGGAGTAGGTACCCAACCATCGAAGTAAAAAACCTTTTCCGTACTTAACATATCCCCTACGATCTGTGCACGGTCTTTTCGCATACTCAAACTGTCTGCCAAGTATTCCAGATCCTTTTTCTTGTCAGCCAGGGAAGCCAGCACTGCTTCCTGTTCTTTGATTTCTTGCTTTGTGTTTTCTATCGCCGTTTCACACGCTTTGATCCTTGCCGAAGCGCTTCCTTCCCCTTCTGTAAAGGCGATCGGCATAAAGTTCACACTCCGCAGCGCCTCTGCCACGGTTTCTTTTTCTTCCTTTAAACACATCACATACAGATATCTCTGGTGCGTATCTGCGCTAACTTCTCCCAATACCGCAGAAGGTGCCTGCTCCAAAAGGTCTGTCAGCAATGTCTGCACATTGACCTGTGCGCTGACAGTTCCGAAAGAAATATCCATATATTGTGTTTCCGTCTTTTCCAAAGGAAGATCCAGTTTTTCCCACGGTTTTAATCCAACAATCACCGTTTGCAGACGATTCAGTTCGTTTTGTCCGTCCGCGATGCGTTTGTGGGCAAATACAGCCGTATCCACTGTCTTTTCCAAAGTGGTCTTACAGCTGTCCAAATACTGGACAAAGTCCTCTCTTGTGATCTCCTGTCTGGTGTGGATCAGCGGTTTTTTTGCGCCGTCGTAAGCACTGATCGCTTCGATCGCTGTCTGCACACGCGCGATATCTGCTTCGATACGGGAAACCACAGCACTGTTACTGGTTCTGAAAATGTCCGGCAGCCATTGTGCGTCGTCAATCTGTCCCTCTTGGGAGTTGATCTCTACCGCCCCCAAGTGCATCAATTCATGAATAAACGCGGTTCTGCGGGTATTCAAACCAATGACAGAGAGTTTTTGCATCTCAATGACTGCCATAATTTCCCACAACCTTTCTCATGACCGCCTGGATCGCAGCCTCTTTGTTCTTCGCTGCTTGGGTCCGAATGGCGTTGCAGGCTTCCTCTGCCTCATTCATAATGCTTCTGGCAGTCATCTGGCTTTCTTCCGCCGCATCATCTGCCGCACGGATCAAAGCCTGTTTCCCTTCCTGTCGCACCAAAGAAAGCATTCTTTCCCCCTCTGCGATGGCTTGCGCCTTTTGTTCCTCTGCTTTTTGCACCGCTTCTTTTTTCATTTCTTCTGCCTTGGCTTCTGCTTCCAGAACACTCTTCAGAATCTCATAAGCCATTCCTACCACCTCACTTGATAGATTTTTGCCTACACTCCGATAAAATGATATGACAATGATTGCTTGATAAAGAAATAACAAAATAGTCAAAACCCGACTGTTTTCCCATTTCTTATCCTAAAATTTTACCGGCAAAGCAGTTTTGACTTCCAAAATCTGTCACTGTATCCTACAAAATATGCCCTTTCGGAAAAACATAAATCACCGATACTGTTGTTATGTATAAAAATCAAAACATACCTCACTATAATAATAGGTTACCGTTTATTTTTTGTCAATATTTAAATCCGTTACTTTTTTTCAGCCGCTTCTGTTATCCACTTTTTCACAGATTCCCTCTATCCTCTGGATTCCTGCGTTTTTTTTGCCCCGAGTCCCTTGAAATTTGGGAGAAAAGGAAAGGATTTTCTCTTTTTCTGCTCAAATGGCAAATGAAAATCGGCACCGATATTTTATAAGATTTTCCTAAAAAAAATATAATTTTTTCATACAATTTGTAAGAAATTTCATTTATTTTTGGTCTGCGCTTTGATTCCCGGTTTTTCACTGTATTTTATTTCATCATTTAGCTGCAAAACATA
This sequence comes from uncultured Lachnospiraceae bacterium, assembly GCA_944383855.1. Classification (GTDB taxonomy): domain Bacteria; phylum Bacillota; class Clostridia; order Lachnospirales; family Anaerotignaceae; genus CALWRB01. Next base: position 30,876 of record CALWRB010000014.1, read on the forward strand.
TTTTTTTTGCCGTATAAATGTTGTTTTTTCTTTATTTTACGTTACTTTTGTGTTCCCGCTTCCGAATAGACAAAAACCCTCGGACAAAAAGCGGCAGACACCGTTTTTTACCCAAGGGTTTCTCGTTACATTTAATTGCCGCATTCGATACTGATTTTTGTGAACAATCCCAAAATATCCTCTACCGTCGTATGCGTCTTTTCTTCCCCGCTTTGATCCAGCACGACTCCGCCTTTATCCATCATCAACAGACGACTGCCATATTCTACGGCATAGCGCAGATTATGTGTGACCATCATCGCAGTCAGGTGCTTTTCCTTGATAATGCGGTCTGTCAGTTCCATAATGATCTCCGCCGTTTTAGGGTCGAGCGCTGCCGTGTGTTCGTCCAAAATCAAAAAATCGATCGGAGTCAGCGTCGTCATCACCAACGCGGCAGCCTGCCTTTGTCCGCCGGAAAGCGCGCCCACTTTTACATGTAATTTATCTTCCAGACCCAGTCCAAGCAGAGCAAGCTGTTCTTTGTAATAATCGATGCGTTTTTTCTGTATCCCTCTGCCCAGACCGCAGAAACTTCCCTTTTGATCTGCCAAAGACATATTTTCTAACATCGTCAGATTAGGGCAAGTGCCCATAGAGGGATTTTGGTATACTCTGCCGATGCGGCGGTAGCGCTGGTACTCTTTCATTTTGGCGATATTTTCTCCGCCGATCAGTACTTCTCCTCCCTCAATCGGAATGCTGCCGCAGATGATATTTAAAAGAGAGGTTTTTCCGCTGCCATTGCTGCCGACGATGGATACAAACTCCCCTTCTTTGACCTGCAACTGAAAATGATCGAACAGACACATTTCTGTTACTGTGCCGGGGTTATAGATCTTTGTCACATTTTTCAACTCAAGCATGCTTTTTTGCACCGCCTTTCCAACTGCCTGCCGCCAGTACCAAAAGGAACAATACCGCCATCGCAAGCTTCAGCAAATTTGCGGGCAGTCCCATACTGATGGCAAGCTGAATGCAGATCTTATACAGAATACTGCCGAAAAATACCGCTGTTGTCGCTTTTACAAACGAAAGTCTGCGGAACAATGTGGTACCGATGATGACGGTAGCCAGTCCAAATACCACCTGACCGGTTCCCATTGTGCTGGTAAATGCCCTTTGTTCCTGACAGACAATACAACCTGCCAGTGCCGCAAGGGCATTGGCGATCACCAAACCTAAAATTTTCACACTTCCTTTGTTTTTCGCCAAAGAAGTGACCAAAGTGTCGTTATCCCCCGTCGCACGCAGCAACAAACCGCTTTTCGTCTGTAAATACCAATCCAGGATCAGTTTGCAGACCAGTGCCAAAATCAAAGAAATGATAAACTTTTTATATGTTAAAGATAAATCACCCAACACTGCCGTCGGTGCCGCTGTAAAAATCGTATCAATGCTTCTTTCAATTGCAAGGTTACTGTCTGCGACCTGCAGGTTGATGGAAAACAGCGCAGTCATGGTAATGATACCCGCCAATAAATCCCTGACACCAAGCTTTACATGGATCAGTCCCGTTGCAAGCCCTGCCACAGCGCCGGCAAGCAGTGCCAGAGGAAGTGTCAGATAAGGATTCATGCCGTTTACCATAAAGTATGCCGTCACCGCAGCGCCCAGAGGAAAACTGCCATCTACCGTCAGGTCCGGAAAATCCAATATTTTATAAGTAATATAAACACCATAGGAAAGCAGGGCATAAATAAAGCCCTGCATCATTGTACTGATTAGTAATTCCATCTTCAGAAACCCCTTCTCTTGTTATCTTTGCACTTATTGAGCAGCCTCCGCGCTGACATCGATCGCGCCCGCAGCCACTTCATCAGGCAATGTCATACCAAACTCCGCCATTGCGTCTGCATTCACATATGTTTCATATTCTGTAATGGTTTCGTAAGGCATATCTGCGGCAGATGCTTCACCCAACAAGATCTTTGCTGCCATCTGTCCTGTTTTAACACCGAGAGATACATATTCGATACCGGCAGAAGCAACGCAGCCTTTCTTTACCTGCTCGATCTCACTGCCGTAAACAGGGATACCGGCTTCGTTTGTTTTCTCCAAAACGGACAGAAGCACATCTACTACGTTATTGTCTGTCAGATTGGAAAAGCAGTCCACATTTTTTGCGATCAGGGTATCTGCTGCCTGCACTACTTCCGACTGCTGTGTCACACCGACTGATTCAATGGTAAATCCATATTCTCCTGCCAATGCTTCATATTCCTTGATGGCGGAAACCGAATTCGGCTCACTGGAAGTATAAATAATTCCGATGGTCTTAGCTTCCGGCTGCAGCATACGGATCAGCTCTAACTGTGCCGCGATCGGCAGTTTATCACTGGTGCCCGTGATATTGCCGCTGTCCAGTTTTGCCTCTACGGGATCTGTTACTGCGGTAAAGATGACCGGAATATCCTTATCTTCCGCAGCTGCATAGCATGCTGTTGCGGCAGGTGTTGCGATCGCGCACATCAGTGCTACATTCTTTGCCGAAAAACTCTGTGCGATCTGCACATTCAGGTTATCATCGGCACCGGCATTTTGATACTCCACAACAAAATCCTCACCTTCCACCAGACCGCTTTCCGCCAGTCCCTGCAAAAAGCCTTCCCGACAGTTATCCAAAGATTCATGCTGCGCATACTGACTAATCCCGATCACAGGAATCTCGGAACTTCCGGAAGAACCGCACCCTGCCAATAAAGCACCTGTCATTACTGCTGCCAAAGAAACTGCAAAAAATTTTTTCATGTTCATACACTCCTTTTTCCTGTTCTTTCTCATCTGTTTTCTCATCTCGTCTTTCCTGTTCTGGCAGAAAAAGGAAAATAAAAAAAGCCTTATCCCAAACCAATGGGACAAGACCTTAATATCCTGCGATACCACCCAACTTGACGTATTTTGAATCACACGCCCACTCATTTCCTGCACTGCCATGCAGCCTGCCCTGGTAACGGGTACAGTCCCCGTCGGTTACTACTAACGAAAAACATCGCTTTCGACCGCCCTCATAAGTCCATTCACTTCGTACCGAACCACCGCATTCCCACCATCCGCGGCTCTCTGAACGTCAGATTGCGAAGCTACTTCTCTTAATCAAAGGTTTTGCTCATTGGATATGGTAATTATATCACTGCCGTTTTGTTTGTCAACTGTTTTTTTAAATTTTTTTATGTTTCTTTTTCCCGCAAAGCTTCATCGCCTACGACATCTTCACTGCCGTCTTTTCTTAGGATCCGGCTTTTGTTTTCTTCAAATCCCGCCAATCCGTAGGGCGAATCGCGAAAACGTTCCAATACGGCAACGGTTTCCCCGGTAGCCGTTTCGATCGCTTCTCCAAGGATAAATGTCTGCCATTCATCCGACCAGAAAAAACGATTCGTGATTACCCTTTCTTCCTCTGTCTTATAATCTGAATCCAGAGGAACACCGTCCTGCGGCGACATATCTTCCGCCACCTGGTAACTTTGCAAGCGGGAAATTTCCAGTGCGGGGCCCGCCACCCATTCCCAATTTGCATCTTCCTGCACTCTGCGCCAGTTCGCTTCGTCCTGAATGCCCGGCGTATTCCAAATATCGTTCCAAATTGCCGTCAATGACTCCGGTGTTTGCAGTACACTTCGGAAACCTTCCCCTTCCTCGTATACAAACCCGCGCAACAGTTCATTTTCTTCGAATGTTCCGATCCTTTGATCGGTGCTTTCCTGTATGATCACCACATCTTTGCCGAGGGAATCCACTGGCACAAACAAGATATTGCTGACACCGCCGAATCTCCCAACGTTATCTACATATTCATAGACCTCACCGTTTGGGGTATATGCGGCGATCACCGTATTATTTTTCCCAAAATCTACGGAAACGATCACATCTTCATCTCCCTGCGCGAATACCGAACCAAAGTATACCGTCACGCGCTGCGCATCTGCAGCATCATACTGTTCCCCGGTCGATTCCAATACTTTTTTTACTATGGAATCCATATTTTGGGCTTCATTGGGAGAAGAAATTTCCTGCTCGGTTAAACTTCCTTCTTCTGTCAGGGCATATACTCTCATGCCGTGTCCCGCCAGCAATACCCCTCCTGCCAACAGTAACGTCAGCCACTTCTTTCTCATTTACCAACGCCTCCGTGTTTTCCGCTTTCAAAAAACTATATGCAAAAACGGAGCCGTACATGATAAAACTACTCCCTGTTTTTCAGCACACCGGTAAGGTACCCCGCGATGCCTGCACCGGTGGAAAGTCCCATTGCTTCTTTTTCGGCGGCTTTCGCATCTGATTTACGCCAGGAAGAGATCCGTTTTCTGGTCGGCAAAATATCCGATGGTGTAACGCTGAACTCCTCTAAGCCCCAAGCCAAAAATAACGGGATCAATTTCGCTTCCGCCGCGGCGGCACCGCACATCGCCACAGGGATCCCCGCTTTTTTTGCCGCTTCGATCACCTTTTGTATTCCACGCAAAACAGCAGGGTGGCATTCGTCATACAAATACTCCACTTTGGGATTGCCTCTGTCCGCCGCCAAAATATACTGCGTCAAGTCATTGGTGCCGATACTGAAAAAATCCGCTTCCTTTGCCAACAGTTCCGCCAATAATACCGAAGCCGGTGTTTCGGTCATAATTCCCACAGAGATCTTTTCATCAAAAGCTTTCCCTTCGTTGCGTAATTCTTTTTTGCAGACTTCTAACAGCGCCTTTGCTTCTCTGATCTCCTCTACAGAGGTAATAAAGGGGAGCATAATGCAAAGATTCCCGTGTATCGCACCGGCTCGAAGGATCGCGCGCAGCTGCACACGAAACTGTTCCTTGTGTGACAGACAGTAACGAATGGCGCGGTATCCCAGAAACGGATTTTCTTCTTTTCCCATACTCAGGTAAGGGATCTCTTTATCCCCACCGACGTCCAGTGTGCGGATCACGACTTTTTTGCCTTTCATATAACGCGCAACTTCCGCGTAGGCATCATACTGTTCCTCCTCGGAAGGAAGCGAACTGCGGTCCATAAACAAAAATTCCGTACGGAATAACCCAATTCCCTCGGCACCGTTTTGCACCGCCTGCTCAGCTTCTTTCGGCGAGCCGATGTTGGCAAATACTTCATAGCGCTGTCCATCGGCATCTTTTGTCGGTCTGTCACGGTAAACGGAAAGCTGTTTCTTTTCTTCTCGCGCCTTTTCCTGTTTTTTTCGATACTGCGCCGTCGTTTTAGTATCCGGGGAAAGGATCGCCATGCCCTCCGTCCCGTCTACGATCAATCCCTCCCCTTCCTTCACCGTTTCCGTAATGCCTGCCACTCCAAGCACCGCAGGCAGCTCCAGCCCTCTTGCCAAAATCGCCGAATGACTGGTTTTTCCGCCTTGTTCGGTCAAAATCGCAGAAACATTTTCCGTTTGCAGCTCCACCGTCATAGACGGCGTCAGCTCTTTTGCGACCAAAACGCTGTCTTTGGGCAGCCTGCTCAAATCTATCGGCGCTTTTCCGCTCAAAATCGCCAACAGTCTGGCTTTGATATCCCTCACATCAGCCGCTCTTTGGCGCATCAGTTCATCTTCCACCGCAGCAAACATATCCGCATACATCGTGCAAACTGCATCGACTGCGTTTTCCGCGCATCTGCCCGTTTCGATATTTTCCTGCATCTGCGAGAGCATAAAAGGGTCATGCAGCATCGTGATATGCCCCAATAAGATATCCGCTTCTTTTTCCCCGCTGCTTTTTCGTATTTTTTCCGCCAGTTTTTTGGTTTCTTCCGTAAAAGAAGCAATGCCTTCTTCCAGACGCTCCTTCTCCTTTTCTTTTCCCGCAAACTGCGCATCGGAAAACGTATACGTTTCTTCCCGAATACAAACCGCCTTTCCGATGCCGATCCCGTCGGAAGCTGCGATCCCACGCACCACCACCGTACATTCCTCCTTTGCCTTAAGCTTCACCCAAACCGGACGAAATCAGTTCCACCGCCTTCTCAAGCGCTTCTTTTTCCTGTGCGCCGTCACAGCGCACCTCCACTTCCGTCCCTTTTTTCAAACACGCCGCCATCAAGTGCAAAATACTTTTTCCGTTAGCTTCCCTTCCGTCGGCGTGCAGTGTCACTTCACAGGGGAAAGCGGACATTTCGTTGACAAATAACTGCGCGGGGCGCATATGCATCCCCATCGGATTGATGATTGTTACCTTTTGCGATACCATATGAAAACACCTTCCTTATGCTTTTTGTCTGTTTTTCAAAAATCCCAGGCATGCCATTCCGATCAGTGAGCCGATCGCCAAAGCGACCAGATATCCCAGCCAGTTTCCGATCACGGCAAATACGAATATGCCGCCATGCGGCGCAGGCAATGTGCAGCCAAAAAACATGGATAAACCGCCTGCCACGGCAGAACCGATCATGCAAGAAGGCAGCACACGCAAGGGATCGGCAGCCGCAAAGGGGATCGCACCTTCCGTAATAAAGCAAAGACCCATAATATAGTTGACCACACCCGATTTTCTTTCCTCCGCAGTAAATTTGGAAGGAAAAACAGTCGTCGCAAGCGCAATCGCAATCGGCGGCACCATACCACCGATCATGACCGCCGCCATCACATCGGAGCCGGTCGTCATCGTGGCAAGTGTGGACGTACCGAATACATAAGCTGCCTTATTGAACGGTCCACCCATATCGATCGCCATCATGCCTGCCAAAACGACACCCAGAGCAACTTTACTGCCATTGCCCATCGTTTCCAATCCACGATAGAGCGCCTCATTGAGTGTTGCGATAAAGGGATTGATCAAACACATCACCAGACCGATCAGCAACAGTCCGGCTACGGGATAGATCAGTACAGGTTTGATGCCTTCCAACGCCTGCGGCAGATAATCCGAAACTTTTCTGACACCCAGTATCAAATACCCCGCAGCAAAACCTGCGATCAAAGCGCCCAAAAATCCTGCCGACACATCACTGCCGCCGGGGCTTGCGAATGTTGCGCCGGAAAGCGCCAAAGCGCCGCCGGCAAAACCAACCATCAGCGCAGGTCTGTCCGCGATCGCCATTGCGATATAACCCGCCAATATCGGCAACATAAAGCCGAAAGCCGCATTACCGATTTGTTTGAACCATGCAGCAAGCGGTGTATTCATACCAAAATTAGCATAGTCGATAGAAGGGTCATCCACCAAAAACGCCAAAGCAATCAGAATACCGCCGCCAATGACAAACGGCAGCATATGCGAAACGCCGTTCATCAGTTGTTTGTAGATCTTTCTGCCAACGGTTTCCTTGGTCTGAGTATAAGTTTCTCCGGAAGCTTCCTGTGCGGTATACACAGGTGCCTGTCCTTCTGTCACTGCACGGATCAGTTCCTGCGGACGATGGATTCCGTCAGAAACCGGCACACGAAGCAGCGCTTTTCCGTGGAATCGTTCCAGATCGACTTCCTTGTCCGCCGCGACGATGACACCGTCACAAGAAGCAATTTCTTCTCTGGTCAACTGATGCTTCGTACCGCCGCTGCCCTGTGTTTCCACTCGAATCCTGCCGCCCATTTCCTGCGCCTTTTTCTCCAATGCCTCCGCCGCCATATAGGTATGCGCGATACCGGTCGGGCAGGCTGTGACCGCGCACAGGAAAAAGCCGCTTTTTGCTTCCTGTTTTCCGCCTTCGTCTTTTTTTGCCTCATACCGATCGATCACGGCAAGCAGTTCTTCCGCATTTTTTGCCTGCCGCAGTTCTTCTACAAAATGAGAGTCCATCAAAAGCACCATCAGCTTGGAGAGGATCTCCAAATGCACCTCTCCGTCCTTTGGCGCCGCGATCATAAAAATAACATCGACTTCGCTGCCGTCCGCTGCGTCAAACGGCACCGCTTTTTCCAATGTCATTGCCGCCAATGCCGGTCGCAGCACAGTATCCGATTTCGCATGCGGCACTGCCACACCGCCGCCAACCGCCGTACTGCCTAATGCCTCTCTGTCTAAAATCGCCTGATAATATACCGCTTCCTCTGCCACTACACCGCTGCTTTTTTGCAAAGCTGCCATCTGCCGCAAGATATCCTCTTTATCTTTTGCTTGGGTGTGCAGCAAAATCCTATTCTTTTCCAGTAGATCCGTAATTTTCATAAGCAATCCTTTCCGCCTTTCGGCTTGATTTTTTTGCTTTTATCCATCAGAGTGCCGCAAAAAGCCGCTCGATCTGCTCTTTTGTGCCAAGGGAGTCGGAAAATGCCGTTGCCGCACCTGCCGCCGCACCTTTTTTATGCGCTATATCGTAACGGCCGCTTTCCAAAAATCCTGCCAAAAATCCCGCTACCATAGAATCTCCCGCACCCACAGAATGATGCACCTTCCCTTTCGGCACTTTCAATCTATGAAACGAGCCGGTTTCTTTTAACAGCAAGGAACCGTTTTGCCCCATCGAGATCAAAACATTGCGCGCACCTTCTTTTCTCAAGGACGAGGCAGCGGCTTTCATTCCTTCTTCCGTCATATTGCTATCGGGAAACAATTCCTCCAATTCCTTACTGTTCGGTTTGATTAAAAACGGATGGTAGGGCAACAGCCGCCGCAATTTTTCTCCCGTCGTATCCACCACAAGCAAAACACCCTTTGCCGCAAGCGGAGCCGCGATCTGTTCATAGGTATCCTCCGGCAGACTCTTTGGCAAGCTGCCTGCCAAAACCAAATAGTCCCCCGTTTTGATCTGCTCCATCTTCTCCGACAGTCGGTCGATATCCTGTTTTGTGATAGCAGGCCCCGCTCCATTGATCTCTGTTTCCCGTACAGTCTCTTTCAGCTTCACATTGATTCTGGTCATGCCTTGTTCCAAACGGATCAGATCCATGTCGATCCCCTTTTCCTGCAAGTAGCTTTCCAATATCCTTCCTGTGATTCCCGCCGAAAAACCCAATGCTTTCGTTGCTACACCAAGCGTATGCAGCACGCAGGATACATTGATGCCTTTCCCGCCGATATCGAGCGTTTCCCGTTCGGCTCGCGCCAAAGTGCCCTGCTCCATCTGCTTCATATACATGACATAATCCAAAGCCGGGTTCAGCGTCAGCGTATATACCATAAAAAAGCCTCCTTTCGTTCGCCGGGCGACTTATTTCTTTTTTGGATTCTCTTTATTTTTTTCCTGTTTTCTTTTGCCTTATACGAAAATTTGTGCCGAATATAAAAAAAGATACCTTTTCCTTTTGAAAAAGATGATCCTGCTTTGCGCTTTGACAGCAAACTGCTTTTTTTCATGCTTCTTTGCCGAACTATTTTATTTTTACAATTCACTTTTCTCCTCAAATAAAATGATTTTACACGCAAAAAAATGCCCTTTGCAAAAGCAAAAGGCATCTTTTTTTCATTCATATTTCAAGTGCAGTCTTTGTTCTTTCGAACATACTTATGCTGTTTCAGCGATTGACCACCAGTTTCTGTCCGATATAGATTCTGTCGGGATCGGCGATCTGGTCTTTGTTATCTTCATAGATTTTGACCCATTTCGTGCCGTCACCCAAGAGGTTCTTCGCGATCTTCCACAGATAATCGCCGCTGACTACCGTATACAGCAGTGCTTCTTGTTCTGTTTCAGGTGTTGCTTCTTCCGCAGGTTCTTCTACCACTGCCGGTGCCTCGCCTACGATCTCGATCCTGCCCTGCGGCTCAGCGTATTCCTTGCCGATCACACCGCCCAAAGAATCTACATAGGAGATCAATGCTTCCGCATCAATGATACCGGTATCGATCACAGTGCCCTGTGTCAGTGCGTAATAGGTGTCGCCGCCTTCCGCCTGGAAGCTGTTGACAACTACCGTATAAGTTGCTTCGGGATCAAACGCCTTTCCGCCTACGGATTCGATCGTCACACGGCTGCCGGGAGCTGCGGGTGCATAATATGTGGAGTCGGGATACTGCGCGCCGTTTTCATAAGGTACGCTGATATCGACTGTAAACTCCATGCCTGCTACCTGCGGGAAGCCGCCCAATGCAGCAGGTGTGCAGAATGTGGAAGCTTCCATCACTTCTAAGAGCTGTTCGCCTGTGATCGTGACCAGCGCAACCGTATTGCCGTAAGGGAATACGGTGTAAAGTGTATTCATGGAAATATCTCCCGCGGGAATGCTTGCACGGATACCGCCGCCGTTGGAAAGCGCAACATCAACGGAAAGATCCAGTCCGTTTTCTGCTGCATACTGCTTGCCTGCGTACAGATACGCGTCTGCGGTAAAGTCACCCAGATTGGTTTCCATATTACGAACGCCGGGGTCTTTTTCACCGTTCAGATCTACTTCTGTTTTTGCGAAGATGCCGGCATAGTAAGCATCTACGACTTCTTTATCGGCTGCGACCATATCGGTCAGTTCTTGATCGTATGTACCCAGAAGTGCCTTGCACTCTGCTGCGCTCAGCAGTGTTGCGCTTGTTTCGCCGGTTGCTTTATCAATGGTGACTACGCCTACATTCTCCAGATAGGAGCCTGTGCTGACGATCAGCGCATCGCCGACGGTTTCTCCGCCTTTCATCACTGTATGACTGTGACCGTCTACGATCAGGTCAATACCGGTAACAGCATTTGCCAGATCATAGGAACGTCTGCCGATACTTTCGTCATCCACACCCAGATGTGTTACGGCGATTACATAATCACAACCGTCCTCTTTCAGTGCGTCCGCATTTTTCTGTGCCAACGCAAACATTTCCTCTCCGTCTAAGAACGTCACGTCTTTTACGCTGCTGGGAGCGGCTTTAGTCTGTGCTTCTGCTGTATCCAGACCAAACAGACCAACTTTCATGCCGTCCAGTTCAAATGTTACGGTGTTGTTTCCAAAATAAGGGCTGCTTGTCCCTTTTTTCAGTACATTAGATGCCACGATCGGAATACCTGCCGCTTCTAAAAGCGCATTGATATCCTTCAGTGCGTCAAAACCGAAGTCAAACTCATGGTTACCCAGCGCAACTGCGTCATATCCCGCTGTTGCCAGATATTCCGCTGCGGAAAGACCTTTGGTATGGTTGACCAAAGTGGTCCCCTGTGAAAAATCACCCGCATCGATCAGCAGTACCTCTGCGCCCTGCGCTTCGTAATAATCTTTTAATGATGCAATGCCTGCAATACCAATCGATGTGTCTGTTGTTTCATAATACCCATGCATATCGTTGGTGTGCAGTACGACCAATTTACCGGACATATCTTCCGCCAAAGCGGGAATAGACATACCCAGTGCCATCGTCAGTACCATCACCCAAGACAATGCCTTTCTTGCGTGTTTCATTTCAACTCCTCCTTTTTTCTGCATCGAAAATATGAAGACTACAGCATGATATTACCACATAAAACCAGAAAAAGAAATATATTTTTCATCAATTTATCTAATATTTTATATTTTTTTTACATCTCTTTATACAAAATCCCTTCGTTGTTTCTTTGGGGCAGCCATTTCATTTTGTATTCTTCTTCCAAATTTAACAAAAAAGGCGTCTTGCCCGCAAAACACGGGAAAACGCCTCTTTAAATATTTTATTATTATTCTTTGAGTGCCTTTAACGGATCTTCGGCGGGAAACCGACCTTTTTCTGCGCTTTTTCCAGCGTACGAGAAGCAATCCGTTCTGCTTTCTGTGCACCTTCTTTGATAATAGCATCCAGATAATCCTTATTCTTTTCCAAATCACTTACCTTTGTGCGAATCGGTTCCAGACGTGCCACAACTGCTTCGCCTACAGCAGTTTTGAATGTGCCGTAACCCACACCGGCAAATTCTTTTTCTGCTTCCGCTATGGTTTTACCCGTAACAGCACTGTAAATGCTCAGCAAGTTGGAAATACCGGGTTTTTCCGGGGCAAAACGCACTTCGTTCTCTGAGTCTGTCATCGCACGTTTGATTTTATTCATAATCTGCGCAGGCTCGTCCAAAATTGTGATCGTATTGTTTTTGTTTTCATCGGATTTGGACATTTTTCTGTCCGGCTCCTGCAATGCCATGATCCTTGCGCCGACTTTTCCGATATAAGCGTCCGGCACTACAAAAGTTTCCCCGTAAAGGTTATTGAATCGCTCCGCAATATCTCTGGTGATCTCAAGATGCTGTCTTTGATCCTCCCCTACAGGTACCAAATCTGCCTGATACAGCAAAATATCTGCCGCCATCAGTACAGGATAAGTATACAATCCCGCATTGATGTTATCCGCGTGCTTTGCTGCCTTATCCTTAAACTGCGTCATACGGTTGAGTTCCCCCATATAAGTATAGCAATTCAAGATCCAAGACAATTCCGCGTGCTGCGGTACATGGGACTGATAATAAATGATATTTTTCTGCGGATCCAAACCGACCGCCAGAAACTGCATCAGCAGATCTCTGGACTGTTTGCGCAGCTTTGCGGGGTCCTGTCTGACCGTGATCGCATGCATATTTGCTACGCAAAACAAACAGTCATAATCGTCCTGCAATTTCACCCAGTTATTTAAAGCGCCCAAGTAGTTGCCTAATGTGATCAAGCCGGAAGGCTGCATCGCGCTGTAAATTCTTTTTCTTTTCTCCTGTGTTTCCATCTTTTCGCACTCCTTTTCCTACCGCTTTTTTAAGACGGATATCGTTACTGTAAAAAAGTATACTATGCCATCTCGCTTTTTTCAAGAAAAAAAGACTGCATTTCGCCAATATCGCAATCGGCAAAATACAGTCTGTCGACTATTCTGATTCCAAAGAAGCGGCTTCCTGCGTCGCTTCAAACACAAGCGCATCTGTCAGCAGGCAGGCTTCCTGCCAAATTCCAAACTCAGCAGTATATACAAACCACACCGCCTGCTCGCCTAAAGCATCTGTGAATGCCTCTTTTGTCAGATGCGGGCAGGAAATCCAATATTCCTCGTAAAAATACGCTTCCGGCTCTGAAACGTCGTTTTCTTTTTCGGAACTGATCGGATAGCTTTCCGCGCCCATTCCAGAAAACACAACGGAAAGATCCGGCAAAGTCACATCACGGTCGATCAGTTCGGCTTCGGTGCAGACATCGACCGAAAGAGAAACGCTCCAGAGATCGGACAAATCCGTATCCGCGGGGAAAAATTCTTCCTCCACCTGCTGTTTCGTCAGATTCTTTACAACAAGCGATACGGCTTCTTTTGTCTGCACATTTTTTCCCGCAGCATCGTCTTTTCCGCAAGAAGAAAGCATGCACATCATACATAAACAAAATACAAGATTTCGTTTTAAGCGCATTCTATCCATTCTCCTTCGTTTTTTACAATTCCTATTCCGAAGCGCTATGCCGTCTTATTTCTTTTCCTGATACTGTCCGTCAATGGTTCCATCATCTACCGGGATCACAAAAATACATACGATATAGGCAATCAGCCCCAAGCTGAAGGTCCAGATCGTTGCCAGAACCCACAAAAGACGTACGATTGTAGGGTCCACATTCAGATACTCCGCGATCCCAGCGCATACCCCCGATACCATTACATTATTTTCCGAACGATATAATCTTTTTTGCATCAACCGACACACTCCTTTCCTGTTTTCATTCCGATTTCTGTTCTTCTTCTTTGCTGTAAAGCAATTTCTTGGCTGCAAAGCTGAAATATTGATCTCCCGATACAATAATATGGTCAGAAAGACGAATTCCGATCATCTTCAGAACACGTCTGATTTGATCTGTATTTTCCACATCACTGAAGGAAGGTCTGCAAACACCATTAGGGTGATTATGCGCTAAAATCACAGACGTTGCCTGATGCTTCAAGGCTTCTTCCACAATTTTTCTGGGATAGAGCGCCGCCTCGGAAACCGTTCCTTCCGAGATCATCACTGTTTTACGCAAACGGTTGCCTGCGTCCAGACAAATTAAATACGCGCGTTCATAATTCATATGTGCCAAAAGGTTCATTGCATACGCGCCTGCCTTCTGCACAGAATCTATCACCGGTCGTTCGCCCCATTCTGCCAAAACCAGTCTGCGGCGCAGTTCTTTTTGCAGCGAAAGCAGTAGTACAACATTACCGCTGACATTGCAGCGCTGCATGATATCCGCCGCATCGGCTTCCAATAAAGCCTGCAGGGAGCCGAACTCATCGATCAAACGATGTGCCAGCGCATTGGTATCACGCATAGGCAGTGCACCATACAGCAGCATCTCCACCAATTCATGGTCGGCAAAGCTTTCCCCGCCTTCTTCAAAAAAGCGTTTGCGCATACGTTCCCTATGCCCGCTGTGCATATTTTTATTCATACTTCTCCCCTCTCCAGCTCTTTGGTCAGCGTCGAAAATCCTCCCGCTTCAATCAGCTGCAAAAGGGAATCCAGGCGACGCAGTGCCATGCACACCTGCTCCTGCGAAATGACGCCGCTTTCCAGTGCATCTGCGATCTCTCCCAGATCCGCCACTTTCAGAGTGCCGTCCGCAAACAAAATCACATCTGCCAAAAGGTCGGTAAAAATATACACATTCCCGTCTTCCTCCACGGCAGTATCTATGATATCACAATAATAACAGAATAATTCCCCATTGTCTTTTAAGAATTTACTAACTTTCCAGCCTTTCTTTAAAAAATAACAGGAAACTCCGTGGGAAAAGTTTGGTTTCGGACGAAACACATTCCAGCGGGTCACCATTTTTTCCGCGTCCTGATAGAATAAAACATCGTCCTTCAAAAAAATTGTTTCCTGCGGCATAAACCGCTTACGATATAACCGAGGCTGCTGCATACAAACACTCCCCTTTGTGCTGCGACCGTCCTCTTTTACAGAAACGATCTTCTTCCTTCTTTTTCTTCCGATTTTCAGATGTTTTTACTATTTTTTTATTCCATCAGCTGCAACTGCGCCGGCAGCGCATTCGCATTTTTATCCTTTTCCTGTATGAAATGCCCTGTGGTCGGTATTTTTTGGGTACGGTAATATTCCACATCTTCCGTTTCAAACTGATCGACAGGATATACCTTGGTCAGTACACTTTTTTTCTTCAAAATATAAACCTGCACACCGGAAGCGTTTTTGGAAGCATTTAACGGAATCAATGCCGTATTCAGCAAAGTCGCCTTATCATAGTTACGCAACAGCACAATATCCTTTTCCGCTTCCAGTTTTTCCAGATACACTAACTTGGATTTTGCGGAATACGCGTTTAATAATTTCCTGCGGTTGGCTTTGGTGGCATAGCTTTGCAGCTGCACTTTTGCCGCTTTCCCGTTTTCAAATACAAAAAGCATATTGCCGTTATAGTCTGTTGTAGCAGTCATATAGATTATTTTTTCCTCTGCCTCCATGCCAAGCAAATTCGGCAGATAATCGCCCATTGCGCTGGCTTTCGTATCCGCCGCTTCGTGTGCCTTCAGTTTATAGACATTGCAGCGGTCGGAAAAAAACAAAATATCCGCGCGGTTGGTCGTTTCCATCTCGCAGAGCATCTCATCATCTTCTTTCATCTTCTGCTCGCCCGCAGAGCGCATGGAAACCAGAGAGATTTTCTTGAAATAATTCTCCTTTGTCAGGAAAATACGGATACCATAATCCTCGATCATTTCTTCTTTCGTCAGCGTTTTGATTTCCTCTTGCTGTATGATCTCCGTTTTTCTTTCCGCGCCGTAGTCTTTTGCCACCTGCTTGAGCTGCTTGCAAATGATATTACGGATTTTCACATCGCTGTGCAGGGTATCATAAAGCTCCTCGATTTCTTTTTTGAGAGTATCCAGCTCCTCAATGCGTTTGAGAATATATTCTTTATTGATATTGCGCAATTTGATTTCCGCAATATACTCTGCCTGCACTTCGTCGATTTGAAATCCTGTCATCAGATTCGGAACAACCATGCTTTCCAGTTCCGTATTGCGAATAATCGCAATCGCTTTATCAATATCCATCAAAATCTTGGAAAGCCCCATCAACAAATGGTGCTTGTCCTCTTTTTTCTTCATATCATACGCCAACTGCCGACGTATGGAATCCATTCTAAACAACGTCCAATAGTGCAAGATCTCACCCACACCAAGCGTCATTGGCTTGCCGTCGATCAGCACATTCAAATTACAGCTGAAACTTTCCGACAGTGGTGTCATGGTATAGAGCTTATTCATCAAAAGCTCTACATTCGTGCTTTTTTTCACATCAATCGTGATTTTCAGTCCGTTCAGGTCAGTTTCGTCCCGAATATCCGTGATTTCTTTGATCTTTCCGCTTTTGACCAAAGCGATCACCTTATCTATGATGCTTTCGATATTGGTGGTATACGGAATTTCATAAATTTCAATACAGCTGTTTTTCTCATCAAAGCGGTATTTTGCGCGCAGACGGAAACTGCCCCTGCCTGTGCGGTAAATCTTCTCATACTCCGCCGCGTCATAAATCGCCTGCCCGCCCGTGGGAAAATCAGGACCTTTCAGATAATCTCCCACCTGCGCCTTGGGGTCTTTGATGCACGCGATCGCCGCTTCGCAGACTTCTTTCAGGTTAAAGCTTGGAATGGAGCTTGCCATACCTACCGCAATACCCAAATTGGGATTGACCAGAATATTTGGAAATGTCGTGGGCAGCAAAAGCGGCTCCTTCATCTTCCCGTCATAATTATCCACAAATGTCACTGTGTCCTTTTCAATATCCCGAAAGATTTCGCTGCATACAGCCGCCAGCTTGACTTCCGTATATCTGGGGGCGGCGTATGCCATATCTCTGGAATACTGCTTGCCAAAGTTTCCCTTAGAATCCACAAACGGCAAAAGCAACGCGCCGTTTCCTTCCGTCAGACGCACCAGTGTTTCGTAAATCGCAGCATCGCCATGCGGATTGAGCTTCATCGTCTGCCCCACCACATTGGAGCTTTTCGTTCTGTCGCCTTTTAAAAGACCCATTTGATACATCGTATACAGCAGTTTTCTGTGAGAAGGTTTAAAGCCGTCGATCTCCGGAATAGCACGGGATACGATCACGCTCATGGCATACGGCATATAATTCAGCCGCAAAGTATCTGTGATACGCTGCTCCTGAATGAAATTTTCCTCCACCTGTGCGGTTGTCTTTTTCTTTTTTGCCATGTGCTTTTCTTCCTCTCTTTAGCTGATATCGCTGATATCCAAATATTGATAGCCTTCTTCGGCGATATATTCCTTTCTGCCCGCCAAGTTTTCACCTAACAACAGCTCAAACATCTCCTGTGTGCGTTCCGCATCGTCCGGTGTGACCAGCACCAAACGGCGAGTGGCGGGATTCATAGTCGTTTCCCACATCATATCCGGCTGGTTTTCACCCAGACCTTTGGAGCGGTTGATTTTTACCTTGCCTTTCAGTTTGGAAAGAATTTCCGCTTTTTCGCCTTCGGAATACGCAAAATAGGTATCTTTCCCGTTGATGATTTCATATAACGGAGATTCCGCGATAAATACTTTTTTCTCCTCGATCAACGTCGGCACCAGACGGTATAACATCGTCAGCACCAATGTGCGGATCTGGAAGCCGTCCACATCGGCATCGGTGCAGATGATGACCTTACTCCAGCGCAACTGGGAGAGGTCAAAAGAATTCAGACCGGTCTGATGCTTCGTTTTGATCTCCACACCGCAGCCCAGCACCTTCAGCAGGTCTGTAATGATGTCGTTATTGAAAATCTTGTTATAATCCGCCTTCAGGCAGTTTAAAATCTTTCCCCGAATCGGAATGATCGCCTGAAATTCCGCATCTCTGCCCAGTTTGCAGGCACCCATCGCGGAGTCACCCTCTACGATGTATATTTCCCGTCTGGATACATCTTTGGAACGGCAGTTGACAAATTTTTCCACACGGTTGTTCAAATCCAGATTTCCTGTCAGTTTTTTACGAATGGAAACGCGCGTTTTTTCCGCGGTTTCTCTGCTGCGTTTGTTTGCCAACACCTGCGCTGCGATCTTATCCGCTTCCAACTTATTTTCGATGAAATAGATCTCCAGCTGTTTGCGGAAAAAGTCCGTCATTGCCTCCTGAATGAACTTATTGGTAATGGATTTTTTCGTCTGGTTTTCATAACTGGTCACTGTGGAAAAAGAATTGATGACCAATACCAAGCTGTCTTCCACATCGGCAAACGTAATTTTTTTCTCGTCTTTTTTATAGAGATTATTGGTTTTCAAATACTGATCAATGGCATAGACAAAGGCGCCTCTGACTGCCTTATCCGGTGCGCCGCCATATTCCAAGAAACTGGAGTTATGATAATACTCCAATACATTGACATGATTATGGAAGCAAAAGGCAGCTTCAAACCGCAGTTTATACTCCGGTTTGTCCTCCCTGTCGCGCCCCATCGTTTCGGTTTTGATATAATGAATGCCTGTCAGCGCATTTTCTCCGCTGATTTCCTCTAAATAGTCCCGAATGCCGTTTTCGTACACATAGGTAAATGTCGTATCACTTTCCTCATCGTATAGCAAAAACGTCAGTCCTGCATTCACAACAGCCTGTTTTTTCAGCACGTCCTGAAAATAAGAAAGCGGCACATCAATATCCGTAAATACATCTCTGTCGGGACGCCATTTGATCCATGTACCGGTCGTACGTTTTTTAGTTTCTTCTTTTTCCAGTCCGCCGATATTTTCGCCCTTTTCAAAATGCAGCTGATAGCGCATACCGTCACGGTAGATGACCGCGTCCATATACTCTGAAGCATACTGCGTGGCACAGGTGCCAAGCCCATTCAGCCCCAAACTAAACTCATAGTTCTCGCCGCTGTTATTTTTGTATTTTCCGCCGGCGTACAGCTCACAAAATACCAATTCCCAGTTATAACGCTCCTCTTTCGGGTTATAGTCCACAGGGATCCCTCTGCCGTAATCTCTGACAATGACCGAACGGTCTTTGCATCTGGTCACTTCGATTTTTGTGCCAAAGCCTTCTCTTGCCTCATCGATCGAGTTCGATAATATCTCAAAAACCGCATGCTCGCAGCCTTCCAGCCCGTCCGAGCCGAAAATAACAGAAGGGCGCAGTCTGACACGATCCGCGCCTTTGAGCGAGGTGATGCTTTCGTTATCATATGAATGATTTCCCT
This sequence comes from uncultured Lachnospiraceae bacterium, assembly GCA_944383855.1. GTDB lineage: Bacteria > Bacillota > Clostridia > Lachnospirales > Anaerotignaceae > CALWRB01. The sequence goes on from CALWRB010000014.1 coordinate 49,909, forward strand.
TCAAAGCCATATCTTTCCTCCTATTTCTTTTTTTACTTTCATCAAGCGATCAAGTGCCGGAAAGTAAGCACCCGATGCTCCTTCTTCAGACTTCTTCTTCCGTACTTCCCTGCAAAATCGCTTCCGCCTTGCCTTCTTCCATCGTTTCCACTTTGGAAAGTTTCCGCTGGATCATATCGGAACGCGTTTTCATTTCGTCCGCTGCCTTTTGTGCCTCGTCCAGCTTTTTCTGTGTTTTTTCGATCAGCGTGCCGAATTTTTCATACTGTGCCTTGACTGCACTAAGTGTTTTCAAAATCTCCTGTGCATTTTTATTGACCGTCAAATAACGGAAGCCAACCGCCAAACTGTTTAACAAAGCCGTCACTGTAGTGGGTCCGGAAATAATGATTTTATATTGTTTCTGACATTCTTCCACCAATCCCGGGATACGCAGCACTTCGGAATATAACCCTTCCGTCGGCAAAAACAAAATCGCAAAGTCCGTCGTAGCGGGCGGCGCGATATACTTGTCCCGTATCGTCATAGCTTCCGTTTTGATGCGCTGCTTCAATTCTGCACTTGCCTGCTTCAAAGCCGCAGCATCTGCGGCATCTGCTGCCTGCACAATACGTTCATAAATATCTGCAGGGAATTTGGAGTCGATCGGCAGATAAATGAAGCCTCCCTTATTTTCTTTATCGGGTATTTTCACCGCAAATTCTACTCTGTCCTGCGAATTTTTCTTCGTCGCGACATTTTCCTCATACTGGCTTCTTTCCAGTACATTGGCAAGGATATTCCCCAACTGCACCTCACCGAAAATACCCCTTGTCTTTACATTCGTCAGCGTACGGTTCAGACTGGAAACACCGCTTTCCAACTGCTGCAGCTGCCCCAGACTTTTATATAGACTCTCCAGACGCTCACCGATCTGCTTAAAGCTTTCGTCCAAACGCTCGTTAAGGGAACGATCCAGTTTTTCATTTACATTTTTCTGAATTTCCGACAGTTTCGTTTCATTAGACTCCCGCAATTCTTTCAGTTTTTCCTCGTTGGAAGTGCGAATTTCCTCCAAAGAAGTGCGAATGGTGCGCTGCATCACTTCGCGGTTTTCCGTGCTGTCTTGGATCAGCTTTTTCTCGACTTGCTGAAACTCCGTCTGCTGTGTTTTGGAAAATTCCGCAAGAGATCTCTGCTGTTCCAGTCTGCTGTCTGTGATCGCCTGCTTGATCTCGGATAATTTTTCTTCATTGGTCCTACGGATATTTTCCACCGCTTGCTGCATCAATTCTGTCAGCTGCTGTCTGTTTTCCCCGTTTTGCTGCAGCAAAGTGACCTGTAATTGCTGTTGTTCTTTCAACTGTTGGGTAGAAAGCTCTGTCTGGTGCGCGCGGATACGATCCGCCTCACTGCGGTATAGCTCTATCATCTGCTGGCTGCCTTGTTTGGCATTGCCGCGTAAAAAAAGCGCCAAAAGCAATATGATCGTCACAATTTCCAGTGCCAAAATAATCGGTTCCATGTTGCTCCTCCTCTAACCATTGCCCGCATTGCTGATTTCAGGGCAATCTAATCCAAATATCATTATAGCGGAAAAAGGACACAGCCGCAACTTTTCTTTCTCGCCTGCCAAAAAGAGGAGTGCCGGTATTTCCGAAAAAAAAGGACGTACCTTTCCATCGGAAAAGTCATCCTTTTTTACATCTTTTCTCTTATGCTTCTTCCTGCTCGTTCTGCTCCGCCATTTTTTCCCGTAGCTGCCCTGTTACATCGGTTTCTATAAAAATACAGCATTGGCGAATCGCATTTTTGATCGCCTTTGCCTTAGAGCTTCCGTGCGCCTTTACCACCAGCTGTTTTAAGCCAAGAAACGGCGCGCCGCCCACTTCATCTGAATCAAAGCGCTTTTTGATATTGCCGAACGGTTTTTTCAGCATCGCCGCCGCGATCTTATAGCTGCCCTGCGTGATCTCGGATTTGATAATTTTCATCAGGGACATGACCAATCCTTCGCTTAACTTCAGCACGGTATTGCCCACAAATCCATCGCAGACCACCACGTCCGCCTCACCGTAAGGAATGTTACGCGGTTCGATATTTCCTGTAAAGTGCAGACCGCTTGCTTCCAACAGGTCATATGCCTCTTTGGTCAAGGCATTGCCCTTCTCTTTTTCCGCACCGATATTGACTAACGCTACCTTCGGGTTTTCGATGCCAAACAAATTCTGCACATAAACAGAGCCCATTTTCGCAAACTGCTCCAGGTACTTCGCTTTGCAGTCCACATTCGCACCGCTGTCTACCAAAAATGTAAATCCGTTTAAAGTAGGCAGGCAAGTTCCCAAAACAGGGCGCTCCACACCCGGCAAACGTCCCACGATGGTCAACGCACCCACTAAAAGCGCGCCCGTACTTCCGGCAGAAACGAAAGCATCTGCCTCACCTTTTTTTAATAAATTCAAACCTACCACCAAGGAAGAATCTTTTTTACGGCGGATCGCACTGGTCGGCACCTCTCCCGTTTCGATCACTTCCGAAGCCGGTACAATGGAGATTTTTTCTTTCGGATAGCTTTCTTTTTCTAACAAAGATGTCAATATTTCTTCCCTGCCGACCAAAAGCACTTTGACATCCAACTCCTTGACCGCTTCCACCGCGCCCAGTACGATCTCCTGCGGTGCATGGTCACCGCCCATAGCATCTACCGCTACAATTTTTTGTTTATCCATAACAGTCACCCGTTCCTTTCTGCATTCACACTTATAGTTCAGTATAATCAATTTTTATAAAAAAAACAATCCCTCCTTACCGCATTCTCTGACTTGAAAAAATCCGAATCGCTATTGTTCATAAATCTTAAGAAATGCAAGTTGTTTTCTGCTTGCAAGACAAGTCAAATTCTGTTACGCTGAATGTGGTAAATATCACAAAGCAGTTATGAATGCTTAGGAGGAATGCATAATGTATCAGGTACATAATTTAACCGAAAATGATGATGTCCGGGTTTTGGAAAATTTAGGACCATTTACCGTAATAGAATATCAGAGAGATTTAAGTGTTTCCGCCGAAACAGCGGCAGCCGCGTATTTTGCGCAGAAAATGAACGTTCGCCGCAGACAGGTACTCTGCGATCTGAGTAAGGCGCAAATCACCGTTCAGGCAGGCGCCATGCAGTGGATGCTTGGCAATGTCAGCGCAACCACGGGCATCAAAGGCGTCGGTGATCTTTTCGGCAAAGCAATGCGCGGAAAAGTTACAGGTGAATCCGCTATCAAACCGGAATATACCGGAAACGGTCTGTTGATGTTAGAACCTACTTATAAATATATTCTTTTGGAAGATATGGGGAATTGGAACGGTTCCATGGTATTGGAAGACGGGTTATTTTTAGCCTGCGATTCCAACCTGAAGCATAAGGCTGTAATGCGCTCCAATCTTTCTTCCGCCGTTGCCGGCAATGAAGGGCTTTTCAATTTAGGGCTCACCGGGCAAGGTGTTGTCTGCCTGGAGTCCCCTTGTCCAAGAGAAGAACTGATCGAATTCGTACTGCAAGACGATGTACTGAAGATTGATGGCAATATGGCGATCGCTTGGAGCGGCAGTCTGGAATTTACAGTGGAGCGTTCCGCTAAAAGTTTGATCGGCTCCGCAGCTTCCGGCGAAGGTTTGGTCAATGTATACCGCGGCACAGGCAAAGTATTGATGGCACCGGTATTATAAAACAGATACCTTTCTTTATTAGACGTTTTCTCTGAAAACCAGATAAAAATACGCGGTATTACCGCATATTTCCATATTTGAATAATAAGAAGCAGACTTTTTGGGGCAGTACAGCCAAATCGTCTGCTTCTTTTTTTCATGCTGATCGCACAAAGCGTTTACAGCCAAAGATTTCAGAAAAAAACGTTAAAAAGATGGAAAATAAACGCTGCTCTCGTCCTTCCTATTTTACTGTTTTTTGATTTTAAGCCTGCCTCTGGTATCTGATATGCAGACACGAAAAAAAGCGGCATTCCTGCCGCTTTTTCGTAAGCACACTGAAAATATCAGTCTACTTTAATTACAGTTTTCTTGTTGTAAGAACCGCATGCTTTGCAAACCTGATGAGGCACCATCAGTTCACCGCATTTGCTGCATTTCACCAGATTGGGTGTTGCAATCTTCCAGCTCTGTGCTTTTCTTTTGTCTCTTTTAGACTTAGACACTCGTCCCTTAGGTACAGCCATTTCTACACCTCCTCATCCACATGGAAAAGAGCCCTCAAACTTTCAAATCTCGGATCTATATAGGTAGTATCGCATCCGCAGTCCCCATCGTTAAGGTCCTTGCCGCAGACAGGGCAAAGCCCCTTACAGTCTTCCTTGCAAAGCACTTTCATGGGTAGGGCTCCCAGGATACCCCTTTTTACAAAGTCCGCAAGATCAATTTGATCTCCCGAAAAAGTTTCTGTCTCTTCCTTCACAATGCCTGCTTTCACAAATACTTCCTCCACAGGAAAAGTAAGCTCCCTTCTTACAGGTGTCAGACAACGGCTGCATACCATAGATACCACCGTATGCCCTTCTGCCAGAAGATGCATTTCTTCTGCTTCGTTCGTCACTTTTCCCTCAAGTTTCACAGGCTCTAAAAATTCCACAACGTCAGAGTAAACATCTGCTTTTTCCGGCATCTCGGTCAATGAAAAAGTCAGAGATTCTCCGTTTTTTCCAAACAATTCCGCTACCGAAATCAGCATTTTCATCACTCCTAAAGTCGTACCTTTGCTATTATACAGAAAGGTATCTTATTTGTCAAGAAGTTCCTTTGTATCTCTTGCAATTACCAATTCTTCGTTGGTAGGGATTACAAATACTCTGATTCTGGAGTCGGGTGCGGAAATTTCCATTGCTTTTCCTCTCAGAGAGTTGTTGTAAGAGTCAATGTGTACGCCCAAGTAACCCAAGTAGTCGCAGATGACACGTCTTGTGGTACCACTGTTTTCACCCAGACCTGCTGTAAATACGATTGCGTCTACACCGTTCATTGCTGCTGCGTAAGAACCGATATTCTTTGCAACTTTGTAAGCAAAGATATCCAATGCAGCCTCAGCTCTGGGGTTGCCGTGTTCGCTTGCGCTTTCGATATCACGGAAGTCACTGGAAACGCCGGAGATACCCAGAACGCCGGATTTTTTGTTCAGGATCTCGTCCATCTGCTTCGGAGTCAGGTTTTCTTTTTCCATCAAGAATGTAACTACGGAAGCATCTACGTCACCGGATCTTGTACCCATTACCAGACCTTCCAAAGGTGTGAAGCCCATGGTAGTATCAATGGATTTACCATATCTGACAGCACAGATGGAACCACCGTTGCCCAGATGGCAAGTGATGATCTTGGACTGATCCAGAGGTCTGTCCATCATCTTAGCAGCTTCTTCGGATACGAATCTGTGGCTTGTGCCGTGGAAACCGTATCTTCTGATGCCGTATTTTTCATAATATTCATAAGGAATTGCATACAGGTATGCTCTTTCAGGCATGGTCTGATGGAAAGCTGTGTCAAACACACCTACCTGAGGAATACCGGGCATTGTTTTTTCGCAAGCTTCGATACCGATGATGTTTGCAGGGTTGTGCAAAGGAGCCAGTTCGGAGCATTTTACCAGTGCGTCTTTTACTTCCTGTGTAATGATGACAGAACCGGAGAAGTATTCGCCGCCATGTACCACACGATGACCGATCGCATTGATCTCTTTCATGCTCTTGATCACGCCGCATTCAGGGCTTACCAGTGCGTCCAATACCATTTTGATCGCTGCGCTGTGGTCTTCCATGTATTCTTCAAAAATCACATCTTCTTTGCCTTGAGGCTGATGTTTCAGTCTGGAACCTTCGATACCGATTCTCTCGCAAAGACCTTTTGCCATAACAGACTCGTCATTCATGTTGATCAGCTGATACTTCAGGGAAGAACTGCCGCAGTTTAATACTAAAACGTTCATGATTTTCTCTCCTTTTCACCATTCAAAATTCTTTCGTCGCGATTCCTTAAACTTATTTCTTAGCCATTACTTGGCTCTGCACACTGGTCAAAGCTACGCAAGCTACGATATCTTTTGCGGAGCAGCCTCTGGACAGGTCATTTACGGGTTTTGCCAGACCCTGCAGAACAGGCCCAAATGCTTCTGCGCCGCCAAATCTCTGTACCAGTTTGTAACCGATGTTACCTGCGTCGATATCAGGGAATACCAGTACGTTTGCTTTACCGGCAACTGTGCTGTTGGGTGCTTTCAGTTCGCCGACTTCTTTTACGATCGCAGCGTCCAGCTGGATCTCGCCGTCCAGTTTCACATCGGGATATTTTTCTTTCGCAATTTTTACAGCATCTACAACTTTTGTTACATCAGCATGCTTTGCGGAACCCATTGTGGAGTGGCT
>CALWRB010000015.1 GCA_944383855.1 uncultured Lachnospiraceae bacterium
CATTGAAGTTATGCCGGCAAAAGCAGATGCTTTTGCATTTACGGTGTCTTCTATGTATAATGAAGATGGGGAAATGATGGAATCCGCACCACACCCGCAGCAAAAAATACAGATGTATTTTCCGCAGCCTGTAAAGAAGTGGGATATGCTGCGGAAAGCAGCGACGGAAATATAACTTGGCACTTTTCATCGTATCAGCAGGAAGCAGAAAGGAGAATTTCACTTATGGAGCTGACACAATGTATCAATTATTTACTGACGACCGCACAGCATACGGTATTTCAATATTTAAATGCCAAGCTCAGTCAATATGATGTGACACCTTCTCAGTACGGCGTTCTCAGCTGTTTATGGCAAAAAGGATATGCAACGCCAAAGCAGATCTCCGAGATCCTCTGTCTGGAAACTTCCACGATTTCCGGTGTTTTGGATCGGATGCAGAAAAAAGGTCTGATCGATCGGACAATGGACAGAGAAGACCGCAGAGAAGTCCGTGTCATGGCGACAGAAAAAGGAAAGGCGCTGCAAGAACCGATTTCCAAAATAATTGATGAAGTCAATGAGGAAGTATTGAAAAATTTTTCCCCAGAAGAAATTACAACACTGAAAGAAAACCTTCGCACCATCGCGAAAGGAAAATATGCTTAAGAAGCGGCAAAACAAAGGCGTTGTTTTTACATAATTTGGAATTTTCAGAAAAATATACAAAAGATTTGAGATTATTCTATAAATTTTATTTATAAATTACGTTGACATTATCTATAGATTTGAGCTATACTCCTTTTAACAACATTGAGGAAGAAAAGTACGGTACAGACTGCTTACAGAGAGCAGGCGGCGCTGGAAAGCCTGCAGCAAGCGTATCTGAAAGAACACTTCTTAGTTGCGAACTGAAATGGTGACAGAGTAGGGGAGCCGCAGTGCCTGCGTTATCGGGCTAACGTTTGGAAGAACGTGAAAGAGTGGCTGTAGATAATACAGCAATTTAGGTGGCACCACGGATAGCAGCTATTCGTCCTAAGAAAAAATCGCAGGGACGAAAAAGCTGCTTTTTTTGTTCCAATCGACGAGAAAAAGGAGTGTCGCAATATGTGTACAGTAATGGCTTATTTAGGACAGGATATGACAAAAGAGGAAATGGAACAATATCTGCAAAAAACACCGAACCGTGGTCCGGATGCGATGCAAACACAGCAGGTAGAATCCGGTTGGATGGGTTTTGCAAGACTTTCCATCATGGGTTTGAATGCAAAAGGCATGCAGCCGTTTGAAAAAGACGGAAGCTATGTTGTCTGCAACGGTGAGATCTATAACTATCGTCAAAGAAAAGAGCAGCTGCAGGAAAAAGGCTATACATTTTTAGGAGAAAGTGACTGCGAAGTTTTACTGCCGATGTATCAAGAATATGGTCTGGAAATGTTCCGTTTTTTGGACGCGGAATTTGCATGTATTCTATATGACGCAAAAGAAAAGGAATGGATTGCGGCAAGAGATCCGATCGGTATTCGCCCGATGTTTTACGGTTACAGCGAAAGCGGACATCTGGCATTTGCAAGTGAGGCAAGAAACTTGGTGGGGCTGGTGAAAGAAATCATGCCGTTTCCTCCCGGACATTATTATTACAAAGGCGAATTTCACTGCTACCATGATGTGGGAGATGTTTTGTTTTACCGTTATGAAACTCTGCCGGAGATCACAAAAAATATCCGTGAAAAATTGATTCGTGCCGTAGAAAAGCGATTGGATTCCGATGCACCGATGGGATTTTTGCTTTCCGGCGGATTGGATTCCGCACTTGTTTGCAGCATTGCCGCAAGAATTTCCAAAAAACCGATCCGCACGTTTGCTATTGGTATGGACACCGATGCGATCGATTTGAAATATGCCAGACAGGTAGCTGATTTTATCGGTTCCGAGCATACAGAAATTATTATGACGCAGAAAGATGTGTTTGATACAGTGGAAAAACTGATTTCTGTTTTGGGTACCTATGATATTACGACGATTCGTGCCAGTTTGGGAATGTATCTGATCTCTAAGGCGATCCATGAAACGACAGATATCAAAGTCTTATTGACAGGCGAGATTTCCGATGAACTGTTTGGATATAAATATACCGATTTCGCACCGACAGATGCGGCATTCCAATCCGAAGCACAGAAACGTATGCGTGAATTGTACTGCTATGATGTGCTTCGCGCAGACAGATGCTTAGCGGATAACAGTCTGGAAGCGAGAGTACCGTTTGGCGATTTGGAATTTGTCAGATATATCATGTCGATCGATCCCGGGAAAAAACGTAACTCCTACGGGAAAGGAAAATATCTGCTGCGTATGGCATTTGCGGAAGGAGATTGGCTGCCGGAAAACATTTTATGGCGCGAAAAAGCTGCTTTCAGTGATGCGGTCGGACATAGTATGGCAGATGGATTGAAGGCTTACGCGCAGACACATTACAGTGACAAGGAATATGAGGAAAAACGGAAAAAATATGATTTCGCGCGTCCATTTACAAAAGAAAGCCTGTGGTACAGAGAAATGTTTGAGAAGTATTTCAAAGGGCAAGCGCGTATGATCCCCGGTTTTTGGATGCCGAATAAGGAATGGAAAGGCTGCGATGTGAACGACCCCAGTGCAAGAGTGCTTTCCAACTATGGGGACAGCGGAAAATAAAAACAGAATGGAATAGATCCATAAAAGTGAGATAAGAAACGGCTTTGTGTCTGATTAGATGCAAAGCTGTTTTTTTGATGTGCGTATGTAGCACAGGGGATCAACCCTGTGGCTCCTGCAAGGCAGCGTGCAGCTTTTGCAGTGCTTTTTTTTCAATGCGGGATACGTAAGAACGGGAAATGCCAAGGAAAGAGGCGATTTGCTGTTGCGTAAAAGTTTCTGCATATCCTAATCCGTATCGCAGACGAATCACGGTTCGTTCTCGCTGGTTTAGAACAGAAAAAACCGCTTCATACATCAATTTTGTTTCCTGTTTGAGATGAATGGTATCCGCGTAATCGTCGGTTTCCTTCGTAATAATATCCAGCATGGTGATTTCGTTGCCATCTCTGTCGTTTCCGATCGGATCAAAAAGCGAGATGTCGTTTTGAAATTTTTTCATGCTGCGCAGTGTCATCAATATTTCATTTGCTATCCTCCCCCCAATGCGTTTTTGATGCACTGAGGGGATTAGTTTTTCCCAGGCGTTCATCCTCCATATCGTCACTATCATAATCAACATCAGAGAAGTTCACCAATTCCTCTGTTTCATCATCATCCTCGGTATTACCGGATGCTACAGCAGCAATTTCAGGATACTCGATTTCATCATCCCTGACACCAAACAAAATAACATGAGCATTGACACCATCCCAAACCACCTTACGCACGATGGTGCGAATGGCAGCACGTTTCTGTTCAACTGTCATTTCATCAATGCCATCCTTGAATATGGTCAACAACTGACGAAGCAGATCAAATTCAATATCGCTTAGAGCGTGCTGTGAAGTCAGTCCTTCCAGTTCCTGAATACGCTGTTCAAGGGACTGGTATTCTCCATTCAGCTGCTCAATTCGTTTGGTTACATGAGCCTTGGCAGGGCTGTCACCCATATCTACGAGGGAGTCTACCAGAGAATTGATTTTCTTCTCGGTTTCTGCCTTTTCTTTTCGCATATCATCCAGTCGCTGTTCGTAGTCCATGCGATTACCGGTATAGAATCTGCGGCTCTGTTCCAATTGTGCAATGAAAGTATCCTTGTCCTCTGCAAGCATTTTAATCTGCTCGATTACAGCCATATCCAGTGTATTGCCATTGGCATTTTTTCTGTTGCATACAGAACGCTGACTGCGTTCTTTCATTTTACAGACATAAGTGTAAATCACCTTGTCATCTGCAGTTTTGCGTTTGCTCATTTTCGGATACATACGCTCACCACAGCTACAGAACAACAAGCCAGTCAAAAGTGCTTCGTTACTGCGTGGCTTTCTAAAAGATTTGGATTTATTACGTTCCAGAGAGTCTTGAATCTGTACCCATACCTTGCCAGGAATCAAACCCGGATGCTTACCAACAGATACAATCCACTCGCTTGCAGGAAGATACTTTGTAGCTCTGCCTTTTTCCTGATCGGTGCGGTTGTAAGCCATAATACCATGCTTGTTGTCAAAGGCATCTTTCTCCGAGAACAGGTCTGTGTCGTTCTGAATAAAAAAATTATAAGCATCTTCGTCCGCAATCATATAAACCGGATTTTGTAATATAGCTTTGATGGAAAAACGGGTAAAGTAGTTGTTATTCTTCGTCTTGATCCCTTGTTTAATCAAGGCTGCTTCGG
>CALWRB010000016.1 GCA_944383855.1 uncultured Lachnospiraceae bacterium
GGCTGATTGTGGCGATAGTGCTGTTGTTCGTGGGCTGTTTGGCATTTATCGGCATGCGCGTTGTGGTGGAAAATGAAGAACGCAGTATCCGATTGTATCAAGAAGAATTGGCGAGTTTGAAAAACTCGAATGCGATTTTGGAAGCTGAATTGACCGAACAGGTGGATTTGGACTTTGTCAAACAGGAGGCAATGGAGCGTTTAGGCATGACAGAGCCACAGAGTTATCAGGTGGTTTATATTGACGTACCAAAAGAAAGCTATACCGTGCAGTATGCAGCTTCGGAAGAAGCACAAACCGATGACGGTTTCTTTTTATCCGGTTTGTGGGAATGGCTATTCTAATATAAAAGGAATGATGTACAGATGAAAAAGATTAGACAAAGAATAAAAGTAAACACAAAGTTTACTCTTATTCTTTTTGTATTTACACTATGTTTTACTTGCCTGTTTGGTAAGGTGATCTATTTGAAAACGGTTCATGGTGAAAGCTATGAAGAAGCGGCAAGAAATCAGCAGATCAATCGTTATGATATAACAACTGTGGGAAACCGCGGCGCGATCTTGGACCGAAATAACCAGGTGCTTGCCCTCAGTACAGCGATTTATAATGTGGTTTTAGACCCTTTGGTATTGGCAGACGTATCCGAGGAAGAACAGGAAAAAACACTGACCACACTGTGTCAGTATTTTGAGGAGCTGGACTATGCGGAGCTGAAAGGATACATCACCAAAGATTCGCAAAGCGGTGAGATCGGACTTCCCACACACTGGAAATATCTCGTTAAGGGGATCGAGCGTACCGTGAAGGAAGAATTGGAAGCACTTTCCCTGCAGGGTGTGGTCTATGAGCAGACTTCCAAGCGGACATATCCTTTGGAAGCGCTTGCCTGTCATGTGATCGGTTTTACCCGCGGCGATACCAAGTGGGGATTGGAAAATCAATATAATGATGTGATGACAGGAACCAACGGGCGCTCTTTTATCGTTTACAATGGCAGTAACAGCGTAACATATGAATCCTACGCACCGCAGGACGGTGATACGATTATTACAACACTGGATTACATGATCCAGCAGTATGCCGAGGAAGTGGTGGCAGAAACTGCCGCAAAATGGCCTTCTCAGAATGTAGCTGCTTTGGTCATGAATCCCAATACGGGCGAGATCTACGCAATGGCAAATTCCGGTACTTATGATCTGAACGATCCTTCGGTGCCCGCAGCCTTGGAAGATGACCCCACCTTTGCGGAAAAGTGGGAAGCGATGTCCTCGGAAGAACAGATGAATTATATGAACAGCATCTGGAAAAATTTCTGTATCAGCAGTACATTCGAACCCGGGTCTATTTTTAAGCCGATCACGGTAGCGGCGGCATATGAAGAAGGCGTTATCAAAGAAACGGATACATTTTACTGCGCGGGGCATTACTTGGTGGAAGATACCGATATTGCCTGTCACTTGACCAGCGGTCACGGTACGTTGAATGTGGAAGGGATTATGGCGCAGTCCTGCAATCCCGGTGTCATTCAAATCGCACAGAAACTGGGATTGGAAAAGTTTTATCAGTATTTCAGGGATTTTGGCTTTGGCGAGCAGACCGGCATCGACTTGCCGTATGAGGCAAGTGCCGCAAGTTTGATCCATGAATACGCGGCAATGGGCCCCGTGGAATTGGCGACCTACAGTTTCGGCCAGACTTTTAACAGCACGGCGATCCAGATCTTAGACGCGTTTGCGGCACTGATCAACGGCGGTAATCTGATGCGTCCGTATGTCGTTTCACAGATCGTGGACAGCGATGGCAATATCGTGGTGGAAAACAGCCCGGAAGTCAAGCGAACGGTCATTTCGCAGAAAACATCGGATTTTATCCGAAACGCATTGAAAGGGACCGTAGAATACGGTACTGCAAAGAAAATTAAAGTTGCGGGTTATTCCATCGGCTGTAAAACCGGTACTGCCGAGCAGGGTAGCCGTTCAGTCAACGACCAATGGGCATTGACTTATATGGCATATTTCCCTGTGGAAAATCCTCAGTATCTGGTGCTGACGGTGATTTATCTGCCGGAAGATTATGCAGACGGTGTACAGTCCCCTGCGGAAATGACAAAAAAATTGATCGAATCCATTATCAAATATAAAAATCTGGAGCCGACGGAAGCCGTAGATGATGACAGTGCCGTTGCCGAAGGCAGTGTGCAAATGGCGGATTATACCGGCAGCAGCCTGTATGAGATCATCGGAGATCTGGATTCCAAAGATTTGACGTATCAAGTGGTAGGCAGCGGTAATACCATTGTCAATCAGGTGCCAAAAGGCGGAAGCAGTATCGAACGCGGCAGCGAAGTGATACTGTATGTGGAAAAGTCGGAAGAAGAAAGCGGTATGATGCCGGTTCCCAATGTGATAGGAAAAACTTATGCACAGGCATCTGCGGAATTGGAAGACGCGGGATTTAGCGTTGCGACAGATGGTGACCCTTCGGGGGTCGTAACATCGCAGGAGCCGCGTTATGGGCTTTCCGTCGCAAAGGGCACGGAGATCGTACTGAAGATGGAAGCCGCGGAGGAGCAAACGCAAGATGCTTCCACCGAATAGAGTTGTCTGCCTCGTCGGGGAACTTTGCCGGCGAGGCATTTTCTGCGTTTGGCGATGATGTGATTTTCTGGGTATAGAGAATAAAAACCGTCCATATATTTGCAGTAAGTGCAAAGAAAAAAGGCGGTGCTTAGATGGACAGACCATCGATGCGTGCAAAAAGAAAGATCGTGCTGCTGTTGGTTTTTGCGGTGGCGGTATTGCTGTTTTTGTTTGGGAAAGTGGTGTATATCGCTGTTTTTCAAGGAGAAAAATTGCAGGAGATGGCATATGAACAGCAGACAAGGGATCGTCTGATCAAGGCGAAAAGAGGAGATATTTTAGACCGAAACGGTGTAGGCATATCCGTGACGGAAACGGTTTCTGCCGTCAGTGTGATCCCCGCGCAGATAGAGGACGCGGAGCAGACAGCCGCGTTTTTAGCTGAAAAACTGGAGCTTTCCTATGAGGAAGTATTGGAAAAGATCCAACAAAAAGTGGCATTGGTGCGCATTGCTTCCAAAGTGGAGCAGGAAGTGGCAAGCCAGATCAGGCAGGCGGCGCTGCCGGGTGTTGCGGTAGATGAAGATGTGAAGCGACTGTATCCTTTTGGAGAAATGGCGGCACAAGTCATCGGGTTTGTCGGCGCGGATAATCAAGGCATATTGGGTCTGGAAGCCAAGTATGATACACAGCTTGCGGGAGAAGTGGGCAAAATACTCACGCAGACCGACAGCAGAGGGCGGAAAGTGGCGGACGGAGAGGAGCGCGTTGCGCCGACCGACGGGCAGGATCTGGTCACTTCTTTAGATGTAGTGATCCAGCAATATGCGGAACAGCTGCTTGCCAATGTCGTAGAGGAAAAGGGCGCAAAAAAAGGGATCATCATTGTTATGAATCCGCAAAACGGAGAAATTTACGCGATGGCGAATGAGCCTTCTTTTGATCTGAACGAACCGTTTACCATTCAGGACGAGGAGTTGGCAAGCCAATGGGATAGCTTTACGCAGGAAGAAAAAAATACATATCTGAATCAGATGTGGCGCAATACTGCGATCAACGACACTTATGAGCCGGGCAGTATTTTTAAGATCATTACCTCTGCCGCGGGGCTGGAAGAAGGCGTCATCACGACAGAAAGCAGCTTTTTTTGCAGCGGCAGCCATCTGGTGGGGGATAGGCGCATCAAATGCTGGCGATACCCCAGAGGGCATGGGTCGGAAACTTTTTTGCAGGGGGTGCAAAACTCCTGTAACCCTGTTTTTATGATGGTGGCGGAACGACTGGGCGCAGATGTGTTTCATGAGTATCTGCTGAAATTTGGGTTTGATGAAAAAACAGGGGTTGATGTGGCAGGCGAGGCAACGGGTATTTTTTATGACGCGGAGCAAATGGGTCCTGTGGAATTGGCAACGATGAGTTTCGGGCAGTCTTTGCAGATCACACCGTTACAGATGCTTCGGGCAGCGGCTGCTGCGGTCAACGGCGGTTATTTGATCACACCGCATTTTGGCATAGGTCTGCAGGATTCGGAAGGGAATATGACAGAAGTATTTTCCTATGAAAAAGGAGAAAAGATACTTTCTGACGAAACATCGCAGCTGATGCGTGAGATTCTGGAAAGTGTTGTCAGTGAAGGTACGGGCAGCAAGGCTTATATTCCGGGTTACCGTATCGGCGGAAAGACGGCAACGTCCGAAAAACTGCCCAGAGGCAACGGAAAATATATTGCCTCTTTCCTTTCTTTTGCGCCTGCGGAAGATCCGCAGGTCATGGCAATGGTTTGGATCGATGAGCCGCAGGGGGTATATTACGGCGGAACGGTAGCTGGCCCCGTGATGCAGGATCTGATGGAAAATATCCTGCCGTATCTTGGCATTACCCCTTCTTACAGTGCCGAGGAAGCACAGATGGAGGAAGTGCAGAAAGTAACTGTGCCCGATGTGGTGGGAATGCAGGTCGATCAGGCAAAAGCGGCGCTTTGGCAGGCTGGGCTTCAGGCAGTGATCCGCACAGAAGGCGAAACCGTGTGTGAGCAGACGCCGCCTGCGGGCGAAATGACGGCAAAGAATGCAAAAGTGCTGTTAGATTTATCGTCATGATAGAAAAAATGTGTGTATCGTCGGACTTTGGCGGAAAAAACAGAGAAAATATGAAAAAAAGCCACAAGGAAAGACAGAGGTGTGGTATAATATCTGCAAAATGCAATTTTTATGCAAAGCCGCAGAAAAAAGGCTGTCGTGCAATCATCTGCTGATGTATGTCTTTTTGTCGCGGCAAAAAGCTATGACTTGCCTTGGTGATGATGTTTTTTTTCGAAAAGATGACGGAGAAAAGAATTAAAAACTGATGCCGCTAAAAAATTTGTTTGCGGCGGTCAGCAGAATAAAAGATTTTTTGGAAAAGATGCGTATGCCTTTTGTTACAAGCATATGCAAAGGAGGCAATTTATGCAGTTGAAGGATATCCTGCAGGGGGTAGAGTATACGCTGCTGCAGGGAGATATTTCACAGCAGATCTTAGGAATTTCTTATGATTCCAGAAAGGTTTGTGCGGGAGAGCTGTTTGTCTGTATCGGAGGGTTCCGGACAGACGGACACCGCTATGCGACGGGTGCGGTAGAAAAAGGCGCGAAGGCGATCTTAGTGGAGCACCCTTTGGAAAATATGCCGCCGGAGGAGATCACTGTGGTTAAGACGGCGGATAACAGAGCCGCTTTGGCGCAAGTGAGCGCGAATTTTTACGGCAGACCTTCCGAAGCGTTGCAGGTAGTCGGCATTACGGGAACAAACGGAAAGACTACAACGACTTATCTGATCCGTTCCGTACTGGAACGCCTTGGAAAGACAGTCGGCTTGATCGGCACGATCGAAAACCGTATCGGAAAGCAGGTGCTGCCTGCCGAGAGGACAACGCCGGAGTCCAAAGAACTGCAGGAGTTATTTGTGCAGATGCGGCAGGCTAACGCGACGCATGTGGTGATGGAGGTTTCTTCGCATTCGCTTTCTTTGCATCGTGTGGACGGTGTGGACTTTGATATCGGCGTATTCACCAATCTGACCCAGGATCATTTGGACTACCACGGCACGATGGAAGCGTACCGGGAAGCGAAGGGGCTTTTGTTTCGGCGCTGCAAAAAAAGTGTCATCAATCTTGACGATGCTGCGGGGGAATATATGTGCCAACAAGCGGCAGGTGAGGTGCTTGGCTATGCGATCGATCGTGAAGCGCCGCTGCGGGCAAAAGAAGTCCGCATTGATGCTTCGGGCACTTCCTTTGTGCTGGAGTACGGCGGAAAAAGTTTCCCGCTTCATTTGCATACCCCGGGAAGATTTAGTGTATATAACGCTTTGGCTGCGATCGGCGTCTGCATTTATTTACAGATACCATTGGAGGATATTCTTGCGGGTATCGAAGAAAATCCGGGGGTAACGGGTCGTTTCCAAAGCATACAGGCAAAGGACGGACGTACGGCGATCGTGGACTATGCGCATACGCCCGACGGTTTGGAAAATATTTTAAAGACGGCAAAAGAATTTGCAAAGGGCAGGATCATTGCGGTCTTTGGCTGCGGCGGTGACCGAGATAAAACCAAACGCCCGATCATGGGGCGCATTGGCGGCAGTTATGCGGATCTTTGTATTTTAACGTCCGATAATCCGAGGACAGAGGACCCGCTTGCGATATTAAAAGAAGTGGAAGCGGGTGTGATGCAGACCGACTGCCCGTATCAGGTGATCGCAGACAGAAAAGAAGCGATCGATACAGCTGTGAAGATGGCGAAAAAGGAAGATGTGGTTTTGATCGCCGGAAAAGGACATGAAACATATCAGATCTTTGCGGATCATACCATTCATTTTGACGATGCAGAAGAAGTGAAAAGAGCTTTCGGAGAGGAATAATGCATATGAAACCAATGACGATTCAAGAAGTTGCAAAAGCGGTAGAAGGAACATTGATCGGAAAAGAAAAAGCGCAAACTTTGGTGCAGGCGGTGACCATAGACTCCAGAGAAGTGAAAGAAGGCAGTCTATTTGTGGCGCGCAAGGGCGAAAATACAGACGGACACCGTTTTATGGCGCAGGCTTTGGAAAACGGTGCGGCGGCTGTGATCTCCCAAAAGGAAGATGAGAAAATCAGTCCGATGATTTTGGTGGAAGATACCGATATGGCGCTGCAGAAGCTGGCAAAATATTACCGTGATAAATGGGATATCCCTTTTATCGGCATTACGGGAAGCGTGGGCAAGACCACCACGAAAGATATGGTGGCTTCCGTGCTGCGCCAAAAATATCGTACACATGCCACACACGGTAATTTTAACAATGAATGGGGGGTACCGCTGACATTGTTCTCTATGCCGGAGGATACAGAAGTGGCTGTTGTGGAAATGGGTATGAATCACTTTGGTGAGATGCACCGCCTTTCCGCGATGGTACAGCCGGATATTGCGGTAATTTCCAATGTGGGCGTGGCGCACATGGAATTTTTGGGCAGCAGAGAGGGCATTTTGCAGGCAAAATGCGAGATTTTTGATTTTATGCGTCCCGATGCCAAGGCGGTATTGCTGCAGGATCATGACTTGCTTTCCACATTGCAGGGAAAACTGAAACAGGAGATCACATGGTACAGTGCAGACGAGGCTGCCGATTATTATGCGGAAGATATCGTATCCAAAGGATTGCGCGGAACGGAGTTCACACTTTGCACACCGCAGGGGAAGATCCGTGTGGTACTGCCGGTGGCAGGGGTACATATGGTACAGAATGCCTTGGCAGCGGCGGCAGTCGGCGGACTGTTGGGATTGTCGCTGGAACAGATGAAGGCAGGTCTGCAGCATTTGGTGCTGACTAAGGATAGAATGCATATTTTCAACTGCGACAACGGTTTGACTGTCATCAACGATGCATATAATGCCAATCCCGTTTCTACCAAAGCCGCTTTGGAGGTGCTGCAATACGCAGAGGGCAGAAAAGTGGCGATTTTGGGCGGCATGGGTGAGCTTGGCGACGATGCGGTGAAGATGCATTTGGAGATCGGTCATGCAGTGGCAGAGGTCGGTGTGGAATTGCTGATCTGTGTCGGAGAGTTGGCAAAGGATATTGCACGCGGCGCGAAAGAAGCGGGCGTCAAACAGGTCTACTGCTTTGAAAGCCAGCAGGCGCTCTGGGAAGAAATTTCTTCTTTGCTGCGGACAGAAGATACCGTGCTGATCAAAGCGTCACACAGTATGGCGCTGGAAAAAACAGCCGAAAAGATACAAGGAGTTGAATTACATTGAATACACTGGATTCAGAGATCTACGCGATACTGATCGCTTTTGTGCTGGGCGTCATTCTTTGCCCGATTTTCATTCCCATACTGCATAAAATGAAGTTTGGGCAAAATGTGAGAGATGACGGACCGGAATCTCATCTGAAAAAACAGGGTACCCCGACCATGGGCGGTATCACGTTTTTGATTGCTTTTGTGGTGGCATCTCTCTTTTTCCTGAAGGGCAGCACAGACAGTCTGGCTGTGGTTTTGGTGACACTGGGATATGGCTTGATCGGCTTTTTGGACGATTACATCAAAGTCGTGAAGAAGCGCTCTCTCGGACTGCGCGCTGTGCAGAAAATACTGCTGCAGCTGATCGTGACGGGCGCATTTTGTGCTTATTTGTTTTACAGCGGTAAGGGAACGGAGATCTATCTGCCGTTTTTCGGCGGAAAAACACTGGATCTGATGTGGCTGTATATTCCGTTTTTATTTGTAGCGGTGTTGGGTACGGTCAACGGTGTGAACCTGACCGACGGTCTGGACGGATTGGCAGGCGGTGTGACGCTGATCGTGGCGGCATTTTTTATGGTGGCGGCATGGGCGGCAGGCAGTGCGGTTTCTTCCGTTTGCGGCGCGATCATCGGCGGGCTTTTGGCATTTTTGCTCTTTAATTCCTACCCCGCAAAGGTGTTTATGGGAGATACGGGGTCTTTGGCATTGGGCGGTTTTGTCGCTTCGGTGGCACTGGTGCTGAAAATGCCGTTGTTTATTATCATTGTCGGCTTCCTTTATCTGTGGGAATCCGTTACAGTCATACTTCAGGTGGGTTATTTTAAAATGACCAAGAAAAAATACGGCGAAGGCAGAAGATTATTCAAAATGGCGCCGTTTCATCATCATCTGGAACAGTGCGGCTGGCGCGAAACAAAAGTAGTGATGCTGTTTTATGTTGTGACGGCTGTGTTATGCCTGATCGGCTTTTTGGGCTGTGAGGGAATGTTTGCATAAAAATCAGAAACACAAACGGTGCGAAAGGATGCGTTATGAAGCGGTAACCGCTGAAAAACAGACGCAAAGAAATATAAGGGAACACCGTGAAAGAAAGAAGGGTTTTCTTTGGAATATAGAGGCAAAAAGGTGTTGGTTTGCGGTATGGCAAAAAGCGGTATTGCCGCCGCTGAGATGCTGTGTCGTCTGGGTGCGTCGGTGACGCTGCAGGACAGTAAGAAAAGAGAAGAACTGCAGAATGTTTCCGAGCTTGAGAATATGGGGATCGCGCTGTATACGGGAAAAAATCCCGATGATATTGTTACGCAGTACGACCTTGTGGTGATGAGCCCCGGCGTCCCCTGTGATCTGCCTTTTGTTTTAGAGGCGGAAAAAGCGGGCATTCCCGTGATCAGCGAAGTGGAATTTGCCTTTACGCTGACACCCTGTCCTGTGATCGCCATTACCGGCACAAACGGTAAAACTACAACGACGACATTGGTGGGAGAGCTGATGCGCGCGGTCAATCCGAAAACAGAGGTTGTCGGAAATATCGGCGTTTCCTACAGTTCCGTGGTGGAACAGCTGGAAAAAGACAGTGTGGTCGTAGCGGAGATCAGCAGTTTTCAGATGGAAAAAGCGGTGACGTTTCACCCGCATATCAGTGCGGTGTTAAACATTTCTCCCGATCATTTAAACCGGCATAAAACCATGGAAACCTATATCGAGATGAAAGAACGCGTATTTTACAATCAAACGGCGCAAGATGTTACGGTGCTCAATGAAGCGGACCCCGTTTGCCGTGCGATGGCGGAAAAAACGGCGGCGCGGGTATTCTTTTTCAGCAGTCAAAGAGAACTTACGGAAGGCATTTGGCTCAAAGACGGTGAGATCTTCTATGCGTGGGACGGAAAAAAAGAAAAACTGCTTGCAGTTGATGAATTGCAGATATTAGGTGTGCATAATTATGAAAACGTGATGGCGGCTGCGGCGATCGCGCTGTGTGCAGGCGTTGCGTCAGAAACGATACGGGAAGTACTGCGCGCATTTCGCGGTGTGGAGCACCGTATCGAATACGTCGCAACAGTGGACGGCGTGGATTATTACAATGATTCCAAGGGGACCAATACTGATGCGTCGATTCGCGCAGTGCTTGCGATGAAAAAACCGATCGTATTGATCGGCGGCGGATATGACAAGGGCGTGAGCTTTGACGATTGGACAGCGTTATTTCAGGGCAGAGTGAAAAAACTGGTCCTGATCGGCAAGACCGCTCCCAAGATCCGTGCTTCGGCGCAAAAGCAGGGTTTTTACGATATCGTGGACTGCGATACGTTTGAAGAAGCGATGCAAACTTGCAAAAAAGAGGCGAAAGAAGGCGACTGTGTGCTGCTTTCTCCTGCCTGCGCAAGTTGGGGCATGTTTGATAACTATGAGCAAAGAGGACGTATCTTCAAAGAAATTGTGCAGCGTTTTATGACAGAATAAAACTGAGGCAAAAATGAGGTGGGAGAGTGAAAAAGACAAAAACGGGGAATAACAATCAACAACAGCCGAAAAAAAGAAAAAGGCTGTATCTGGGAGAATATGACCTGACCGTCATTTTTGTGGTGATCCTGCTGATGCTGTTTGGTATTATCATGATTGCAAGCGCAAGCTATTATAATACGATGACCAGTGAACTTTACAGCTATGATATGTTTTATTTTCCGAAGCGACAGCTGCGGTGGGCGATCGTGGGGATCGTGGCATTGATTTTTACTATGCGTGTGCCGTATCAGTTTTGGAAACGGCTTTCGGTGCTGATGTATCTGGGGGCGAATGGTCTTTTGGTGTTGGTATTGCTTTTGGCAACCGCAACCAAAGGGCAGAAGCGCTGGCTGTTCGGCTTCCAGCCTTCCGAGGTGGCGAAGGTTGCTGTTATCTTCTTTTTGGCATTTTATTTGAGTACGCATAAGGACTGTCTGAAAGATTTGAAAGGCTTTGTCAAATGTATGGTGCTGTTGGGTATCCCTGTGGCATTGATCGCGTTGGCAAACCTGAGTACGGCGCTTTTGGTGACGATGGTCGGTGTGACCATGATCTTTCTGGCAAGCCCGAAGGTATGGTATTTTGTTGCCTGCGGCGGCGCGATGGTGCCTTTGGTCGCACTTGCGATGATACCGGAGCAGTTCCGTTACCGACTGGGGCGGGTGACCACATGGTTAGACCCGTTTTCTCCGGACGTAGACGGCTATCAGATCATACAGTCGTTGTATGCGGTAGCTTCCGGCGGTCTGTTTGGACTGGGGCTTGGGCAGAGCAGGCAGAAAACATTCCTGCCGGAGCCGCATAATGACTTCATATTTGCCATTATTTGCGAGGAGTTGGGATTGATCGGCGCAGGATTGGTGATATTGTTGTTTGGTGTTTTGGTCTGGCGCGGCGCAAAGATTGCACTTGGCGCGAAAGATCAGTTTTCCATGCTGACGGCGGTGGGGATCACCTGCACGATCGGCTATCAGGCACTGATCAATATGGCGGTATCGACCAATTCCATTCCGAATACAGGGCAGCCGCTTCCCTTTATCAGTTATGGCGGGTCCTCGCTGTTGATCATGCTGTTTATGGTCGGTGTGCTGCTGAATATTTCCCGCAGCGCATCGGCGGTGGAAAAACCTTGACAAAAGGCTTTCCATTGGTATGCCCTCACAAAAAAGTATTGACAAATTTGGCAGAATTTAATAGAATCATGTTAAAAATGAATGCAGAAAAAAGATGTGGAAAAAGAGGAGTATGCGCAGGCTGTCGCAAGAGAGATGGGTTCATGGGCTGAAAGACCTGTTCGAAGGGGCGGCGCAGAAGGTTGCTTTGGAGTTGTTTTGTGTACATTGTGCGCAAAGCCGTTTGACCGCGTTATCGGTTAGAGAGTGCCTGTTTGATGCAAACAGGAATGAAGGTGGTACCGCGAGTTTTCGTCCTTTACGGCGAAAACTCTTTTTTTTATTCCGTAAATAAAGGGAAAAACAGATAAAAACAGATAAAAACACTATTTATAGGAGGACTAAGCAAGATGAGAGAACTGGCAAAAACCTATGATCCTTCTCAGGTAGAAGATCGTCTTTATGCATCTTGGATGGAAAAGAAATATTTCCATACGAAAATCGACAAAAGTAAAAAACCTTACTGCATCGTAATGCCGCCGCCCAATATCACAGGGCAGCTGCATATGGGGCACGCTCTGGATAACACATTGCAGGATATCCTGATCCGCTGGAAAAGAATGTCCGGCTATAACGCGCTTTGGGTACCCGGTATTGACCATGCCAGCATTTCCACCGAATTGAAGGTTGTGCAGAAAATGGCAGAGGAAGGCTTGACCAAAGCAGATGTCGGCAGAGAAGGATTTTTGGAGAGAGCCTGGGCATGGAAAGAAGAATACGGCGGCATCATTTTGAAACAGCTGCGTAAACTGGGCTGCTCCTGCGACTGGGACAGAGTTCGTTTTACCATGGACGAAGGCTGTTCGGAAGCGGTTTTGGAAACATTTGAGCGTTTATACAAAAAAGGTTATATCTATCGAGGCGAAAAAATCGTCAACTGGTGTCCGCACTGCCAGACCACCATTTCCGACGCAGAGGTTAACCACATCGATACCGATGGTTTCTTCTATCATATCGAATACCCCGTTAAGGACAGCGACGAAAGACTGCGTCTTGCGACCACTCGTCCCGAAACCATTCCCGGTGATACAGCAGTTGCGGTGCATCCCGATGACGAACGTTATCAGCATCTGATCGGCAAGACCTGTATTCTGCCGTTAAACGGCAGAGAGTTGCCAATCGTTGCGGATACCTATGTAGACCGTGAATTTGGTACCGGCGTGGTAAAGATCACCCCTGCGCATGACCCGAACGACTTTGAAGTAGGAAACCGTCATAACCTGGAGCGTATTAACGTCATGAACGATGACGGCACTATGAACGAAAACGCAGGTGCGGAATATGCCGGTATGGATCGTATGGAAGCAAGAAAAGCGATCGTAGAAAAATTGCAGGCAGACGGTTATCTGGTAGATATCGAAAAGATCAACCATGCGGTCGGTTATCACGAAAGATGCCATGTAGCGGTAGAGCCGCTGATCAAGATGCAGTGGTTTGTCAAAATGGACGAGCTGGCAAAACCCGCGATTGATGTTTACGAAAACAATGAACTGCGTTTTGTACCGGATCGTTTCGGCAAAGTTTATCTGCATTGGCTGTATAATATCCGCGACTGGTGTATTTCCCGTCAGCTGTGGTGGGGACACCGTATTCCCGCGTACTACTGCGAAGAATGCGGACATATCACTGTTTCCAAAACAAAACCGGATCAATGCGAAGCCTGCGGCAGCGCAAAACTGCATCAGGACGAGGATACACTGGATACTTGGTTCAGCTCCGCGCTTTGGCCGTTCTCTACTTTGGGCTGGCCGAAGGAAACAGAAGATTTGAAACATTTCTACCCGACCAGTGTTTTGATTACGGGATATGATATCATTTTCTTCTGGGTAATCCGTATGGTATTTTCCGGTATGGAACAGATGGGCAAAATCCCGTTCCATGATGTGCTGATTCACGGTCTGATTCGTGATGATCAGGGCAGAAAGTTCTCCAAATCTTTGGGCAACGGCATCGATCCTCTGGAAGTGATCGCAAAATACGGTGCAGACCCGCTGCGTTTGATGCTGGTAACCGGTAATGCACCCGGTAACGACATGCGTTTTTACTGGGAAAGACTGGAAAACAGCAGAAATTTCTGCAATAAGATTTGGAACGCGACTCGTTTCGTGCTGATGAATCTGGAAGATGAAAATACCGAGAAAAAATTCCTGATGCTTACCTCTGCGGATAAGTGGATTCTGTCCAAGGTCAATACTTTGGCAAAAGATGTGACCGATAACATGGAGCATTATGAGCTGGGGCTTGCGGTACAGAAAGTATACGATTTCCTGTGGGACGAATACTGCGACTGGTATATTGAAATGGTAAAACCTCGTCTGTATAATAAAGAGGACGATACCAGAGATGCGGCACTTTGGACATTAAAGACGGTTCTGATCCACGCTCTGAAACTGCTGCACCCGTTTATGCCGTTTATCACGGAAGAACTGTTCAGCCATATTCAGACGAGCGAGGAGAGCATTATGATCTCCCAGTGGCCGGTATATAAAGAAGAATGGAATTTTAAAGAAAACGAAACAGAGATGGACGTTATCAAAGAAGCGATCCGCAGCATTCGTAATATCCGTGCGGAAATGAATGTAGCGCCTTCTCATAAAGCGCACGTCTTTGTGGTTTCCGATAAAGAAGATGTTCGTCAGATGTACGCTCGTTCCGAGGTGTTCTTTAAGACACTGGCACACGCAAGCGCATTGCAAGTGCAGGCAGATAAGGAAGGCATCGGGGACGATGCGGTTTCCCTGGTAGTGGAAGGCGCAACCATCTATATGCCTTTGGCGGAATTGGTAGATTTTGAAAAAGAAACTGCCAGACTGGAAAAAGAAAAAGAGAAAATGCAAAAAGAGATCGAACGTGTCGAGAAGAAGCTTTCTAATCAGGGCTTTGTGGCAAAAGCGCCGCAGGCTGTCATTGATGAGGAGAAAGCAAAGGGTGAAAAATACCGTGCGATGTTGGCACAGATCGAAGAACGTCTGGCGCAGATGAAGCGATAATTGAAAGCAAATCGTAAAAAAGCAGTATAACGGTGGTTATACTGCTTTTTGATTGGTAAGTCCTCAAAAGAGTCGTTGACAGGGGTGATAAAAGAGGATAATATGAATAACAATAAAGAAAGGAGAATCCATATGCGAATCGGTTCGGGCTATGATGTGCATCGTTTGGTGCAGGGAAGAAAACTGATATTGGGCGGTGTGGAAATTCCGCATACATTGGGTCTATTGGGTCACTCCGATGCAGATGTGCTGTTACACGCTGTGATGGACGCCCTGCTGGGGGCGGCGGCGTTGGGCGATATTGGGAAGCATTTTCCGGATACTGCGGAGGAATATCGCGGGATTTCCAGCATAGAATTATTGTATCGAGTTTCGGACTTGATTTCCAAAGAGAAATACAGTATAATAAACATCGATGCAACGGTGATCGCCCAGCGACCCAAAATCGCGCCTTATATTGCCCGGATGCGGCAAAATATTGCCGACGCTTTACAGATCGATGTAAGGCAGGTCAATGTAAAGGCAACGACAGAGGAAGGGCTTGGTTTTACCGGTGCGGAAGAAGGAATCGCGGCAAGTGCCGTTTGCCTTTTAAATGAAATATAATACGTAAAAGTGATGATGGAAAAGAGTAATCCTACCATCGCCTGCCAGAGAATAACAGCCTTGGTGCGAGAAGGCGGGGGTTGAGCGAAAATCTGCATTTGCAGATGGGCGTTTGGCTTTCGCAAGCTCAAGATACATGGGTGGAAGCTGTTTCCGGGTTTGAGGAGGATGAAGTGCGTTCCTGAATTGAATGGGTGAAATGCCGTTTTTTGGCAGATTAGCTCTTTTCCGTTGACAACGTTACAGTCGGAAAGCGAGGCGGATTTTTTTCAAGAGGAAAATCTGTCTAAGTCAAAGTGGAACCGCGGAGTGATTGCTTCGTCTTTGCATATGTGTCAAAACACATGCAGGACGAAGCTTTTTTTATGCGGTAATTCCCGCTTTCCCTGTTTTTGTGCAAGAAAATAACAGCTCAGGCGTAACAAGCGAAACATCTCGTGATTGATTCACGGGAACGAATGTGAAAACATAGCAAGTGTATAAGACACAAAACACAGGAGGTAGGGAAGTATGAAACGGAATTTATATGCCTTTTGGGCAATGTTAAAAGAAATGGTAGAAGTGACAAAAGAAAAGGACCCCGCACTGCGTTCAACAGCAGAGGTACTGCTATACCCCAGTTTTTGGGCGATTCTCAGTCATAGACTGGCACATCGGCTTTACCGGAAAAAACACTTTTTTCTGGCAAGGCTGATCTCTCAGCTTTCCCGTTTGTTTACAGGTATTGAGATCCACCCCGGTGCGAAAATCGGCAGACGTTTCTTTATC
Source organism: uncultured Lachnospiraceae bacterium (assembly GCA_944383855.1). Classification (GTDB taxonomy): domain Bacteria; phylum Bacillota; class Clostridia; order Lachnospirales; family Anaerotignaceae; genus CALWRB01. The sequence goes on from CALWRB010000016.1 coordinate 15,892, forward strand.
GACCACGGCATGGGGGTAGTGATCGGCGAAACGGCGGAAATTGGCAATAACGTAATGCTTTATCACGGTGTGACATTAGGCGGCACGGGCAAGCATAAGATCAAACGCCACCCTACTGTTGAGGATAACGTTCTGATTGGTGCGGAGACGATTGTGTTAGGTCCTGTCACGATTGGGAAAAACAGTAAGATCGGCGCGGGCAGCGTTGTGCTGCGGGATATCCCTTCCGACGTGACGGCAGTCGGCTCTCCCGCCAGAATCGTACGCTGGCACAGAGAACAACAAGAGGCAGAGGTACAAACACGCGGCAAGCAGATTTTATTTTCCGGCAAAAAAGCTATGTAATGCAAATTGGCGTTCTTTTGCCAAAAAGGCTTGTCAGGATATCCCCTGTCGGGATATAATAATGCACAAAGAATGAAAATGGGAGATTTTGCGCATTCATAGAAAAATGTGTGCACAAAATAGAGAGAACAACAGAAAGGAAGAATCGGCATGAAGGTTTATAATACACTGACCAGAAGAAAAGAAGAATTTGTACCCATGGAACCGGGTAAGGTAAAAATGTATGTCTGCGGACCGACGGTATACGACTATATCCATATCGGTAACGCAAGACCTTACGTTGTCTTTGATACCGTCAGAAGATATCTGGAGTATAAAGGCTACGACGTCACTTATGTGCAGAACTTTACAGACGTGGACGATAAGATCATCAACCGTGCGAATAAAGAAGGAAGCACGATGAGAGAGATCTCCGACCGCTTTATCGCGGAGGCGTTTAAAGACGCGGACGGTCTGAATGTCAAACGCGCAACGATACACCCTCGCGTGACCGATGAGATGGACGGCATCATTCAGATGGTACAGACATTGATCGACAAAGGCTATGCTTATGAGGACAAAGGTACGGTTTACTTTGATACGAAAAAGTTTGCGGAATACGGCAAGCTCTCCAGAAAAAATCTGGATGAGTTGATTGCAGGTGCAAGCGATCGCGTGACTGTGGACGAAGCGAAGAAAAATTCCACAGACTTTGTGCTTTGGAAACCGAAAAAAGAAGGTGAGCCCAGCTGGAGTTCCCCTTGGGGCGAAGGCAGACCCGGTTGGCATATCGAATGCTCTGTGATGGCAAAACACCATTTGGGCGATATGATCGATATTCATGCCGGTGGTGAGGATCTGATCTTCCCGCACCACGAAAACGAAATTGCGCAGAGTGAAGCCGCAAACGGCTGCCAGTTCGCAAGATATTGGCTGCATAACGGTTTTATCACAGTAGACAATGAAAAGATGTCAAAATCTCTGGGCAATTTCTTTACCGTAAGAGATATTGCGGCACAGTTCCCGTATGAAGTAATTCGTTTCTTCATTTTAAACGGGCATTACAGAAGCCCCATCAACTTCAGCAGAGAATTGATGCAGTCCTGCCAGAACGGTCTGGAAAGAATCAAAAACTGCAGAAAAGAACTGGCGTTTTATCTGAAAAACTGCCCGGACACCAAAATGACGGCAGAGGAAGAAGAAAAGCTTTCGCAGCTTGCGCAGTATCAGACACAGTTTGAAGAAGCGATGGACGATGACTTCAATACAGCAGACGCGATTTCTGCCATCTATGAACTGGTGCGTTTTGCCAATATCTGGGTGAAAGCAGAAGGTTCCAAAGAATTTGTCGCAAAGATTCAGGATATGATGGATCATCTGTGCGGAGTATTGGGTATCGCAGAGGTGGAAGAAGAAACGGCAGACGCGGAAACAGAAAAAATTGAGGCACTGATTGCAAAACGTGCGGAAGCGAAGAAAAATAAAGATTTCGCGGCAGCAGACGCTATCCGTGACGAGTTGAGCGCGATGGGCATTACCATCAAAGATACTCGTCAGGGCGTACAGTGGTTCAGAAATTGATCAGGCGGTTTATGGATATGGAATCGTCGGATATGTTATGGAGCACAGAGAATATGCCGGACCCCAAAAGCCTTTCCCCTCTGGTGTTGGCATATATCGGGGACGCGGTATATGAAATGATGGCAAGACTGGAAACGCTTTCTTTGGGCAACGCGCCGGTCAATAAAATGAACCGCCGCACCAGAGAATTGGTCAATGCCAAAGCGCAGGCGGAAATGTATTTTCGCATTCGTCCGCTTTTGACGGAAGAAGAAGAAACGGTATTTCGCAGAGGAAGAAACGCAAAGAGCTATACTTCCCCAAAGCATGCGGATATTGTGGATTACCGCCATGCAACCGGTCTGGAGGCGCTGTTTGGGTATTTGTACCTGGAAAAGCAGATGGAGCGGTTGCGGTATCTGTTTGGACAGGGGCTTTGCAAAAAAAATGATTAAAAAGCCGAAGGGCGTATGACGGTTTGATTTCTGGGATACGCCTGTCGGCTTTTTGCCATCACTATGCGGGAAAAATCCACGGAAAGGGGACGGTTTTGTGGAAAAAAAGCAGGCGGAAAAGCCTTGGAACGAAAACCAGATGGAAGGCAGAAACGCCATTTTGGAAATTCTGCGCAGCGGACGGGATATTGAAAAAATCATGGTGGCGAAGGGAAATGTGGAAGGCACCATCAAACGGATCGTTGCAATGGCAAGCGAAAAAGGTGTTGTGATACAGGAAGTCAGCCGCCAAAAACTGGACGAAATTTCGCAGACCAAAAATCATCAGGGTGTGATCGCTTTGGTATCTGCGCACAATTATGTGGAAGTGGAAGATATTCTTGCGGCAGCCAGAGAAAAAGGCGAGGCGCCTTTTGTGCTGCTTCTGGACGGCATTACCGATCCGCATAATCTGGGGGCGATATTAAGAACGGCGGAGTGCGCGGGCGTACACGGCGTCATTATTCCCAAACGCCGCTCTGTAGGATTAAATGCAACAGTTGGAAAAACTTCCGCAGGTGCCATCGAGTATATGCCGGTTGCCAGAGTGACCAATTTGGTCAAAACAATGGAATACCTGAAAAAAGAAGGTCTTTGGATCGCGTGTGCGGATATGAAAGGGTTGGATTATTTCGATACGGATTTGAAAGGTCCCTTGGCACTGGTTATTGGCAGCGAAGGCGAAGGTGTCAGCAGATTGGTGCAGGAAAACTGTGATTTTACGGTATCGATCCCGATGTATGGCAAAATATCATCTTTGAATGCTTCCGTAGCGGCAGGGCTTTTGATGTACGAAGTGGTACGGCAGCGTACATTCGGTGCGGAATAAATAAAAACGAAAATGTGTTTTTGGAAAGGAGGAAGGAATGCGACAGAAAGAATTTTTACTGGTAGATGGATATAATATGATCCATGCATGGGACGAGCTGAAAGAGCTTGCGCAAACGGTGAGTCTGGAAAGTGCCAGAGTGCGCCTGTTAGACATTCTTTCCAACTATCAAGGCGTGAAAGATCTGGTGCTGATTGTTGTCTTTGACGCGTATCTGGTCAAGGGCAGTATCGGATCGGTGGAAGAATATCATAACATCTTTGTGGTATACACCAAAGAGGCGGAAACGGCAGACCATTACATCGAGCGGGTGGTCAACCGCCTGCCGAAAGAATACCGTGTGCGGGTGGCGACTTCCGACGGATTGGAGCAGATCATTATTTCCGGTCAGGGCGCAATCCGTATGAGCGCAAGAGAGCTGCGTCTGGAGGTACAGCAGACCGAACGGCAAATTCGGGAACAGTATATCAAAAAACGCCCGTCTAAAAACAATATGCTGGCGGATAATATAGATAAAGAGGCACAGGAATGGTTGGAGAAAATGCGATTTATGAAATAAAAACAAAAGAAGGATTCCCATATTCCGAAATGGGACGAAAGGAGTGCGAGATGGACGAAGCACAGCAGGCGCAAAAGCAGACCGCGATAGCGGATGAAGCTTTGGTGGCGATGATACAGAGCGGGGATCTGTCGGCACAGGCATATATTTTGGATAAATATAAATCTCTGGTAAAAGCAAAATCCAGAGCGTATTTCTTGATCGGCGCGGATAAGGAAGATATTATCCAAGAAGGCATGATCGGTCTGTATAAGGCGATTCGGGACTACAGCACAGAAAAGAACAGTTCCTTTCGCTCTTTTGCGGAGCTTTGTATCACCAGACAGATGATCACTGCCATTAAAGCGGCAACCAGACAGAAGCATCAGCCGTTAAACTCCTATGTGTCTTTGAACAAGCCTGTGTTTGAAGACGAGTCGGAACAGACGTATATGGACCTGCTCAAGGAAGGTGAGCTTCTGAATCCGGAAACGCTGTTGATCGGTCGTGAAAGCAGAGCGCTGTTAGAAAACCAAATGACAGAGGATTTGAGTGCGTTTGAACAGCGTGTGCTGCGGTTGTATTTGCAGGGCAAAAGCTATTTTGAGATTTCCGAAGAAATGGGAAAACCGGAAAAGTCCATTGATAATGCATTGCAGCGTGTGAAGAAAAAAATAGAAAAATATTTGAATGAAAAAAAATCTTGACTTGCCATTTATCTTATGGTATTCTGTAATGGCTGATTTATGGAGCGGAAAAAATGCTCCGATGCTACTGTAGCACAGATGGTAGTGCGTCGCATTGGTAGTGCGGAGGTCACGGGTTCGATTCCCGTCAGTAGCTTTTGAAAAAACCCTGATGATTTCAGGGTTTTTCTTTTTTTATTCATTTCTTTTCCAAAGGAGCTTTTCGTTTTTTCTCTACTTCGGAGAAAACTTGCGACTGAGAGAAAAAGCATAAGCCAAAGGTCATAATGGTTTCTTTTTGTTATTTTTTATGATCTTACCGAAGTCTTGGCGGATTCGTTAAGAAGCGATTCAAAAGATGAGGGCGTAAGGTGAGAATAAAAGAGTTTTTTTGCCGGAAGAACGGAAGAATAAAAATGGGCATCATGCATGATAAAATCAAGGTTTTTTACCCGAAAATTGCAAAAAAATACTTTACAAGGAGAATACTTTGTGATAGTATTGTTAAAAAATGAAACCGCAATTTTAAAGTAAAAGGAGAACGCAGAAATGAAATCAATTTGTGCAGCAACTGCATACTTTTACTTTTACCGTGTTTTTCAGGGTTCTATGTGAATTTTACTGATAAAAAGACGGTCGGTTTTGATGCCATTCTTTTTTCGGAGCATTTAGGGGCTTCGCAGTGAAATTCACTGCGAAGCCTTTCTTTATTTCTTGGAAAGAAAATGGAAATGTTTATAACGAAACCGTATTTAAAAAAATGACAGGAGGATAAAACATATGATCGTTGTATTGAAACCTAACACCAAACAGGAGCAGCTTGACCATTTAAAGGATTGGTTGCATAGTCTGAATATTGATACCCATATTTCTGTCGGCGAGAATCACACGATTGTCGGTCTGGTGGGAGATACTTCTTCTATTGATATGGATCTGATCAGTGCGTTGGATATTGTAGAAACCGTAAAGCGGATTCAGGAGCCGTTTAAAAACGCGAACAGAAAGTTCCATGAAACCGATGCTGTCGTTGATGTCAGCGGTGTAAAAATCGGCGGTGGGCATTTCCAGATCATTGCAGGACCTTGCTCTGTAGAAAGCAGAGAACAGGTGACCTATATCGCGCAAAGAGTCAAAGAATCCGGTGCTGGTATGCTCAGAGGCGGTGCTTTTAAACCCAGAACCAGCCCGTACTCTTTCCAGGGTCTGCATGATGAAGGCATCAAACTTTTGTTGGAAGCGAAAAAGCAGACAGGACTGCCCATCGTTTCCGAAATTATGAACAGCGAGCATATCCCGCTGTTTGAAGATGTGGATTTGGTGCAGGTTGGCGCAAGAAATATGCAGAATTTCGAATTGCTGAAGGAACTTGGCAAAACAAGAAAACCGATCTTGCTCAAAAGAGGTCTGGCAAATACTATTGATGAACTGCTGATGAGTGCGGAATACATCATGGCGGGCGGCAATGAAAATGTCATTCTTTGCGAAAGAGGTATCCGTACCTTTGAAACCAGAACCAGAAATACATTGGATCTGTCTGCGATTCCTGTACTGAAAAAATTGACACACCTGCCGATCGTGATCGATCCCAGCCATGCAGGCGGCTACGCTTACCTGGTAAAACCGATGGCATTGGCGGCAACAGCGGCAGGCGCAGACGGCTTGATGATCGAAGTGCATAACGATCCTGCAAAAGCACTTTGTGACGGACCGCAGTCTTTGACACCGGAAGCATTCGATGAAGTAGCGAACCTTGTATTCCAGATCCGCCCGTATGCCTGCAAATATGATGAAAAATAAACAGCAGCAGGTGATTTTGGAGCGGAAGGAGCAAAAGAAAGAAATGAAAATCGGTGTAGTTGGTTTGGGACTGATTGGCGGTTCCATGGCGAAAGCGGTAAAATACAGAACAGAACATACAGTATACGGCTGGGACGCATCGGAAGTGGTGCGTTGCAGCGCAAGATTAGTAGAAGCGGTAGACGGCTTTTTGGAAGAAAGCGGTGACCCTGCGGACTGTGATATGGTCATTATTGCGTTGTATCCGCAGTTTACGGTGGATTATATCCAAAAATATGCCAAACGCTTCAAAAAAGGTGCGATTGTGGTGGACTGCACCGGTGTAAAGCGTGCGGTATGCCGTAAAGTACAAAAAACAGCGGAGGAAAACGGATTCCTTTTTTGCGGCGGACACCCCATGGCAGGTGTGGAAAGAAGCGGGTTTAACTACTCCAGAGCAGATATGTTTGACGGCGCGACGATGATCGTAACACCCTACACGGGAACAGATATTGCGCCGATGCATGAGTTG
>CALWRB010000017.1 GCA_944383855.1 uncultured Lachnospiraceae bacterium
AGGGTAGCAGATAATCATACCACCAAGGCTTGAACGAAGTGAAAGCCAGCGTCATTTAGGCGCTGGCTCTTAATAAGCCCTTATAGGGCTAGTGCAAACCACGTCTTTTAGGCGTGGTTATGATTTCACATATCACAGCGTTTCTTCCATCGCAAACCCTTTTTCTGCAAAAAAGCGTACCAAGTCTTCTTTTTTTGCCGTCACATTCCCCTGCACGGCATTCGGCTTGCCGCCGCCCTTGCAGCCAAAGCATGCCTGCATTTCTTTGAGCAGTGCGTTCACCTCTGCGCCGCGGTTAAACAGCAGGAAACGGTAACCGTTCGGCGTTTCGGTAAAAACAGCTGCCGTGCCGCTGATGCTTGCGGCAAACAGATCTCCCAGATGAATCAGGTCTTTGCCGTCAATGCCGTCTGCAAAACACAGATAATTTGCGGTTTCTTTCGGCAAAGCGGCTGCCTGCCTGCGGAATGTTTCGTACTTGAGCTGGCTGAGCTGCTTTTTCAGTAAATCCCGCTCTGCCTTCAGCGCTTCGGCGGCTGCGCCGATCTGCGCGGGCGGAACGGACAGCAGGTGCGAGATCTTGGCGGCAGTGTCGTTTTTTTCGCGGTAGTCCCGCAGCGCACGGCTGCCGCATACCAGCTCGATGCGTGTGCCGCCTTTATAGTTCTGGGCGGAAAGTATTTTGATGATGCCGATCTGCCCTGCGTGGCTGACATGCAGACCGCAGCAGGCGCAGCAGTCATAGCCTTCTGCCGTGACGATACGCACATCGCCTGTCAGTTCTTTTTTACTGCGGTAAGGCAGTTCTTGCAATTCCTGCGGCGAAGGGTGAGAAACCGCAAGCAAAATGTTACGGTAGATCGCCTCATTTGCCCGCTGTTCCAAAAGCGGAAGATCTTCCGTTGGGATCTTATGGTTAAAATCGATTGTGACATTATCTGCTCCCATATGAAAGCCGACATTATCACAATGGTACGTTTCACAGATGACACCGGAGATGATATGTTCCCCCGAGTGGTTCTGCATCAGATCAAACCGTCTGCCCCAGTCGATGTTTCCTTGTACTTTGGTGCCGATGGCAAGCGCTTCTTCTGTTTGGTGCAAGATTTCGCCGTCCTTTTCCTGCACATCGGTAACGGCAATGCCGTTTAGCGTGCCGTGGTCCGCAGGCTGTCCGCCGCCTTCGGGGTAGAATAAAGTTTGGTCCAGTGTGACCCAAAAGCAGCCGTCTGCCTTTTGGCAGTCTGTCACAACGGCTTGAAATGCACTTGCGTAAGTATCTTCATAATACAGTTGTCTTGTCATGGTCAAAAACCTCTTTTTTTTATGATTTTTATGCTCGCCCGAAGAAAAAAATCTTAGGCAAGCAGGGAGATGACTTTGATACAAAAGTCGATGCCCATGCAGCTTGCGAATAGCAAAAATAAGCCTGCCAGCTGCTTTTGCGACAATGGCAGCAATAGCTTTTCCCAGAGCTTTTGCACACCATAAAGCAGTATAGCGCCGCCGATGGCAAAACGTACACTCGGGTGCAGCGCGATGCGCCCCTCAAAATGCAGTGCATAGGGCGTATAATCCCACAGCCAGCCGCCTGTGGTATATTCCATCAAATAGCTGGTGATAAGCTCCACTACGGTGGCGATCAAACCGGCAAGTACCGCCACTAAAACCGGCATGACGTTGATTTTGCCGCAGGAAATCTTTTTTTCTTTCAGCCTGCCGAGTGTTGCTAACAACAACAAGGCGCCGAAGCCGTAAACGGGGCAATAGGGTCCCCATAAAAATCCACGGTTGGAGAAAGGCCAGCCGTAGATCACCGTTTCCAGAAATACCTCATAACACCAGCCCAAAACAGAGTAGGCGAAGAAGTAGAGGAACGATAAGTAAAAAATCCGTCTTTTTTCCATGGGATTTCCTTTCGTCTAAATCGTTTATTGCGAAAGAGTGATGCCGTATACCTTTCGGTATGCGTAAAAACAGAGTATACTCATCCCAAACCCTAACCCTTCGGCGGCGGGAATCGCCAGCCAGACACCGTTGAGCGCTAAAATCAGCGGCAGAACGGTCACAGCGATCACCACAAAGACGAGGGTACGCAAAAATGACAGCATCGCAGAAATGACGCCGTTGGAAAGTGCCGTAAAGAAGGCGGAGGCGTAAATATTGACGCCCATAAACAAAAAGCAGATCGCAAACAGACGATAGCCGTGTACCGCCATGTTGTAGACGCTGCTGCCTGCGGGGGCGAATATCGCCACGAGAAACTCCGCGAAGCATAGGCTGCAAACAAAGGTAACGACAGAGGAAATGCCGATCATTTGCAGACTGGAAAAATGAATGCCCCGCAGTCTTTGCGTATCACGCTTACCGTAATTATAACTGATGACGGGGGCAATGCCAATAGCATAACCCAAATATGCGGAAGAAAGCAAAAACTGCGTATAGAGAATGATGGTGATGGAAGCGACACCGTCGGAGCCTGCCAAATCCATCAAAATCAGGTTCAACAGCAATGTGACCACGCCCATGGAAAGGTTTGTGACCATTTCCGAGGAGCCGTTTGTCGCACAGCGGAATAATACGGAAGCTGAAAAACGCGGACGCGCGAAATAGACGGTGCCTTTGCGGTTAAGAAAAAGGAAGAATACAATACCCGTGAAGGCAGGGATACAGTATCCAAGCCCCGTCGCGATGGCGGCGCCTTTGATGCCCATATCCAGCGGACCGATGAAGACATAGTCCAGTACGATATTGGTAATACCGCCGCAGACCGAAAGGAACAGCCCCAAAGAGGCGCGCCCCGCCACGATAAAAAAGACCTGAAATGTGGTGGAAAGCGCAAGCATCGGGAAGAAATAGATGCTGTAAAGCGCGTAATCTTTGCAATAGGTAAATAACGTGTCATCTGCGCCTAAAAATACGATGATTTCCTGCAGATTTTGTATTGCGATAATAGAAAAAACGAGCGACAGGAGCAGGCAGGCGCTCACCAGCAGCGAAAAATTTTCCATCGCCTCTGTTTGTTTGCCTTCGCCCATTTTTTTTGCAACGATGGCGCTGCCACCCGTGCCGAACATTGTGCCGACGGCAAGCACGCAGTTGATGATCGGATAAACGATATTGACCGCAGAAAGCGCGTCTGTTTCAATCATGCGGGAAACAAACATACCGTCTACCGTGGTATAGATACTGGTAAAGACCATAGAAATGACAGAAGGCAGCGAAAAGCGCAGCAGCCAACTCTTGGAGATCGTATGATCCAATGCTTGTGACATAATTTGATACCTCCATTATGAGATAACGGCGGTTTAATAAAAACAATGGATTGCCGCCGCAGTAAAAATCGTGTATCCTATAGTAAAGTATCCCATAATGGGAGAGTCAAGGAGGCATTATGAGTTTTCAGAAAAATTATCAGATGCTTTCCATCGGAGAGCTTTCTGCGCTGACGGGGGTACATATCAAATCGTTACGCTACTATGGCAGACTGGGTATTTTGCCGCCTGCCTATACCGATTCCGAAACGGGATACCGCTATTATTCGCCGGCGCAGGCGGATCTGGTGTTTGCGATACAGCTTTGTGTGGAAATGGGGATACCGCTTAAGCGTTTTTCCGACTTCTGGCTGGAGCAGACACAGCAAGTGGATTATAATAAGCTGTTGGCGGAAGGCACCAGATTGATGCAGGAAAAAATCGATGCCATGCAGGAAAGGCTGCGCTTTGCGTACGAAACGGAAGCGGAGATTGCGCGCTGTGAGCTGTGCCGCAGCCAAAAAGAGGCGATTTCCTTTGCCCTGCCGTCAAAAAGCTGCCTTTTGGTGCCGTATGAAGGCAGGCAGACAGAGGCAGGGTATGTCGTCTTGCGAAATCGCCTGATGATGCAGTGCCGCAAAAAGCAAATTCCGGTCGGTTATGAAGCAGGGCTTTTGACGGTATTTCAAGCCGAAGGCAGCAGACAATTCCTGTTTTTAGATCTGGCTGTTGGGGCGGAAAAACAGGCGGAGCGGTTGGGAATCCCCTTACTTTGCCTGCCGCAGACGGAATATCTTTGTAAAATGACAAAACAGGAAGGCATCGGAGAGGCAAAAGACCACTTTGCCGCGTTTTTTGCGCAGCATAAGGACGCTTTGGTGCTGCAAACGGAACTGTTTACCAGTATTTACCCGCCGGCGGCACCACTGTATGAACTGCGCTGTGCTGTACTTCCGAAAAATCTAAAAAATACGAAATTTTATCTTGACAGAAAAGAAAATATATTTTAATATATGAATAGATATTCATATATGGAAAGGCGGAAACGGCATGGAAGAAAAGCAAGCCGCCTTTTTACGGGATTTGGCAGAATTTTTCAAAGTATTCGGTGATGTGACACGCATTCGCATTTTAAGTTTGCTGCAGAAGGAGAGAAGCGTCGGTGAGCTTGCGGAGGCATTAGAGATGCAGCCTTCGGCGGTTTCTCACCAGCTGCGTGTGCTGCGCCAGAATGATTTGGTCAAATACCGCAAGGAGGGCAAAACCGTGTTCTACTCTTTGGACGATGAGCATGTGCGTACTGTATTGGAACAGGGAATGACGCATATTCGTCATAAAAAAGGATACACGGAAAGTGCAGAGGCATAAAGACAGGAACCGCATACAGCTTCCGGAGGCAGTGTGCGGCGGTGTTTTTTGGCAAATATATGAATATATAAACATATAATCATTTATGAAAAGCTCAAAAAGGAGAGAAAGGTATGGGAAAAATCAGTGTGATCTGTCAGGGGCTGACGTGTGCGGACTGTAGTGCAAAGATTGAGCGGGAAGTAGCAAAGCTACCGATGGTGGAAAGTGCGATTTGGCATATGATGCAATCCAGACTGGATATGGTAACGGATGCTTCGGAAGAAGAATTGCTGCCTGCTGTAAAAGAGGTCGTGGCAAAATACGAGCCGGATGTGACGGTGCTTTCCATGCAGGAAGCTGCAGCGCATTCACACCCGCATGTGGCGCATACGCATGGCGACGGCTGCGAAGGACACGGCTGCAGCTGCCATGCTGCGCATAACTCTGCCTTGCAGGCGCAGCAGCAGGAGGAAACGGAGGAAAAAGCGGCACAAAAGAAGCTATTTTTACGCTTTGTGGTGGGCATTGCCTTGTTTTTGCTTTCCTTGACACAAACGGATACTTTAAAAGCCGTTTTGCTTGTGGGGGCATACCTGATTTTCGGGTATGATGTACTGTTGCGTGCGGTACGCAACTGTTTCAAAGGGCAGGTGTTTGATGAGAACTTTTTGATGTCTTTATCTACCATCGGTGCGTTTTTCATTGACCAGTGGACAGAGGCGGTATTCGTTATGCTGTTTTATCAGCTGGGCGAGGCGTTCCAAGATCACGCTGTGGCGCGTTCACGCAAATCCATTCGTGCACTGATGGATATTCGCCCCGACACGGCGCATTTGGTCACAGAGGACGGTGTTCGCAGCGTTTCGCCGGAAGAAGTGGCGGTTGGCGATGTGATCATGGTCAAAGCGGGCGAAAAGATCCCGTTAGACGGTACTGTTTTGGAAGGCAATGCGCTGTTGGATACGGCGGCGCTGACGGGAGAATCTTTACCAGTGGCGGTGCAGGAAGGCAGTGAGGTGCTCAGCGGCAGCCTGAATCAGGATGGTGTGCTGCGGATTCGCGTGGAGAAAACATTTGCGGCTTCTGCGGTGATGCAGATTTTAGAGATGGTGGAACACGCTGCCGAGAAAAAATCCGAGACAGAGCGTTTTATCACTCGTTTTGCCAGAGTATACACGCCTGCGGTAGTGGTAGCGGCGGTACTGCTTGCGTTTGTGCCGACTTTGCTGGGCATGGGTCCTTTCACACAGTGGCTGAACCGTGCGCTGATATTCTTAGTCGTTTCCTGCCCATGTGCGCTGGTTTTAAGCGTTCCGTTGAGTTATTTTGCGGGTATCGGAGCGGCATCTGCCAAGGGTATTTTGATCAAAGGCGGCAATGGCATCGACCGCTTGGCACAGGTAGATACCGTTGTGCTGGATAAGACGGGAACACTGACGGAAGGTACATTTCGCGTGATAAAAGTAAGCGCTCAGGACCAAACAGAGATGCTGACCCTTGCGGCAGCGGGAGAAGCGGTATCCACACACCCCATTGCCAAGGCGATTGTCCGCTATTATCAGCAAAATATCGCGCAAACATTACCGAAAGCAGAGGACGTGCATGAAATCGGCGGTTACGGTATCGTTTACGGCACGGGAGAAGATCGTGTGCTGTTGGGCAACGCAAGACTGATGGAAAAAGAGGGGATCGCTTACGATATGGTGCAAGAAAACGGTACGGTGGTACATGTAGCAAAGGGAAGCCGATACTTGGGGTATCTTTTGGTGGCAGATCAAATCCGTGCAGAAAGCGCGCAGGCGCTGCAGGAGCTGAGAAAACGCGGTGTGAAACAAATCGTAATGTTGACGGGCGACCGGGAAGAAACCGCAGCCGAAGTGGCAAATACACTGGGGTTGGACGCTTACCACGCACAGCTGCTGCCGCAGGGAAAAGTGGCTGCCATGGAAAAGATACTGGAAAAAGGCGATCAAACCGTTGCGTTTGTGGGTGACGGTATCAATGATGCGCCGGTACTGGCAACGGCAGATGTCGGCGTTGCGATGGGTGCGATCGGTACCGATGCTGCGATCGAGGCGGCAGATGTGGTGCTGATGCAGGACGATTTGCGGAAGTTGGCGGAAGGCATTCGTATTTCGGTAAAAACAAAACGTATTGTGCATCAAAATATTGTGTTTGCATTGGGTGTGAAGGCGGCGGTGCTGCTTTTGGGTGCGGTCGGTCTGGCAAATCTTTGGCTGGCGGTATTTGCCGATGTGGGGGTTGCTGTGCTGGCGGTGTTAAACGCAATGCGGAAAAAATGATCGGAAATCATGGAAAAACGGCGGCTTTGTCTGAAAAGCCGCTGTTTTTTTTCGAGGCAAACTTTTTCTAAAAACAGCCGATAAGAGTATCCAAAGATAGTTTCACAAAAGAATAACGGCAGGCAAAAAAACAGAGCTTTCTTCACGTCAAAGAGAAGAAAAGCTCTACTGTTTTTTTGGGGAAAAAAGCAATGCTCAAAGTGAGTCTGTTTCGGTAGATGTACTTTCTGCGCTTTGCTGCGCGTGAGAAAGCACTTTTTTTACACTTTTTTCGAATTTCACGCGCGGCAGCATGACCATATGCCCGCATTTGGTGCATTTGATGCGAAAATCCATACCCGTACGCAGAATTTCCCATTGATTGCAGCCGCAGGGGTGTGCTTTTTTCATCTGTACGATATCTCCCACAAAAAACTGCATGGCTCAAACACCTCCCGAAGTATTGTTCTGCTGCGGTGCGGAAACGATGTGAACGGTCTGCTGCGGGAACGGGATTTCGATATGCTCCGCGTCCAGACGCAGTTTGATACGGCGGCGCAGTTCCGCCTCCACGCCAAAAGATGTTTTGACACGGCACTTTGCCACGATACGGATTGTTACGGCAGACTCGTCCAATCCCGTTACGCCGATAATGGAAGGGGTTTCCAGAATATCGGGCAGGTCTTTTGTCTTTTCCATTTCGTCTTTTAAAACCGCGATCGTGTGGTCAAGACCTGCTTCATAGGCGACACCGACGTCTACGATGGCATTGATATAATCTTTAGACAGATTGGTCACGATACCCAAAGAACCGTTGGGGATATTGTGTACGGCGCCTTTGGCGTCCCGTATTTTGGTAGAGCGCAGGGAAAGCGCTTCCACCGTGCCGGTGATCCCCTGTATGGTAACCAGATCGCCTACGGCAAACTGATCCTCAAACAGCGCGAAAAAGCCTTGCAGCATATCGGAAACGACATTTTGCGCACCTAAACCAATGGCAACGGAGCCTGCGGAAGCAACGACCACCAAAGAGCTGTCGCTGACGCCCAGCTGTTTGAGAATGGCAAAAATACCGATAAAATAAATCACATATTTTAAGAAACTGGCGGTAATGGAATTCAGGGTATCCGCCTTGCGCTGTGTCAGCGCCATACGGCTGCGTTCCGTTTGTTTATGAAAGAAATGTTTGAGCGCTCTGCGGGAAATGCGGATCAGGATAGCGCATAACAGCAGTATCCCGACAATACGCAGTGCCGTAAAGCCTGCCAAAGTCAAAAAAGCAATCAGTTTTTCCATGAAGTATCCTCCTTGTAACGATGAAAACAGGCGGCTGCCTGTAGAAAAGCCAGAAAAATATTTTGTTGCAGATATTGCCGCATCGCTTCCGGGTGCCACTGCACACCGATGGCAAAAGGGTGTGTGCGGTGCTCGATGGCTTCGATTACACCGTCTGATGCGAAAGCCGAGGCGAAAAACGCGTCGCCGCAGTCTTTCACACTTTGGTGGTGGAACGAATTGACCAGGGCTTCGCTGCCAAGCAGTCGGTAAAGACGGCTGTGCGGGCGCAAAAAAACGCGATGTGTGGCGCAGTGCCTGGGGGCGTTTTGCATATGCTGTAACGCGGCTGTGTTTTGTAAACGGATATCCTGATATAAACTGCCGCCGCAACAGACCGCCATCACCTGCATACCGCGGCAGATACCCAGCACAGGCAGCTTTTGGCGCAGCGCCATACGACAAAGCGCAAATTCTATGCTGTCACGTTTTGGGTCTGTGTATGCGCAAAGCGGGTGCGGTTCTTCGTGATAGTATTGTGGCAGGATATCACACCCGCCGCTGAGCAAAAGTCCGTCTAAAAAAGGCGGCAATACGGTTTCTCCTGCCAAAATGACAGGATAGCCGCCCGCAGCGGTAATTTGTTTTGCATAAAGCGGATTCAGCTGAAAAACAGGATCGTTTTGCGGCATATGCGCAGTAATGCCGATGATAGGTTTTTTCATCGCAAAAAAGACCTCCTGTGTGTGGCTACAGATACTGCCGACACGAAACGTATTTACTTTTCAGCCTATTCTATGGTATCATATTTATGCCGGAAAGAAAAGCCGTTTTGCTGAAAATACAGCGTATCGGCAGGTATCGTATCGGCTGAGATGACCCGAAAAACAGCAAGGAGATGAATACAATGAAGACGATCGGCGTAATCGGGGCAATGGAAGAAGAAATTTCGTTTTTGAAGGAAGAAATGGCAATCGTTACCAATAAAACGGCAGTCGGACTGCAGTTTTACATCGGGCATTACGGGGATAAAAACGTGGTATTGGTCAGAAGCGGGATCGGTAAAGTCAATGCCGCTATTTGTGCACAGGTGCTGATCGACTTGTTTGGCGTGGACTATATCATCAATACGGGTGTAGCAGGCGGCATCGCAGCGGGACTTAAGATCGGGGATATGATTATTTCCAAAGATGCGATCTACCATGACATGGATACATCGGTATTCGGCGATCCCGTCGGCGTGATTCCACGTATGGCAGAGAGCATTTTTGCCGCGGACGAAGAGATGATACAGATTGCAAAACAGGCGGCGGAGGAAATGCAGTGGAACGAGCGGGTGATGGTGGGCAGGATTGCCAGCGGAGATCAGTTTGTGGCGTCTGCAGAACTGAAAAAACAGATCCGACATAATGTGCAGGCGGATTGCGCAGAGATGGAAGGCGCCGCGATTGCGCATACATGCTACCTGAATCGGATCCCGTTTGTTATGATACGCAGCATTTCCGACCTGTCGGAAGAAGGCGGCGAAACGTCTTATGAAACATTTGCTGTGGAGCAGGCGCGCCGTTGCTGCTATTTGGTCAGCCGGATCATAGAAAGAATGTAAAATCAAAAACAGGAAAAATACGGCGAAAATGCATATTTTCTCGAATGATTTGGGGAAATATGCGTTTTTTATGTGCGATATTGTTTATGGGGAAAAAAGAGGATGTTTTGTGCAAAACGAGCAGACTTTGGGGCAGAAAAACACAGTGTTTAGACAGTGTAAAAAGAGATTTGTTTTTCTATGGAAACAAAGGCGTTTTGTGGCAGGAAACGCTTAAAATAGTAACAAAAACCAATGGGTAAAATGAATGCTTTTTTTATGCTATTTCCTCTTGTTTTACAAAATTGTATACTGTATAATGCAAGCATATAAAATGCGAAAATTGGGTTTCGTTGCGAGAAGGAACTAAAAAAGGAAGGATGATGACCATGACAGCAAAAACCCATGGATATATTACAAAAGAAATCGAATTGGAACAGATCTATCAATTTATTCTTCGTTATTTCGATCAAAATGCGAAGGTGAACCGATACGAAAACCGTTTTGGTGAGAGTAACGAGATGGCAGTGTATTTTACCTATAAAGGCGAGGAAAGACGTCTGTTTGCGATGGTTTACAAAAGCCGCAAGTTCTCCAAAACAGGGGAAAAGGCAAGATTGATCTTTTTGGATCTGGACTATTGGGGTCACAGTGTGGAGATCATGCGCTCTATCATTTCGTTCTTCAGCGGCTGGCTGGATGAAAACGATTGCGATAAGGAAGACGCTTATCACATCAAAGAGCAGCCGGACGGCGTGGTGCCGAATATCATTAAAATTACCAGAAGTGAGCTGAATAAAAAACTGGGCGGTATGGTCGTCATCATCGAAGATGAAGATGAGGATTGAGAACGGTTTTGTGCAGGGAAAGATAAGCAAGAAAAAATAGGGTAAAGGGAAAAAAGCGGGATTCTTCAGAGTCCGGCTTTTTTTGTGCATATTTTGTATGTACTACAAGGTAAAAAGGTGCGGAAATGAAATGCGGAAAGATGTAATTTTTTCCTGTTTTTAATGAAAACTTTGTGTGGCTATGGTACAATGACAGCAACCAGTTTGTTTGCTGTCCGCATTCTGCCCTTTGGGCAGCCTGTACTGCTGTATCCCTTTGGTCACAGCAGGATCGTACACTTCGCATTGCCCTGCGAGCAATGCTCATGCCGCGCCTTGGAAAAGAAAATATCGGCTTTGCCGCTGCTTTCTTTTCCGGCGGAAGCGGCAAATGACAGCAACCAGTTTGTTTGCTGTCCGCATTCTGCCCAAAGGGCAGCCTGCACTGCTGTATCCCTACGGTCACAGCAGGATCGTACACTTCGCATTGTCCGAGGGGCGGCAAATGACAGCAAACGAATTTTGCGGAAACACTCTGCTTTCCGGCGGCAGAAGGCGTCTGCAAAAAATAACAAATGTCTGCGGCAAAAAAAGCTGCTGTACGGAAGGAAAAAAGGAGGTGTGCCTTTGTGCCCGAAAAAGGGGCATAGGCGGCGAATATGTTGAAAATGATACAGATTTTTGCGTTGACGATGCTTTTGGTCTTTTTTACATTATGGGATATTACTGCATTTTTTCAAACAGCGGAAAAAGATGTGATTACATATCTTTTGCTGGTATTAAACGCGTTTGCGGTTTTTTTCTGGATCAAATATTGTGCAAAAATTTTGAAAAATACAAAATAAATACCAATCATACGCAGAAAAAAGGGGTGTCGACAAGATCGACACCCTTTTTCCGTCTTTTTTTATTTTATTTTTTGCCGTGATGCAAAATCACTTTACCGGGAGTTGCGCCTGTCAGTTTCTTATCGTGGTAAACCACTTCACCGCCGACAATGACATATTCGATACCTTCCGATACTTTATTGGATTCCATAAAGTCTGCGGTATCACGCAGGTTTTCATAGTCAAATACGACCAGATCGGCATCCATACCGTCTTTGATGATACCTTTGGATTCGATCATCATTTTTTCTGCGGTCAGACCTGTCATTTTATGGATCATCTTTTCCAGAGGCATCAGATGGTTTTCTTTTACGAAATAACGGATCGCGCGAGGGAAGGAACCGAAAGCACGCGGATGCGCACGAACAGTTTCATTCTTCGGCAGAATACCGTCGGTACCTGTCATAACGCTGTCGGAGCTGATGATGCGGAATACGTCCTCATCGCTCATGCAGAAGTACATAGCGGTAGCAACACCGTGGTTACGGATCAGCAGATCAAAGAACAGATCAAATTCATCCATATTGTATTTCTTTGCCGCATCTGCAATGGTCATACCTTCGTATTCCGGTGTTGCGTTACAGGAAGAAACGAATACGCCGCCAAAACCGCCGCAGTTGATGTACTGGTTTTCAAACGGTGTTGCGGGGTCCATGATCTCCGCTTTGATCTGTGCACGCATTGCGGGATCTTTGATGATCTCTACCATGCCGGAGATACCTTTTGTGAAGTATTTGGGCGGAATGCTTGCATTCAGATGCGTCATGGAAGCGGCATAAGGATACTGGTCTGCTGTCACGCGGATACCTTCTGCCTGTGCCTGTTCGATCATTTCCATGATCTGTTTGGAAATGCCCCAGTTCGGTTTGCCGCAGACTTTCAGGTGAGAAATATGAACGCGGCAGCCGCTGCGACGACCTACTTCGATGGTTTCCGCAACGGATTTGAGCACTTCGTTGGATTCGTTACGCATATGAGAGGTATAGATACCGTCGTATTCCGCAACGACTTTACAAAGCTCTACAAATTCATCGACATCGGCATAAACACTGGGAATATAGATCAGACCGCTGCAAAGACCCATTGCGCCGTGCTCCATTGCCTCACGCAGCATCTGTTTCATGTGCTCCAGTTCCTCTGCGGTAGGTTTGCGGTTATCGTACCCCATTGCCGCAATACGCAAAGAAACGTGACCTGCCAGGAATTTGACGTTTTCCGGCAGTTTCAGTGTGTCTACATATTTCAGATAGTTTTCGAATGTAGTGAAGGTTTCCATTTCTGCGGGGAAGGAATCGGTAAAGATCGCCATACCTTCCTGCATCAGTTTTAATTTTGCGGGGTCAACGGGGAACATGGAGAATCCGCACTGACCTGCCACATGTGTGGTGATACCCTGTGAGATTTTGGACAGAGAGTTGAAGGGCTGTCCCAACGGTACATCGCCGTGAGAGTGCGGGTCGATGAAACCGGGGCAGACGGTCAGACCTGTGCCGTCGATCACAGTTTTGGCTGCTTCCTCACATTGTGCGGGCAGCACTTTCAATTTTCCCCCTTCGCTGGCAACGCTGCCCATAAAGGCTGCGGCGCCTGTGCCGTCAATGACGGTAGCGTTTTTGATCAACAGATCGTACATTATGCATGCCTCCTTTTTTTTGTATAGATTGCATATGTGAATAAATGCCCTCGCTTTTTTGCGCGAGGCAGGAAAAAGCAGAGGGCATATGCGTGACTGTTTCTAAAACCGGTTATGAGAAGAAATTGCCGGCCATAATGCCTAAGTAGTTACCGATGGAGTAACCCCACAGACCTACCAGAATACCGGGAACGATCAGAGCGTTCCAACCTTTGTTGATAGAGAAGGCTGCAGCAGTGGTGGGACCACCGATGCTAGCGCAGGAAGCGTTACACAGTTCTTCCCAGTTCCATTTGAAGAGCTTGCCGAAACCAAACAGGAAGCCCAAGTTACCAATGGTAACAAATACGATGGAGCAAAGGATAATCACGCCGACAGAAAGCAGCTGACGCAGGTCAGCGGCACCGCCGATGGTAACGAAGTACATCATGATCATGAAAGTACCAACTTCTTCCGCGCCTTCCAGTTTCTTAAAGAAGTT
The DNA here is from genome assembly GCA_944383855.1 of uncultured Lachnospiraceae bacterium. Taxonomy (GTDB): domain Bacteria; phylum Bacillota; class Clostridia; order Lachnospirales; family Anaerotignaceae; genus CALWRB01. The sequence continues at coordinate 13,575 of CALWRB010000017.1, forward strand.
CGGGAACAGTGTTACCAGAATGATGGTAATGGTACAGATGATCAGGTAGATGGAGCCAAACAGCTGACCGATAATCATAGGCGGATTCAAAGAGGTTATGAAACTTGCAATCATGTAACCGATACCGCAGATGACAAATGTGGTCGCGATGGCCAGAGCCAAACTCAGCAAAGAGATGTTCTTGGGTTTCCAGTACTGTTCGGAAACGGAGCCTGCACCTTCCACGATGGATGCTTCAAACGCATCGATATGCGGATGTGTGAAGTTTCTGCGTGCCCATTTGGTATCACTCATTGCGCCAAGACCCAGCATCAGGAATGCTACCAGAAGGTTTGCCGCAACTGCAACTGCGCTGATGTAAGCCTGATCCAGACCGAAGGTATTACCGCAAGCGACCAGGTTAACGGTACCGCCGACATGCGCGCCGACTTCCATTGCTACGATACCGCCAATGTTAGGCTCGTTGCGGAAGATAAAGCCTGCTGCACAAGCGCCTACGATAGTACCTAAAGATGCCACATGGAAAACGATAAACAGTCTTCCGGATTCTTTTATGATCCTACGCAGGTCACACTGGAACAGCAGCAACGGAATGGATAACGGTAAGATATAAGTGCTGACTGCTGAATAAGCAGGGGATGAGGAAGGCAGCAAACGGATATTTACCAAAATCATGGTACCGAAGATTGCAAGAATGGCGCTACCTAATTTTGCACCCCATTTTGTTTTTTGCTCTCCCCAAATGGAAAAAGCGGCCAGAAGGGCGATCATCATCCACATGAGCCATGTGTTGTCGCCGGAAATCAAACTTGTCATAAAACTCCTCCTTCTTTTTCAAAATGTACCAATATCGCGCTAATGCGATAAAGTATGTTTATTATAACACCAACCTATGCAAAAATCAATAGAATGTGTGGCTTTAAATAAGAAAAATTGTCTAACTTTAGAACATTTTAGTTTAATGCGTATAGATATGTGCATTTAATACAAATTGAGTAGTGAAAAAACCGTCTATAGATAAGAAATATGATTAAAATGCATAAAATAAAACTAAAAAATATTTCAGTAAAAATCACGAAAAATAAAAACGATCTTGAAGAAAAACCTCGAAAAAAAAGAAAAAACAGCGAATTTTCGGTTTAAAACGAGAAATTCGCTGTTTTCGGTTCTTTAATACATGACGATATATTCATCTCTTGCGGCGCCGACAGAAACATATTTGATGCGGCAGCCAACTGCTTTTTCAATGTAACGAATGTAATCCAGTGCTTCCTTGGGCAGATCCTCTACTTTGCGGCAGGCGGAAATGTCACACTGCCAGCCGGGCAGTGTTTCGATCACGGGAGTTGCACGGTTTAATTTCGCGGAATACGGGAACAGTTCTGTCTCTGCTCCGTCCAGGGCATAGCGCACGCAGACAGGGATCTCCTTCATATAAGAAAGTACGTCCAGCTTGGTCAGCGCGATCTCATCGCAGCCCTGCACCAGGATACCGTAACGGGAAGCGGGCACGTCAAAGGGACCGACCCTTCTGGGGCGTCCGGTTGCGGCACCGTATTCTCCGCCGGCAGCACGCAGCTGTTCCGCTTCTTCGCCGAACCATTCCGCGGTGAAAGGACCTTCTCCCACACAGGTGGAGTAAGCCTTCATGATGCCGACGACGCGGTCCAGTTTCAAATTGGGTACGCCTGCGCCGATGGGGGCATAGGCAGCAATGGTGGAAGAAGAAGAAGTGAAGGGATAGATACCGAAGTCGATATCACGCAAAGCACCCAACTGTGCTTCAAACATCACGCGTTTGCCGTTTTTGACTGCTTCGTTCAGATACTGTGTGGTGTCGCAGATGTAATCCTTGAATTCTTCTGTGTATTTGTCTAGCCACTGCATCATGTCTTCTTCTTTGACGGGTTCTTTGCCGTAAACGCCGGAAATCGTCAGATTTTTATATTGCAGGATATGGGAGAACGTATGATGGCAGTATTCTTTTTCCAGCAGATCGCCCATACGAATGCATTTTTTCATATATTTATCGCCGTAAACGGGGGAAATGCCTCTGCGGGTGGAACCGTAAGCTTCCCCTGCCAAACGCTCTTCTTCCAATACGTCTAACAGACGGTGATAAGGGAAGCAAACGATGGCTTTGTCACTGATTTTCAGGTTTTCGGGGGAGATTTTTACGCCGGCGGCACGCAGTCTGCCGATCTCTCCGCTTAAATGCTCCAGATCGATCACCATGCCGTTGCCCATGACATTGACCACATCTTCGCGCAAAATGCCGGAAGGCAGAAGGTTTAGGATAAATTTGCCCAGATCGTTGATCACGGTGTGTCCCGCGTTGTTGCCGCCCTGGTAACGGCAAACAATGTCATAGTCGGCGGAAAGCAGGTCTACCATTCTGCCCTTTCCTTCGTCGCCCCAGTTGATGCCTACGATAGATGTCAGCATAAAAATATCACTCCTTTATCAGATGCATGAAAAATAAGAAAAGCCCCTTTGTAAAAACAAAGGAGCGGGTACACTGCTTGATGTTGGTGTTTTTACTTTGAAATTATAGCCGAGAAGCGGCGTTCTGTCAAATGTTTGTGTATAGCCTGTATTTTTATGCAATGAAAATCGGTGCAAAAAAGAGTTCGTTTTTGATAAAAGCAGGGAGAATCCGCATAAAAATCAGGCTGCTGTGGCTGTGTCATATTGAAACAAAGTTGAAAAAATGTTACAATAACAAAAGTGTGATATGGCGCATTTAAAACAGAATAAACAAATTTTTTGAATAAGAACATCGAAAAAAACGACCGAACGGCAGAAAAAAAGAAGGGGTACTTCATATGCAGAAAAAAAAGGCGAATTTTATATATAAAGAGCTGCAGGAACGTCTGCTGCGAAAAGATTTCCTCAGAAAATCGGGGTTGAGCAAAAAACGTGCGGCGTCACTGCTGCAGCGTCAGGAGCATCTGAAAGGGATCGAGGAGATCTTACAGGCGCCGCAGGTCAGCTGTAAGCAGGTGGCGGCTTTGTTTGCGCCGGTGATGGTGTCCTTGGCGGGGGAAACGCCGAAGGAAGGGTGGCTATTGTATATTTATGAAACTTTGCGTAAGCATATGTATCCGCAGAGTGTGGAAAGCATGCCGCAGCCGAAATTCCAGAGTGCGATGCTGTTTTATCTGGAAACGCTCAGGCTTTTTCTGGAGCAGGAAAAAGAAAGCGCGCCGTTTTGCCGTACGCGTGATTTTTGTTTCGCCACGGCAGAGGAAGTGGCAGGCAGCCCCTATGAAGAAGACTACCGCCGGTTTATGGAGTGCGTCAAAGCAGAATATATTTACGAACTGATGCGAATTGGCAGGGAGATCATGCCCTTTGATCTTTTGGCGCATGTGGCAGGGGTACATATGGTCGCGATGCATGCCGCAAGACAGATGGCGGCTGCAGGAGAGCCGGTCGATCTGGCGCTGATCAGTGCGGCGGCGGTGGGGCATGATTTCGGAAAGCTTGGCTGCAAGATCTATGAGATCAAGCGTATGCCATATCTGCATTATTACTATACCGATCACTGGTTTACGGCACACCGCCTGACCAATATCGGTATGATCGCGGCGAACCATTCGACTTGGGATCTGGAGCTGGAAAACCTGCCGGTAGAGTCGCTGTTATTGATCTATGCGGATTTCCGCGTGAAAACGGCAGGGCATGAAAACGGCAAGGAAATCATGGGATTTTACAGCTTAGCGGATTCCTTCCGTGTGATACTGGACAAGTTGGATAATGTGGATCAGGCGAAGGAAAACCGCTACCGCCATGTGTATTCCAGACTGGTGGATTTTGAAAACTATATGATCTCTTTGGGTGTGAATGTGGATCTGACGGAAGAAACGCTGCGCCCCACAGAGAAAAAAGACGTGGCACTTTTGACCATGGCAGAAACGGTAGAAGCGATCAAAGAGATCTCCATCGGACACAATATCGAACTGATGTATCGTTTGAGCCGTGAAACTTCATTCGGTAATATCCTGGAAACGGCAAGAAGCTCCAAAAACTGGAAAAATTCCAGAGCGTATATCGATATTTTCGGAGAGTATTTTACTTATATGAACCAGAAACAAAAACAGATGACGCTGAATTTTCTGTATGAGCTGATGGTGCATCGGGAAGGCGATATCCGCAGGCAGGCAGCCGATCTGATGGGAAATATCATCGCGACGTACGATGTGGAATATACCAAGGAACTGCCCGACGGCGCCTCTTGGGGACCGACGGAAACGGACAGCGCCGCGCTTTGGAAGAAATATCTGGAAATGATCGTAAACCCCGGGCATAAGATCATGCCGCGCCACCGCAGATGGCTGGGATACTCTTTGCGCAGGGTGATCCAGTCTTTATTGCGTTATGCCAAAGAGGCTTACCGCAGCCGTTATATCGAAGCGATCTTGGACTACTACAGGCAGATGGATTATGACCAGGAAACGGCGTTTATCCTGATCGATGTAATGCCGACCCTGCCGATCGAAACACTGGAAGAAGCGCAGCAGATGACGCTGATCGCTTTCATGCACCGCTATGCGGTACAGCTGGAAGGGTCTTTGGAAGTGCGGGCGGCGGTGTTGCTGAATCTGAAGGATTTTTCGGAGGAGATCAGACGAAATTCCGTGCGTCAGGCGGTTTGCGCACTGGCGGAAGAAGTGCCGGTCAAGGGCGAAGTGAATTTGCAGTTTTTGCTGTATCATATCGGCAGGTTGTACGGCATTTCCGACCGTTTGCCTGCGCTGTCTTATGAGCGTATTTTCCGAGAGGAAAAAGTCATTTCCGATATTTTCTTGGAAAACTTGAAGGCGGCAACGCCGTGGAAGATCAAAATTGTGAATATCCAGCTCTTGTTTGACCGCATCGAGCGGGGGGAAGAAGTGCCGAAGCTGCATATCGCGACGCACTTTGCCAATCTCTTGAAAGTCAGCGAACAGGTCAGTGTGCGCCATTTTGCGGGAAAAACATTGGTGCGTATGGCGAAATATTTAAGTTGGGACCAAAGAAACGAAGTAGCGGTAGAGCTGTTTCGCGGTCTGGAGATCGGTGAGTTTGAGTTTTCGAAATATATTCCGCAGTATTTGGGCGAATTTATTTTGTACCTGCACCCGAAAGAGCTCAACGAGCTGTTACAGGATCTGGATAAGCTGATCGCCAGCACAAATGACCGTATCGCCAGTGTCGCGGTGGATACCTTTGGCGTCATCATGCGCCATTACAGCGGGTATTTGTCCAGATTCCCGGAAGCCATTGATTTTAACGAAGCAAGACGCAAGCTGATCTTGGGCGAAATTCTGCGGGGGCTTGCGAATTATCAGCCGACGGTCAGACAGGAAGCGTTTTGGGTGATCGGGCATGAGCTCTTTGGCAATGCGGACTGGTCGATGGAAGAAAAAAGACGGCTGTTTGTGGCGGTCGGCAAGAAATTGATCGCGCTGGTCAGCAATAAAGAGGAAGATGAACTGGCGTTTTTACATAATACGGCGGCGCTGAATTATATTTACGGCTTTATCGGGGATTATTTATTTCAGCATCAGCGTTTCGAGTTTGCGGAACCGCAAAAGATCGCGTTTTTCCCCGGTACCTTCGATCCGTTTTCTTTGGGGCATAAGGAGATCGCCAAGGAGATCCGCGATATGGGCTTTGCGGTATATCTGGCGTTAGATGAGTTTTCTTGGTCGAAAAAAACGCAGCCGCATATCATTCGCAGACAGATTGTGAATATGAGTGTTGCCAATGAGGAAAATATCTTCCTGTTCCCGGAGGATATTCCGATCAATATCGCCAATTCCGATGATCTGGCAAAACTGCGCAAACTCTTTGACGGCAGGGAAGTCTATATGGTGGCAGGCAGTGATGTGGTCAAAAACGCATCGGCATACCGTACGGAAATGACGCCAAACTGTATCCGCACCTTTCCGCATGTACTGTTTCTGCGTGACAGCGCGCAGCAAAAACAAAACAGCCTGCCGGAAGCGGGCGGAATCGAGGCGGAAGTGATCGAGCTGAAGCTGCCAAGGCATCTGGAGGACATCAGCTCTACCCGAATCCGGGAAAATATCGACAATAACCGTGACATTTCCAGCCTGATCGACCCTGTGGCACAAAACTATATCTATGAAAACAGCCTTTATCTGCGGGAGTCGCAGTATAAGAAGCTTCTGGAAGCGAAAGATTTCCATGTGATCTGTGATGCGCCTGTCAGCGAAGCTTTTCTTGCGCAGGTGCAAACGGCGTTTGATGCGGAAACGGCAGAGGCTTTTGTAAAGGCGGCGGCAGCGCAAGGCAGTCGGGTGACTGCGCTTTACAGCGATGCGAAAGCACAGCGACCGGAAGGCGCGATCCTGTACCGTTATTTGCCGACCGCACAGCTGTATCAGGAATTTCAGGGAATGCACGCGGCGGCGTATTTCAGGGAGAATGCTTCCGGCAAGATCATGCTGATCACTGCCTTTGGCGTGCGTGAAAAGACAGATCTGGAAGAAGTGGAGCAGATCGTTTTGGCGGAGGCTTTAGCAGCCTGCCTGGAGCAGGATTATACCTATTCCGTGTTAAGCCCCGGTATCAAGCGTTTGAGCGCGGCGCAGGAGAGTGTGCTGTATCGGCAGGGATACCGCAAAATAGAAGGCTTGGATTGTGAAGGAACGGTATACGCGGTGGATATGAAAAATCCTGTGGTACTGTTTAAAAATATGCAGACGGTCATCAAAGAACCGCTGAACCAGAATGAAGCGGTGCTGGAAGTGTTGGAGCAAAATCACAGACGGCTGCAAAATGCCATGACAAAGCTCTATCCCGGGCAACTGGTAATCTCCTTAGACTCCGGCATGATGTATGGCAAATTGATCGAGCGGATCACTGCGGCAAACGGCGTTCCGAAAGAGGAAGGTCCCGTCAGACAGTTGGGAAGTGCGATGTGCGTACCGTTTGGCAAGATCCTCAAAGGCATTGTGATACCCAATACAGTGACCAAAGTACTGCATACGGATAAATTATTCGAAACCGACGTGCGCAGCTTCAAGATCAAGGAATTTCCGAACTATCTGCCGTTGAAAAGTCAGGTGCGTATGATCAAATCTTTCCGCCGTCCCGTGATTTTGGTAGACGATCTGATGCATAAAGGATACCGCATCAAAGAACTGAACCCGATATTCCAAGAAGAAGGATTGCAGATCGATCGGATCATTGTGGGCGTGCTTTCGGGCAGAGGCAAAGATTTGATGGAGATCCAGGGCAGGAAGGTAGAAAGCGCGTATTTTATCCCTTCCGTGCAGGCGTGGTTTGTGGAGTCGTCCATTTACCCCTTCATCGGCGGGGACGGCATCGTGCAGCGTGTGAAAAGCAAGGATAATCTGTTCCATGCGGTCAACCTGATCTTGCCGTATGTGCTGCCGGCGTTTTTGGCACGCTGCGACACGAAGGCGGTGTACGATTTTTCCATGGTATGCCTGCAAAACGCCAAAGAACTTCTGGAAGTGCTGGAAAAGGAATATCAGCGTCTGTTCGAGCGGACGCTGACGTTAAACCGACTCAGTGAAGTGATCATTTCGCCGACCTGCCCCGATAAAGGCAGCTGCATCAGCTATGATCACCACTTGCCGGCTTCTGTGTATGTGGAAAACGATATGGAAAAACTGGTGCGCTTGCGGAATCTTGCGCAAAAATGATAGATACAGAGGGAAGGGAACAAACGTGGATTGGTTGGAGTATAACGGCGGCAAAGCTTTGATTCTGGAAAAAGACCCGCAGGCAAGCAAAGGCTTGTTTTACCTGACACACCGTGCGATGTGCGAAAAAGAAGGTCTGTGGTGGCTGGACGAGAATCGTCTGCTTTTGGCACAGGGCGAAGCGGAAGGTGATTTTTTCTCCTGCCCTGCCGTCAATCTTTCGTGGGGTACAAAACAGCAGTGGAAGCAGCGACTGGAGCGCTTGGCAGCAGCTGTGGGTGAGAAAAAGACGCTGCACTTGCTTGCGCTTGGCGATGTGGGCAGTACCGTACTGACGGCGCTGAAGCTGTTGGGAAGCGACTGCCTGCGGGAAATCGGGATCTACGATATGAACCCCGCTGTTTGCCAAAGATGGGAAAGCGAATTAAACCAGGCGGCTTATCCTTGGGACTATGACGCACTGCCCGAGGTGAAGATATTACAGGAGAAGGAGTTATTTGACTGTGATGTGTTCGTGTTTTGCGCTTCCAAAGGCATACCTCCTGTAGGAAGCGATGTGAAAGATGTGCGTATGGCGCAGTATGCAGCCAATCGCGGCATTGTTTCGCTGTATGCCAAAAAAGCCAGAGAAGTCGGCTTCCAGGGGCTGTTTGCCGTGGTGTCTGACCCTGTGGACCCGCTTTGTCGGGCGGCGTTTTTTGCGGCAAATACCGATGAAAACGGCTGTTTTGACGCAAAAGGACTGCGCCCCGAGCAGATACAGGGCTATGGACTTGGCGTGATGAATGCCAGAGGCGCGTATTATGCGAAAAAAGACAGCCGTTTTGCCTCTTTTTTGCAAGAAGGGCGTGCCTTTGGTCCGCATGGAGAGGATTTGGTGTTGGCAAACAGTATTGCGCACTATGACGACGCGCTTTCCAAAGAGCTGACCACACTTGCGGTGCAGGCGAATTTACGCACCAGAGAACTGGGATTTAAGCCGTATGTGGCGCCTGCGATTTCTTCCGCCGCCATTTCTTTGCTTTTGACGCTGCGCGGGCAGTGGCATTACAGCTCCAACGCGCTGGGCGGCGTTTGGATGGGCAGCAAAAACAGGACCACCGCGCAGGGTCTGCAAATCGAAAGCCTGCCGCTGCCGCAGGCATTGTATGAAAGACTGCAACACGCTTACCAAGCTTTGGAGGCGATCGAATGAAACAAAACATCATCGTGATATGCCCATGCTGTGAGCAGGAATATAAAACGGAACGCCTGCAAAAGGTTTTGCGGCATATGCTGGAAGGATTTTGCTGTGAATGGATCACGGAAGCGGCGGCTTTTCGTCCGCTGAGAGATCAAAAGGTATTGTTTGCGATCTCTTTGGGCGAAAGCGGTGTGAATTTAGAGTATTATCGCCTGCTCAAACGTCTGCGGACAGAAACGGACTGTCTGGAGGGCTGTGTCGGCAGTGTGATCGTGGACGGAGAGAGCGAACTGTTTACCAAGGCTGTGGCAAGGGATATCGTATTTGCCGCAAACCGCTGCGGCTGTGCTTTTCCCGGGCGCGCGATGGTGGAAGGTACGGGTTCTTTACAGAATTTTCGGATTCAGGCGATGCGTACGCAGACGGATTACATGGGGGCTTATGTTGCGGCGGCGTGCGATATGATGCAGCGCCTGCGGGATTATGCGCCGATACGCAAAGAAGAACCTAAACTATTGGTGTTACACGCGGGAAGTCATCAGACAAGCAATACCCTTTCGCTGTGGGAGATGGTCAAAAGCCATCTGGACGGCTGCAAGATTCGGGAGATCTCTCTGCGAAACGGTGAGATTCAGGATTGCAGCGGCTGCCCGTACACCATGTGTATGCACTACAGCAAAAAGGCAAGCTGTTATTACGGCGGTGTAATCGTGGAGCAGGTATATCCCGCGATTTTGGATTGTGACGCTCTGGTCATGCTCTGCCCGAACTATAATGACGCCATCAGCGCGAATTTATCGGCATTTGTCAATCGCTTGACTTCGCTGTTCCGTCAGACGGCGTTTTATGATAAAACACTGTTTGGTATCGTAGTTTCCGGCTACAGCGGCGGGGATCTGGTGGCAGGGCAGCTGATCAGCGGGCTGCATATGAATAAAACATTTCGCCTGCCGCCGCATTTTGCGATGCTGGAAACGGCAAATGACCCCGGCAGTATCTATCAGGTGGAAGGCATTGCACAAAGAGCTGCCGCTTTTGCGGAACAGATTCTGGTACAAATCCGAAAGGATTAAAAATTTTTTAACCCCCACCATTCTCTTTTTTTCTTGCGGCGGGTATGGTACAATGACAAAAAGATAACGATTGATCTCTCCGCCGCTTTTTTTGCGGAGAGGGGGTATATCATGTTTTCGGGAGGTCAGAAACGATAAAGGGGAAGGGAAATACGATGAAGAAACGAAGGTTGACTGTTTTGGCGGTCTGTCTTGCGGTGCTGACGGCACTGAGCGCTTGCTCGAGCGAGCCGTCTGTTGGGACACAGCAGCCGCAGATGGAAACCAATCTTGCCGCAGACGGCAAAGAGGTCTATACATTCGCCAAAATACAGGAGGATATGTTTGTATATTACGGAGAGCAGTTTTCCGTATGGACACCGCAGCAGACGCTGTTGGAGCTGACGGGGTTGACGGAATGCTGCGGTATGGCATTTAATGTGGTGGAATACACGGCGCAGGAAGAAATGACGCATGTAGTGCTGCGCAGTTACCCCAAGACGCAGGAGCCGTTTGCGGAAACGAAGATCTATCTGGATATTCTGCCGGAAACAAGCTATGATGCACAGCAGTTGGATCAGCTTTTGACGGAGCGCTTTGACCGGCATATGCTGACGGAAACAGAGGGTGTTTACACCTTCAGCGGTGAGGACTACTATATGCAGGGCACCGTGTTCTCGGAAGGTGTGGTTCGCTTCACACAGGAAGGCACGCTGCTGCTGTATGCCAAGCAGATCGAGCGCAGCGGCAGGGACTGGAAACCGTATGAAGCAGAGGAAGAAGTACGGTTGGAAATCCTTGAAACAGTGATGGATTCTTGCCTGCGGCTGCGAAAAGATGTGCCTTTGCAGGAGCTGGAAGAAGTGCTGCCCGGCAGTTTTTCCATTACTTATCACGGCGAAAGCATTACACTGCCCTGTGAGGATATACGAATCCAAAACGGGAATGTCTATTGGCAGATGGCGGACGGCAGCGATACTTGGTACCGCTTGGAGCCGTTGATCGGCAGTTGGCCGTATGAGCCGATCCCGGCATATTTGGAGATCTGGCAAAAAGGGCAGGAGCAAAATGAGATGGACGAGGCAATGAGTATGCTGCTCGGTATCCCCGCGGTGCCGGGAGAGGGGAAAAACGGTACTTTTTGGCTGTTTTGTATGGACGATATGCCGTTTCGCATCTATCGCAATATGACAGTGGAATAAAGAAAATCAAAATAAAGGCGTTGACCGTAAAGAGATACGGAAAACGCCTTTTTTATTCAGGATTTTATTTTTTCTTCTCTTTTTTTGCGAAGTAATATCATCAACTGCTGCGCACCGTTAGCCGCTAACAGTGCAAAGAACGGGAACAGCACCATTTGATACCGTCCCTGCGCCTCACTGAATACCAGAAGAAGCGCATAGCCAAACGGAATCAGCCGCAGAAGCATCATACCGATATTTTGCTTGGTGAAAGCAAACAGACTGCCGCAGAACAGCAGCAGCATAATCGCGATATAATATGCCGCACTGCCTACATACAGGAGGGAAATATACGGCATCGGCGCAGTTCCCCCTTCATACAGCCAACTGATCCAGTCTACCACACCGCTGTCGGCTGCCCAGTCGATCTTCATTTTATGCAGTATGGTGTTAGGCAGTGCCTCGGGGTTTTCTTTGAGATCCTGTATGACCAAAGTCCATAATTCTTCCTGCACTTTATCATAATCTCCGTCATATTCTTCCGTCAGTTCGTAGATCTTCATGCCGGTTTCTTCGCTCCAGACACCCTGTGCCTCGGCATTCAGCCCCACATAGAAAAAGTGTGCCATCGTGTTGCGGCAGACAGGTTCACCCAGATACCGCTCCAATGCCTTGTGTGCCGCACCTGTCACCAAAGAGGAGGCAAAAAAGAGCAGTACCAGCGCAGCACCTGCCTGTAAAAAAGCGGATTTCCCTTTTTCTCTCAGGCATAAAAACACAAATAGACAAAGAAAGACCGCAATCAAAAATACAGGCGAAAATTGCTTGAACAGATCCGCACTTCCTGCCGCAAACCCTGTCAGCACTACAAAAAACCAGCGTTTTTTTCCTTGACTGCGCAGCGCGGTCAGAAAAAGGAAAACCGTCAGCAGCATCGAAAATATCGCCAGATGCTCATTGCTTGTGACGCTGTGGTAATATCCGTAAGAAGGCCAGAGCGCCAAAAGCAGGGACGCCGCCAGAGCAGGGCGCAGCTGTTTAAATAACATGGCACCGATCAGATACGTCAGAAAAACAGAACCGGCCCCTACCACGATATGAAAGAGGACAGCGGAGGCATAGCTGTCGGAAAACACAGAAAACCAAAGGCTCAAAATACGCGGATAAAACGCCCAGTGCGTAAAAATCGCTTCTTTTGCGGCATAAACGCCTCTTGCGCTTTCCAATGCCGTTTGATAGTCATATAACATCTGCATATGATCCCCGATCTGCCAAAAACAGACCAATCGGAACAAAACGGAAAGCAAAACAGGTAAAATTGCCCAACGCAGGCGCGGCTTTTCCGCCTCACCTTGCCTGCGGAAAAATAAAATGCCGACTGCCAGTACAGCCGCTGCTCCCAATGCGCCCCAAACAAAAGCGCCCATGGAAAGCAGCTGATATAGGCTGCCGCACAATGCCAAGGCGGGCAGCGCAAGAAACATCACACAAAATGCCAGATAACAAAACCGACCGAAAGATCTCATGGCAAACTCCTTTTTTTAATCGCGAAATACGAAATAGCGCTGTCCGAAATATCCCAACAGCGTATAAATACACATACCGACCAACATCGCAAGGTTTTCCAGAACAGAAAGGCTCCCAAAATCCGCAAAAACAGAAAGTACCATCGGCTTGGCGATGCCGTATGCCAACAGGTAGCAGATGACGGTATTGGCGATAAATTTGACGATATAACGGATACTGCGCTTTTTTTGGGAAAAGGTGAAATATTTGTTTAGAAAATAGCTGACGGTGCCGCCCACCAGATAATTGCAGGCGGAGGAGAGCCAGTAGCCCGCGCCCGCGATGTTATAAAGCGCAAACATCACAGAGGTGCCCACCAGCGTATTGATGACACCCACCAATAAAAATCTGAAAAACTGCCGATCCCATTTCATTGATTTACTCCACATTCTTGTCCTGCAGGATAAAAGCAGGACGTTTTTTTACTTCTAAATACGTTTTGGAAAGGTACTGCCCTAAAATACCGATACCCAACAGCTGGATACCGCCTAAAAACAGTATGATGCAGGCAAGGGACGGGTATCCTGCCACGGGATCGCCGAATAACAGCGCCTTGATAAATACGATCATCAGATAAAGGAAGCTGATGACACAGCAGAAAACACCCAGAAAAGACGCCAAAGCAAGTGGTGCCGTGGAAAAGGCGGTAATGCCGTCAATGGAGTACAAAAACAGCTTCCAAAACGACCATTTGGTTTCGCCCGCGGCACGTTCTCTGTTGACATAGGAAAGCCAGTGCGTACGGAATCCCACCCAGCTGAAAATACCTTTGGAAAAACGGTTATACTCGCCCATTTCTAAAATCGCATCTACCATACGGCGGCTCATCAGGCGAAAATCCCTCGCGCCGTCCACGATCTCCGTTTTGGAAATACGGTTGATCATGCGGTAAAACAGCCGTGCGAAGAAGGAACGAATCGGCGGTTCGCCTTTTCTGTCGGTACGTCTGGTCGCGACGCAGTCGTAGGAAGGATTTTCCAGCAGGAACGAAAGCATCTGCGGCACCATATCCGGCGGGTCCTGCAAGTCCGCGTCCATGATCGCGATATAATCCCCCTTCGCGTAAGTCAGTCCCGCAAGCATAGCCGCTTCCTTACCGAAATTACGGGAAAAGGACAGATACTGCACACGCGTATCCTGCTTTGCAAGGGCTTTCATGCAGGCAAGCGTTTCGTCCTTGGAACCGTCGTCTACCAACAGCAGGCGGCAGTCCGCTTCCAGCTTGTCCATGATTTGTTTCATTTGCGCATAATAAATGGGCAGCGCCTGTGCCTCGTTATAACAGGGCACAATGACGGTGACCAGGGGTTTTGGCGTATCCATACTGTATTCATTGCCTCCCGAAAAAAACCGTTTGTTCTGGAAACTGCGTCCAATCTGTTTCCTATTATAATCGCGAGCGCGTAAAATAGCAACTCCCGCAAAAAATGAGCGCCAAAAAGGCGCTCAAAAAAAGTGAAAAATATGTTTTTTACGGTTCAGGGGATACGGCTGTATCACGCTGTAAAATTTCCATAAATTCTTCCCCGGTGATGGTTTCTTTTTCCAACAGGAAAGCCGCGATCTCGTCCAGTTTCTCTCTGTGAGAAGAAAGGATCTGATAAGCCTTGTCGTGCGCTTCTTTGACCAAAGCGATGACAGCGGCATCGATTTTTGCTGCCGTTTCGTTGGAGCAAGCTAAGGAAGTGTCGCCGCCGAGGTATTGATTCTGCACGGTTTCCAATGCGACCATACCGAACTGCTCGCTCATGCCGAAGCGGGTGATCATGGCACGGGCGATGCGGGTCGCCTGTTCAATATCGTTGGAGGCGCCTGTGGTGATGGACCGGAATACGATCTCCTCTGCCACACGTCCGCCGGTGAAGGTCGTGATTTTATTAAACGCCTGCTCTTTGCTCATCAAGAACTGCTCGTCTTCTTCTACCTGCATGGTATAACCCAATGCACCCGAGGTACGGGGAATGATCGTGATTTTATGCACAGGTGCGGAATTTTTTTGCAGGGCAGCCACCAAAGCGTGTCCCACTTCGTGATAAGCGATGATGCTTTTTTCGTGCTTGCTGATGACAGCGCCTTTTCTCTGATAGCCTGCCAGAATGACTTCCACACTTTCTTCCAAATCTTCCTGACTGACTTTTGTGCGGCCCATACGGACAGCACGCAGTGCGCCTTCGTTGATGATATTGGCAAGCTCTGCGCCGCTTGCGCCGCTGGTGGCACGCGCGATGGCGCCAAAGTCGATATTTTCCTCGATTTTTACTTTTTTGGCATGTACACGCAAAATGGCTTCTCTGCCGCCAAGATCGGGCAGTTCTACCGGAATGCGGCGGTCAAAACGACCGGGGCGCAGCAGCGCTTTGTCCAGTGTTTCGGGGCGGTTGGTTGCCGCCAGAATGACAACGCCTTTTTTGCCGTCGAAACCGTCCATTTCCGTTAAAAGCTGATTGAGCGTCTGCTCTCGTTCATCATTACCGCCGATACCGCCGCCGTCACGTTTTTTGCCGATGGTGTCGATCTCGTCGATAAATACGATGCAGGGCGCTTTTTCATTTGCCTGCTTGAACAGATCTCTTACCTTTGCGGCACCCATGCCGACAAACATCTCTACAAATTCCGAGCCGGAAATGGAGAAAAACGGAACTTCCGCTTCACCTGCGACTGCCTGTGCCAAAAGGGTCTTACCGGTGCCGGGAGGGCCTACCAAAAGTGCGCCCTTCGGCAGGGAAGCGCCGACATCGGCATATTTTTGCGGGTTATGCAGAAAATCCACGATCTCCCGCAGGGCTTCTTTTGCTTCGTCCTGTCCGGCTACATCGGCAAATGTCTTGCCGGTCTGCGCTTTGACATAGATCTTGGCATTGGATTTGCCAAAGCTCATGGCATTGCCGATACCGCCGCTTTTTGCCATCATACGGCTCATGACAAACCGCCAGAAGAAAAAGAAAAGGGCAAATAAGAACAGACTGCTCCAAATGGGCGAGATCTCTTTCGGTTTGACTTCGTTGAAGTTTGCGCCCGCTTCATACAGTCTGTTTACCAGCATACTGTCGTCCATACGCACGGTGGCATAGACATGGGAATTGCCGGAAGGATACAGCAGGGTGGTGGCGGTGGAAGCGGTGTCATCTTTCAGTGAAAAATAGATGACATCTTCCGTGACCTGCACATCGGCAATGTTTTTTTCTTCCAGATGGTCCAAAAATACATTATAGTTGACAGTTTCCACCGCGTTTTTGGAAAACAGCGGCAGGATAAAGGAATTGACCAACAGCATAATCAGCAATGCGATCAGCCAGTAGTAAATCAATGGTTTTTTCTGATTTTTGATTTCATTCATAGGCTTTTTCCTCCTGTGTTAAGGCTTCTTGTTTGGGGGCAAGGCAGTTCTGTTCCAGGTTTGCTTTCATCTTGGTCAAAACCTGACAGAAAATTTCAAGCTGTTCTTCGTTAATGCCTTCCACCATTTTTTGCTCCAGCTGTGAAAAATGTGCCACGGTTTTTTGCTGCGCTTGCAACGCCGCTTCGGTTAAAATCAGTTTTTTCAGCCTTGCGTCCTGCTTAACCGCAACACGGCGGATATAGCCGTTTTTTTCCAAAAGCTGCAATAACCCTGTAACAGTGGAGCGGCGAATTTGAAATTCGGCCTCAATGTCGCGCTGAAAAATCTCTTTTTCTCTGTTTTCATATAAAAATACAAGGATCCAACTTTGCATCATTGTCAAAGACGGTGCGTTGCAAAGCGAAATATGCTCTGCTTCCCGTTTGAGCAGATTGAAAAATGTTTTGATATCGGGTCCGATCAGCCTACAATCCAAAATGGCACCTCCTTTTTGTTAGGATACTAACAGTATATGAGCCTAACAATATTATGTCAATAGAAAACAAATTAAAATTTTATTAGTTTTTTGTCTGACTGTCCATTTTTCAAAAGCGCAACAGAAGTGCGAAGCTTGAGCCGATATGCATTTTTTGCTATGATGAGGGCAGGAGGTGGAAAAGATGGAATTTACGTTTGATGCACTGCGTTACAGCTATCCTTCCCGCAGAAACTTGGTTTATGCCAAAAAAGGAATGGTTGCTACGTCAAATCCGCTTGCGGCGCAGGCGGGGCTTGCAATACTCAAACAGGGCGGTAATGCGATCGATGCCGCTGTGGCGACGGCTGCCGCTTTGACCGTGACAGAACCGACTTCCAACGGTCTTGGCAGCGATGCTTTTGCGCTGGTCTTTACGGAAGGGAAACTCTACGGACTCAATGCCAGCGGACCTGCGCCGATGGCGGCAAGCGTTGCGGCGCTGAAAGCGAAAGGGTATCCCACCATGCCGCAGGTGGGATTGCATACGGTCAATGTGCCGGGGGCGGTATCCGCATGGGTGACTTTGGCGGAGCGTTTCGGCAAAAAAAGCCTCTCGGCGCTTTTGCAGCCTGCCATCAGCTATGCCGAAGAAGGCTATGCCCTTCAGCCGACCGTCAGCAGGGAATGGCAGAGGGAATACGAGAAATTTTCGAAACTGCGCCAAACAGACGCGATCTATCAGCATTGGTTTGATGTATTTACCGACGGCGGCAGGCTTTACCGCGCGGGCGATACGGTGCGGCTGCCTCTGCATGCCAAAACGCTGCGTGAAATCGGCGAAAGCCGTGGGGAGAGCTTTTACCGCGGAGAGATCGCGGAACGTATCGATGCATTTTTCCGTGAAAACGGCGGTTTTTTGCGCAAAGAGGACCTTGCTTGCTACCACCCCGAATGGGTCCAGCCTCTGACGGTATCCTACCATGGGTATGACGTGTGGGAACTGCCGCCCAACGGGCATGGTATTACGGTGTTAATGGCATTACAGATCTTAAAAGGCATGGAGCTTGGCGGCTGCGATACTTTTGAGAGCACTCACAGGCAGATCGAGGCACTGAAGCTTGCCTTCAGCGATGCGCAGACGTATGTGACCGACCCGAGATATATGCAGGTCAGTGTCCAGGAACTTCTTTCGGAAGCGTATGCCGAAGAAAGACGCAGTCTGATCACAGATCGGGCGATTTTGCCTGTTTGCGGCAAGCCAAAGGCAGGCGGCACGGTCTACCTTTGCACGGCGGACGCTTACGGCAATATGGTTTCCATGATACAGTCGAATTACATGGGGTTCGGCTCGGGTATGGTGATACCCGGTACGGGCATCGCGCTGCATAACCGCGGCAGTAATTTTACGATGGACGAGGGTCATGACAACTGCATCGCGCCGGGGAAAAAACCGTACCATACGATTATTCCCGGTTTTTTGACCAAAGACGGCAAGGCGGCTGGGGCATTTGGCATCATGGGCGGCTTTATGCAGCCGCAGGCGCACTTGCAGGTATTGGTGGATTTATTGGAGTATGGTATGAATCCGCAGGAAGCACTGGACCGACCGCGCTGGATGTGGACGGGCGGCAGGAAAGTTTCTTTGGAACAGTCCTTCGACCAGCGCCTTGCCAACGAACTTTTGCGTGCGGGGCATGAGATCGAAGTGCAGGCGGAATCGATTGATTTTGGCAGGGGGGAAATTATTCTGCGGGATGACAATGGCACGCTTTGCGGCGCCTGCGAACCCAGAACGGACAGTATGGTCGCTGTGTGGTAAAGTTATTTTTGCAAAAAAAAGCGCTGTTTTCCCGAAAAAAAACGGGAACGGCGCCTTTTTTCATTCATCGCTTTCTTCTTTTCGGATATCTGCCCCAAGCGCGCGCAGCTTATCCTCCAAATGACAGTAGCCTCTGGCAATATGCTCGATCTCGCCGATCTCTGTTTCCCCCTTTGCCGCAAGCGCGCTGAGTACCAGTGCCGCCCCTGCCCGCAGGTCTGTGGCGTGCACCTTGCTGCCTGTCAGCTCGTCTACACCTTCGATGACGGCGCAGTGGCTGTCGGTACGAATATCTGCGCCCATACGCCGAAGTTCGGCGGCATGCAGAAATCGGTTTTCAAAAATAGTTTCTGTGATGACACTGGTGCCTTTTGCCAGTGTAAGCAGACTCATAAACGGCGCCTGCAAATCTGTTGGAAAGCCCGGAAACGGCATGGTTTTGATGTCCAAAGGTTTCAGGCGCCCTTTGCGGTACACCCGCAGACCTTCCGCGGTTTTTTCTGTTTTGACATTGCATTCGCCAAGTTTCGCAATGACCGGCTTTAAATGCTCCTCCTGCACATTTTCCAAAATAATATCGCCGCCTGTGATAGCTGCCGCGATCATAAATGTGCCCGCTTCCATGCGGTCGGGAATGATGCTGTGCGATGCGCCGTAGAGTGCGCTTACGCCTTGTACGGTGATGGTATCGGTGCCGTCGCCTGAAATATCCGCTCCCATTTTCCGCAGAAAATCCGCCAGATCGCATATCTCAGGCTCCGCGGCAGCGTTTTCGATCACGGTACGCCCCTTTGCCAATACGGCGGCAAGCAAAATATTCTCCGTTGCGCCCACACTGGGAAAATCCAGATAAATGGAAGCGCCTTTGAGCTGTTTGGCATGCAGTTCCACAATACCGTGCTCTGTTTTATGCTTCGCGCCCAAAGCCTGTAATCCTTTCAAATGCAGATCGATCGGTCTGGTGCCGATGCGGCAGCCGCCCGGAAGCGGCACAAACGTATGCAGACAGCGCGCAAGCAGCGGTCCCGCCACTAAAAAAGAAGCACGCATTTTCCCTGCCTGCTCACTTTCACTTAGATCGGAAGTGATCTCTTTGGCACAGACAGACAGCGTTTCCGTCTTTTCATCGTAAGAAGCAAAGCAGCCGGCTTCCTGCAGCAGTTCTGACATATGAAACACATCGGTCAGCGGCGGCACGTTTGTGATCTCACAAGGCTCCTCGGTCAAAAGACAGGCGGCAAGAATCGGCAGTGCCGCGTTTTTTGCACCGCTGATGCGTACATGCCCATGCAGCGCATCCGTGTGGTGAATGATATATTTTTCCATGATGCAATTTCCTTCCTGAATAATCATTTTTTTTGGCTTTCATAGTATATCCCGAATGAAAAAAAGCAATCGGCTTTTTGCAGGCAGAAAAAGAAAGTTCTGCCGTCAAGACAAAAAAACAGACAACCAAACATATGACTACGGCAATTTTTGGAAAACAAAGCGATTTTTTTCCGAAAAAAAGGCTTTACACCTACCCCTGTTCGGGTATATGATAGGAAGGAGATATGCGGATGTAGTTCATCGGTAGAATGAAAGCTTCCCAAGCTTTAGAGGCGGGTTCGACTCCCGTCATCCGCTTTGTAAAGAAGCAGGCGCGCTGCCTGCTTTTTTTATGCAAAAAAATATGTTTTTGTCCGAAATACATCGTTTTTCGGCATAAAATGTCTTTCTTTGCCTCGGGCGGCTATGGTATCATGGAAAGAAAAAAGCGAAACCATAAAATGAAGGAGGCAGGCGGCATGGAGAAAAAGGAAAGGCTGTGGGAAATTTTACAGACGCATCGGGAGGAAATTTTTGCAAGAGGCGATGCGTTTTTTCAGTGCGCAGAACTGGGGTTTCGGGAAGTGAATACAGCTAACGCTATCTGCCGACTGTTGGAGGAGTGGGGCGTCCGGTATGAAAGAGATATTGCAGTAACGGGAATCCATGCGGTTTTGGGCGAAGGCAGTTATCACATTGCTTTTGTCAGTGATATGGACGCATTGCCCGCGCAATCGGGCGGCACGATTCATTCCTGCGGTCACAGCATTCAGACAACGCTTGCCCTCAGTGTAATACAGGCGCTCAAAGAAAGCGGCATTTTGGACGGAAGCGATGTGAAAGTAAGCTTTTTCTTTACGCCTGCGGAGGAGTTTATTGATTTTTCGTATCGCGATGCTCTGATCGCGGAGGGGAAAATCTCTTTTCGTTCCGGCAAGCAGAATATGATCGTACAGGGCTGTTTTGATGATGTGGACTGCGTCATCAGCGCTCATGCCAACGGGGAGAAAGACGCGCGTTTTGACATCGGCTCCACGCTGGCGGGTTTTCTTGCGAAAAAAGCCGTTTTTCACGGTGCGGCAGCGCACTCCGGCGTTGCGGCACATCTGGGGAAAAACGCACTGCACGGCGCGGTATTATGCCAAAACGCGATCGCGTTTTTAAAAGACCAGTTTCCCGCAGAAGCGGGGATCCGTCTGCATCCTGTGCTGACAGAATGCCAAGGCGGCGTTAATACGATTCCCTATGAAGCGGTACTGGAGATGTATCTGCGCGCGAATACCGCACAGGCGCTGTTTGACTGCAATGCGCGCACAGACAGATGCATTCGTGCCTCGGCAGAGGCTTTGGGGCTGGAAGTTTTGATTGAGGATACCGTGGGCTACCTGCCGCTTGCGCAGTCTAAGGCACTCAATCGGGTGGTGTATGAGAATATGCTGCCGTTTGCACGTTCCAAAGATGATGTGATTCAGGCGCCGATCTCCGGTGCGTCGGGCGATGTGGGCGATCTGGGGTATCTGCTGCCGACGGTGCAGTTTGGTTTTTCCGGCATTACGGGGCGTTTTCACAGTGACGAGTTTGTCATTACCGATCGGGAAAACTGCTATCTGCGCAGTGCGCAGGTGGTCTGCGGCGTGATCGCGGATTTGCTGGAACAACCCGCTTTGCGGGTGTATCCCGAAGGGTTTTGGGAGAAAAAGGCGGACTATTTGCAAAACTGGCTGAACGTGAAGGATTGACGGATTTTTTTGCCGTTTTTTTGCTGTTTTTGCGCTTTTAAGACAATTTTCATTGTTTTTTGAAAAATTTATGAATATAATGTAGAATAAAACCGAAAAATTTGAGAACAATGCAGAGATGTGGAGGCACTTACTGTGGAGAAAAACGAAACAAAACCGAATCCTTCGCCGAAGTCTGCGGACAGGAAAAAACGCCTGCGGCGGCTGTATTTGAAAACGCTTTCCATTACGTTATGCGTGTTTATCCTGCTTGGCGCAGCGGCATACGGCGGATTTTTATATTTGATCGGCGATATGAAGCGTACCGAGATCGACGAAAGCACGTTATCAGCCAATGAGGAGCTGAAAGAGGAATTTGAGGAGGAAAAAATCGTCAATCTTGCCTTCTTCGGTGTGGACAGCCCGACCAATCAGGGGCGTTCCGACGCGATACTGGTGGTTTCCGCCGATATCCGTGAGGGTGAGGTGAAAATGGTTTCCATCGCCAGAGATACTTATGTGGCAGTCCCGGGATACGGCAATACCAAAATTACGCATGCCTATGCCTACGGCGGCGCGGAGCTTGCGATCCAGACGTTAAATGAAAATTTCGGTCTGGATATTACAGACTATGTCACGGTCAACTTTGACCAGCTGGCAGATGTGATCGACGCCTTTGGCGGAATCGATCTGGAAGTGACAGAGGAGGAGCGCTATCAGATCAATGCTTACCTAAGAGAGGGCGAACCGTTACGGGAAAGCGGCATGGTGCATTTAAACGGACCGCAGGCAGTCAGCTATTCCCGTATCCGTAAAATCGGCGGTGATGACGCCAGAACAGAGCGGCAAAGGAAGGTCCTGACCTGCCTGTTTGAAAAAGCGCAGGAGATCAGTCCCCTGCAATACCCTGTGATGGTGAAAAATTTTGCGCCGTTGGTGGAAACTTCTTTGACGAATCAGGAGATACTGGAAATCGGTGCGATCGGGCTGAAAAGTCCGCTTTCTTTGGAGCAGGATGCTTTCCCGAATGATTATATCGAGCATGGCGGACAGTATATCGGTGAGCTTTGGTATTATGTATACGATCTGGAGCAGGCTTCGGATATGCTGCGGGAATTTCTTTATAATGACGTGCCGTTTTCCGAGTACGGTGTGACGGAAGAAACACCCTCGGATACGCAACAGCAGACTGCGCCGGAAGGAACAGCGTGAAAAAATAAATTATTCTTTTTTTTGCAAATCCTTCTTGACAAACCGAAAGAATGCAGTATAATGAGGTATAAATCTGATATGGAATAAAGGCAGTGAAAAGAAGAGTACGTTTGGAACGTTTTTCCAGAGAGTCCCGTAAAGCTGTGAAGGGATAGAACAGAACAGACGGAAGATGGTCTTGGAGCCGCATACCGAGAGGAAATGTTTTCCTTTAGGCTATGACGGGAGCGCCCGTGACAGCGCCAGGGTATCGGCAATTTGTTTGCCCGTACTTGTAGAGGCTGTAGCTGTGAGGCTGCGGCGAAAAAGGGTGGTAACACGAAGTTTATAACGGCTCTCGTCCCTTGGCATGATAAATTTTATGCAGGGTAGAGAGCTTTTTTATTGTCGAAAAAGACTCGAGAAAGAAAATGCCGAAAGAAAAGGAGAAAGGAACGGTTCGGATGGAACAGAATCAGACGATTATTTCGTTAAAAGGGATTACCAAAACCTTTTCCACCAGGAATGGTACGGTGGAAGCGCTGAAGGGAATCGATCTGGATATCAAAAGAGGAGAGATTTTTGGAATCATTGGTTTAAGCGGTGCGGGAAAAAGCACACTGGTGCGCTGCATCAATCTCTTGGAACGCCCCGACGGCGGTTCAGTCGTGATCAATGACACGGATTTGATGTCATTATCCGCTTCCGGGCTTCGGGAAAAAAGACGGGAGATCGGTATGATCTTCCAGCAGTTTCATCTGCTGATGCAGAAAACGGCGTTGGAAAATGTATGCTTCCCGATGGAGATCGCAAAAGTGCCGAAGGCGGACGCGAAAAAACGTGCCGAGGAGTTGTTGGAGATGGTAGGTCTTGCAGACAGAATGTATTCCTACCCCGCGCAGCTTTCCGGCGGACAGAAGCAGCGTGTGGCGATTGCCAGAGCGCTTGCGATGTCACCGCAGGTGCTGTTGTGCGACGAGGCGACCAGCGCTTTGGACCCGAATACCACAAAGGGTGTATTGGAACTGCTCAAAGAGATCAACCGTAAGATGGGCATTACCGTCATTATCATTACACATGAAATGAAGGTCATTCGTGAGATTTGCCACCGCGTTGCCATCATCAGTGACGGCGCGATCGCGGAGCTTGGGAAGGTGGAAGAAGTATTCCGCGCGCCGAAAACAGATGCCGGCAGAGCTTTGGTCTTTCACGAAGGCGACAGCAGGGAAGGGTACGATGGTCCTATGGAGAGATGCTATCGTATTGTATTTGATGAAAGCAATTCCAATGAACCGCTGCTTGGCAGTATGATGATCGAATGCGGTGCGCCGGTCAATATCCTTGCCGCAAATACCAGAAGCATCGAAGGCAAGGTATATGGACAGATGTTGATACAGCTGCCGAAAGACGCGGCACTCAGGGAAAAAATGATTGCCAATCTGCGGGCAAAAGATATTTTGGTAGAGGAGGTAGACCATGTTTGATTCAGAGATGATTGCTTTGGTGGCACAGGCATTCGGCGAAAGTATTTTCATGACTGTGGCATCTTCCATAATGGCTTATGTGATCGGTCTGCCGATGGGATTTATATTGGTAGCTTCGGAAGAAGGCGGTATTGCGCCGATGCCGATGGTCAATAAAATTTTGGGCGCGGTCGTAAACTTTTTCCGCTCGATCCCGTTTTTGATCCTTTTGGTAGCGATCATGCCGTTTACACAGGCGATAGTCGGTACGGTTATCGGTGCGAAAGCGGCGACTGTGGTATTGGTCGTTGCGGCGGCGCCGTTTGTTGCCAGAATGGTGGAAACCAGTTTAAAAGAAGTGGACAGAGGTGTGATCGAAGCGGCAGAGTCTATGGGCGCAACCCCGTTTGAGATCATGCGCAAGGTTCTTTTGCCCGAGGCAATGCCTTCTTTGTTGTTGGGAAGCTCTATCGTGACCACAACGATTTTGGCATATTCCGCAATGGCAGGCTTCTGCGGCGGCGGCGGTCTGGGTGCGATCGCGATCAATTACGGTTATTATCGCGGCGATCGTGTGATCATGTGGGTTATGGTTGTGCTGATCGTGCTGATTGTGGCAGTGCTGCAAAGTGCGGGCATTTATATTTCCAAGAAAAAAGACAAGAGATTGTAAACCGCTGTTTTTGCGGTTTTACATAAAAAAAGAGAGTATCAAGGAGGAATGGAACTATGAAGAAATTTTTAGGTGTTTTACTGGCAAGTACATTGGTATTTGCTCTGGCAGGCTGCGGCAGCAGTTCTTCCGATCAGGCTGAGAGCAATGATACCCAGCAGCAGGAAACAAGCGACGAGAGCGTAACCATCAAAGTGGGTGCTTCTCCCTCTCCTCATGCGGAGATTCTGCGTGCAGCACAGCCGATTCTGGCAGAGCGGGGCATCAATCTGGAAGTCGTAGAGTTCACAGACTATGTGCAGCCGAACCTGGCACTGGATTCCGGCGATCTGGACGCAAACTATTTCCAGCATCTGCCTTATCTGGAACAGTTCAATGCGGATAACGATTTGGATCTGGTTTCTCTGTGTGCGGTACACTATGAGCCGATGGCAATTTTTGCAGGCAATACTGCTTCTTTGGAAGAATTGGCTGACGGCGCACAGGTTGGCGTGCCTAACGACCCCACGAATGAAGCAAGAGCATTGCTGCTGTTAGAAGCAAATGGTCTGATTAAGCTCAAAGAAGGCACAGGCATTGCGGCAACGAAGCTGGATATCGAGGAAAACCCCAAGAATCTGGAAATCGTAGAAATGGAAGCAGCTCAGCTGCCTCTGTCCATCGGTTCTTTGGATATCGCTGTCATCAACGGTAACTATGCAATCGGCAACGGTTTGAGCCTGGACGATGCGCTGGCAAAAGAAGAAGCAGATTCCTTGGCTGCACAGACCTACAAAAACATCGTAGCCATCAGACCCGGCGATGAAACAAGAGAAGAACTTGTTGCACTGCAGGAAGTAATGCAGAGCCAGGAGATCGCAGACTTTATCGCAGAAACAGTTGACGGTGCGGTTGGTGCGCGGAACTAAAAAAATACAATCAGACGGCAGAACGAAAGGTTTTGCCGCACGAAAAGAAGGTGTCGACGAGAGTCGGCACCTTTTTTTGATTCCCAAATAGGAATGCGCGGCAAACGTCGAGTGGGTTTTTGCTGACAGAATACCATATTTTTAAAAAGTGGTATCGGGTGGAAAGAAGAAAGAAAAAAAGTCGTCTATATCAAAAACACAGCCCGAAAACAAATTCGGACTGTGTTTTTTGATTCGGTTTTATTCTGTTACATCAGCGGTGCGATGACTTTCAGCATCGCGCCTGCCGCTCTGGTGAGGATACCTTGTGCTTTTACATCTTCCATAGTGATCTGCTGGCATTTTTCCAGTGTGCGGATAAAATCCTCATCGATATCCGCAATCGCAGGGACATCATGCAGATATGCCGCGCACTCAAAATGTAAGTATAAACTGCGGTAATCCAGATTGACAGTACCGACAACGGCTTTTTTATGGTCGCTGACAAACATTTTGGCATGGACAAAACCCGGCGTGTATTCATAAATTTTAACACCTGCCGCAAGCAGTTCTTTGTAATGCGTTTTTGCCAGAACGAAGGTATATTGCTTATCCGGGATATGCGGCAGAATCAGCCGTACGTCGATGCCGCGTTTTGCGGCAAATGTCAATGCGGTCAGCATTTCGTTGTCCAGTATCAGATAAGGCGTCATAATGTAAACATATTCCTTTGCCTGCTGTAAAAGGTTTAGATAAATCATCTCGCCGACTTTTTCGTCATCTAACGGGCTGTCGCCGAAGGGGATCACATAGCCTTTGGCAGGCGGTGAGGAATTAGGTGCAAGCAGATACGGCTCGTAAATACGCTCTTTCTGTGTCGCGTTCCACATCTGTAAAAACATATACGTTAAGCTGCGTACCGCATCTCCTTGCAGCATCACGGCAGTATCTTTCCAATGCCCGAAGCGTTTTTTCTTGTTGATGTACTCATCTGCCAGATTGATGCCGCCGGTAAAGCCGATTTCTCCGTCAATGACCAGTATCTTGCGGTGGTCACGGTTGTTATAATGCGTGGAAACCAAAGGGTGGATCGGCGCAAAGACTTTGCATTGAATACCCTGCTGACGCAGTTTTTTAGGGTACTGCATCGGCAAGGTGGAAAATGCGCAGGTACCGTCGTACATCACTCGCACATCAACGCCTTCTTTTGCCTTTTGGATCAGGATATGCAGCAGTTTGCCCCACATTTCGCCTTCTTCAATGATAAAGTATTCCAGAAATATAAATTTTTTTGCCTTTTGCAGCTGAATCAGCATTTCCTCTAACATCTGCTCGCCCAAAGCAAGATATTTGACGGTTGTGTTTTCATAAATCGGAAAACCGCCGAATCTTTCGGTATAGCAGGCGGTATGGTATAGGTCGGGGTCTGTTTTTTTCAGTTGCTGCAATAGCTCTGTCGGGTGCGTGACGTATGCCGCGCTTTCCTGCAGGACTTTTTGCATCAGGCGCTGTTCCGCGCGATGACCGAGGTCCAGCTGTATGAACCAATACATCGCCGCTCCGAAAATAGGTGCCACCGCGATCACAACACCCCAAGAGAGCTTGACCGCTGGGTTATGCGAAGTATTCAGCAAATAAATCAGCATCAGAATGCGTAAGAGGACAGCACCGCCGAAAAACAGATAAACATACTGCTCCAATACCTGAAAAGCGGAAAAAAGCAATGCCACCTGCAGCAAAAGCAACAGTATAATGACAGTGGTACGTCCGCAAATGACTTGAATGATATTGCGTTTGCCGTTTTTGAGCAGTCTGGTCACTCCGCCAGAGTCCTGTGTGTATTTCAAAGAAGAAAACATACCCAAAGCCTCCCTTTTTTATTTCATGGACGGCTTTATTGCTTGCCGGTAGAACCAATACCGCCGCGGTCCGTGTTGCCCAAGGATCCCGTTTCGGTGAAGGTAAGTGCCGGTTGATGGGCGAAAATACGGAACTGGCAGATGCGGTCGTTGCATTCGATTACGGTATCGCGCATCGCAAGGGCAGGGAAAAACCACTGGTCATGATCCCCGCAGTAGCTTTCGTCCACAATGCCGCAGTGATTGGTCTGCAAAATACCGAAATTCTTGAAAGTAGAGCTTCTGGGGACGATATGCGCCTCATACCCCTTGGGCAGCTGCATCGCAACACCCAAAGGGATCAGTCGGAATTCCCCTGCTTTTAATTCCACCCGCTCTGCCGCGCGCAAATCGATCCAATCGGACTTTCCGTCGATATAGCGCAGTTTCTCAATGCGGTCGCTGAGGTATTTGATCTTGATTTCTTCCATAAAACACGATTCCTTTCTTGATTCGATAACGGGTATCATTCCGCGGGATAAAGGTAAAGAATGCTTTGTGCCAGAGATTTTTTCACATCGACGATCCGTTGGTTATAGCTGCCTCTCCAGTGCAGTTTCGGGTCTTTTAAGTCTTCTTCAAACTTGCCGTCAACCAGTACGTCCAGATAGGGCATCACTTCCAGAGCGCTGACTTCTTCCCATAAATAGCCGGTATACAGCCAGATGTTTTTTTCGGGAAAGCGTTCCTTTACTTCTTTTGCCAATGCGGTCACGGCTTCACGGTTGGCGGGAAAAAGCGGGTCCCCGCCGCTGAAGGTCAGACCGCTGATATAATCATGATCCAGTGCCGCAAACAGTTCCTCTTTTGCCGCAGTGTCGAAAATGAGTCCGCCTTCCGGGTCCCAAGTGATGGGGTTTTGACAGTTTTTGCAGCAGTGATTACAGCCGCTGACCCATAAGACAACACGCAGACCTTCCCCGTTTAGCATATCGTCTTTTGTAATATTATGGTAGCGCATCGTTACATACTCTTCCTTTCTGCAATCTCTGCCATTTTCGCCTCGTTCAGTCTGGTGTCGCCTTTCACACGGGAGTAGGAAAGGTAGCCGTTCATGCGCTCAATCTTGGTCAGGTTTTTGCTGCCGCATTTCGGGCAGACGTCCATATCCAATTCCTGATGTCCGCAGTCATCGCAGTAGGAAAGGGAGAGATTGACACCTTCGTAGAATCCCATTTTCATCGCGCGGCGCACCAGTGTGCGTACGGCGTCCAAATTATAATCGATCGGATATTTTACATACTGTATTTTCCCGCCGTTGGACAGATCCCAGAAGCGTTTTTCCAGATCCTGCTTTTCGATGGGAGAAATATCCTCTGTGACATGGCAGTGGAAGGAATTGCTGACGTAAGGACGGTCGGAAACGTGCTCCACCACACCGTATTTTTTGCGGAACTGTGTGACCTGCAGACCGCACAGGCTTTCCGCGGGGGTGCCGTAGATAGCATACAGATTGCCGTCTTCTTTTTTAAACTGCGCGATTTTTTCATTGATATATTTCAAAGTATCGATCGCAAACTGTCCGTCTTCTACCAGAGATTTTCCGTTGTAAAGCTCCTGCAGCTCATTTAAAGCGGTGATGCCGAAAGAAGCGGTCGCGGTCTTTAACAACGGTTTGATCTTATCATGAAAATGCAGGTGTCCGCCGTAGAAGCCGCCTTCGCAGTAAGCCAGCGGATTGGTGGAAGCACGCATTTCGCCTAAATATGCGTAAGTGCGGATATGCAGCTGACGGATCAATTCCAGATAGTAGTCCAGTACTTCATAAAACGGACGGCTTTCTTGTTTTGCCTTTGCATAGATCATCGGCAGGTGCAGGCTGACAGCACCGATATTGAAACGACCGATAAAGATCGGCTTGTCCGCCTCATCGGCAGGCTCCATGCCGCCCCGCTCAAACCAAGGGGAGAGGAACGCACGACAGCCCATGGGGCTGATGATAGCGCCGTATTTTTTATAAATGTCAGAAACATAACCTTCGCCTGTCAAAGAAAGCCAGTCGGGGTACATGCTCTTTGCGGAGCAGAGGATACCGGCTTCAAACACATCTTCCAGTTCTTTTCCGGGGCCGTGCAGGTTTTCGTCGTATAAAAATACCAGTTTCGGGAACAGAACGGGTTTTTTGCAGGTTTTCTTGCCCTGCCCTTTGCGGCGTACGTTCAACATCGTGATAGACGCCATTTTGGCGAACTTGCCTGTGCCTGTGCCGAATGTCATGGTGATGAAAGGATAATCCCCGCGGCTGGAGGCAACGGTGTTGAATTTATACTCCCAACCCTGGAAGCCCTGTTCAAAATCATTCAGGATATCCGCCATTGCTTCTTTATCCGCTGCCTTGGGGGTCAGCCCCATATCGATATAGCGGCGGTAGAACTTCTCATAGCTTTTTTCCGCGAACGGCTCCAGCAAAATATCCACAGACGGCACGGTAAAGCCGCCGTACTGCTGGCTGGCTGCGGAAAGCACGATGTCGCCGATGACATCGAAGGCAACATTGAGTGTTTTCGGCTCGTTATACCAAAGATTGCCCATCTCAAAGCCGCCGGTCAGCACTTCTTTGACATCAAAGAGGCAGCAGTTCATGGTATCCCGTCTGGCGGACATATCGTGCACATAGATATAGCCGTCACGGCAAGCCTGCAGTTCTTCCGTGGTCATAAAAAATTTCTGATACAGCTCTTTGTTGAGCTGGTTGAAAATCAGGCTGCGTTTGGTGGAAACCAGCGCACTGTCGCTGTTGCTGTTTTCTTTATCACCGATATACATGATGGACTGGCTTTTTTTGTAGACCTCGTCCAGCATTTTCACAAAGTCCTGTTTATAGTTGCGGTAATCACGATAGCTTTTTGCGACTTCCGGTTTTACCTTTTCCAGAGCGCCCTCTACGATATTGTGCATCTCCGAAATGGGAATGCCCTCTTTTCCTAAAGCCGCCGCTGTGTTTTCTACATAATTACAGATAAAGTCCAATTCCTCATCTGTGAATTTTACTAATGCACGGTAGGCGGATTTATTGATCGCGGTGACGACCTTTTGTATATTCCACGCTTCGTGGGTGTTATCCTTTTTGATTACATACATTGCTTGCTTCCTCCTCGTAAAATATTTTTCTGAAACTTTATGGCAGGGATTGGATACCCGTAATTTCCAAAATACAACACAATATATTGTTTTATCGATTTCTAATTTTACCATATGTGGTAAGTCTTTGCAATCTTTCCCGAAAAAAACAGAGCGAAATATGTAACAAAATTTCGCTGCTTTTTTATTGGAGCATATAGAAATGCTGTCTGGAAAAAAGTTCCTAGAAAAAAATGCTTCTCCTAAAAAAGGAGAAGCGAAAAGGCGGCAGGCGGAAAGATTCTTTCCTTGCGAGCCCCTTCTGATCAATTACATAAAGGGGTTATAACGCCGTTCTGTGTTCAATGTGGTCGCGGGGCCGTGTCCGGGGAATACCAGATATTCGCCGTCCAGCTCTTTCAAACGCTTGAGTGACTGTAAGATCGTATTCCAGTCGCCGGTCGGCAGATCGGTACGACCGCAGGAGCCTTGGAAAAGCGTATCACCTGAGATGATGTTGTTTTCAACGATATAGCAGATGCTGCCTTCCGTATGCCCCGGGGTAAACAGCACCTGAAAGCGCATGGTACCTACCTGCACGGTGTCCCCGTCTTCTAACAGTAAATCAGGCTGAATGGAGAGGGGAGTACCGTAGTAAAGAGAGCTGTTGATGGCAGGGTCTGCCAGTACACGGCTTTCCTTTGCGCCTGCGCAGACGATGCAGCCGTATTTTTCCTTCACTTCGGGGACAGCGCCGATATGGTCGAAGTGTCCATGTGTCAGCAGGATATGGGTGGGTTTTAAATGATTCGCCTCGATGAAACGAAACAGCGGACCGGGGCGTCCGTCGCAGTCCACAATGGCTGCGGTGCCGTTATCGTCATAGATTACATAGCAGTTGGTGCCGATGGTACCCATCGGAATGGTTTTAATAGTCATGGTGACGTTTGCCTCCTTTGCAAAAAAATGGTTGAACTGCCGAAAAAAAGACGGCAATGTATGGTTTAAAGCGGTGGTGCGTTCAGGAAAAGTTCGATCGCGACAGCGGCATCATCGGTTTGCCCCAGTGCCCACATCAGTTTGACGGCGGAAGCCTCTACCGTACGATCTTCCGTGGAAATGGCGCCTGCCGAACGCGGCAGGGAGCTGACGGTATAGATATCGGAGCGTGTGCCGTCATAAATGCACTGGGTGGCGCATAATACGACTACGCCGGCTTGGGTGGCTCTGGAGATGGAGGGAAGAAAATCCCTGCGGTAATTAGGCACACCGCCTGCGCCGTAAGCCTCTAACAGAATACCGCGATACCCGAGTTTAACTGCCATATCCACGATGGAAGGGTCTGCGCCGGGGATCAGCTTATACACAAACACACGAGGATCTGCGTAAGGCATCAGTTTCGGTTCGGTTTCAGGAAACGGCTGCGGATGGGTAAATATCGCGCGACCTGCCTGAAAAATATCGCCTTCCTGAATGACGCCTGCCACAGGCGCATTGATGCTTTGGAAAGCGGCAAAATTTTCGGAATAGAGTTTAGAAGCTCTGGTGCCGGAAATGATGATACCGTCAAAGGCGATGTATACACCGGGGGCGCCGACCACAGCGGCACGAAAGGCATTTAAGAGGTTTGCTTTTCCGTCGCTGCCGGGGTAATGGATCGGCAGCTGTGCGCCGGTCAGGATAACAGGCTTGTGCAGCCCTTGCAGCATATAACTTAACGCTGCGGCAGTGTATGCCATGGTATCGGTGCCGTGGCTGACGACAAAGCCGTCATAGGCATTCAGATTATCAAAAATACGTTTTGCCAGTGTGATCCATTCTTCCGGCTGGATATTGGTGCTGTCCAGACTTGCCACCTCTTCCGTGGAGATCTCGCACAGACCTTCCAAAGCCGGGATCAATCGGAGCATTTCCTGTGGGGAAAATGCGGGAGAAAGACCCGTTTCCGTGGGGACAGAAGCGATGGTACCGCCCATAGAGAGCAGTAAAATATGTTTCATAAAGAACATCACCTTTCTTTTGTATCTTTCGACAAAATGATTCTATTGCATTATAACAGATACAACGCCGTTCGCCAATAAAATCTGCAAGAAGGGTGATGTATTTTTTAACACTGCAAAGCGGAAGAAAAAGCTCTTTTTTCCGCATCGAAACGGTATCCGTCCAAGGTAGAAAAATGCCCGTTTTCCATGGACAAAAATCAAAAAGACGGAAGGGGCGCCACAAAAAAATACGGAAAGAAAAACGGAGCGTTTCGGACATTTCTGTCGTACAAACTCTCCGTTTAGATGACTTTTGCGTGTGCCGTTACCTGTGGTTTCGAACAAACGCTGCGGCGGGGTTACAGTTACCCTTGCCGTTTTTTATTTTGTTTTCAGGTATGCGTCGATGGAAGCGGCTGCTTTTTTGCCTGCGCCCATCGCCAAAATAACAGTTGCGGCACCGGTTACGGCATCACCGCCGGCATATACGCCTTCTCTGGTGGTCTGGTTGGTTTCTTCATTGACGACCAGACAGCCTTTGCGGTTACTGTCCAGACCGTGTGTGGTGCTGCGGATCAGCGGGTTGGGGGAAGTGCCCAGTGCCATGACGACAGTATCCACGTCGATGACATAATTGGAGCCTTCCACAGGGATCGGGCTGCGTCTGTCGCTGGCGTCGGGCTCGCCCAACTCCATTTTCAGGCATTCGATACCGCACACCTGACCGTTGCCGTCGTCCAGTACTTTGACGGGGTTACGCAGCAGATGGAACTCAATGCCTTCCTCTTTGGCGTGATGGATTTCTTCCAAACGGGCAGGCATTTCCTTCTCGGAACGGCGGTATACGATGTAAACTTTTTCCGCACCCATTCTTTTTGCGCATCTTGCGGCGTCCATTGCCACATTGCCGCCGCCGACAACAGCGACTGCTTTGCTGTTGCGGATCGGTGTATCATATTCGGAAAGGTATGCTTTCATCAGATTGATACGGGTCAGGTATTCGTTGGCGGAATAAACACCGACCAGAGCCTCGCCGGGGATACCCATGAAAGAAGGCAGACCTGCGCCTGTGCCGATGAATACCGCATCAAAGTCCATATCGTCCATGATCTCGTCGATGGAAAGGACTTTGCCGATGACCATATCTGTCAAAATCTCTACGCCCATAGCGGAAAGTTTATCGATTTCTTTTTGCACGATGGCTTTAGGCAGACGGAATTCGGGGATACCGTAAACCAAAACGCCGCCGGCGGTATGGAAGGCTTCAAATACGGTTACGGCATAGCCTGCCTTCGCCAGATCGCCTGCGCAGGCAAGAGAGGAAGGGCCGGAACCGATGACAGCGACTTTCTTGCCGTTGGGTTCGGGTTTTACAACCGTATCTTCGCAGTTTGCCATATGCCAGTCTGCCACAAAACGCTCCAGTCTGCCGATAGCGACGGGTTCGCCCTTGATGCCTCTGACACATTTTGCCTCGCACTGACTTTCCTGCGGACAAACACGACCGCAGACAGCAGGCAGCGCATTGGTGGAAGTGATGATGTCATAAGCTGCGGCAAAATCGCCTGCCGCTACCTTTTCGATAAATTCGGGGATACGCACATTAACGGGGCAGCCGCTGACACAGGGTTTGTGCTTGCAGTTGAGGCATCTGGTAGCTTCTTCTACCGCCATTTCGGGGGTGTAGCCCAGTGCGACCTCCTCAAAATTTTTATTACGTTTGTCAGGTGCCTGTTCGGGCATTCTGATTTTTTCCGGACTCATATTTGCCATGGTAAAAAAGCCTCCCTTACTGAATCAATTCTTTGCCCAACTGTTCCATTCTGCAAAGGTGTGTTTCGGCAATTTCGCTTTCTCTTGCTTTGTAAGTTGCGTTACGACGCATCAGCTCGTCGAAATCCACCTCATGCCCGTCAAAGTCGGGACCGTCTACGCAGGCGAATTTGATTTTTCCGCCAACGGTAACACGGCAGCCGCCGCACATGCCTGTGCCGTCGATCATGATGGGGTTCAGGCTGACGATGGTCTTGATGCCGTAAGGTTTGGTAGTCAGGCTGACGAATTTCATCATCGGGATCGGACCGATCGCGATAACCGCGTCATACTGATTGCCTGCTTCGATCAAAGATTTCAGTTTATCGGTTACAAAGCCTTTTTCGCCTTTGGTACCGTCATCTGTCATCAGGTAGTAGTTGGTTGCGACTGCTTTCATTTCGTCTTCCAAGATCACGATGTCTTTGTTGCGGAAGCCTGCGATCACATCTACCTCTACGCCCAAAGCGTGCAGCGCTTTTGCCTGCGGATACGCGATGGCACAGCCTACGCCGCCGCCCACAACAGCTACTTTTTTGAAACCGTCGTATTCTGTGGCAACGCCCAGAGGTCCTACAAAGTCACGGATACTCTCTCCGACTTCTTTTTTTGCCAGAAGATTGGTGGAAAGACCGACTTTCTGGAAAATAATCGTAACGGTGCCTTCTTCCCTGTCATAATCTGCAATGGTCAGAGGGACTCTTTCGCTGAATTCGTCTACACGGAAGATGATAAATTGTCCTGCTTTTGCTTTTTTGGCAACAAAAGGCGCTTTTATTTTCATCATGGTGACAGAGCTGTTCAGTTCTTTTTTCTCAACGATGGAAAACATGATTTTTCCTCCTTTTATGTATGATGGTGCAACCGCCGTTTTTTGGAACAGGCGGCTCATGTTCGGACTGTCCGCAAAAAAAGCGGTACAGTCTGTTTTTTTCAATGATACCATAGTACCATAAAAAAAACAGGTGTGAAATATCCATTTCGCCGTTTTTTTCCCGTTGCTTGGCGGAAAGTTTAGACTATATAGACAGCCGAAAAAAGCACCATGTGGGACAAAATGTGTCCCTGAAAGAAACGCCCTTTGCTCCTTTGCCTGCCTCTTGCATTTCTTTTGCCGCGGGGGCATAATGAAAGGCAGGAAAAAAAGATTCGGAAAGGAGTATCCCACCTATGGATATGGAAAAACGATATACTTTCGAAGACTTACAGCAGATCATTCGCAGACTCAGAGGAGAAAACGGCTGCCCTTGGGATAAGGTACAGACACACGAAAGCCTGCGGGAGGCGATGTTAGAGGAAGCTTACGAGGCAGTGGATGCCATTGAAAAAAAAGATAATGCCAATTTGTGCGAGGAGCTTGGCGATGTGCTTTTGCAGGTGGTTTTTCACGCGGAGCTTGCCAAAGAGGAGGGTGCTTTTGATATGACGGACGTGACGGACGGGGTCTGCCGGAAGATGATCTACCGCCACCCGCATATTTTCGGCACGGCACAGGCGGATACGCCCGAGGCGGTTTTGGAAAACTGGGAGGCACTGAAGAAAAAAGAAAAGAATACCAAAACACAGACCGAGGCGATGCGCAAGGTGCCGGATGCCCTGCCGGCTTTGACGCGGGCGAAAAAAGTGCAGAAAAAAGCGGCGGAGGTCGGTTTTGATTTTTACGAAGCCGGCGGCGCGATGGAAAAGGTGTTGGAAGAATGTGCGGAATTGACGGCGGAATTTACGGGGAATTTCGAGGCGCAGGAGGAAGAATTCGGCGATATTTTGTTTGCGTTGGTCAATGTGGCGAGATTTTTGAAAATAAATCCGGAGTTTGCCTTGACAAAAGCCACTAAAAAGTTTATAAATAGATTTGAGTATGTTGAAAATTCAGCACTTTCAGAGGGGAAACAGCTTTCTGAGATGACTCTGGAAGAGATGGACCTACTCTGGAAAAAGGCGAAGAAAAATGCCCGCCCAAAATGAATTTGAACACACAATGAAGGAGGACATAACATTATGAACAAATCTGATTTGGTAGCAGCAATCGCAGAAAAGGCAGAGATGAGCAAAAAAGACGCTGAAAAGGCTGTAAAAGCGTTTGAAGAAGTTGTTGCACAGGAATTGGCAAACAACGGCAAAGTTCAGCTGGTTGGTTTTGGTACATTCGATGTTGCAGAAAGAGCAGCTCGTGAAGGCAGAAACCCTCAGACAGGCGAAGTAATGCCGATCCCCGCTTCCAAAGCACCCAGATTCAAAGCTGGTAAAGCACTGAAAGACGCAATCAACAAATAATGTTTCCGACACGGAAAAATCTGTGAAGATTCGGACATTGACAGCCGCAGCGATGAGCAGTTTGCGGCTGTTTTTTTCTGTTTTTGGAAAAAAAGAAAGAAAGGTCAGGACAAAGATAGATGCGAGTGGATAAATTTTTGAAAGTTTCGCGTATCATCAAACGCCGCACCATTGCCAACGAGGCATGCGACGCCGGCAGAGTCACCATCAACGGCAAGGCGGCAAAGGCAGGTACGGAAGTAAAGGCGGGAGATATCATCGAGATCAAGTTTGGTGAAAATCTTTCCAAATACGAAGTGTTGAGCGTGCAGGAGAGTGTGCGCAAAGAAGACGCGGCGCAGATGTACCGCAGCCTGTCATAAATAAGGCAGAGCCCCCATATAATGCAAGTAAACAGAAGACTTGCGTGATATGGGGGTTTTTTGATTGGCAGAAAGTTTTGATCGCAAACGGCATGACCTGCGGCTGCTGCAAAGAGAGCGCGCAGAGATCAGCGGGGTAGAGGAAGTGCTTTCGTTTGATGAGGAAAGCGTTTGGATGGAAACGACGGAAGGCGCTTTAACGATCCATGGCAGCGGACTGAAGGTAGAAAAGCTCAACATTGAGGAAGGCGAGGTCTGGATCGAAGGAAATGTGGACAGTGTGGAATACGGACAGGAAGGCGGAACGGAGAAGATGTCTATGCTCAAGAGGCTGTTTCGCTGAGAAGAAAACATCGCAAGAAAAAAGGAGAGTCTGTACGACCTGAGCCGTTGGGCAGATGATTTTTTGACTGCGGTGTTTTTTTCGCATAAAAAATACGACCGAAAAAAACGGGGGAGAAGATATGATACTTTCTTTAAGTGAACAAAGCCGGATATTTCTCTATACGGTTGCGATGGGTATGGCGATGGGATTTTTTTATGACGTGATACGCCTGCTTCGTACGGTGCTGCGCCATACGACGCTTTGGATACAGGCGGAGGATATGCTGTACTGGGCGATTTGCCTGTTTCTGGTCTTTAGCGGCACTTTGCGGACAGGGCAGGGGCAGATGCGGCTGTTTTTGCCGCTGGGGATCTTTTTGGGCGGGTGCTTGTATTTTGCGCTATTAAGCCGTTTCACACTTTCTTTTGGAAGGTGTGTGCTGCGCTTTCTGGGGCGGCTTGTACGGCTGATTGGGCAGATCGTAGTGACACCGTTTCGTCTGCTTTGGCTTTTGGTGGGGGCGCCTGTCAAAAAAGTGTTGCTTTTGGTTCGGAAAAGTGTAAAAAAGGTATTGCATTTTCTGGGTGCCTATGGGAAAATAAAAATAATGCAGCACCTTCGCTGGAGCCTGCTGCGCAAAGGAAAAAAATAACCCGAAAGAAGCGGATGGCATGGCAAAAACGAGCAGAAAAAAACAAAAGAGCAGTTGGTTTGTTCGTATTTTTATGATATGTTTTTTTTGTGCGGTCAGTTTTGGCATCTACCGTCAGGCAGGCACTTACCGTCAGCTGCAATATGAGAAAAATCTGCTCTTGGAGCAGATTGCGGAAGAAGAACGCAAAGCTGTGGGGTATGAAAACAAAAAGGAATATTATAACAGTGACAGCTATATTGAGCAGGTCGCAAGAGAACAGCTTGGTTTGGTAAAACCCAATGAGATTTTATACATCAATCGGGATTCTTAAAAAAATTGAAAAAAACTGTTGACAAGCTATTTGTTTGTCGATATAATATACAAGCGACCGAAATTGAGGCGGAGTAGCTCAGTTGGCAAGAGCACGCGGTTCATACCCGCGGTGTCGGGGGTTCAAATCCCTCCTCCGCTATTTTTTTCATTCGGCCCGTTGGTCAAGTGGTCAAGACGCGGCCCTCTCACGGCTGAAACAAGGGTTCGACTCCCTTACGGGTCATTCGGTTGTTTCAACCGGGACAATTTTATAACGGATTAAAATTTGGGAGTTTAGCTCAGCTGGGAGAGCATCTGCCTTACAAGCAGAGGGTCACAGGTTCGAGCCCTGTAACTCCCATTTTTTATGCCTAATTTATGTAAGACTTTCGTGTATCGTTTTGTTTTCAGAAGCAAAACGATATTTTTTTCTGATAGTATAGTTTCATATAAAAAGTGCCACCTGACGCTATATCGGATATAAAAATAAGGAAGCAAAAAGATGAAACCGTCCTATGCCTGTTATCATTTGTGCCACGTTTTCCTTATCGGAGGCAAAACGGGTATTGCGGGAAGCTGCGGAAACGGAATAATTGTATCGATACAATTATATAAATTGTACCGATACAATATTTTGTGACTTGCCTGCAACACTGGCAGGAAAAGGGAGCTGAGTGTTATACTGAATGCAATTCTAAAGGAAAAGAGGGATACGCATGAAGATGACAACAAAAGAATTATGTTTGCAGGGGCTGCTGATTGCGCTGGTGACGGTCTTTACAATGGTGATACAAATACCGGTTTCCGCCACGAACGGATATATCCATCTGGGAGATAGCGTTATTTTGGTGACGGGTGTACTGTTCGGAAAACGTTATGGTGCGGCGGCAGGCGGTTTGGGCAGTGCTTTGGCGGATCTGTTAAGCGGATACGCGCACTGGGCACTGTTTAGTTTGGTGATCAAAGGCATCATGGGATATTTGGCGGGTGCCGTGGCAAGCGGCTGCACACAAAAGCATTTCTTTACGGTGCGCAATCTGTTTGGCGTTGTTTTGGCAGAGGTCTGGATGATTGTGGGGTATTTACTGGCGGGAACGCTGTTATACGGCAGTTTTGCTACGGCGCTGACTTCCGTGCCGGAAAACGCTGTGCAGGCAGTGGGCGGCATCATCGTTTTTCTGGTGCTGGGGTCGGCTTGCTACCGGGCAAAATTGAATCAGCTGGTATCTTCCCGCAGTTAATTGCATAAAATGAACTAAAAAAAGGTCGTCTTTGCAAGATGCCCTTTTTTTGCGCGTTTTTTCAGACGGATTTTCCGTTTGTGTCATTGACCGTAAAAAAAATGCATGATACAATGGCAGACAATGAGAAAATTTAGTTTAAGATGTAAAGAAGCGGAGGAATGAAAAATGGGTTTGGCGACCATTTTTTTGATCGCGGTCAGTCTTGCGATGGATGCGTTTGCCGTATCCATTTCCAATGGGGTATCGGTGCCGGGCTTTCAACGGGGTACCGCTGTCAAGCAGGGGATCTATTTTGGCGCATTTCAGTTTTTGATGCCCGTGATCGGCTATATTCTGTGCAGCAATGTCAAGCAGTATATCGAGGCATTGGATCATTGGATAGCGTTTTTGCTGCTGTTGGGGATCGGCGTGAGTATGATACGCGAGGCTTTATCCGAAAAAGAGGAAGAAAAAAAGACGGTGTTATCAACAAAGGTACTGCTGTTACAGGCGCTTGCTACCAGTATTGACGCGCTGGCGGTCGGTATCAGTTTTGCGCTGTTGGACGTCGATATCCTTCAGGCGGCGGCTGTGATCGGTCTGGTTTCATTTGTGATCTCATTTTGCGGCGGTGTATTGGGAAAACGTCTGGGCGGCTTTTTGCAGTCTAAGGCGGAGATCGCCGGCGGTATCATCTTAATTTTGATCGGTGCAAAAATTTGGGTAGAGCATATGTTTTTTGCCTGAAAGAAAGAGGCGGATGCGATGGAAGGAATACAGGCATTTGATATTGCGGTATTAAACGGTTTGAGGGAAGCGGTCTGTTCACCTTTTTTGGATGCGCCGATGCGGCTGCTCTCACTGCTTGGGGATAAGGGCTTTTTATGGATCGCTATTGGGATTATTTTGTTGTTAGTGCGAAGCAGAAGGCGCTGGGGTGTGCTGGTACTTGCCGCTTTGGCACTGAACGCAATTTGGTGTAATTTGCTGTTAAAACCGTTGCTTGACCGTGCCAGACCGTATGAAGTGCTGGGGTTTGATATTCTGGTCGCGCCGCTTGCGGACGGATCGTTTCCTTCGGGGCACACTTCGGCTTCTTTTGCGGCAGCGGCGGTGTTATATGCCATGGACCGGCGTTTGGGGATCGTTGCGTATATCGTCGCTGTGTGGATGGGTCTTTCCCGGCTGTATCTGGGGGTGCATTTTCCCACGGATGTGCTCTTTGGCGCGCTGCTTGGCTGGGTCGCCGCGCAGGTCGTGCTTTGGGCAGTGAAGAAAACAAACGCAGGGAAAAACAAAACAGTTTGAAAAAAATGTTGCATTTTGCGCGTGAAGCGTTACAATAGAAAAGAAAAAGAACAGAAACAGGACTGCATCTTGATACGCGGATTCTGTTTTTTTGTTGGGAATAGAAAAAAACAAAAGGGGTACACAATTATGGCAAAGATCGTAGCGGGGCAGCTTGCGACAATGGTACTGATGATGATTGTCGGTGTCATTTTGAAAAAGAAAAATTACATGACAGAGGCAAATGCACATGGGCTTTCCGTGGTGCTGACCAAGGTGGGTGTGCCGTGCAATATGATCATTCTGCTGCAAAGAGAGTATTCCTATGAAGTGTTCCATGGTTTTTTGCTGGCGGCGGCGGCGACGTTTTTGATGTGTTCTTTGGGCGCGCTGCTCTTTTTTGTGATCGGTAAGTTTATATTACATATGGATTTTCCGCAGTTGGGTCTGTTTTCCGGCGGCGGTGTATACAGTAACGTGATCTTTATGGGGCAGCCGCTGATCATGGCGATGTACGGCGCGGAAGGCTTGATCTACTGCGTTTCGGTCATGTTTACAAGCAATATTTTCCTCTTTACGGTCTGCTCCGTACTGTTTTCCTATAAATGCGGCACGACAAAATCGCCCGCGCGTCTGCTGCGAGAGGCATTTTTGAACCTGATCTGCATCTGCGCGATCATCGGTATTTTTCTGTTTGTCAACTCGATTTCACTGCCGCAGCCTGTGGCGGATATGCTGCAGTACGCTTCCGATGCCAATATCTGCCTGTCGATGATCTATATCGGTTCCCTGCTTGCCAGTGCAGAGGTCAAGAAAGTGCTGCGGGACAAGACGGTATATCTGTTCAGCTTCTTGACGCTGATTGTGATACCGGTGTTTACGAAACTGGTGGTCGGCAATTTTATGAGTGGTATGGCATTAAGCGTGGTCGTGGTGCTGATGGGCACCCCTGCGGCGGCAGCTTTGCCTTCCTTTGCCAATGCATACGGCAATGATAACCAGCGCGCTTCGGAGTATGTGTTTGTTTCAACGATACTTTCCGTGCTGACGCTGCCTTTGGTCGCACAGTTTTTGTGTGTGGCGGCATAAATACAACAAGAATAGGCGTTTTGTCGGCAAAGATTTTCAAAACGAACGGAAACTTTGCCGACAAACTTTTTATTTGCTGAAAATAAGGAGGAAACAGGAGATATGTCTACAATCGTAGCGGGAAAGCTCGTCACGATGCTGCTGCTGATGTGCGTCGGTGTGGTTTTGAAGCAAAAAGGGTATTTGAGCGATGAGGGCACACAGGGCATTTCTGTGGTATTAAATAAAGTGGGTGTGCCTGCCAATATGATCATTTTGCTCCAAAGAGAGTATTCGGCGGAGATCATGCGCGGATTTTGGCTGGCGGCGGGCGGTGCGCTTGCGATGTGCGTTGCGGCGACGGCTTTGTTTTATGTGCTGGGGCGCTTTGCGCGAATGCGTTTTCCGCAGATAGGGCTTTTTGTCGGCGGCGGGGTCTTCAGTAATATCCTCTTTATGGGATTGCCTTTGGTGCTGGCGGTGTACGGCACGGAAGGCGCGATCTACTGTATTTCCGTGACATTTGTATCGAATGTCTATTTTTATACCGTCTGCACATTCTTCCTTTCCAAAGGCTGCGGTGCGAAAAAAACACTGCGGCAGATGGGAAAGGATATCGTGACAAACTGGATCTGTATCAGTGCGGTACTGGGGCTGATCCTGTTTACACACTCGATTTTGCTGCCGCAGCCGATCGCAGATGTATTGCAGTACGCAACGGACGCGAATATCTGCCTTTCCATGATATTTATCGGTGCTGTATTGGCAAATGCCGGGCTTTCCAAGGCATTTTGCAACCGGCAGGTGCTGCTGTTTTGCCTCGCCTCATTGATTTTGATGCCGATTTTGACCAGAGTTGTGATGGCTCCTTTCTTAAGCGGCATGGAACTGGGGATCTTGGTGCTGCTGATGGGTACGCCGACGGCGGCGGTACTGCCTGCCTATGCCTCTGTCTGCGGCAATGACGCGGAACGCGCTTCGGCATATGTATTCGTATCCACGATACTTTCTGCCGTATCTTTGCCTTTGGTAGTGCATTTTCTCTGCCCGGTCTGATACCGCGCTGTCCATCAAAAAAATACGACCCTTCGGGGGTGGGAAAAAAAGACGCTTTCTTTCGTTTGCCGAAACAGGCAACGGTACGGAAAGGGTCTTTTTCGATTTTTGCCAAAAAAAATTTTGCTTTTCTGCATTTCAAAGGAAAGTGGGGCAATTTTCGTCTATATTTAACAAAAATAAATGGATTTTTTTGTATCATTTTTTTGGGGACAGAAAAGTATTTTGCTTGATTTTTGTCAAGTGTCCGTTTATACTAAAAAAAACAAAAACTTTGTTTTTATAGGAAAAACGCATAAGCAGGCACCGTGCCAATGGGAGCCTCTTTTTTTGTCGTGAGAGGCGACCAAGGAGAGTACCTGTCTGATTGTTATTTTTTTCGCAGGCTCAGCGGAAAAACTTTTTTTTGTAAAAACAAAGAAAAAAAGTCACACATATTTTTAAATGAAACAGGGGGACTTCAAAAATGGAAAATTTGATGTACTTGGCGCCGGTGTTAGGCATCGTTGCGCTGGTGTTCGCCTTTGGTCTGGCTTCCAAAGTTGCCAGAGCAGAAGAGGGCACAGAGAGAATGAGTGAGATCGCGCAGGCGATCCGTGAGGG
Source organism: uncultured Lachnospiraceae bacterium (assembly GCA_944383855.1). Classification (GTDB taxonomy): domain Bacteria; phylum Bacillota; class Clostridia; order Lachnospirales; family Anaerotignaceae; genus CALWRB01. The sequence continues at coordinate 56,991 of CALWRB010000017.1, forward strand.
TGCGAATGCATTCCTGAAGGCAGAATACAAAATTCTGGTCATCTTTGCTATTGTACTGTTTGTACTGATCGCAATCGGCGTTGGTGTTTCCACTGCTGTTTGTTTTGTAATCGGTGCGATCTTCTCTACACTGGCAGGCTACTTCGGTATGACAGTTGCAACAAAGGCAAATGTCAGAACCGCAAATGCCGCAAGAGTCAGCGGCATGAACAAAGCGCTGTCCATCGCTTTCAGCGGCGGCGCAGTTATGGGTATGTCCGTAGTTGGTCTGGGTCTTTTGGGTGTTGGTCTGGTTTATGTTGTAACAAAAGACGCAAACATTCTGTTTGGTTTTGGTTTGGGTGCTTCCTCCATCGCGCTGTTTGGTCGTGTGGGCGGCGGTATCTATACAAAAGCTGCTGACGTAGGCGCTGACCTGGTTGGTAAAGTAGAAGCCGGTATCCCTGAGGACGACCCTCGTAACCCTGCCGTTATCGCAGATAACGTAGGTGACAACGTAGGTGACGTTGCAGGTATGGGTGCTGACTTGTTTGAGTCCTATGTCGGTTCCATCATCTCCGCGATCACTCTGGGTGTTGTTTATTTCTCCGTAGAGGGCGCTGTATTCCCTCTGGTCGTAGCAGCTGCCGGTATTCTGGCATCTATTTTCGGTACATTCTTCGTAAGAGGCGACGAGAACTCCAACCCGCATAAAGCGCTGAAGGCAGGTTCTTATTCCTCCGCGATTTTCGTTATCATCGTTTCTGTTATTCTGAGCAAAGTATTCTTTGGCGACTTCAAAGCAGCGATCGCGATCATCGCAGGTTTGATCGTTGGTTTGATCATCGGTATCATCACAGAGGTTTATACATCCGGCGATTACAGATCCGTAAAGAAAATTGCAGACCAGTCTGAAACAGGTCCTGCAACCACGATCATCAGCGGTCTGGCAGTTGGTATGGAATCCACAGCGATCCCGATCATTCTGATCAGTGTCGGTATCTTTGTTTCCTACATGGTTTCCGGTCTGTACGGCATCGCTCTGGCAGCAGTCGGTATGCTGTCTACCACAGGTATTACAGTAGCCGTTGACGCATATGGCCCTATCGCGGACAATGCCGGCGGTATCGCTGAAATGAGTGGTCTGGATCACTCCGTCAGAAACATCACAGACAAACTGGACGCAGTGGGCAATACTACCGCTGCAATGGGTAAAGGTTTTGCGATCGGTTCCGCAGCTTTGACAGCTCTGGCTCTGTTCGTATCTTACGCAGAAGCAGTTCAGCTGACAGAGATCTCCATTCTGGAGCCTCGTGTTATCATTGGTATGTTCATCGGCGGTATGCTGCCCTTCCTGTTCTCCGCATTCACAATGCAGTCTGTAGGTAAAGCAGCGTTCCAGATGATCGAGGAAGTAAGACGTCAGTTCCGTACCATTCCCGGCGTTATGGAAGGTACTGCAAAACCTGACTACAAGAAATGCGTTGAGATCTCTACTACAGCAGCGCTGAAAGAAATGCTGGTTCCCGGTATCATGGCAGTTGCAGCTCCTCTGGTAGTTGGTCTGCTGTTAGGTACTTCCGCACTGGGCGGTCTGCTGGCAGGCGCACTGGTAACCGGTGTACTGATGGCGATCTTCATGTCCAATGCCGGCGGTGCATGGGATAACGCGAAGAAATACATCGAAGAAGGCAACCACGGCGGCAAAGGCAGCGAAGCACATAAGGCAGCTGTTGTTGGTGACACCGTTGGTGACCCCTTCAAAGATACTTCCGGTCCTTCCATCAATATCCTGATCAAACTGATGACAGTCGTATCTCTGGTATTTGCTCCTTTGTTCATCAGTTTCGGCAGTGTACTGTAATTACAGTCAAAATGTGAGATATTTACCCCTGTTCCTTTGGGCAGGGGTATTTTTTTCATTCGGAAGGGAAATACCAAACCAAACAAAGGGACGCGAAAGAAAATGGAGCCCAAAGGGATTTTGAAAACGCAATGCAGTTTTAAAAGAACAGAGGTGAAGGGAAATGAAACAGCAGGAGAATTTATTTCCGGGATTTGACCCGCAGATGATCGATTTTTTATGGGAACTGAAAATGAATAATCATAAGGAATGGATGGAGCAAAACAGGGAACGCTACCGTACGGTGCTGAAAGAGCCTTTTGACGCGCTGGCGCTGCGTTTGAGCCAAGGGGTGCGGCAATGGGGCGAGGATATGCCGACGGAATTTGGCATTTCCCGCATCAACCGCGATATTCGTTTTTCCAAAGATAAAAGCCCTTACCGCCCCAGAAGATGGGTCGTGCTGAAAGAAAGCACAGTCGAGGGGACAGCTTGGAAAACAATGCCTGTTTTCTATTTTGAAATCACGTCCACGGAATATGATATTGGTATGGGGCTGTATGACGCAAGCCCTGCCTTTATGCGTGCGTTTCGTGCGAAAATAGACGCCAATGTGCAGGAATTTTTGCGGATCGCGGAGACTTTGGAAAAAGAGAAGAACATACGAGTCGACGGAGAGGACTATCGTCGCCCGTTTCCCGCAGACCACCCGCCTCTTGTGCAGCGTTGGTATCGGAAAAAAACAATGGGCATTACGGAAAGTCACCCGATCGATGCACTCCTGTTTGGCGATAAACTGGAAGGGTATATCCTCAAGCAGTGGAAAAAGATGCTGCCGTTATACCGTTTTTGCAGAAGCTGTGTGTATTAAGACAGTCAGAAAACAGTCCGGCGGGAAAAAAAGAGGGCAGATATGAAAACGTGATTTTTTTCAGCGCAGTCGCAAAAAAACTGCGCTTTTTTTGCATAACGCAACTTTTTTTACGACCTAATCACCGTTTTTATGCCCCGAAGTCAGACTGTGTGATTTGACAGAGAAAGAATTTTTTTAGCGATGACGGACTTCCGTTAACAGTTGATATGCCAGCAGAAATCCTATGGAAAATGTTTCCTCCGCCTCCTCGCTGAGCAGTTTTTGCCGCAGCTGCGACAGTTGCTCGTACTCGGTGGATTGATGGGCGGAAAGAGAACGACAAAACTGCTGTTCCGCATCGGAAAGTGTATGTAACAGCTCACGATAAGATTCGCCGCGCGGAACGGCGACCTCAAAAGGACGGATTTGACCGTAATACAGTTGCTTTAAGATAGAATCCATTTAGTAAAACCTCCCTTTTTATTTCGAACAAAAAAGCCGTGCGGCAGGAAAGAAAGTCAAACGATTGAGTCTATAGAGTAAAAAAACTGCTTTGCCGCAGGCGGGATCTTTTTTTGGGGTGCCGCAACAAAAAAGCGTTATGCATCAAAAAGCAGTGTGTTTTCTTGGTTTTATCCCCAAAAACGGCGGTTCATAGATGCCCCCTTCTATGTTCAGTATACTGCCTTTTCGAAAAAAACAATACGGGGAAGAAATGTCGAGAAACACAGCTTTGTTTTGGAACAAAGAGAGCGCAGACTTTTTTTGTGCTTGTCTTTGTTTTCCCGTTCGGATATGCTATACTGAAACAAAAGGCGAAAAACGATGTTCGAATATCTTGGGGAAAGGAAGTGCGGCATATGGAAGAAAACAAAATGGAACAGATAGAAGATCTGCAACAGACAGTAGAGGAAGATCTTCAGCAGGGTGCCGCGCTTTTATGGGAATACGGACACGATGCCGAACAGATGGCTGCGCTGTTTGACAAGCTGATGCTTCGCTATCACGAGCGGATCGACGGCTTTTCCAAAGACCTGCGTGTGGTGCAGCCGTATGAAACGCTGCTGCAAAAAAGTGAGGACTATCGGGAAAATGTGCGTATGCTGTTGTTTCGGCTGCGGGCATTTGCGCAAAACGGCTGTTCCAACGAAGGGCTCGTGGAGTACTATATGGCGTTGGAGCATATCGAGATCGACCCGTACGCGGATTTTTCCAAAGTGCGAATGACGATCGGCATGATGGACTCCCTTTCCCGCAGAGAGCGGGAGGAGATCATGGAAAAGCTGAACGAGATGGAGGAGATCTGCGCGATGGTGATGCCGAAGCAGAAAAAATGGGATCTGCTTCGTGGGTATCTTTTGTGGCTGTCGGGTAAGCCGGTGGACGCCGCGCTGACCGTTTTACCGTTGTTTTTGAGAATCAGTTAAAAGCGAGGAACGAAAAGCATGATAAAGTTGATCGTATCGGATATGGACGGAACCTTGTTAGACGATGAAAAGAAAATCGCACCGGGATTTTTTGAGCTGCTGCCGAAACTGCACGAAAGAGGGATACGTTTTGTAGTGGCAAGCGGCAGGCAGTACCCCAGTCTGCGCAAGCAATTTGCGGCGCATTTAAAAGATGTGGCGATCATTGCGGAAAACGGCGCGTTTGTGGTATGGGACGAAAAAGAACTGTATGCCCGTCCGATGGGGCGGGAAAAAATGCAGCGCTGCCTAAAAGTGCTTTCTCGATTTCCGTCTGTGGAGCCGATGGTCTGCGCGAAGTATTACAGCTATACGGAACGCCCCGTGACGTATGAATACCTCAGAGGGGAGAAATTCCGCTATGAAATGCGGCTGACAGACAGCCTGTATGATTTGAACGATCAGGATATCCTGCGCGTTTCCGTGGTGGAGCACAAAGGCGGGCAGGAAAGTATGAATGCGTGTTATGAAACGCTTTATCCGCTCTTAAAAGAGGATTTTGCGCTTGCCGTTTCCGGCGCAAGCTGCATGGATATCGGACTGCACGGCGTGCATAAAGGCTCCGCGGTGGAGGCACTGCAAAAAATGTGGGGCATTTCGAAAGAGGAAACGATGGTCTTTGGCGACCAGTTTAATGATGTGGAGATGCTGCAGCGGGCAAAGTACAGCTTTGCCATGGAAGGCGCAGCCGAAGGCGTGAAGTGCTATGCCAATTTTACGGCGGGCAGTAATAACCGTGCGGGTGTGGTGCAGGCGATCCGGCAAGTGTTAAAGATGGACGAATAAAAAAACTTAAAGTTGAGGATATTTATGAAAAAAGTAGCAAGCTATGCCTTAGGGTGTAAAGTGAATCAATATGAAAGTGAAGCGATCGCGGAACTGTTTGCGGACAGAGGCTATGAGATCGTACCGATCGAGCAGTACGCGGATATTTATATCATCAATACCTGTACGGTGACGAATTTCGGGGATAAAAAATCCAGACAGCTGATCCGTAAAGTCAAACGGCAAAATCCAAATGCCGTGTTGGCGGTCGTCGGCTGCTATGCGCAGACAGCTCCGCAGGAAATGACGGCAATGCCGGAAGTGGATCTGGTGATCGGGACAAAGGATAAGGCAAAAGTCGCGGATTTGGTGGAAAGCTACTGCAAAGAGGACGGTGTGCAAAATTATGTCACGGAGATCAAGCTGGAGCGTACCTTTGAGCCGCTTTCGATCCGAAAACTTTCGGGGCGCACCAGAGCGTATCTGAAAATCCAAGACGGCTGCGACCGCTTCTGTTCCTACTGCATCATTCCTTACGCCAGAGGACCTGTGCGCAGCAGAGAGGCGCAGGATATTCTGGCGGAAGTGCGCCGACTGGCGGACAACGGTTTTCGGGAAGTGGTGCTGACGGGGATCCATGTGGCAAGCTACGGCAGGGATCTGGGAAAGATTCGTTTGCAGGATATTATCAAACAGGTGCACGAAGTGGACGGGATCGAGCGGATCCGCTTAAGCTCTATTGAGCCCAATATCGTGACAGAGGGATTTTTGGAAGAAATCGCCGGACTGCCCAAGGTTTGCGATCATTTCCATCTTTCGCTGCAAAGCGGCTGCGACCGTACGCTCAAAGAGATGCGCCGCAGATATACGGCAGAGCAGTACAGACAGGCGGCAGCGCTTTTGCGGCAGTATCTGCCTGATGTGGCACTGACAACGGATATTATCGTGGGATTTCCGGGAGAGAGGGAGGAGGATTTCTGTGAAAGCTATGCTTTTGCCAAGGAGATCGGCTTTGCCAAGATCCATGTTTTTCCCTATTCCCCGAAGCGCGGTACGCCTGCCGCGGCAAGAAAAGACCAGAACCGCAACGAAGTTAAGACCGAACGCAGCCATCGTCTGCTTGCTTTAAGCGACTGCATGGCAGATGCATTTTTGCAAGAACGCATGGGGCGGGTCTATCCGGTTTTATTTGAGCGGGAAATCGCACCCGGAATCTATGAAGGGCATACCACAAATTATATCAAGGTGCATGCCGCAAGTACACGCGATCTTTCCAATCAGATCGTGCCCGTTTTGCTCACACAGGCGCAAAAGGAAACGGCAGAGGGTACGGTATGTGACGGCTGATGGGCGGACACCGTCGGATTTTGTAAGGAATCTGTAATGAAGAATTAGTTGCAATCTGTTTTTGTTTATATTATGATGTATAGTAATTGATACCTTTTTTGGCGCGGACGAGGGTGCTTTTGGATCGCACCGCAGAACGGAGATGAGAACAATGAATCAAAGAATCAACGAAACACAATATTTCGGCAGAGTGGAGAAAGAGCCAGAAAACGAGGCAAGGCGCATTCTTCTTTCAGTCAGCGCCGCTTTGAAAGAAAAAGGATACCAGCCGGTCAATCAGATCGTGGGTTATATTCTTTCCGGAGATCCGACTTATATCACCAGTCATCAGAATGCCCGTGCGCTGATTCGCAAATTAGAGCGTGATGAGCTGTTGGAGGAACTGGTCAAGGACTATTTGGAGCGCAATGAGGAATAAAAGAAAAAAGGACAGGTGCGTTTTTTGCGTATTTTAGGACTGGATTTTGGAGATAAGACCATCGGCGTGGCACTGAGTGACCCGTTCGGTTGGACGGCGCAGGGGCTGGAAGTCATTCGCAGGGAAAATCCGCAGGCGATCAAAAAAAGCTTGCAGCGGCTGGAACAGCTGGTGGTGGAATATCAGGTAGAGAAAATCGTTTTGGGGTACCCCAAAAATCTGGATAATTCCGAAGGGGAACGCTGTCAGAAAACGACGGAGTTCGCCGAGCGGCTGAAAAAGCGCTTTCCCAAGGCGCAAGTGATATTATGGGACGAAAGAATGAGCACCATCGCGGCGGAGCGCAGTATGCGTGCGGCAGGGTTGGACGCTGCCAAGCGTAAAAGCGTGATCGACCGACAGGCGGCGGTGCATATTTTACAGGGATATTTGGACAGCCTGGCGCGTGAGGACGGGCAATCAAAGGAGTAAGAAAACATGAGTGACAGATTTGAGGAAGCGGACGAATTCGAGATCGTAACGATGACAGACGAGGACGGTACGGAAGTGGAGTTTTCCATTATCGACCATCTTGCCTGCGGCGGCGAGCGTTACCTTTTGGTGGTGGAAACCGAAGGTATGGACGAGGAAGAAACCGACGCATTGATTTTAAAAGAGCTTTCCATCAATACAGATGATGTGACATATGAACTGGTAGAGGACGACGCGGAGTTTGACCGCATTGCGGATTTATTTGCCCAAAAAGGGGAAGAATACGAAGTGCGTATCGACCAGTAACAGCGAAAGCAAAGAAACACATACCTGTGGGGAAGATTTTTCCGCACAGGGTTTTTCTATGCGAAAAAAAGAAGTTTGCTCCCGTAAAAAACGCAGGACGGAGAGGGTGCTGGTTTTGCGGGAGAAAAGACAGACCGCGAGCATATGATAACATTTGCTTTTGAAAGCGGGACAGATGAAAAAAGAGAAACAAAGGCAGAAAAAAAGTTTACGCGAATGTGATCGGAGCGGAACAGGAAACAGCCGCGTAACACAAAAAAAGAGCTGTCTTTTTTCACTGCGGCAAAAAATAAAAATATTTTTGACCGAACGGTTTATGATCGTGGTTTTTTTCGCATACTGAATCATAAGAATGGATACGAGAACAATCGAAAATAAGAAAGAAGGAGGGAGCCGTTTGGCAACAAGAAAACCGAAAACGAAGCTGAAAGTCATTCCGCTGGGCGGTCTGGAGGAGATCGGAAAGAATATGACCGTTCTGGAATACGGCAATGATATGATCGTCATTGACTGCGGTCTGGCATTTCCCGAGGAGGATATGCCGGGAATTGATCTGGTGATTCCCGATATCACATATCTGACGAAAAATATGGATAAAATCCGCGGCATTGTGCTGACACACGGCCATGAGGACCACATCGGCGCACTGCCCTATGTGCTTAGAGAACTGAATGTACCGGTATTCGGCACATTGCTGACACTGGGGCTTTTGGAAAATAAACTGAAAGAGCATAAACTGATGGACAGTACCACCCGTCACACTGTTGTGCCGGGAGAATCGGTGAAGCTTGGACAAATGACGGTGGAATTTATCCATACCAACCATTCCATTGCCGATTCTGTGGCATTGGCGATCCATACGCCGGTGGGTGTGGTGGTGCATACCGGCGACTTTAAAGTGGACTATACACCGATCGACGGGGATATTATGGATATCCACCGTTTTGCGGCACTGGGCAAGGAAGGCGTATTGCTTTTGATGAGCGACAGCACCAATGCCGAAAGAAAAGGCTTTACCATGTCCGAAAAAACAGTAGGGCGTGTGTTTGAACGTATTTTTGAGGAAACACCGAAAAACAGAATCATGGTGGCGACATTTTCTTCCAATATCCACCGCATTCAGCAGGTCATCAACGCCGCTTATGCGCATGGCAGAAAAGTCGCGATCATCGGCAGAAGCATGATCAACGCGGTCAAGACCGCTTCCGAACTGGATTATTTGTACCTGCCGCCCAGAACGCTCATTGATATCACCGAGATCAAAAACTATAAAGATGAGCAGCTGGTCATCGTTACCACCGGCAGCCAAGGAGAGAGTATGTCCGCTCTGTCCCGTATCGCTTTTAACGAGCATAAACAGGTCAGTATCAAACCGGACGATAAAATCATCATCAGCGCTTCCGCAATTCCCGGAAACGAAAAAAGCGTGATCCGTGTGGTAAACGAACTGCTGAAAAAAGGCGCCGATGTGATCTATCAGGGCATTGAGGATATCCATGTTTCGGGACACGCAAGGCAGGAGGAACTGAAACTGATGCTTGCGCTGACCAAACCGAAATTTTTCATGCCCGTGCATGGGGAATATATGCATCTGTCCAGCCACAGAGACTTGGCAATTTCCATGGGTATGGATAAAGCAAATATTTTTGTCATGAAAACAGGAGATGTACTGGAGCTGACGAAAAATACCGCCGCTGTCAACGGCACAGTGCCGACCGGTCAGGTCATGGTAGACGGTCTTGGCGTGGGCGATGTGGGCAATATCGTGCTGCGTGACAGAAAACACCTCTCACAGGACGGTCTGATCACAGTGGTTGTGACAATGGATAAGGAAAGCGGCACGGTCGTGGCAGGTCCGGATATCATTTCCCGCGGCTTTGTGTATGTCAGAGAAGCGGAAGGCTTGATGGAGGAGGCAAGGGAAGTCGTACTGGACGCTTTGCTTCGCTGCGAGGAGAAAAATATCACCAGCTGGAACTATATCAAGACGCTGATCAAAGACACGTTAAAGACGTATGTATGGCAGAAAACCAAGAGAAGTCCGATGATTCTGCCGATCATTATGGAAATTTAAGATACGAGCAAAAAGACTGCCTGCCGAAAATACGCACGGCGCAGTCTTTTTTTGTTTTACACAGGCGGCGGTATTTTGTATAATAAAGCAAAAATGTATCACAGCAAAGGAGAACGGTATGAAATCGGTGCAGGAGATCAAACGGCAGCTGGAGGAGGCGCCCATAGAGGCACTACCCGCGCTTTTGGCGCAGTATGAAACAGACGAGCGCAAAGGCGTGCGTGCTTTGGCGGCGCGTTTTGCCAAAAAAGAGGCGCAGCGCAAAGAGGAGATGCAGCGGCTGGAAAAACTGCTGGAGTTTGAACGGGCATGCTATGAAAAAGGATATTCTCTGGTGGCAGGCATAGACGAAGTCGGCAGAGGACCTTTGGCGGGTCCTGTGATGGCGGCGGCTGTGATACTGCCGAAGGAATGCCGTATCTTGGGCATCAACGATTCCAAGCAGCTTTCCGCCAAAAAAAGAGAAGAACTGGAAAAAATCATTCGGCAGGAAGCCGTTGCGGTGGGCTTTGGCAGCGTAGATGCGGCAAGGATCGATGAGATCAATATTTTGCAGGCGACGTATGAAGCGATGCGGCAGGCGCTTGCTGCTTTATGCCCGCAAGCGGACTTCGTATTGGCGGACGCTGTGACGATTCCGGAAATTAAGCTGCCGCAGACGGGTATTGTCAAAGGGGACGCGCGAAGCATCTCCATCGGTGCGGCAAGTATTCTGGCAAAGGTCAAAAGAGATCATTTCATGGAGGAAATGGATTTGCGCTATCCGGGCTACGGCTTTGCGTCCAATAAAGGCTACGGTTCCAGCGAACATATGCGTGCAATCGAAACGATTGGTATGTGCCCGCTTCACAGAAGGAGTTTTTTGAAAAATATGCTTTCCGCCCTAAACGGCAACGATATGGGCATTGTGGCGGAGCAGGCGGCGGAAAAAGAAATGCGGCGCTTAGGATATGAGATTTTGGAGCGGAATTACCATACCAAAGAGGGCGAAATTGATATTATCGCGAAAAAAGACGGTGTTTTGGTCTTTACGGAAGTGAAATACCGAAAATCAGACGCATTCGGTACCCCTGCCGAGGCAGTGGGATATGCCAAACAGGAAAAAATCAAAAAAGCGGCGCTGCAATACCTTGCCGAGCGTGAAATGGCGGATACAGACTGTCGTTTTGATGTGGCAGAATGCAAACAAAAAGACGGAAAGCTATATTTTCGCTATACGGAGAATGCTTTCTGGTTTTGAAAGAGGTGAGTGGAATGCAGATCAAAAACCAAGAGGGGTTTTGTTTCGTTTCGTTTGATGCGTTAGCGCAAAGCGGTATGGTCAAACATTGCTTTACCACCAGACAGGGCGGTGTGAGCGAAGGGATATATGCCACGATGAATCTGAGCTTTACCCGCGGGGAAGAACGTGCGAAGGTGATGGAGAATTATCGGATCTTATGCCAAAAGATGGGTTTTTCGTTAGAAGATATCGTTGTGGCAAGGCAAAGTCATACCGACCGTGTGCAGACAATCGGCAGGCAGGACGGCGGCAAGGGCATCTTGCGGGAAGTGGATTTTCCGGACTGCGATGCGATGATTACCGATGTGCCCGGCATTGTGCTGTCCGCTTTCGGTGCGGATTGCGTGGTGATACTGCTGTTGGATCCGAAGAAAAAAGCGATCGCCGCCGTTCACAGCGGTTGGCGCGGCACGGTCATGCAGATCGTGAAAAAAACCGTACAGAAAATGACGGAAGTCTATCAGACAGATCCGAAAGACCTGATCGCGGCGATCTCGCCTTCCATCGGTAAGTGCTGTTTTCAGGTGGATTTGCCTGTGGCAGAGAAGTTTCGGCAGGCTTTTTTGTTTGCGGATGAGATCGTGTTTGACGATGAAGGGCAGGCAGGGAAATACAAGATCGATCTGTGGGAAACCAACCGCAGGATTTTGCTGCAGGCAGGCGTTTTGCCTGAGAATATCGAGCTTGCCGCGCTTTGCACCAAATGCCGTACGGATTTGTTCTATTCGCACCGCGCGATGGGCGAGGAGCGAGGCGGGCAGGCGGGATTTATCTGCCTATGCGAATAAGAAAGGCTTTGCCGTTGGGAAAAAAGCGCTCACAGCGCACGGGCGGTGCTTGACAGAGTTTGTGCAAATGCAGTAAAATCAATAGACGTGTGAGAGAAACCTTTCCGATGCGGCGGACGGATCGGAAGTGAAAATAGAGTTTGGAGGAAAACAGTATGAGCAGACCCATTGTAGCGGTCGTGGGCAGACCGAATGTCGGAAAATCCACGCTGTTTAACCGTTTGGCAGGGCAGCGCATCTCCATTGTGCAGGATACACCGGGTGTGACCAGAGATCGTATCTATGCCGATGTGGAATGGCTGAATTATAAATTTACACTGATCGATACCGGCGGTATGGAGATCGGTTCCGAGGAGATCATTCAAAAGCAGATCTTACAGCAGGCAGCTATCGCGATTGAAACGGCAGATGTCATTTTGTTTGTGACCGATGTCAAGCATGGTGTGACCGATGACGACAGACAGGTCGCAAATCTGCTGCGCAGGACGAAAAAGCCTGTGGTGCTTGCCGTCAATAAAGTAGACAGCGTAAAACGCGATACCATGGACGTTTATGAATTTTATGAGCTTGGCATGGGCGATCCGATTGCTATTTCCGCAGGGCAGGCATTGGGGCTTGGTGACCTGTTGGACCAGATCACGGCGCATTTTCCCGATGAAAGCGAACAGCAGGAGGAGGACGATGCCATTCGCGTGGCGATCATCGGTAAGCCTAATGTGGGCAAATCCTCGCTGATTAACCGTATTTTAGGCGAAGACCGCCTGATCGTCAGCAATATCCCCGGTACCACCAGAGATGCGATCGACACCCCCATCGAAATCGACGGGCAGAAATATATTTTTATCGATACGGCGGGTATGCGCCGCAAAAGCAAGATCAAAGAGGAGATTGAGCGTTTCAGCATCATTCGTGCGGTGGCGGCGGTGGAACGCTGTGATGTAGCGGTACTGGTTATTGACGCCAACGAAGGCGTGACCGATCAAGATACCAAAATCGCGGGCATTGCGCATGAAAGAGGCAAGGCTGCCATTATTGCGGTCAATAAATGGGATTCCATTGAAAAAGACGATAAAACCATGAATCAATACCTCAAGGACATCGCCAATGAGTTAGCGTATATGTCGTACGCACCGCGGGTATTTATTTCTGCGATGAGCGGGCAGCGTGTCAACAAACTGTTGGAGATGATAAAAACAGTGCATGAAAACCATGCGCTGCGTATCAGCACAGGTCTTTTGAACGAAGTGCTGATCGAAGCGATGGCGATGCAGCAGCCGCCTGCGGAAAAAGGAAGACAGCTGCGGATTTATTATATGACGCAGGTTTCCGTAAAGCCGCCGACGTTTGTGGTGTTTGCCAACAGCAGGGAGCTGTTCCATTTTTCCTACCGCAGATATATTGAAAATCAGCTGCGGGAGGCATTTGGATTTGTCGGAACACCCATTCATATGATTATCAGAGAAAAAGGGGAAAAAGACTGATGGTAATTCGATTGTGCTGTATTTTGATCGGATATTTTATCGGCTGTATCCAGACCGCGTTTTTGGTCAGCAAGCTCTTTCGTACAGACCTGCGCACCAAAGGCAGTGGAAATCTGGGCACGACCAATGCTTTGCGTGTTTTGGGACGCAGAGCGGGTATCGCTACGTTTGCGGGCGATATTTTAAAGGCAGTGGCAGCGTTTGTGCTTTGTTATTTCTTATTTCGGGACTACGGCGTAACGGCGGGGCTTTACGGCTGGGTCGGCGTTGTGCTGGGGCATGATTTTCCGTTTTATTTGCAGTTTAAAGGCGGAAAAGGCATTGCCGCGACCATCGGGCTGATATTTTGCATGGCAACGGTCAATATTTGGATTTTGGCAGTGTCGTTTACGGTGGGAATCTTGGCGGTCGCGATCACAAGATACATTTCTGCGGGCTCTTTGGTTTTTACCGCAAGCATACCGGTGATGATGTTTCTGACGGCACAGCCTGCCGAGTGGACGCTCATCACGTTGTGTATGACGGCACTGGCATTTTGGAAGCATCGTGCCAATATCAAGCGATTGGCTTCCGGGACAGAAAATAAATTCTATTTCCGTAAGTCGGAATAAATTTACAGGCGAAGATACTGGATTGCAAGGAAAGGTGGGATTCGCGATGAAAGGCAAGATCGGTGTGGTAGGCGCCGGCAGCTGGGGGACAGCGTTGGCGATTTTGGCGGCGAAACAGGGGTATGACGTATGGCTGTGGGCGAGAAAGGAAGAAGATATCCTCTCTTTGCAAGAAACCAGGGAAAACAAGAAATACCTGCCGCAGGTCAAACTACCGCAGAATATCGTTCCCACGGTCGATTTGAAAGAAACGCTGGAAGGGGCGGACATCGTAATCATGGCGGTGCCTTCCCGCGGTGTCAGACAGATGGCGGAAAAAATGCAGCCTTTGGTCGCCGAAGGGCAGATACTGGTCAATGTGGCAAAAGGCTTGGAAGACGGTACACTGTTACGCCTTTCGGAAGTGATCGGGCAGTGTATTCCGCAGGCGAAGGTATGCGTGCTTTCGGGACCAAGCCATGCCGAGGAAGTGGCAAGGGAGATTCCGACTGCGTGTCTGGTGGCATCGGAAGATGAGGAATGTGCGAAGTATGTGCAGCAGGCGTTTATGTCCCCGGTATTCCGTTTGTATACGAATACCGACCTGATCGGTGTGGAGATGGGCGCGGCGCTCAAAAACGTCATGGCGCTTGCCGCAGGTATGTCGGACGGTCTGGGCTTTGGGGATAATACAAAAGCGGCGCTGATGACCAGAGGGATTGCGGAGATGAAACGTCTTGGCATCGCGATGGGCGGCAAGGCGGAAACATTTTCCGGGCTTTCCGGCATAGGCGATCTGATCGTAACCTGCACCAGTATGCACTCCAGAAACCGCAGAGCCGGTATTCTGTTGGGACAGGGCAAGAGTCTAAAAGAAACGCTGGCAGAGGTGAAAATGGTAGTAGAAGGCGTCAACACCGTGGAAGCGGCCGCGAAATTGGCGGAAAAATACCAAGTCAGCATGCCGATCACGCAGACCATCGATCAAGTGCTGTTCCATGAGAAAGAAGTTCGCGTTGCGGTGATGGAGCTGATGACCAGAGCCGGAAAAGCGGAATAAATATCGCGAACAGGAAAGAGAAAACACCCACGCACAGCAAAAAAACGGCTGTGCGTTTTTTTAGGAAAGCTTATGGTCTATAACCCGGCGGATTTGCTAAGAAAGCGTAAAGAATGGGCTTTAACCCTTATCTTTGTCGAAAGAGCGTGCTATAATGAAACTGCAAAAAATTCTGTCGATACTGACCCCGTTGGTGCGGATACTCCCCACATGCCGCATCATGATACATTCCTATCAAACACACAACAGATCGTTTTATGTACCCCAAAGCATAATGCGTGAACAAAAATAACTGCTTGGGTCAGTATCAAAACTCTTTTCCGGGAAAAAGAAGGCGTTGCCTTCTTTTTTCTTTTTGCCCAAAAAACTGCCGAAGCCTTCTTCCGATCAGCGGACGAGATACCTTTTTTCTCCTTTGGAATATATTGGAGGTAAGGATTTTTTGGGGGAAAGAAGGGGTCAAAATGGAGCTGCAGACGCTGGAAAAAGCCAGATTAGGCGGGCAATACAGGATCAAACGGATCACGGAAAGACGGCTGCAGGAGTTGGGACTGTGTGAAGACGCACAGATCACGGTATTGTATGAATGCCCTTTCGGGGGAATGCGGGTATATCGAATCAAAAGCACACGGATCGCATTTCGCAATAGACAGGCGGAAAAAATTTGGGTGCAGGAGGTGGCAGGCTGATGGAGCAAAGACGGATCGCGCTGTTGGGGAATCCGAATACCGGCAAAAGTACGGTATTTAACCGCTTGACGGGATTACAGCAGCATACGGGAAACTGGTCCGGCAAAACGGTGGGGCAGGCAGTGGGGACCGTACTGTACGGCGATAAAACGGCAAAGCTGTATGATCTGCCGGGGATCTACTCGCTGTTTGCGGAGCGGGCGGAGGAGTGCTGCGCAAAGCAATTTTTGTGTTTTGGGAAAGCAGATACGGTGCTGGTGGTAGCAGATGCGACCAATCTGGAGCGGAATTTGCCGTTGGTACTGCAAGTAGCCGCGTTGCAGGAACACACACTGCTGTGTCTGAACTTGACCGATGAGGCGGAAAAGAAGGGCATTTATGTCGATCGTAAGCGTTTAGAAGAACGATTAGGCATACCCGTGATCGAAGCAGCCGCAAGAGCCGGAAAAGGCATCGGAAAGATCAAGGAGAGTTTATTTGAGGGGCATACGCACTCCCGCGGGAAAACAGAATTTTCGCAGCTGTGGCAGGACTGCCCGCAAACGCTTGCGTATCTGACAGAAGGCTGCGAAGCGCTGCTGGGAAAGGCGCGAACGACACCTTTTTGTCTGACGATGGTGTTGGAAGAAGACCCGGCGTTTTTTGGCGGTCTGGCGCAGGAGGAAGGCTGGGATACCTACCGCTTGATGGAACTGTCGGCAAGGGCGGAAGGCGCAAGAAAATTACTGGAAGCGGAAGGAAGCGACCTGCGGACGTTTCAGGAGAAAAAAACAATATTTTTTCTGCAAATGGCGGAAAACATCACACGGGAAACCGTACAGATAAAACAGGAGAAAGAGGACTTGACAGAACGGCTGGACCGGGCGGTGCTTTCCAAAGGCTTTGGCATCTTGCTGATGCTTGCGCTTTTGGGAGGCATCTTCTGGCTGACGGCTGTGGGGGCGAACTATCCTTCCGCGCTGCTGCGCGTCTTTTTTGATCAAGTAGGGGAAGGATTGGGCGATGTGCTGTCTGTTTTGCCGCCGTCGCTTTACAGCCTATGTATGGACGGGATATTTTTGACAGTCAGTTGGGTCGTGTCGGTCATGCTGCCGCCGATGCTGATTTTTTTCCCGTTGTTTACGCTGTTGGAGGATTTTGGGCTGCTGCCGCGGATCGCGTTTCAGGCGGACGGTGTATTTCGCAAGGCAGGTGCAAACGGCAAGCAGGCGCTGACGATGTGTATGGGCTTTGGCTGCAATGCGGTGGGGGTGACGGCATGCCGTATCATCGCTTCCCCCACGCAGCGCTTGATCGCGATGCTGACGAACTGTTTTGTGCCGTGTAACGGCAGGTTTGGGTTACTGATACTGCTTTGTACGGTGTTTCTTTCTAACGGCAGTAGCGTGGGAGCGGGGTTTTGCCTCTTGGCATTGGTGGCAAGCGCAGTCGGTATGACACTGGCGGTTTCTTTTTTGCTGCACCGTTTGTTAGGCGGGCAGGAGGACAGCGGCTTTATTCTGGAATTGCCGCCTTATCGCAGACCGCAGATTGCGGCGGTCATTGTACGCAGTGTTCTGGACAGAACCGTTTTTGTGCTGATGCGCGCTGTCGCTGTCGCAGTGCCGGCGGGGATCTTTATTTGGCTGATGCAGCGTGTGCATGTGCAGGGGGTCAGCCTGATGCAGCTGCTCGTAAATTTTTTAGACCCGTTAGGTGCTTTGATGGGCATGAGCGGTGCGATATTGGCAGCTTTTTTATTGGGTATGCCTGCCAATGAGATCGTACTGCCGATCTTATTGATGTATTACAGCCAAAGCGGCGTCCTGACAGAAACGCAGACAACGGCGGAGCTTGCAAATATTCTGACTTTGCAGGGTTGGACGTTCAGTACGGCACTTTGCACGGCGCTTTTTTCCTTGAACCACTTTCCCTGCGCGACGACGCTGCTGACGATTTGGAAAGAAAGCAAAAGCAAATTCTTTACGGCAGTGGCATTTTGTTTGCCGACGGCGGTGGGGATTTTGCTTTGCATCGTCATTCATGCACTGTTTGGAGCGGGATAAAGCGACCCCAAAGTGAAATGCTGATAAAATCCAAAAGCTGTGATATACTATAAGCGAAAACGGAAAGCAAACTCTTTTTTTGCGCCGACAAACCAAACGATACAAAGGAGCGAAAAAAATGGCAAAAGAAGATTATTTGAACCGACTGCTGCATCTGGCTGCCGAGGACTCTGCGATCAAAGACAGATTATTGGCGACAAGACAGGCAAAGGACCCCGCGCTGGCGCTGTGCGAAGCTTCCACGGAGCTGGGGATTCCGCTTAGTGTAGGGGAATTATTCGCGGGCGGAGAGGAGTTCTGTTCCAATCTGCGCAAAAGCGTCAACGGCGGTGCGACAGACCCGATCGAGAGCTGGGGGGACAGCTATGAACAGCTGATGGCGTCACTGGAGGCACTCAAAGGGTGAAAAAAATCAAAAATATGAAACAAAAACAGCTTTTCTTTCGTTATCAAAGAAAAGCTGTTTTTTTCATGTTTGTTATTTTTCAGAGAAGTTTCGCTCGATCAGATCATCGATCAGACAAAGCAGATGCGTCTGCTGTGTGGGCGTCAGCATTTTCAAGCGGGAGGCAAGCTGCTCGCCTTCCGTGGGAGAAAGCGCCTGTGTATCGAAAAAATCTTTCGGCGTGATGCGAAAATAGTCGCAGATATAGAAAAAACCCTGCATGGAAGGCAGTGCCTTGCCGTTTTCGATTTTATTGATATAACTTTCGCTTTGCCCCAAAGAAAGGCTCATGTCCCTTGCCGAAACGCCTTTTTGCATGCGAAGCGATACGATACGTTTTGCGATAAAGTCTGCATATTCCATCATGCTCACCACCTTCTCTTTTAAAGATATATGAAAAAAGGTTTATAATAGAGAAAGAAAAGATATATTTTAATTGACATAGGGAATTTAAAACTGTATTATGTCCATAAGGAGTCGAAAAAAGAAGGAGGCGTAAGAAGGATGCGAAAAGGGTGGGTCTTATTGGCGGTTTTATTGCCGATGGCAGTGCTGTGTGTGACATCGTTTGCTTTTTTATGGCAGCCGGAAGAAGTCACCATGCAACAGCCTTTGCAGCCGAATCACGCTTTTTTCGGCGATAGCCGTGTGGTAGAGCGGGAGGAAGAAATGCCGTGCTGGAGAGGAACGGTGCAAAAAGGACAGTGGGAAGAAAAATGAAGCAAAAAAAGATACTCCCCACACAGCCGGAACGGGTTTTCTATCAAGTGCCGTGAGGGGAGAAAAAAGGGGATAGGTCCGCAAAGAGAGCGGACTTTTTTTTAGCCTGCTTTTTGTTCCAGGCGAAGTCTGTCTGCGATCAATGCGATAAATTCGGAATTGGTAGGTTTGCCTTTATGATTATTCACGGTATAGCCAAACAGTGCGTCGATGGCGTCTACTTTGCCGCGGTTCCATGCCACTTCAATGGCGTGACGGATCGCACGCTCCACGCGGGAAGGTGTGGTGTTGCATTTTTTGGCGATGGAAGGATACAGCTCTTTTGTAATATAGTTCAGAACTTCCATATCGTTGACACTCATGATGATGGCTTCTCTCATGTAATGATAGCCTCTGATATGTGCGGGGACACCGATCTCATGCAGGATATTGGTCACCTTGGTTTCCAGATCACGCGAGGAAGAAGCGGAAGGCTGCATTGCACCGAACACGGAAGGCGTCTGCTTGATACTCGTTTGTTCCTGCATCAGCTGACGGACCCGCTGCGTGAGGGATTCGATATCAAAGGGCTTGACCATATAATAGCTTGCGCCCAGATCCAAAGCTTTGCGGATCACTTTATCCTGACTGATAGCGGAGAGCATGATGGTGATGGGGTGCGGCATATCTTCATTTTTTTGCAGCCGTTCCAATACACCAAGCCCGTCCAGCCTTGGCATGATGCCGTCGATGATGGCGACATCGGGTTCGGTATCCCGGATTTTATTCATGGTTTCAATGCCGTCTGTGGCGATGGCGATCACTTCCAGATCGTCCTGATGATTCAGATGGTTCGCCAGCATGTCGCAAAAATCTTTATTATCGCCTGCCAAAAGCACTTTTATTCTGTTTTGGTTCAAAATGATCCCTCCGATTGTATGATATTGGTTGAATATGCAATTTCTGCTTGCTTTTGGGTTGATTATAGTACAGATGCATAGGGGTGACAATATAGAATCGACAGACAAATAATGCTCACAAAACCGCCAAAATCCAATAATTTGCCAAAGTTTTTAAAACAAAAGAGAAGGTTTGTAAAAGGCTGTTGAACGGTGGCGGCAAAAACGAAAAAACACCTCAGGGATTGGCGAAAAATGCAATCGTTTTTTTGCGGCAACGAAAAAGTGTCCGCGAATTGCGGACACAGTCGAAAAAAGGATTATTTCGGAATTCCGTGCAGACAAAGAGCGGTGTTTTTGTAGCGCTTGTCGTTGGATACATCTTGTCCGAACCACAAAGGCGGTAAAAACGCTTCCGCCTGCTGCATAGAAGAAAATTCCACTTCAATGGTCACAAGCCCAGCCAAAGGACCGCTGTAAACATCGATCTCTGCGGTCAGTCCTTCGGGAAGGGGATAGAAATACCGCCGTTTTTCCAAAAACGGTGTTTCCGCCTTTTGCGCAAGGGAAAGAAACTGTTCTTCGGTCAGGGGAAGCTCAAATTCTTCTCTTGCGATCTGCCCCTTTCCCTTGACAGTCAGGATATAGTCCGTATCTGTCTGACGGATACGAATGGTGGGCGAAAGATGAAGATATGCCTGCCTGATTTGGGTAGAAGGACAGTCTGAAAGAGAAAAGGGAAAGCTGTCCGCTGCCAGAAATTTTCGTTCGATTTCCATTTGGATACCACCTCGTTTTTGATGAAAAAAATGCTGTCTGCCGTTATTGTAGCATATCGGCGAACGAAAGAAAACGAGTAAAACACAATGCTTTGCCCTTGATTGATAATCCGATGAAAATGGAGTATAATAAAAAAGAAAGTTTACGGACCAAAAAGTGTTTTGGGTGAAGGAGGAATTCGCATGAAAAAGGCATACATTTTTTTGGCGGAAGGGTTTGAAGAAATGGAGGCAACCGCGCCGTTGGATCTGCTGCGCAGAGCGGGTGTAGACGCACAGTGGGTTTCTATTACGGGACATCTGTTAGTAAAGGGTTCCCATGGCGGCATGGTGCAGGCAGATCTGCTTTTTGACCAGGCGGATCTTTCTTCCGCGGACGCTTTGATCTTGCCGGGCGGTATGCCGGGAACGACACACCTGATGGAGCACAGCGGACTGAAGGAAGCGCTTTCCATCTTCTATGAAAAAGGCAAATGGGTTTGCGCAATCTGTGCCGCACCGATGATATTTGGCGCAATGGGTATTGTGCAGGGCAGACAGGCGGTCATTTACCCCGGAATGGAATCTCACCTGAAAGGGGCGTCCGTCCCCGCACAGGAAGTGGTTGTAGACGGCAATGTCATCACATCAAAAGCACCCGGTACGGCAGTTGCTTTTGCCCTGGCGATCGTAGAGGCTTTGGCAGGCGCGCAAATTGCGGAGCAGATCAAAGCAGAGATCGTGTATCGGGCATAAGGATCTCGTCAAATAATAACGGCAACAGCAGTTTATGGCAGGAAGAAAGCCCCAGACGCGCGGCGGCGGCAAACACGTCCTCCCGACGCAGATCATAGATATAGGCAATTTCCGGCAGGGTATATGTATCATTTGGAAAGAGCAGTTGCCTGCGCAGCAGCTCGCATAAGGCGGAAGAACCTTCCTGTAACAAAAAAAGAAAGACCGGTCTGGTGATGCAGCAGACGGAGAGCTGACGCAAGATGGCTTCCGTTTCCGTTATGCTCAAATCCAACAGCGCGGCGCTTTCTGTTATGCCGTAAGGCTGCGGCGCGGTCTTTAAGAATAGGTCGATACGCTCCAGTTTGGGAGAAAGCACGGTTTTATAGTAATCCAGATATGTTTTGGGCATCAGTTTTCTGCTCCTTTCTCTTTTTCTCGCTTTCTGCCGTGCCGACAGCAATGTCTTGTTTGATTGTAACAAAAACAAAACCGAAGTGCCACAGGGAACAGGTGGAAAGAATGGAGGCATATGCAGATGAATGCCATACAAAAATATTTTCGCTATCGGCAGAGTCTGATCGATCAGTATGCCAAGGGAGATATGAATAAGCAGGAATACTTGCAGCGGAATTATGAAGCGGTGATCTATGGCGGAATCGGACCGTTTCGCAATATGGATACGGTGGAAAAGGCGTTATTCAATTACCAGTATTATAATGCGTTGGCGAAGGAAATGAAGTCCGTTAGCACTTCCCAGCATATGGAGTATGAGCTGAAGCAGGATTATCTGGAAAAAAGCAATTACTACTATCGTAAAAAGGATAAAGCGACGATGACGGCATTGCAAATGCTGGATTACCGCGGGGTGGAGGCGTATTTTGTGAAGGTGCGCAGCCGTTTTCTGAAAGGAAAACTCTTTGAGATCGTGATGGAAGAATCCGGTATGATCCTGCATTCCACCAGCCCTTTGCTGCTGCAGCGCTTGCGGGAGGAAGGCGTTTTTCACGAAGAAAGCAGGAAATCCGTGATTGACGATTATATCAATCACAGATACTGAATGTCTTTCGTGCAAGGACAAGCACGTCGGCGCTTGCCGAAAAACAAATGAAAAATCACACGTTTTTTGCAGCGAATTGGAAATCTTATGCGGCAGATGACAAAAAAACCACCTTTTTGGTTGTACTCCGAAAAAGGTGGTTTTGTTTTTTTTCTTAGAATAATCCCACACGGGAAAGGTATTTATCAATCAGCTGTAATTTTGTTTCGGAAGAATACCCGATCTTTTTACTGATGAAACTGCATAAAAGCTCCATCGTAAACAGTACCGCAACATAGGAGTTGAAGAACGTATTACTGTCTACGCTGACTGTCAGCAGCTGTGTGGCATACTTCGCAAGCGGAGAACTTGCCTTATCCGTGATCAGTACGATTTTTGAGCCGGCGTCATATGCCATTTGCGCCGCCAAAATGTCCATTTCCGAGTAGCGGGGGAAGCTGACGGCAATGATACAGTCGTTTTCCGTAATATCGCATAAATGGTCGATGACATTGATGGCGGGGTGCGAGGTATCGTAAACATCAGGCAGCAGGTGCTTGAGTACCAGAAGCATCATATCCCCGATACAGGTGTTGGCACGGCTGGTCACGACAAATTTGCGTTTGCTGGAAGTGATCAGATCGGTCGCGCGTTCAAAAGAAAGCGTATCATTGTTGTTGATGCAGCTTTTCAAGTTCTGCAAAACATTGGAAAAATAGCTTTCCAGAATATCGCTTTGATCCAGCTTGCCAATACTTAACTTCAAACGTTCGGACGGGATTGTGATATTGCCCGATACGCTGTTGATGCGGTCGGTATAAGTTTTTCGAATGCTGCGCTGGAAATCCATAAAGCCGGAATAACCCAGCGTACGGGTGAATCGAATGACAGAGGAATCACTGACATGCAGTCGCTTAGCGATCTCTGTCGAGGTGATAAAGCATGCCTCGGCAAAGTTATCCAGAATAAATTCGGCAATCAGTTTTTCTTTTTTTGTCAGCTTGACTCCGATCAGTTGCGCACGGAATTCTTCGGTCATTTCAATCACTCCCTATGGTTTTTTCCGTACAAAGGTTTTGCATGGAAAATGTACCAATATTATGTATATTTCCTGTTATTTATTCATTTAACCATACGGGCGGCTTTTATTCAAGTCAAAATCGAAAAAAAGCTTACAGAATTCTGAAAAATACGGGTTTTTGTTGGTGTTTTACCAAAAATAGTATATAATAGAAAAGATTCTATATTCCCAAAACAAAAAGGAGGAATTGCTTTGGCGGAAGCGCTGGTAGACTGGTTTGTGACAAATCTGGGCGGCGAGGTGGCACGGGAATGGATCGTATTTCTGGTGTCACTGTTGCCGATATTGGAATTAAGAGGCGGCATTCTGGCGGGATTTGCGCTCGGAATGGAATGGCTGCCGACATTTATCATTGCTTATATCGGTAATATTTTGCCGATCCCGTTTATTTTGCTGTTCATTCGTTTTATTTTCCGTGTGCTGAAAAAAACGCCGTTTCGCAAAGTGGTCGAGTGGTGCGAGAAAAAAGCGGACCAAAAAAGCGAAACCATACGAAAATATGCATATTGGGGCGTATTTTTGTTTGTGGCGGTACCGCTGCCGGGCACAGGTGCATGGATGGGCGCTTTGATCAGCGCGCTGTTGGGCATGGATCCGAAAAAAACATTCCCTGTGATCATGGCAGGTGTTTTGACGGCGGGGCTGATCGTTTCCGTGCTGTCCTTTGGCGTATTGGGCAGTATTTTCTGATGGAGGAAGAAAGAAATGAAAGAAAGAATCGCGACACCGACCAAAACCAAAGAGATCATCGAGGCAAACGGGTTTTATTTCAAGAAAAACTTCGGACAGAACTTTCTCATTGACTCCAATATACTGGAAAAGATCGTATCCTGCGCGGGGATCGGCGCGCAAGACTGTGTACTGGAAGTCGGCCCCGGTATCGGCAGCCTCACACAGGTGCTGGCGGAAAACGCGCGCCGCGTGGTGGCGGTAGAAATTGACAGCAACCTGATCCCGATACTGCAGCAGATGCTTTCCGGTTATGAAGATACGGTGCGGATTTTGAATCAGGATATTTTAAAGACCGATATCGATGCGATCATTCGGGAAGAAAACGGCGGCGATGCCATCAAAGTGGTCGCAAACCTGCCGTATTACATTACAACACCTATTATTATGGACCTGTTGGAACAGCAGCGGAATGTGGATAGCATTACGGTGATGGTACAAAAAGAAGTAGCGGAACGTATGCAGGCTGCGCCGGGCGAGAAGGAATACGGCGCGCTGTCTGTGGCGGTGCAGTACTTTTGTGACGCAAGTTTAGATATGATCGTACCGCCTTCCTGTTTTATGCCAAGACCGAAAGTGGACTCCGCGGTCATTACGCTGCGGGTGAGAAAAGAAAAGAAATTTGCGGTGGAAAACGAAGCGTTTTTCTTTCAGGTGGTCAAGTGCGCTTTTTCCCAACGCCGCAAAACGCTGTATAACACCCTGCGCAACGAAAAAGAGCTGCATATCTTAGCGCAGTCGGCAGCCGATGCCATCAAGGAGATGGGATTGGACGAAAAAGTGCGCGGGGAAAAGCTTTCTGTTGCGCAGTTTGCGGAACTTTCCAATCTATTATGGCGGAAAAAAGCGGAAGGCGGTTTTACAGCCGAATAAGGAACCGAAAGAAAAGAGAGGATCGCCCTCTCTTTTTTCAGATAATGATTTTAGCGGATAATAGATGAAAAATACCGGAAAAATGTTGACTTTTCGGGGAGGGGAGATGTATTATGATAAATGTAAAAAAACATACAGTTTGGAAGGCGAGAATGACTGTATCGAAAAATGTAAAAGGGGGATTTTTTATGAAAATGCGAAAAGCACTGTCATTTGTGTTGACAGCGGCGATGATCTCCTCTGTTTTTACCTTCCCTGCAGCTGCTTCGTTTGCGGATACCAACGGGCACTGGGCAGAGCAGAGAATTGAAAAATGGAGCAATTACGGTGTGATGAACGGCGCGGACAACCAGTTTAGACCCGACGATGCATTGTCCAGAGGGGAATTGGCGGCGGTTCTTGCAAAATTGTTTGACTTGCAGGAGATGCCGGCATATAACCCGTTTTCTGATCTGGAAGATGATGCATGGTACACAGAGGCAATGCTCAAGTGCTATGCGGCAGGTATTTTCGGCGGAGATGCCGAAGGCACCATTCGTCCGACAGAGTCGATCAGCAGACAGGAGTTTGCAGTCGTGATGATGAATGCCGCTAATCTGAAAGAAAAGACAGGAGTTTTGTCCTCTTATCAGGACGCAGATGAAGTTGCGGACTGGGCAAAGACAGCAATGGAAACCATGGTCACCAACCAGTTTATGAATGGTGTGGGTGAGCGGAGAATGGAGCCGCAGGCAGATGTCACAAGAGCTTCTTTTGTGGCGGTGTTGGATAATATGATCAGCGGCTACGCAACGGAAGAAAACGGTACGGTTGCGGCAAACGGCGGTATCGTTTTGGTTGCGGCAGATGGTGTTACAGTAACAGGCAGTGCGGAAAATGTATTTATCCTGCCTTCCGCAGGGGATACCGTACTGGAAGACACACAGGCGGATAATGTTTATGTGCAGTCAGAAGGCGCGCAGGTCAGCCTGCAGGGTGAAACTTCCGCACAGAATGTATATTCTTCTGCAGAGAAAACCACGATTGCTGTCGGTACTGCAGCAACAGTAGACAATGTGGTATCTAACCAGCCGAATACAAGTGTTGCAGTAGAAGGTACGGTAGGCAATGTTACATTTGAACAGAACGCGGCAGGCAGCAGTCTGGAAGTCAGCGAGGACGCAACGGTAGAAAAATTTGACTCCGCTGCGGAAAATACAACGGCAAGCGGCAGCGGCAATCTGCAGGAAGCAGTTATTTCCGGCAACGGTTCTTCGGTAGATACGGAAGGCACTTCCGTTGATGTGGCAGAAGGTACGGAAAATGTAACGGCAGGCGGTGAAAGCGTTTCCGCAGGCGAGAGCGTGACCACAGGAAGCGGCAGTTCTTCTTCCGACAGCGGTTCCTCCTCCTCCGGTGGCGGCGGCGGCAGTTCTTCTTCCAGACCGAGCAGTTATACAGTCAATTATACATTGACATATGACGAGGTTACATATACCTTCTCGGAAAAAGTAAAACGCGGCAGCACCACAGACGCACCGACAGCGGCGGAACTGCTTAATGCAGAAGGAACTGCGTTCACATTGCCTTCGAATATGCAGATCACATGGTATAACGGCAGCGAAGTATTTGACTTTGCCGCAGAAACCATCAGAAGCGGCAAAACTTTGACCGGTATTGTCGGCAGTGATTCTTTCGCAGGCGGAAACGGTACACAGACGTATCCTTATTTGATCAGTAGCGCAGAGGAGCTTTGCAATATCGATGAGCTGTCTACAAAAATGAAAACAAATTATTATTATTTCCGTCAGACAGAGGATATTGACCTTTCTTCTCTGCGGGCAACAGGCGAAAATAACTATCTGATTCAAAATTTTGAAGGCGAATATGATGGAGATAACCATAAGATCACAGGTTTCTCCGAGGATTCCGGATTGCTTAGCGTAATATACCAGAATTATATGTATCTGCTTGGAACACAGAGCGCGGTGTTTAAAGATTTCACGATAGAGCTCAATGGAGAAAAGATGACGAACTGGTTGGCTTACGGTAACTTGGTAATTGGCAGAGAAGGCCCCATTTTATTCCAAAATGTAGATATTACACAAAAGGAAGAAGGCACAAATCTTGCCATCGGAAATAATCTTTCCGCTTATTGTATCCATGTTTTAGGTGGAGAGATCACATTTGACAGTTGTGATAACTATGCTGATTTCAGTGTTTCGGGATATGCCGGTATTTATGTCGGCGGATATGTCAAAGACGCGACCGCGAAGTTCATCGACTGCACCAATTACGGTGACTTTACAGGCGCGAATGTAGCGATGTTTATCGGCAATCCTACCCTTGGCAAAGGAGCAACGACAGTGGAAGTTTCCGGCTGCAGAAACGAAGGTCTGATCGCAGGTACCACAACACAGGGCTGGTTCTCCAAACTGAGTGGCAGCACTTCCTATCAGGAATATAATACGTTGCTGGAGGAAGATTATGCGGGCAGCCAGAGCATGATCAGCGGCAATGACTTGGGCGATGACGGTGCAAAAGAAGTGACGCTTGACATGGCGAAGAATGCAGATGGCACAATTCAGATTACCGCAGGCGGTAAAGATGCAGCCGATGTTTCTTATTATTGGCTGCGGGCAAGAAGGGCAAGCAATTTCCAGAAACAAGACGCGAACGGAGATCCTGTCAGCGGCGGTTCTTCCTATGTCAGCATCGATGAAAAAATCGAAGGCGTAACGGTAAGCGCCACACCTTTCGGTAATTACAGCCAATACGTCGATGATGTGACATACGCACAAGAGGTGGAATTTGACGATAGCCAAAGAGAAAACTATGTAAATGCAAGATATGTAGTTATCGGCGACGGCACGGTCGTATTTAACAGTGCGGATATGATGGAAGATCAGGCAGGGGTCGGAGAAATCTTTATCAGCGGCACGGTAAACGGTGAACCCACTCTTATTTTGGAAGCATATGATGCAACCGGCAGATTGCTTGCGGAGCTGCGGGTGGAATATAGCGATCTGCAGGCAGCGGAATAAAAAAATAAAGCAAATATGGCTTTATGACGCAAGCAGGCGCAGGAAAGCTCTTTCCTGTGACGGATAGCTAAGAAATACAGAAAAAACCCTTGGGAAAAACCTCAAGGGTTTTTTCTTTTGTGCGCACGGGTTCTTTTTCTTTGCGGCATGGCATACACTGTACCAATGCAAGACAAGCGCGAGGGGGAAGAAAAATGTATAATCGACGATATGAAAAAGTATTTCTGATGCTGCGGCAGGAAAACGCGGGCTATGCATATGGTCAAAAACAGCCGTGGGGCAGCTGTGTGATGGAACTGAAAAACGGCGGCGGCAGGCTCAGCATTTCCGTGCAGGAGCTGCGGCAAAGAGAAAACGGATACGCGGTTTATGTGCTGGGGGCGAAGGAAGGCACGCATCACAGTATTTTCTGCGGCAGGCTGTATCCCGATCATTTTGGAAAAAGCACATTCCGCTGGGACTTTTCACCCGATGATGTGGCAAAAACCACATTGCGTGCGGAACAGTTACATACCGTCGCGATCGTGGCAGAGGAAAAAGCAGGACAGCCTTCTGCACCGCTGAGCGCTTTTTTTAGCGAAAAAACGGAGTGGAAAGCGCATTTTCAGCCGATGGTGGAGCAGATCAAACAAAAAGATGGTCTTTCGGCTGCTGAACGCACGGCGGTTGTTTTGCAGGAAGCGCCTGTTGCAAAGCCAGATCTACAAGAGGAGAAAGCGAACCCCGTTTTCGGGCAAAAGCCTGCGTCAGCGCCGTCACTGCCTACGCAGGAGAGCGAAAAACAGAAGGAAGAAGGCGCCTTGACAGGTGCGCACGGGAATTTCCGAACGCTGTTACGCGCATTTCGCAAGGAATTACAGGAATTGCAGGATACCGGTGTGTTTTCCAAACAGGAAACAGAGAAGATCTTACAGGCGGGAAATACGGAGGTAATTCGACAAGAGGAGGCGAAAGCACAGGCGCAGCCGGAGTCGGAAAAATCTTTGCAGGCGGCAGAGGAAGCACAGGTGCAGCCGATTTTGACAAAAGAGGAAATTTCACAACCGCAGAAGATGCATAAAACAACAGAAGGAAAAGAAGCGGAAACGACGAAAGATAACGTGACACAAACACAGCAGGTGTTGGAGTTGTTTCGGGATAATCAACCGATCTACCCGTTTGGCGAAACAATGTATTATTGCGTAGGGCTGAAGGAACTGCCGCTTTTGCCGCAGTACCGTACGATTTGGCAGCATGACCTGTTCTTTTTGCAGGCGCAGGCGAAATATCGCCATTTTGTATTGGGGCAGGAGGACGGCGCGCTGATTTTTGGCGTGCCGGATACGGAAGAAGCGGCAAATGCGGTGTATGCCAAGGCTTTGGGGTTTACAGAATTTCGCCCCATGCTTCCGCTGATGGCGGCAGAAACGAAAGCGGGTTATTGGATCAAGAAAATTGCGCAGGCAGAACCACAGAAAAAACAATAGGAAGCAACCACGATCGGCGGCAGAAAAAGCCGCCGTTTTTTGTGGCGAAAAACTGTTTTTTCGGTTGTCCTTTTGCTTAAAGAATAGTAGAATGGAACACAGAGAGTTTTTTTGAAGCAAAAAAAGGAGATCACAAACCATGAGAATGAGAAGCAAACCCTGGACAGATCGGGAGCTGGAACAAAATCCCCATGTGGTAAAAGACCCGGAGACCCAAAAGGGACGCTGGGCGGAGTTTTTTGGCAACGACCACCCGATCTATATTGAAGTCGGCTGCGGCAAAGGCGGCTTTATCGCGCAGAATGCGGCAAAATATCCGGATATCAACTTTATCGGCATCGAGCGGCAGCATACCGTAGTCGGCATTGCCGCAAGAAAGGCGGGAGAAGGTCTGCCGAATCTGGCGCTGGTGGAAAGCGATGCGAAGGATTTATCGGAATTATTTGAAGTGGGGGAATTTCAGAGAATGTATCTGAATTTTTCTGACCCTTGGCCCAAAAAGCGCTATTATAAACGCAGACTGACTTACCGTGAGTTTTTACGCCAATATCAGGCGGTATTCGGTGAAAAAGGCGAGATTTTTATGAAAACGGATAACCGCGGGCTGTTTGAATTTTCATTGAATGAATTTTGCGCGGAAGGCTGGCAGTTGTCCAATATTTCTCTGGATCTGCACAACAGCGATTTTCCGGATAATATCATGACGGAGTATGAGGAGAAATTTTCCGCGATGGGACAGCCGATCTACCGTCTGGAAGCGAGATTTTCCAAACCCGTGCGGCAGGAATAAGAAAACCAAACAGAGAGGAGGTACGGGCGATGCAGCCGTATCGACATAAAGTACAGTATTATGAAACAGATAAAATGCAGATCACGCACCACTCCAACTATCTGCGCTTTATGGAAGAAGCAAGGACGGATTTTTTGGAGCAGATCGGTTGGGGATATGACGAAATGGAGCAGGCTGGTATTTCCTCTCCTGTCATTGAAGTGGGGTGCCGTTACCTGAAAAGCACGACCTATCCCGATGTGGTGGAGATCGTAGTAACAGTAGCGGAAGTGACGGCGGTGAAGCTTAAGCTTGCGTATCGAATGCAGGTGGGCGAAAATTTGGTCTGCACCGCGCAAAGCAGCCATTGTTTTATGGAAAACGGACGCCCGATCAATCTGAAAAAAAGACTGCCTGCCTTTTATACACTGTTGTGTTCTTTGCAGCAGGAAGAAGAGAAAAAAACAGCGAAAAATTGAAAAAAATCCAAAAGCAGAGAAGTCCGCTCCCTAAAAAAAGCGGTCCTCTGCTTTTTCTATGCAAAAAAAAGAAAGACCCTTTCCGTAGCAAGAAGGGGTCTTTTTTGTTTAATATTTTTTTAGGTAATTGCCAAACTTGGTGTAGCGCCCAAGCCAAGTCAGATCGACGGTGCCGGTAGGGCCGTTTCTTTGCTTGGCAATGATCAGTTCCGCTTGGTTTTTCTTTTCCGTATCGGGGAAATAGTACTCGTCGCGGTACAAAAATGCCACGACGTCGGCATCTTGCTCGATGGCACCACTCTCACGCAGGTCAGAAAGCATCGGGCGGTGGTCGGCACGCTGTTCACAGGCACGGCTCAACTGAGAAAGTGCGATGACAGGTGCTTCCATTTCCCTTGCCAATGCTTTCAGGGAACGGGAAATCTCCGAAATTTCCTGCTGTCGGCTGTCGGTGCGGCTGTTGCCGCTCATCAGCTGCAAGTAGTCAATGACGATCAGCCCCAGACCTTTTTCCACTTTCAGGCGGCGGCATTTAGAACGAATCTCCATCGGTGTGACGCCGGGAGTGTCATCGATATAGATGGGTGCTTGGGAAAGCGGACCCATCGCACGAATGAGATCTGCCCAGTCGTTATCGTCCAATTCACCGGTACGCAGTTTTTGTGCGTCCAGCATGGCTTCGGAACAAAGCATACGGTTGACTAACTGCTCACGGCTCATTTCCAGAGAAAATATCGCGGTGGGCACACCGCTGCGAATCGCCGCATTCTGCGCGATATTCAGTGCGAAAGCGGTTTTTCCCATAGAAGGGCGCGCCGCAAGCAAAATGAGGTCGGATTTTTGTAAGCCTGCCGTTTTGGCATCAAAATCGGTAAAACCGGAAGGTACACCCGTCAGTTTTCCTTTGCTGCGGTAAATCTCCTCGATTTTTCCGATGGAGTCGACGGCAATATCCCGAATGTGGTGAAACTGCTCGCTGTGGCGACCCTGCATGATATCAAAAATTCCTTTTTCCGCACGGTCCATGATATGATCGATGCTTTCTTTGCCGTCATAGCTGAGGCGGGAAATATCACCTGCGGTGCGGATCAGGCGGCGCAGCATGGATTTTTCTTCGATAATATGCGCATAATGGCGGACATTGACAGAATTTCCGACGGAGGAAGAAAGGTCAGCGAGAAATGAGATGCCGCCGATCTGTTCGAACTGTTTCTTTTCTTCCAGTTTGTTTTTTACCGTTACGATATCGATGGGAATACCGTGCTGATACAGCTCCGAGATCGCTTCAAAGACAAGGCGATGATCTGTACGGTAAAAATCCTCCGGCTGCAACAATTCTACCGCGGTTGCAGCTGCGTCACGGTCCAAAAAAACAGAACCCAATACTGCGCTTTCCGCCGCTTCATCGTGGGGAGGAATGCTCTGCGCATAAGGCTGTTCATTTGTTTGATCCATATTGGGGGCTCCTCCTTTCCAAACAATAAAGGGCGGTAAGAGGGGTTTACGCTTCTACGATTTTAATGGTTACTTCTGCAACGACCTGCGGATGCAGTTTGATGGTTGCGGTGCGCTGTCCGATCATTTTGATCGGATCGCCGATGGATACTTTTTTCTTATCCAATGTCAAACCGGTCTGTGCAATGATCGCATCGGCAACTTCTTTATTTGTTACGGAGCCAAACAGTTTACCGTTTTCGCCTGTTTTGACGGCGATGGTCACGATTTTATCCTTTAACGCTTCGGCAGTTGCCTGCGCCTGCTCCAGTTCTTCTTTCTTTCTTCTGGCATCGGATTTTTGTTTCATTTCATAATCGTTCAGATTGTTTTTGGTTGCCTCTACCGCCAGTTTTTTCGGCAGCAGAAAGTTTTTGGCATATCCTTCGCTGACATTGAGTAACTGTCCTTTTTTTCCGACGCTTTTGACATCTGCTAATAAAATAACTTTCATGATGCTTCTACCTCCAAATATTCATCGATGGCGGCTTTGATTTTTTCTTTGGCTTCTTCGATGCTGCAGTTGACAAGCTGCGCACCGCTGACTGTCAGATGACCGCCGCCGCCTAATTTTTCCATAATGACCTGTACGTTGATATCGCCGAAGCTGCGTGCACTGATGTGTACTGTATGATCGATTAGACAGCAGACAAAGGATGCCTTGATACCTATGACATTCATCAGCTCGTCCGCCGCCTGTGCCATGGTCAACAGACTGTTTTCCGATGTGGAAGGGCAGACGGAAACGGCAATATTTTTATGATAGATCTCCGCGTTTTGCATGGCAAAGGCTTTCGCGCGGTAGACTTCCATATCGTTTTGGAACAGCAGGCGCACACGAATGCCGTCCGCACCCTGTCTGCGTAAGAATGCAGCAGCTTCAAACGTGACGGCGCCGGTGTTGACACAGAAGTTTTTGGTATCGACCGTAATACCTGCTAAAAGTGCGTCCGCTTCCACGTTTTTCAGCTGTATTTTCTCGCTGATGTGGCGAATCATTTCCGTTACCAGCTCAGAAGTAGAGGAGGCATACGGCTCATGGTAGGTCAGCACTGCCTGCTCGATAAAGTCCGTACTGCGGCGGTGGTGGTCGATGACGACCAGTTTTTTTGCGGCATCTAACACCGTGCGGCTTTCCACCATAGTGGCACGATGGGTGTCTACGATGATGACCAGCGTTTTTTCACTGAGGGAACGCATCGCAGAAGCAGTATCTGTAAACAGATCTGCCATGCCGGCTTCTTTCAGGCGGCTGACCAGACGGCGCACGCCCATACTTTCGTAATCCAACAGCACATGACAGGATTTTCCGATGGTTTTGGCGATCGCACAGATGCCGACGCAGCTGCCAAGGCTGTCCAGATCCGCATTGGTGTGCCCCATTACGATCACATCGTTTGCCTCGCCCAACAACTCCCAAAGCGCGTCTGCCTTGACACGGGCACGGACACGGGCGTTGCGGTTGATCTCTCCGCTTTTGCCGCCGTAGAATAGGAATTTTTCCCCGTCTTTAATCAGGATTTGGTCGCCGCCGCGGCCTAAAGCCAAATCCAACGCTGCTTTTGCATTTTTCATTGCCAGATCTAAGGAACCGTGACCGATACCGAAACCAAGACTGACAGTAACGGGGATATGATCGCCCACGGAGATGTCTTTGATCTCATTGACAGACTCAAATTTTTTCTCCTTATATTCTTCCAGTTTTTCTTTCGGCAGCAAAAAGATATACCGGTCTTTTTCCAGCTTTTTCATAATACCGTCTGAGGAAGCGGCAAGCTGCCCCAGTTTTCGCTCGATCAGTGCCGTTAAGATAGGCAGACGGCTGTCGTCCAGAGAGTCCAAAACTTCTTCGTAATTATCCAACAGAAGCATACCGACGACAACTTCCTGATTTTCCATTTCCCGCTCTTTTTGCTTGGCGGCGGTGATGTCCACTAATGTCAGCGTCAGCACAGAACCGACGGCGCCGCTTTCATCCAGTACATCGCAGGGAGCAATGTGTGCGGTATAATATTTCTGTTCTGTTTGCAGCAGTGTGGGTTCGTTTTCCTTTACACCTGCTTTTAATAACGGTTCCATTGCCTGCTCTGCGGCTTCTTTCGTCGGGAAAGCTTCCGCGAAGGCTTCGTTATTCAACAGGATATGTCCGCGCATATCCAGCACCGCATAGGGTACCGGTAGGTTTTTTGGCATAGGGATATTTTCCAACAGTACAGCAGTATCCACAAAATGCATTGCTTCCTGCCCATGCTCCGCCCGCACCGTGACGCGCAGCAGCAAAAGCGTGCCGATGGTGATGCCGCAGCCGATCACAAAGCCGATACCGATGATCGGTGAGATGGCAAAAGACACCAGACATACCGCAGCAAGAATCAAAATGCCCAAAGGCGGGATAGAAAAGGAAGGGTTGTGTTTATTTTCCGTTTGATTCATAAGTATCCTCCTAAAAGAAGCGCGGGCATCACTTTTCCATTGCGTGCAAAAGTTCCAAAAGCGCACCCTTTTTGGCTGCGTCTTCCTCTTTAAGCAGCGCAAGCTTTAGCTGCGAGATTGCCTTTTGGTCCAACGCATATTTGGAGATGCCAAAGCGTGCCGCAAGTAACGAAACGGAATTTTCCAAATCCGCAAGATCCGCAGCGAGCACAGCTTTCTCCGCGTTTTGCTGCACATGGCAAAAAAGTGTGGAAAGCTCGGAAAGCAGCTGGCATTGCAGCTGTTCTGTCATTCGGATTTGTTTGGTGATGTCAAAATCTTTATCCAGCATACATATTTGCTCCTTTTTTCGGTTTTTTTCCGCCAGAAAGACAGAAACGAAAAGGTTTTTGCTAATTTCATATTGTAGCATATTTCCGCGATGCGCTCAATAGGAATTGTTGCCGACTTTCGCCCAAGAAGCGCAAAGATAGGGGGATAGAACGCAGTTTTTTTGAAAAAAACTGAAAAAAACACTTGTCACGGCAAAAGTAGCATGCTATAATACTGCTTGAACTGTGATTACGGACGGTCCAATGTCGTGTCGGACGACGGCGACAAGAACGTCTATGAGGAAAGGAGGAAAATGAAATGGATATCATCAGAGAACTGGAAAAGGAACAGCTGAAAAGCGAGATTACTCCTTTCAACGTGGGCGACACAATCCGTGTTTATGCAAAGGTTGTGGAAGGCTCCAGAGAAAGACTGCAGATGTTTGAAGGCGTTGTCATCAAAAGACAGGGCGGCGGCATCCGTGAAACCTTTACCGTAAGAAGAATTGCTTCCGGTGTAGGCGTAGAAAGAACATGGCCTCTGCACTCTCCCCGTATCGACCGCATTGAAGTGGTAAGACGCGGTGTAGTAAGACGTGCAAAACTGTTCTACCTGAGAGATAAGGTAGGTAAGGCTGCAAAAGTAAAAGAAGTACTGAGATAATCAGGCAGAGAAAAAAAGGGATTGCTCCGAAGGAGAAAATCCCTTTCTTTTTTTCTGGCAAAAAGCCCCAGAAAGTGGATTGCCGCTTGCCGCGGTTGCGTGAAAGCGGCGTTTTGTAGTATAATCACCGAAGAAAGACGGAAAAAAGGAGTGGGCAGAGATGGAGGAGAAAGAAAGAAAAAGCCGCAGAAGGAAAAAAGAAAACCGTTCTTTTTATATCAAAGCGGTCATTATTTTGGCAGTGATTATATGCCTGCGTTTTTTTGTGATCGGAACGGTTTATGTGAAAGGATCTTCCATGGAGCCGAACTACCACCATGGGGATGTTGTGCTGATCAATCGCCTTGCCTGCACATTCGGCACTTTAGAGCATGAAGATGTTGTGGTTTGCCGCATCACGCAGGGCAATCAGTCGGAACAGATCATCAAACGCATTATCGGTCTGCCGGGCGATGTGATCGAACTGAAATATGACGACAGAGGCGACTGCCGCATTTGGCGCAACGGCGAGCTGTTGGAAGAGGAGTATATTTTAGAGGAAATGGAGCAGATGGGTGGTCTGGAGTATCCTTATACCGTGGAAGAAGACCATTATTTTGTGCTGGGAGATAACCGCAATGTCAGCTCCGACAGTCGGGAATCCAGTATCGGTACGATCGCCAAACGCGATTTGATGGGAAAAGTGGTGCTGCGGTTGTATCCGCTGGACAGCTTCGGCACGGTCAGATAAAGTCAGAAACAAAAGGAGGAGAAGCGTAATGCATATCCAATGGTACCCGGGGCATATGACAAAGACGCGTCGTATGATGCAGGAAACCATTTCTTTGGTGGATATCGTCATTGAGCTGGTGGACGCAAGGATCCCTTACAGCAGCAAAAACCCGGATATTGACGATTTGGCAAGACAGAAATACCGCATCTTGCTGCTCAATAAATGCGATCTGGCGGACGAGAAAAAAACGGCGCTTTGGAAAAGCTATTATGAAGAAAAAGGCTTCCGTGTGATTGAAATGAATGCCCTGCAGGGAAACGGCATGGCACTGGTGACGACTGCGGCGCGGGAGTTGATGGCGGAAAAAATCGCCAGACAGCGTGCCAGAGGTCGGCTGAATGTGCCGATCCGCAGTATGATCGCGGGGATACCGAATGTGGGGAAATCCACATTTATCAATAAATATGTCGGAAAAACCACTGCCAAAACAGGGGACAAGCCGGGTGTGACCCGCGGCAAGCAGTGGATCAAGCTGAAAAAGGATTTTGAGCTGTTGGATACACCGGGCATTTTATGGCCGAAGTTTGAAGATCAGGAAGTCGGCAGAAAACTGGCATTTACCGGTGCTATCAATGACGATATTCTGGATCTGCAAAACCTTGCGGTGGCATTTATCGATCATATGATGCTCATTGACCCCGATTGTATCAGAAAACGCTATGACATTGCGTTTGATACCATTGAGGAGCCCTTGGCGGTGTTGGAAAAGATTGCTTTATCCAGAGGATTTAAGCAAAAAGGCGGCGAGGCGGATCTGCTGCGGGCGGCGAAGATTTTGATGGACGAATACCGCGGCGGCAAACTTGGACGCATCACACTGGAAACACCCGAGGATATTACGCTGATGCAGGAGAAAAAACAGCGTGCCGCGGAGGAAAAACGCGCAGACGAGCGCAGAAGAAAAGAAGCATTCCGCAAACAGCGGGAAGCAGAAAGCCGGACAGAACAGGAATAAAAAAAAGAAGGAAAAAACAGAAAAGCAACATGCTTTTAGAAACGGGAAGGAGGAAGAAAAATGCGTGATTTTTTGCCGATCTGCAAACAAGACATGGAACAAAGAGGCTGGCAGCAGTGTGACTTTGTCTATATCATTGCGGACGCATATGTCGATCACCCTTCCTTTGGTCCTGCGATCATCAGCCGTGTGCTGGAAGCGGCGGGATACCGTGTGGGCATCATAGCGCAGCCGGATTGGAAGGACCCTGCTTCGATTACCATTTTGGGAGAACCGAGGCTTGCTTATCTGGTCAGCGGCGGGAATATGGACCCAATGGTCAACCACTACACTGTTTCCAAAAAAAGGCGGCAAAGCGATGCCTTTACACCGGGCGGCATGATCGGCAAACGCCCCGATTACGCGACGGTGGTTTACTGTAATTTGATTCGCAGAGTGAAAAAAGATGCCGTCATCATCATCGGCGGCATTGAAGCAAGCCTCAGGCGCTTGGCGCATTATGACTATTGGTCGGAAAAATTCAAGCGTTCCATATTGCTGGACAGCCAGGCGGATTTGCTGCTGTACGGCATGGGAGAGCGTTCCGTGGTAGAAGTGGCGGACGCACTGGACGGCGGGTTAAACATCAAAGACATCACTTATATCGATGGCACAGTGTACCGCAGTACGGCGGCAGATGTGCCTGTGCCGTCCATTACACTGCCTTCCTACCGACAGATGTGTGAAAATAAGCGGTTGTATGCCGAAAGCTTTTATACGCAGTACTGCAATACCGACCCGTTTTCCGCAAAAGTTTTGATCGAGCCGTACGGCGAAAAGGAATTTGTGATACAAAACCCGCCCCAAAAACCGCTGACACAGCAGGAGATGGATCGGGTGTATGCACTGCCGTATCAGCGGACGTATCATCCAAGTTACGAGGCGGCAGGCGGTGTACCCGCCATCTCGGAGGTGCGTTTTAGTCTGATTTCCTGCAGGGGGTGCTTTGGCGGCTGTAGTTTCTGTGCGCTGACGTTTCATCAGGGCAGGATCATACAGACCAGAAGCCACGAATCCATATTGCAGGAAGCAAAACTGATGACCTATGAGCCGGATTTTAAAGGATATATCCACGATGTAGGCGGACCGACCGCCAACTTCAGGCAGCCTGCCTGCAAAAAGCAGCTGACCAAAGGCGCCTGCACGCATAAACAGTGTTTGTTTCCGAAACCCTGCAATCAGCTGATTGCCGACCATAGTGATTATGTCGCGCTGTTGCGAAAACTCAGGCAGCTGCCCGGCGTAAAAAAGGTTTTTATCCGTTCGGGAATACGATTTGACTATCTGTTGGCGGATGCGGACGATACGTTTTTCCGTGAGCTGGTACGTTTTCATGTATCGGGGCAGCTGAAAGTGGCACCTGAGCATATCGCGGACCCTGTACTGGAGAAAATGGGTAAGCCGCCGCAGGCAGTATATGAGAAATTTCTGCAAAAATATCGTCAGTTAAACGAGCATTACGGTTTGAAACAGTATGTGGTGCCGTATCTGATGTCCTCGCACCCCGGTT
Source organism: uncultured Lachnospiraceae bacterium (assembly GCA_944383855.1). GTDB lineage: Bacteria > Bacillota > Clostridia > Lachnospirales > Anaerotignaceae > CALWRB01. Next base: position 95,621 of record CALWRB010000017.1, read on the forward strand.
CTACGTTAAAGGAAGCGGTGGCATTAGCGGAATACCTGCGTGATCTGGGATATATGCCCGAACAGGTACAGGATTTTTACCCGACGCCTTCCACGCTTTCCACCGTGATGTATTACACGGGGCTTGACCCGAGGACAATGAAAAAGGTCTATGTGCCGACCAATCCGCATGAAAAGGCGATGCAGCGCGCGCTGATCCAGTACCGCAATCCGAAAAATTACGATTTGGTGCAGGAAGCGCTCGTCAAAGCGGGCAGAACGGATTTGATCGGTTTTGACAAGCATTGTCTGATTCGTCCAAGAAAACTCGCGAAAGAAATACAGGAAAGCAGAAAAGCCGCTGCGAAAAAAGGCGGCAAGAAAAGCGGCGGTATGCAGAAAAAACAGAGCGAACAGGGCAAAACGACCCGAAAAAATAGGAATTTGCCCCAAAAAGGCAAATCGCCTTCCGTTCCGAAAGCGGGCGGCGCAAAGAAACGAAAATAAACCGCTTTTGCTTTGTAAATACCAAAAAAAGAAAGACCTTTCCGATACAAGCGGAGCGTTCCGCAAGCGTCGGGAAGGTCTTTTTTGTGGTTTGTAAGGGAAGAAAATTCTTTGCGCATATCAGGGCAAGAGTTTTTTTCGGAAAAAATGTGCGTCAGTCCCGTTTTTGTGAGAGGACCTGCATGATGTTTTCGATCACCTGTGCCGTAAAGCCCCAGATAGTATGCCCTTGATAGGTATAAAAACGCTGACCCACCTGCGCACGGCTGAAGGGGTAGTTTTTTCCGCCTTCGATGCGGTCAAACGGAAAATCCTCCGGCAGATCGGGCAGCCAGCGCATGGTATGCACCTCGGGCGGGTTTTGTGCAAAGAAGGAAAGCGGCACCGTAAAGACTTCCGCCACTTCCTTGGGGCAGGGACGAATGGCGGCATATGTTTCGGGGGTGATATAGCCGATATAAGGCTGTATTTTCCCACGGTAGACCGTCAGCATATAATCGGATTTGCCTAACAGCAAAATACGCTCTTTGGCAATGCCCATTTCTTCTTCTGTTTCCCGCAGTGCTGCACTACGGGTACATTCCCCTTTTTCGCAGTGCCCGCCGGGAAAACAGATATCCCCCGGCTGATGTACGCCTTCCGCTCGTTTGTTCAGTACAAAATGCAGCTCCCCGTTCTGCTCCGTCAAAAGCGCCATCACAGCGTAATAGCGTAACGGCAGTATGGGACGCGCTTTCCTGTTTTGATAGATGCTTTGGATCTGTTCTATGGTCAAAGAAATCAGTCCTTTCTCAGTTTGATATGTTGAGAAGCAAGCCTTCTGCGGTTTTCCTCAATTTGCGCATAGTGTTTTTTGGTCGTGTTGACATCGGCGTGCCCCAAGGCGTCCGCAACAAGGTAGATATCCCCTGTTTCGTTATACAGATTCGTGCCGTAGGTGCTGCGCAGTTTATGCGGTGTGATATGTTTGACCGTCACGCTGCCGGTGTATTTTTTGACCAGATTCTGCACGGCGCGTGTGGTGATGCGGCTGCCCTGGGAGGATAAGAAAACCGCTTTTTCCTCCGCGGATTTTGTGACAGCTTCTGCACGTTGCTCCAGATATGCCGCAAGTGCGTCATGCACTTCCTCACCGAAATACAAAAGCGATTCGTTCCCGCCTTTTCTGGTGACTTTGACACAGTTGTTTTTCAAGTCCAGATCGCCAAGGTCGATGCCGACGCATTCCGAAACACGCATACCTGTGCCAAGCAGCAAAGAGATCAATGCGAAATCCCTTTTTTTCGTTTTTTCATGGAACGCTTTTTGGTGTTTGGTCAGGTGATCCCCGCGTTCCACTTCGTCCAACAGATCCGCTACCTCATTGATATCCAGCCGAATGATCTGTTTTTCATGCAGTTTCGGTGTATCCACCAGGGCGGCGGGGTCGGAAGGGATTTTCCCTTTTTTATAATAGTGGCGAAACATTTTTCGCACAGCGGCCAGTTTGCGGGATTTGCCTTTTTCTCCGTTTTTGGTATAAGAGGTGTTTTCTTTCGAGTCGCTTGGATAAAGTGTCAGGTATTCCAGAAATTCCTCAATATCCTGTGTGGTAACGCTCTTGAGGTCCTCTGTTGTCAGGCTGCGCGGCGCCTTCCCGCCTAAAACGGGGTGCTCCTGCTCTAAATAGCGAAAAAATATCCGCAGGTCATACGCATAGGCAAGCCGTGTTTTGATCGAAACAGACTGCGATACGGAAGTGAAAAATTCCGACAGAAACGGCGGCAGATCGGCACGCACATGCTGAAGACGCAGCAATTCGGTTTGATTTTGGGTTTCCTGATAAGAAGACATGGTATCACTCCTCCTCTTTCCAACCCTTCAGTGCAGAACGGCGAATGGCGCCGAATACTTTTTCCTGCAGGTTATCGTACTTAGAAGAAAGCTCCAGAAGCAGTTCTTTCGTTTCCTGGCGTTTGGTATTGCCGTCTGCCAGACAGGGGTTTTTCACAATTTGCAGACCGCTGTGGCGCACAAAGCTGCGGCACTCCCATTCGGGGACATAGATCAAAGGGCGAATGGAGTATAGCTTCATGCGATCCAGATAGCTGACAGGCGCAAAGCAGTTCATGCGCCCCTCATAAAACAGTGACATAAAGAAGGTTTCCACCACGTCATCTTTATTGTGTCCCAATGCGACTTTATTGCAGCCAAGCGATTCCGCCGCGGTGTTGAGCGCGCCTTTTCGCATTTTGGCGCAAAGCGAGCAGGGGTTTTTCTCCTTTCTCTCGTGGAAAATGATCTGACCGATATCGGTTTGCACTAAAGTATAACGAACACCCAAAGAATCGCAAAGCGCCTGAATATCGTCATACTGCGCACCGGGAAGCCCCAAGGACACGGTGATGGCTTCGATCTCAAAATGTTTAGGGTAAAAACGCTGCAAATGATGCAGTGCGATCAGAAGGCAAAGGCTGTCCTTTCCGCCGGAAACACCGACAGCGATCCGATCGCCTTCTTCTATCATGTGGTAATCATCTACGGCACGACGCACATAGCTGAGCAGTTTTTGCAGTTTCATTTCGTTATAATTCCTTTCTGTATTGCCAAAGCAAGGCTTTGATAGGAATATTATACTCATTTCGTGGGAAAAAAGGAAGGGGAAAGAAACACAAACGTGTGCTTACGCCAAACAAAGGCATAAAATCGGGAAAAGAAGCTATTCAATGGCGAAAAAAAGGATTATAATAAAAGCAAATCTACAAAAGAAACAAGAAAAAAAGCGGTTGTCATAAGACGGTTGAAAGCGGAAGAAAAAAGGAGAGGGACAGATGAAAAAACGGTTCTTTGCGGCGGTTTGTGTATTGTTTCTGTTATTGACAGGCTGCGGCAGTGTAAAGCAGGAGGAAACGCAGACGTCGGAGGAGATACAGCAGGAAACGGCACAGACAGAGAGCAAAGAGGAATTTCTGACGCGGCAGATGGAGAAAATGACAACGGAGCAAAAAGTGGGGCAGCTTTTGATGACGGCATTTCGTTCTGACGCGGAAGGAAACGATATGACAGAGCTGACAGAGGAAGCGGCGGCAAGTATCCGCGATTTTTCCTTGGGCGGCGTGATACTGTTTGCGGAAAATCTGGATACCGAGGAACAGACGAAACAACTGCTTGCCGATATGCAGGAAGCGGCGGAGATCCCGCTGATATTCGGCATTGACGAGGAAGGCGGCATCGTTTCCAGACTGGAAAAGAGCAATATCCCGCATACTTCTGTGGAAACGGCGGAAAGTATGCAGGGGGATACGCAAAAAGCAAAAGATGCGGGAAATACGATCGGGCAGAGCCTTGCGGCACTCGGAATCCAGATCGATTTTGCGCCGGTAGCGGATATCAATACCAATCCCGAGAATCCTGTGATTGGCAGCCGCGCGTTTGGCAGCGACGCGCAGACGGTATCCGAGATGGTCACGGCATTTTTGGAAGGACTGGAACAAAACGGCGTCAGCGGTACGGTGAAGCATTTCCCCGGGCATGGGGATACCGCGGCGGACAGCCATGACGGCATGGTGAGTGTAACGCATGACATGGAGCGCTTGCGTAAAGTGGAGCTGGTCCCGTTTCAGGCTGCCATTGACGCGGGCGTGGAGCTTGTGATGTTAGGGCATATCCAGACGCCGAACGCAACGGGAAATGACCTGCCTGCTTCGTTATCGCCGGATATGGTAAGACTGTTACGCGAGGAAATGGGATTTGAGGGCATTCTCATTACAGACGGCATGGAAATGGGCGCCATCACCACACGCTACGGCACGGCGGAGGCGGCTGTGATGGCGGTGGAAGCAGGTGCGGACATCGTGCTGCTGCCTGCCGATCTTGCGGAGGCTTATCAGGGGATTTTGGAAGCGGTGCAAAGCGGTAGAATCTCAGAACAACGGCTCGATGAAAGTGTTTACAGACTGCTTTCTTTCAAATATGACAAGGGATTGCTTGGATAACGGGATTTTTTTGGCAGTGCCGTACTTGCAAATACTTTCAGGAATTATTATAATAAGTGGTAAGCCTTTTTTACGAAGGAAATCAGAAAGAATAAAGGGGGTGTGCGCTATGACAGAAGCGGATGTAGCAGTATTATATCAGGAATTGATCGAACGAATGCAGAAATACCACCCTGCGAGAGATTTTTCCAAGGTGGAGGAAGCATACCATCTGGCGGCGGACGCGCATAAGACCCAAAAGAGAAAATCAGGGGAACCGTATATCATTCATCCGCTGAAAGTCGCGTATATTCTGGCGGAACTGGAATTGGATATGGAATCGATCATTGCAGGCATTTTGCATGATACGATTGAGGATACGGAGTACACCTATGAAGATATTTCCCGTATTTTCGGGGAAGAAGTCGCTGTGCTGGTGGACGGCGTTACTAAGTTAGGTAAATTATCCTACTCCACCAAAGAGGAGATTCAGGCGGAAAACTATCGCAAGATGTTTTTAGCGATGGCGAAAGATATCCGCGTGATTTTGATCAAACTGGCGGACAGACTGCATAATATGCGGACGCTCAACTATATGACGCCGGAAAAACAGCGGGAAAAAGCGCAGGAAACACTGGATATTTATGCGCCTTTGGCACATAGACTGGGTATTTCCAAGATTCGTACCGAAATGGAGGATCTTTGCTTCAAATACCTCAATCCCGACGCGTATTTTGACCTTGCCGCAAAAATCGAGAAGAAAAAAGCGGAAAGAGAAGCGTTTGTAGCGGAAATCGTCAAAGACGTATCTGCGCATATGCAGGAAGCCGGCATCAAAGGCAAGGTGGAAGGGCGCAGTAAGCACTTTTTCAGTATTTACAAGAAAATGATCAATCAGAATAAGACGCTCGACCAGATTTATGATCTGTTTGCGGTGCGCGCGATCGTGGATAATGTACGCGATTGCTATGCGGTGCTGGGTATTGTTCATGATATGTATAAACCCATGCCCGGGCGTTTTAAAGACTATATCGCGATGCCCAAGCCGAATATGTATCAGTCGCTGCATAACACGCTGATCGGTCCTTCCGGCGAACCGTTTGAGATACAGATTCGTACCTGGGAGATGCACCGCACCAGTGAATACGGTATCGCCGCGCACTGGAAGTACAAAGAAGGCAAGAGCGGCGAAAAGACACAGCATAAGGAAGAAGCGAAGCTGACTTGGCTGCGCCAGATTTTGGAATGGCAGCAGGATATGTCGGATAATAAGGAATATCTGGATACCATTAAACTGGATCTGAATATTTTTACAGACCAGGTATATGTCTTTACCCCGCAGGGCGAAGTGGTGCAGTTGCCGAAAGGCTCCACCCCCATCGACTTTGCGTATATGATCCACTCGGCAGTCGGCAATAAAATGGTCGGTGCGAGAGTCAACAACAAAATGGTGCCGATTGACTATAAGGTGCAAAACGGCGATATCATTGAGATCATGACCTCGCAAAACTCCAAAGGCCCCAGCCGTGACTGGCTTTCTCTGGTCAAGAGCTCACAGGCAAGGACCAAGATCAAGCAGTGGTTCAAAAAAGAGGAAAAAGAAGAAAATATCATCCGCGGACGGGAAATGATCTACAGTGATATGAAGAAAAAGGGCTACAGCCCACAGGAACTGTTAAAACCCGAGTGGATGGATTTGGTCATCAATAAATTCGATTTTAAAGACTGGGACGCCGTGATGGCGGCAGTCGGCTACGGCGGACTGAAAGAAGGTCAGGTGGTCAACCGTCTGCGCGATGAGCTGATCAAACAGCAGAAAAAAGAGCAGACCGCGGAAGATATTATCCATCAGATCGTAGAGAAAAAGCCGGAGCAGAAGCAGTTTAAGAAAAAAAGCAGCAGCGGTGTCATTGTAGAAGGCATCGGCGATGTAGCGGTGCGTTTTTCCAAGTGCTGTAACCCTGTGCCGGGCGATGAGATCATTGGTTTTGTCACCAGAGGGCGCGGTGTGACGATCCACCGTACAGACTGTGTGAACGTCATGTGCCTAAGCAATGAGGAACGCAGCAGACTCATCAATGCCGAATGGGACGTGCAGACCGCAAGAGGCGGCAGCCAGGAAGCGTCTTATCTGGCAGAGATTCGTGTGCTTTGTACGGATAAGGTCGGACAGCTCTTATCCATTACCCGTGTGCTGGCTGATGAGGATATTTCCGTGAAGGCGCTGAATGTGCGCACAACAAAAGATATGATGGCAATTTTCCACATTACGATAGAAATTCATACGAAAGATCAGCTGGAGAAGATCATCAATCGTCTGCTCAACATCAAAGACGTGATCCAGATCGACCGTGTTTCCGGCTAAAAAAAGAGTTTGTGACAGAAAGGAACGAAATAGTATGCGAATGGTGCTGCAAAGAGTAGAAAACGCATCGGTTGCGGTGGACGGCAACGTGATCGGACAGATCGGAAAAGGGATCATGGTTTTGGTGGGCATTCACGAAACAGATGATGATAAAGTGATAGACTATATGCTGGATAAAGTGATCCATCTGCGCATTTTCGAGGACGCGGAGGATAAAATGAATCTGTCTTTGCAGGATATCGAAGGCGAGCTTTTGATCGTGCCGAACTTTACACTTTACGGTGACGCCAGAAAGGGCAGACGTCCCGGCTACAGCGCGGGCGCTTCTCCGCAGGTGGCAGAAAAGATTTTTGAAAAAGTTTGCGCGCACGCGGACGCTTTAGATGTCAAAAAAGTAGCGTACGGTCAGTTCCAGGCATATATGAAAGTTTCTTTGGTCAATGACGGACCTGTGACATTGCTGTTAGACAGCGATAAACTGTTTTAAGATAGAAAAAAAGAGGAATTGCAAAATGATTGGTTTTATCCTCAACGGGCATGCGCTGTTAAATGATGTGCAGACCATGATACAGGTGTTTTATCCCAACTTGCACTACAAACAGACACAACTGCCCGAAGAAAGCGGAATCACAATCGAAAGTATTTGGCGGGAAGGCACTGCGCAGGCAGTGCTTTATCGTGATGGGCAAAAACAGCGCGCGGCGGAGTTTGCGGCGAAGCCGCCGATCACGCAAAAAGAGCAGAAGCGTGCAGTCAAAGCCGCGATTTTTCGCCTATTGGAGCAGGAAAGGTGTATGACGCCAAAGTGGGGGCTTCTGACGGGGGTGCGCCCTGCCAAACTGGTCAGTATGCTGTTGGAAGAAGGCTATGACGATGCCGCCTGCCTGCGGTATTTGGAAGAAGATTATTTTGTGGCAAGGCAAAAAGCCGAGCTTGCTTTGCAGGTGGCAAAGGCGGAAACGGCGATTTTAGCGAAAAATCAGCCGGAAGATATTCATTTGTATATCGGTATCCCGTTTTGCCCGACGCGTTGTTTGTACTGCTCTTTTACGGCGTATCCTTTGGGGCAGTACCGAAACCGTGTGGACGAATATCTGGACGCGCTGATCAAAGAACTGCGCTTTTTGCAGCGCTATACGAAAGGAAAACGCCTGCGCTCGCTCTATATCGGCGGCGGAACACCCACATCGCTCAACGAAACGCAGTTAGAGCGGCTGCTTTCGGAAACGGCAGAACTGTTTTTGACAGACGGCACGGCGGAATATACGGTGGAAGCAGGCAGACCCGATACCATTACCGAGAAAAAACTGCGCCTGATCAAACAGTACGGTGCGGACCGCATTTCCATCAATCCGCAGACGATGAACGACCGCACACTGGAAGTGGTCGGCAGAAGGCATACGGCAGCGGATACGCAGGCGGTATTTTTTGCGGCAAGAGAAGCCGGGCATGACAATATCAATATGGACCTGATCTTGGGACTGCCGGAGGAACAGCCGCAGGACGTTGCGGCAACACTTGCCGCGATAAAGAAGCTGGCACCCGATAACTTGACGGTGCATACGCTTGCAGTCAAACGCGCGTCCCGCTTGAAGGAGCAGTTTGATCAGTATACCATGACAACGGCAAAAACACTGGAGGAAATGCTTTTGCTTGCCGATCGGGGCGCAAGAGAGATGGGAATGCTGCCGTATTATATGTACCGCCAGAAAAATATGGTGGGGAATTTTGAAAATGTCGGTTACGCGCACCCCGGGAAAGAAAGTATTTATAACGTGGAGATTATGGAAGAAAAACAGACCATACTCGCTGCGGGCGCGGGCGGCAGCACCAAAACGGTGGACCCGGAAACAGACCGCATTGAGCGGGTATTTAACGTAAAAAGTGTGGAAGAATACATTGGCAGGATTGATGAGATGATCGAACGCAAACGAGTCGGTTTGCAGGCTTTAGGAGGGAAAGTATGATACAGCTGGTCAAAGGAACGAAGGATATTTACGGCGCAGAGGTGCGCAAGTGGCAGCAGATCGAGGCGAAAATGCGCCGTATCTGCGAAACATTCGGTATTGGTGAGATCCGTACCCCCGCATTTGAGTTTACGGAATTGTTTGTCAGAGGTGTGGGTGAAACGACGGATATCGTGCAAAAAGAGATGTATACCTTTACCGATGACGGCAACCGCAGCCTGACACTGCGCCCGGAAGGCACGGCAGGCGTTGCCAGAGCTTATATTGAGCATGGTATGCATAATGACCCTCAGCCGATCAAACTGTACTACATCTCTCCCACCTTCCGCTGTGAAAATACACAGGCGGGCAGACAGCGCCAGTTCCATCAGTTCGGTGTGGAAATGCTGGGCTCTTACAGCGCCGCACAGGACGCGGAGGCGATCTCTGTGGCAGCACAGCTGTTGGAAGAAATGGGCGTGACAGGTGTAGAGCTTCGTTTGAACAGTTTGGGCTGCCCTTCTTGCCGGGCAAGGTACAACCAGGTGCTGCGTGATTTCATCGGCTCCAATCTGGACAAGCTGTGCCCGACTTGCAAGGAGCGTTATCTGAAAAATCCGCTGCGTGTACTGGACTGCAAGGAAGAAAGCTGTCAGGCAGTGTTGGCGGACGCGCCTTCCGTACTGGATTGTCTGGATGAGGAATGCACGGCGCATTTTGAAAAGGTGCAGGCGATACTGAAAGAAATGGGCATTGCCTTTGTAGTTGACCCGAAGATTGTGCGCGGTCTGGATTACTATACCAGAACTGTATTCGAATTCGTTTCCGACGGGCTGACTGTCTGCGGCGGCGGAAGATACGATAAACTGATCGAGGAATGCGGCGGCAAGCCTACCGGTGCGGTCGGCTTCGGGCTTGGCATTGAGCGTTTGGTGATGATACTGGAAAAACAGCACGGTGCGCTGACAGAGGAAGGACATACGGACATTTACATCGGTTCTATGGGCGAAGCGGGACAGATCAAAGCGCAGGCGCTGACTTGGCAGCTGCGCAAAGCAGGCATTCATGCACAGGCGGATACCGTAGAGCGCAGTGTCAAGGCACAGATGAAGTATGCCAATAAAATCGGTGCGCACTACTCCATGATCATTGGAGAAAGCGAACTGGCAGAGGGCAAAGCACAGGTCAAACACATGGAAAGCGGTACAGCCGAAGAAGTGGCGTTTGAAGATCTGGCGGCATATTTGTGCACAGCGACAGAACAGGCAGAATAAACGGCAAATATGATTTTTTAGGTGCTTTCGGACAAAATGACGCAGGTGGTAGGTGCCGCTTGCTACGGAAAGCGCCTTTTGCTGTCTTTTTTACGAAAAACAGATGGAAAAACAGCGGGATATCTGCTACTATGGTTTTGAAGTGAAGGCGGCTTGTATTCTGCCGAAAAACAACAGGAGGGTTTCCCATGAAAGTTGTAGTTGTAGGTGACGGGAAAGTGGGCGGCACGATCGCAAGGCTGCTCAGCGCGGAAGGCAACGATGTCATCGTGATTGATAAAAATACCAAGGCGCTCAATCAGGCGCAAAATACCATGGATATCATTGCCGTGGAAGGCAACGGCGCGAGCCTTTCCGTTTTGCAAAAAGCGGGGGTACGCAGTGCGGATTTAGTGATCGCGGCGACATCGGCGGATGAAGTGAATCTTTTGTGCTGCTTGTTTGCCAAAAAACTGGGGGCGGATAACACCATCGCGCGTGTGCGAAATCCCGAATATTTCTTCCAGATGGGTATGATCAAGGACGAATTGGGGCTTTCCATGGCGGTAAACCCGGAGATGGCGGCGGCGCATGAGATCTCGAGGCTTTTGCGCTTTCCTTCGGCATTAAAAATAGAGCCATTTTGCAGAGGACGTGTGGAGCTGGTTGAGTTAAAACTGCCCCAGGACAGCATTTTGGACGGCGTACCGCTGTATCAGCTGCCGAAACTGTTAAAAGTCAAAGTGTTGGTCTGCGCAGTGCAGCGCGGGAAAGAAGTATTTATCCCGTCCGGTGATTTTGTGCTGCAAGGCGGGGATAAAATCAATATTACAGGTTCTCATGTGGAAACCGCGAGATTTTTCAAAGCGATCGGTATGTTCCGCGACAGCGTGAAATCCGTCATGATATTGGGCGGCGGTCGTGTGGCGTATTATCTGGCGAAAGAACTGATCCCGTTAAAGATTCGAGTCAAAATCATCGAAATGGACCGCGAACGCTGTGAATACCTCTGCGAGGAGTTGCCGGAAGCCGTCATCATCAACGGGGACGGTACTGATAAAGAACTTTTGCTGGAAGAAGGCTTGGAAATGACGGACGCACTGGTCGCTTTGACCGGTATGGACGAGGAAAATATTGTAGTGTCGTTATACGCGAAAGCAAAACAGGTTTCCAAAGTCATTGCGAAGATCAATAAAATTTCGTTCGATGAGATTTTGGACAGTCTGGATATTGACAGCTTTATTGCACCCAAAACCATCGCGGCAAATAATATCGTACGTTTTGTACGTGCGATGCAAAACTCTTACGGCAGCAATGTGGAAACGCTGCATCGGCTGATCAATGAGCAGGTGGAAGCACTGGAATTTATCGTAAGAGCCAATTCGCCTGTGGTAGGGATTCCGTTGAAGGATTTAAAGACGAAAAAGGGGCTTTTGATCGCGACGATCATTCGCGGCGGAAAAATCATTATCCCCGGCGGTGAGGATGCGATGGAAGCGGACGATCATGTGGTCGTCGTTACCATGGAGCACACATTCTATGATTTGAAGGATATTTTGAAATAACGCAAAATAAGCATATGAGGTTTGAGTGCAATGAATTATCGAATGATTTCTTATGTATTGGGAAATATTTTGCGGGTAGAGGGCATGCTGATGCTCCCTTCTGCTTTGGTTTCGCTGTATTTCGGTGAAAGAGCGGAGTTTCGTGCTTTTGCGGGCGTGATCGCGTTTTTATTGATATTCGGCACGTTGGTGGAAGGCGGGGAGCCGAAGGAAAAACGCATTTACGGCAGAGAAGGCTTTGTGATCGTATCGCTTTCCTGGGTACTGATGTCCGTTTTCGGCGCGATGCCGTTTTTTATCAGCGGCAGTATTGACGGGTATGTCAACTGCTTGTTTGAAACGATATCCGGCTTTACCACAACGGGCGCATCTATCCTGACGGAAATTGAATCTTTGCCGAAGGGTATTTTATTCTGGCGCAGTTTTACGCACTGGATCGGCGGTATGGGTATTTTGATCTTTATGCTCGCGATACTGCCGATGGGTGATGACCGCTCTATGTATATCATGCGTGCGGAAGCGCCGGGTCCGATGGTCAGCAAACTGGTGCCGAAGGTCAAATCCACCGCAAAAGGATTGTATATGATCTATATTATTTTGACATTCGCCGAGATCATGCTGCTTTTTTTAGGCGGTATGCCGATATTTGACAGCGTGGTCAATGCGTTCGCGACGGCGGGAACGGGTGGTTTTTCCATTAAAAACGCGAGTATCGCCGCATATAACAATGCATATTTTGAATATGTGATTACCATTTTTATGATACTGTTCAGCATCAACTTTAATCTGTTTTATCTGCTGTGCATTCGTGACTTTAAAGATGTATTCAAAAATGAGGAGCTGCGGTTTTTCTTCGCGATCATTGCGTTGGCAACGATCCTGATCACGTTGGATATTTCCAGAAATTACGAAACGATAGAGATGGCATTCCGCCATGCGGTATTCCAAGTGGCATCTGTCATCAGTACGACGGGATTTGTGACGGCGAATTTTGAGGTGTGGCCGGAATTTTCCAAAACGGTTTTGGTCTGCATTATGATCATCGGCGCCTGCGGCGGTTCCACCGGCGGCGGTATCAAGGTATCCAGATTTATTATTTTGCTGAAGATGGTATTGCAGGAGATCCGCAGGATCGTTCACCCCAGATCGGTCAATGTCATCAAACTGGACGGATACCGTGTGGAAAATGATGTGATACACGGTGTAACGGCGTATTTGATCGTATATCTATTTTTGGTATTTGCCTCATTTTTGTTGATTTCTTTGGATAATTACGATTTTACGACTTCGTTGACGTCGGTATTGACCTGTATGAGTAATGTGGGTCCCGGTTTGGCAAAAGTTGGTCCCGTGGAAAACTTTTCCTTCTTCTCTGCGTTTTCCAAAATTGTGCTTTGTCTGGATATGATTTTGGGCAGGCTGGAGATTTTCCCGATTATTATGCTGTTTTTCCCTTCTATCTGGAGAAAGGGATATATGTAATACGGTTTTTCAAAGACACAGAAAACGCCTCCGCCGCAAAAGGGACGGCGTTCATAAGACAGTTAACAGACACAGTAGTTTGCTCTGCTGTGTCTGTTCTTGTATTATTTTCTGTTATGTGATAATATGGAACGAAACAGACCTATAAATCGAAATTTAAGGAGGAAATAATTTGAGCATAACGGTTAACATATACTACTCCGGCAAAAATGGTGCTGCCCGTAAGTTTGCCGAAGAAATGGTGTCAAGCGGCACTGTTGCTGCGATCCGCGATGAAAAAGGGAATCTTCAATATGAGTATTTTTATCCCGTGGAGGATACCGAAACAGTTCTGCTGATTGACAGTTGGGTAAATCAGGATGCTATTGACATGCACCATCGCACACCGATGATGCAGAAGATCATGGAGCTTCGGGATAAATATGATCTACATATGTCAGTTTTGCGGTTTGTTTCGGACGATGTGCCACAAGCAGACAATTCGTTCATTCGGAAATGAAAAAAATGCACCGACAAATCCCTGTTTGTCGAACAGACTAATGGCGCACTTCTATACTGGTTGACCCCGTATGTGCGCTCTGCGAGGCGTAACGCCCGGGAAGTGTCCGGGGCGTTTTCCGTCACTGCATTCCGAACAAGGGACTGTATCCCTTGCGCTGCTTTGCGGATATCCTCTTAATGCAAAATTCGTGACCACTTTTGTCACGAATTTTGCATATTTTACTGTCTTATAAACACCCCGCTAATGGGCGGGGGCGTTTTTTTGCATAAGAGAATGGAAAAGAAAAAATTTATCTTGACAAATCATAAAAAAAAGGGCAAAATAGTATTGCTGTGAAATAACGAGGCGTGGCTCAGCTTGGTAGAGCGCTACATTCGGGATGTAGAGGTCGCGTGTTCAAATCACGTCGCCTCGATTTTCAGCTTTTGACTGCACAGGATCATATCCTTGTGCAGTTTTTTTGATTTGCCGAAAACGCGCCGTTGCTTTTTTGGGAAAAAAGCGCCCGCGGTACAAAAAGAACGCAAAAAAGCGTACTGATCGCCGTACGCTTTTTTTCTGTTTCGCAAATGTGAAAAACTCAATCATGCAAAAATCCCATATCCCTGAAATTCTGCAACAGCTGCGCGTGGAAAAAACAGCAGCCATAGCAGGGGTAGAGCATCATATGCCCATCAAACAATAATAATTTCGTCTGCGTGCGGACGGACAGCGGCGCTTCCTCTTTTTTCGGCAGCAGAAAGACCTGCCCGACAGAAAGCCCGTCTACTTCTCCCTCGATCAGACACCCTGCCTGCTCCGCTTTTTCTGCATGGATCTTGCTGCCGGGGTCAAACATCTTTATTTCGCCGCAAAAGCAGTCCATCATGGTTTCGATGCCGTTGGTATCAATGGCATGAAACATAGGCAGATGGAGTAATTCTTCCGCTGATAGTTTCATATTTGTCACCTTTCTTTCTTCGAGATTGTAGCACGAAAAGGATTTTTCTGTCAACTTGTTTGCGGGCGGGAAATGTAGTATAATCATACTGATATGAATGTACGAAAAAATACCTTTCTTTCTAAAAAAAGCAAGATAGGCGTTTTTTCGGGGGAGTATTTGGCTGCGGAAAGGAAGATCACTATGAAGCTGACGGTTCTGACGGACAACAATACTTACATTGATGCCTATTTCAAGGGAGAACCCGCGCTTTCCTTTTATCTGGAGTGCGAAGGCAGAAAGTTTCTGTTTGACACGGGATATTCCGATGTGTTTTTGGAAAATGCGGAAAAAATGGGAATTTCCTTGGCAAACTTAGACGGTATCATACTCTCTCACGGGCATAATGACCATACGGGAGGTCTGGCATACCTGCCGCCGATGCCGCAGACTTTTTTATTGGCACACCCGCAGGTGTTTGAGGAAAAGGTGTTAGGCAAAGAAGATGTCGGCAGCCCGCTGAGCCGCAAGGAGTGCGAGGAGAGGTTCCAGCTGCGGCTGAGCAAGGAGCCTTACGCACTGACGGAAAAGCTGACTTATCTGGGGGAGATCCCCGTTTCTTGTGAATTTGAACCAAGAACTCCGATCGGCAGCAGCGGCGGGAAAGAGGACCTTTTATTCGACGACACGGCACTTGCCTACCGTACGGAACAGGGGTTATTTATCATTACGGGGTGTTCCCACAGCGGGATCTGCAATATTATGGAATATGCGAAAAAAGTCTGCAAAGAATCGCGTATCGTCGGGGTGATCGGTGGGTTTCACCTGTTGGAAACGGGAGAACGGCTGCAAAAGACCATTGCCTATTTTCAACAAAACCGTATCCGACAGCTTTATCCCTGTCACTGTGTTTCCTTTGCCGCAAAGGCAGAGATCCACACAAAATGCTGTGCGATACAGGAAGTTGGCTGCGGTATGATACTGGAGTTTTGAACGGATAGAAAAAAAGAAGCTGTTTTTAGGGACAGCTTCTTCTTTTTTTGCCAAAAACAGAAACAAAAACCTGTCCTGCGGAATATAGTAACAGTGAAAGGAGGCTATGATGTGTGGAAAGAATGGAAAGTAAGATTAAAAAATCCGGTGTTTTGGATCGGTTTATGCGGTGTTATTATGACGGCGACAGGTGCAAAACCGGAGATGTTTACCAGCTGGGGGATTTTGGCACAGACGGTAAAAGGTATTTTTGCAAATCCGTTTTTGCTTGGTACGACCATTTTGGCGGTCATTGGTGTATGCGCGAATCCAGTAGCGCAAGAACAGAAACTGAGTATAGAAGCGGTAAAGCAGAATCAGCAGAAAGGAGAAGATGATACTTGAAGACCATTGCCATTGATGACGGGCACGGAAAGGAAACAGCGGGCAAACGCACACCGTTGTTTGCCGATGGCTCTTATCTGCGGGAAAATACGTTTAACGCGGCTGTCGCGCGCTATTTGGCGGAAGAATTAAGCCGTGTGGGTCTTCGTCCTTTCGCGGTGGCACCGGAGGAAGAAGATGTTCCCTTGGCGGTGCGTGTATCCCGTGCGAATCAGGCGAAAGCGGACCTATATATCAGCATTCATGCAAACGCTTTCGGTACAGGCTGGAACGATGCCAACGGTGTAGAAAGCTGGATCGAAACGGAGCCGAGTGAGGATACCCTGCGCCTGGGGCTGGCGGTACAAGCTGCGCTTGCCACACGCACTAAACTGACAAACCGCGGGCTGAAACGCAGTGCGGCGCTGTATGTGCTCAAACAGACGAATATGCCTGCTGTGTTGGTGGAATGCGGTTTTATGACCAATCGCAAGGAAGCAGAACTGCTCAAAAGCGACGCCTATCGCAGACTTTGTGCCGAGGCGATCTGTCAGGGTATCTGCGCGTATTTTGGTATCAGCTATGAGGAGGTGGAAGAAGTGAAACGCTACGAAAGCGTGGAGGAACTGCCTTACGGAAAAGAAACCATCAAAAAACTGATGGAAAAAGGAGTACTAAAGGGAAACGGCACAACAGGACTGAATCTGTCCGAAGATATGCTTCGCATTTTTATGGTGCTGGATTTGTTGAATTTATTTTAAGTAAATCGAATATGGCGTCAAAAAAACCGCTGCAAACGATATTTTGCAGCGGTTTTGATCAGAAAAGGATCATTCGATGATTGTGCTCTCTATCTCTGTGGCATCACAGTAAGAGATCAGAAGTTCTTTGGCTTCCTCTAACAGCGCGGGCAAATCCTGTGTGCCGTCAAAACTGTAATAGACCAGAAGAATTTGCCGGCAATGCTCGGTGATCATGGCACGGGTATTATCGCTGGTAGGGTTGCCAAAAGGACCGAGGGCATCAAACAGGGCAGGCAGGTACTCGATATTGAGCACATCTTTGCCGATTCCTTGGTAAGCTGTGCCCTCAGGGGCGCGTTTCCAGATAATATCTCCTTGCAGCGCGGCTATGTCGTATGTCCCCATGGAATAACCCGAGCAGATAGAGAGGTAGTTATTGAGATCCACCACATTATTGATGAAATATAAACCGCGTTCTTTGGAGATGCGGCGGCACATCGCCTCGGCAGAGGAACGGTAACGGTTCGGTTCTTTACCAAGTGCTTTATAAGCGGCGCGGGTAGATTGTATTTTTTCGCGTTTGTTTGCCTGCGACAGTTCGACTTGAGATAATTCGTCGATTTTTTGATGCATTTTTTGTAAAAGCCCTTCCGGAGAAGGCGCGGTTTTTACATGACATTGCACCACTCCAAGCGCTGCGCTCGGACAGCGCTCTTTGATCGATGCATCGATCTGTATTTGAATCATAAAAATCAGACTCCTTTCGGGAAAGAATCGTGGTTACTGCTTTGTAAAGTGCAGGAGATCGTCCTCTGTTTGTGTAACGGTGAATGAAATTTCATCACCGTAGGAAATCATGGCATAGGGTCCGTCTGAGGCAGTGTCCGTAAACGAAAGGGTATAGCCCAAATTTTGCGGAAAGCCGCAGATGCTGCAGACGATCTTGCCGTCGTGTAAAAAGATGAGGTCTACCATACCTTCGCTGGCAGTTTCGTCTACGGCGCGGCTGTGCAAACCGAGGATCGCTTCTTTTTCTTCCCGGGATACATAGGGATCGAAGGTATAGAGCTTGTCCCATGCAAACGGAACCACTTCTTCCAGAGTGATGCTGTCCTGTGTGACTGCGTTGAGCGCATGGTTGAGAGAGCGGTTATGCAGATAGATCTGCGGGTTGCCGATCACAGGAAAAGAAAGTAGTATCAAAAAGACAACGGCGATCAGCACGCGTCGCAAGGTCTTATTGAAGTGGATTTTCATAGGCGCCTCCTTTGGTGTTTTTATGATTATGGTTGATAAACAAATACCCATGCCGTTTTTTGGTGCAGCATGGGTAATGGTTTTAAGCCTCGGTGGTTTCTTCTGCCTGTGTATCAGTAAGCAGTTGTTCATTGATGAGGATTGCCAGTTCATCCAGCTGCTTTTGATCTACCACATTAGGCGCATCTGTCATAGGGCAGGAAGCGTCTTTGACCTTCGGGAAGGCAATGACATCACGAATACTGTTGGCACCGCTCATCAGCATGATGATACGATCCAGACCGAATGCCAATCCGCCGTGCGGCGGTACGCCGTACTGGAAGGCGTCCAGAAGGAAGCCGAATCTTTCCTGTGCATCTTCCGGTGTAAAGCCAAGCAGGCTAAACATTTTCTGCTGGATATCTCTGCGATGAATACGAATGGAACCGCCGCCCAGCTCGTAGCCGTTTAATACGATATCATACGCTTTGGCACGGACTTTGCCGGGGTCTGTATCCAACAGCGGCAGGTCTTCGTCCATCGGCGCTGTGAAGGGGTGGTGTACCGCAACGAAGCGGTTTTCTTCTTCGTCCCATTCTAACATCGGGAATTCTGTGATCCACAGGAACGCGAAATCGTCCTGTTTGGTCAGACCTAACATTTTGGAAAGCTCCAGACGCAGTGCACCCAAAGAGTCGAATACGACTTTATCCTGGTCTGCGCAAATCAAAATCAGATCGCCGGGTTTGCCGTTCATGCTATCTACGATCTCCTGCAGCTTTTCAGGGGTAAAGAATTTCGCGATCTGGCTTTTCAGGGAACCGTCTTCGTTGATGGCGATCCATGCCAGACCTTTTGCACGGTAGGTTTTTACGAACTCGACCAGAGAGTCGATTTTCTTTCTGGGGAAGGAGCCACAGCCTTCTGCATTGATCGCACGAACGCTGCCGCCTGCTTCCAAAGCGCTTTTAAACACCACAAAATCTGTATCCGCAACCAGATCGGAGATGTTTTTTAACTCCATACCGAAACGGACATCGGGTTTATCGGAACCGAAACGCTCCATCGCTTCCGCATAAGTCATGCGGGGCAGCGGCAGGGAGATCTCCACACCCAACAGATCGCGGAATACCTTCTGCATCATGCGTTCATTGATGTCCATGATGATATCTTCGTCAATGAAGGAAAGCTCCATATCTACCTGTGTGAATTCCGGCTGTCTGTCGGCACGCAGGTCTTCGTCACGGAAGCATTTTGCGATCTGATAGTAGCGGTCCATGCCGGAAACCATCAAAAGCTGTTTATATAACTGCGGGGACTGCGGCAGACCGTAGAAGTTACCGGGGTGTACGCGGCTGGGTACCAGATAGTCCCTTGCGCCTTCCGGTGTGCTTTTACCCAAAATGGGTGTTTCGATCTCCAAAAAGCCTTCCGCGTCCAAGAAACTGTGAATGACTTGTACTACTTTATGGCGCAGTACGATATTTTTCAGCTGAGAAGGACGGCGCAGATCCAGATAACGGTATTTTAAGCGCAGATCGTCCTTGACTGTGATATTATCTTCGATCTGAAAAGGCGGTGTTTCGGACTCGGAAAGAATGCGCAGCTCGCTTGCCGTGATCTCGATTTTTCCGGTTTTCATATTCGGGTTGATGTTGCCTTCCGTTCTGGCGCAAACAGTGCCTCTGACTGCCAGTACATACTCACTGCGGATAGTTTCCGCTTTTTGGAAAATATCTGCTGCGCTGTTTTCGCCGTCGAAAACGATCTGTACCAGACCGCTTCTGTCACGCAGAGCAATAAAAATCAGCTTACCCAGATCTCTGCGGCGCTGCACCCAGCCCATCACCGTAACTTCCTGCCCGATGCAAGCCTCTGTCACATCGCAGCACATATGGCTTCTTCTCAAGCCTGTCAAAGATTCGCCCATGTTGCAATTCTCCTTACTTACAAATGATTTTTTTACCTTTTACCATCATATCACGTTTGACGAAAAAGTAAAGTTTCCCGTGAAAAAAAGCCGTTTTTTCTCGGGCAAAAGCAGACAAAAGGCAGCATATGATTTAATTTTGACAAAAAGAAATCCGCCAAGGTAAGGGAAAGTGCATTGCAACATTTTTCCTGCGGGTGTATAATAAAAAAAAGCGCTTTTCGCGTTTTGAGAATAAAAGGAGGGGTAACTATGAAACCGAATACAGTCATTACCATCAGCAGACAATATGGCAGCGGCGGCCGCATTATCGGCAAAATGCTGGCAGAAGCACTGGGCGTCCCCTTTTATGATAATGAGCTGATCACCATGGCGGCGGAGCAGACCGGCTTATCCAAAGAATGTTTTCAGGAGGCAGAGTCTACTTCCATCGGAAATCTGCTGCTTTCTTTGACCAGCCTGACACCGGGCGCAGACAGTTACGGATTGCCGTTGAATGAAAAGATCTTCCTGTTCCAATCTCAGGTCATCAAAGATGTGGCGGCAAAGGGCAGCTGCGTCATCGTTGGTCGCTGTGCGGATTATGTGTTGCAGGATCACCCCCGTTGTATCCATATCTTTATCCACGGAGAGCTGGAAGATCGTGTGAAACGTGCGGTTGAAAGCTACGGACTGGAGAAAAACGGTGCGGAAGCTGCGGTCATCAAAACAGATAAGCGTCGTGCGAACTATTACAACTACTTCACAGGCAAAAAATGGGGTCGTGTGGAAAACTATGACCTGGTGCTGAACAGTTCCAGAATGCCGTTGGAAAAATTAGCGGAGATCATCAAGGATTATGTTGAACTTTGCTGATGAAAAAAATGAAAAGATCATTGTGAAAAAATAGGAAAAGCGCCTCTTTGAGGGGGCGCTTTTTTTGCTTGGGTTTTTTAGTGATGTTTGCGATATGCCGTAAGCAGCGCATCGGCGCTTGGCGCACTGCCCAAAGCAGGCAGAGCGGTTTCGTAGTAAAAGCGGCAGGCTTCCGCGGCAGAAAGATCTGCCGCCTTGGCAAAAGCGCTGACGGCAGAAGCCGCCGCCTGCCAATCAGGCGCTTGCGCAGCTTCGCCGGGGGCGTCTGTTTCCAAAGAAAACATTCCGTCCAGCATACCAAGATAAAAATCAAGCGTCATATCCGGAAACTGGCGGTAGGTATCCAACAAAACGTCCAGAAGCTGGCTGTTTTGCAGGTAAGCAAAAACCTGTGCCGCGGGGATATTTTTCAAATACCCGTATTGCTCGCTGCAGGAGAGCAAAAGAGTCACTTCATTCATATAGATCGCCTCCGAAGATGTCAGTGCGGGTCTTTTTGGTTGCGGATCGCACGCAGATGCGCGACCAGGCGCTGCACAACGGCACAGTCTTCTTCCGAAAGCCCGGAAATATCCAACGTCGCATTTTGTTCAATGCCCAACAGAAAATCCGCGGAGGCATGGAACAGATGCGCCAGCTGTATGATATACTGCGTGGAAGGCACAGAGATACCCTGTTCCCATGCATTTACGCCGGAACGGGTGATCCCCAGTTTCTTTGCCAGCTCCGCCTGTGTCATATGCTGCGATTCCCGCAGGAGTTTGATTCTTTCCGCTATCATGTGCATCACCTGATGTTATCATAACTTTATCAAAATGATATTGCATTATCAAAATGATATTATTATTTGACATTATGATGCAATTTATGCTATCGTGTAATAGGGAATCAGCGAGCGGGAAGGAAGGATTTATTTGTGAAAAAGGAAAAAAGGTTTATGTTGGCATATTTTTGTCTGCTTTGCCTAATGCTTTGCATACCGTGGGGGGCGCACGGAAGCGGAAAAGACGAGATGAGTGGGAAACTGCAATATACGATATCTTTTGCATGGCAGGAAAATTCGTCGAATGCGCATAGCCTGCGGAAAGAAAAACAGATGGTTCTGCTGTCCGATCCGATGCTTTCCCGCCAAGAACGGCAGCTTGATTTTATGGTGACCTATCTGCCGGGCGGCAGCGCCGTTAAGGCGATATGGGAAAGCGGGTGGTTTTTACGGAAGGCGGGCGGCTTTGCCGTATACTGGCGGCGGAATATAACGACGGGAGTTTATGCTGGTGCCTGCAAGGCGGTCTGTTTGGCTGCGCATACGGCAGTGCGGTTTGTTCCGGGGAAAATCGCTGGCAGCTTTTTAGCAAAGAGGTGACAAAATAAAAAGACGAAAGCGGAAAAAAATACCGTTTCGTCTTTTTTTGTTTTCGTGAGATTAAGTGCTTGCCTGTTTTTGGTTCCATTCCTGTTTTTTGTGGTAGAGGAAGAAAAAGAAATCTTTGGTCAGTGCGCCTAAAGGAACCGCGAACAAAAGCCCCAAGAATCCAAATAACCCACCAAACACAGCAAGGGATAGCAGTACCATGACAGGATGCAGCTCCACACTTTTGCCGACTACGCGCGGTACGATCAGGATACTGTCCACTTGCTGCAGTGCCAGTACAATGATGGCGGCATACAAGGCTTTGATCGGCATGCCGCTGAGCAGCCCCACCAAAACGGAAAGTACAAATGCCATAATCGCACCGAAGTACGGAATCAGGTTGGAAAAACCGGATATGATACCGATGGTAACAGCGTAAGGAATTCCCGCGATGGAAAAAGATACGCTGATCAGTATTGCCATAATGATGGCATCCAGCATTTGACCGCC
This sequence comes from uncultured Lachnospiraceae bacterium, assembly GCA_944383855.1. Lineage (GTDB taxonomy): Bacteria > Bacillota > Clostridia > Lachnospirales > Anaerotignaceae > CALWRB01. Next base: position 118,072 of record CALWRB010000017.1, read on the forward strand.
GAGATAGCCTGTAAATACCGTGTAGACTTCGGAGATGACAGCAGAGAAAATTTCGGTTGTTTTTTTGCCGAAAAATACTTCGGAAATATTATGCCAAAACCGTTTCAGGCGGTTTTTGTCATACAGGAAGTAAAAGGAAATCGTCATGGCGATCACCAGATTGAGTACGACATTGCCTGCCTTAGGCAGAGAGGCGGCAAAAGCCGGAATGGCTTTTTGTGCCCACTCTGCAATGGTTTCGGACCATTGCGTCAGCTCGCCTTCCATACTTTGCAAAATGCCAAGTTCTGCCAGCTTTACATTGATGTAAACCAACAAGTCGGAAATATCGGTGACAAAGGCACTGAATTTTTGTGAAATAGAAGCTGCGCTCAGACTGCCGATTTTGGAAGCCGCAAAGCTGACGATCAGACCCAGTACCAGAAACACCGTCAGATACGCCAAAAGCGTGCCTGCCTTTCGGGTGTCTGCGGAAGGATTTTTCGGCGGACGGATCCTTTGAAACTGGCGTTGGAAAAAGTCTACGGGACGATTGAGCAGCATGGAGATAAAGATCGCTGCAACCAATGGCGAAAGCAGGGAAAGGAAGCGGTCAAAAAAGGAAAGCACCGTATCCTTTGCCTCCGGCAGCTTTGTCAAAAGCAGTCCGATCAGGTAGACCGCAATGACTGTGATCGCGGCATGAATACAAATCGAAATATATTTTTTATTCCATGGATAATGCATGGCAAAACCTCCTTCTGGGGTTTAATGGATATTTTTCAAAATCTCTTTGAGCAGTTCCCATGTGCGGACTGTAGAGGAGATGGAAAGGTGCTCATCGGGCGTATGCACATCTTCCATTGTCGGTCCGATGGAAAGCAGATCCAAACCGGGGATCTTATCGGCAAAAATACCGCATTCCAGACCTGCGTGGATCGCTTCTACCACAGCGTCATGCCCAAACAGGTCGTAATAAGATTTTTGCGCGATGGCAAGCAGTTTGGAATGGGGGTTATATTTCCAGCCGGGGTATTCGCCGGTGTATTTTAACTCTGCGCCGGTCAGTCTTGCGATGATACGAATGCGTTCATACATTTCCTCTTTTCTGCCGGGGACGGAGCTGCGCAGCGCGTTATCGAAAAATACATAATCATCGGTTGTCCGAACGATACCGATATTGCTGGAACTTTCTACAAGCCCCGGCATATCCAGACACATCGTCTGCACGCCGTAAGGCAGGATCTGCAAAATATCCAATGCTTTTCTTGCGGTGTCGGCAGTAAAGACTTTTTCGATTTTTTCCGGCATGGGTTCTAATGTGATGCGGATAGAGGTTTCGCAATAAGCGTATTCTGACAAAAATTCTTTTTCCATTTCCGCGACCGCTTCCGCTGCCTTATAATAATCGGCTTCGGAAAGCACTAAAACTGCGGTGGCTTCCCGACAGATGGCATTATCCATCAAACCGCCGTCCATGGAGCTTAAGCGGCAGGCAACGGTACCGATGATCCGCTCTAAGACGCGCCCCATCAGCCGATTGGCACTGGCTCTTTGCAAATGGATATCCGCGCCGGAATGTCCGCCTTTTAAGCCGCGGATTTTCAGCGCGAAGGCTTTGCCCCATGCGGGTGCGTGCTCCCGCACGATCGGCAGGTAGAGCTTTGCGCGTCTGCCGCCGCAGCAGCCTGCCAAAAGCCGCCCTTCCTGTTCGGTATCCATATTTAAAAACAGTGTGCCGTTCAGATCGGATACATCAAGCGCACGCGCGCCGTCCATGCCGACTTCCTCGCCGACGGTAAAGACTGCCTCCACTGCGGGGTGCGGCAGGGTATCATCGTCCAGTACGGCAAGCATATACGCAACGGCAATGCCGTCATCTGCGCCTAAAGTGGTGCCTTCCGCGCTGATAAAATCCCCGTCAATGCGTAAAGAAAGCGGGTCTTTTGTAAAATCATGGATAGTATCCGCGTTTTTTTCGCAGACCATATCCAAATGCCCCTGCAAAATGATGGTGGGGGCGGTTTCATAGCCTTTTGCGGCAGGCTTTTTTACGACGATATTATACACCTCGTCCTGGCGGTATTCCAAGCCTTTGGAAGCGGCAAAATCCGCGATAAAATCACTGACGGCTTTCTCGTTTCCGCTGCCGTGCGGTAATTTGCAGATCTCCTGAAAAAAATGAAATACAGACGGTGCGCCTGCAAATATTGTTTGATCCATAAAAGAAAAGCTCCTTTCTCTTGTTTGCCCGATGCAGTCAAAAAAATGTGTCTATTTCTTTTTTTATGGGTATATCACACCCATTCTATACAGTTCATCATAAGTTTTCCAAAGATTTCTGTCAATAAGATTCCTTTCTTTTGCAAAGAAATATCCCTGTGCAAAAGAATGCAAAGCAGTTCCATTTTTCCATATTTTCCTGTAAAATAAAGAAAAGGAAAAGTGCAAAACAGTGGAGGGATCGGTGTATGGAACGCTATATGATGGCATTGGACGCGGGTACGACAAGTAACCGCTGTATTTTATTTGATCACGCGGGGAAAATATGCAGTGTCGCACAAAAGGAATTTCAACAGCATTATCCAAAACCCGGCTGGGTGGAACATGACGCGGAGGAGATCTGGCAGGTACAGCTGGACGTGGCAAAGGAAGCGATGGCACGCGCAGGCATATCCGCAGAACAGATCGCCGCGATCGGCATTACCAATCAGCGGGAAACGACGATCGTTTGGAACAAACACACCGGCAAACCGATTTGCCACGCGATCGTATGGCAGTGCCGCAGAACGGCGGAAGTTTGTGAGAGTTTACAGGCAAAAGGGCTTTCCGAAATTTTCCGCAAGAAAACGGGACTGCATATCGACGCGTATTTTTCCGCGACGAAGCTGCAATGGATCTTGGAACATATCCCCGGCGCAAGAGAAGCGGCAGAAAACGGAGAACTTCTTTTCGGTACGGTCGAAACATGGCTGATCTGGAAGCTGACGGAAGGGAAAGTGCATGTGACAGATTACTCCAATGCCTCCAGAACGATGCTTTTTAACATCAATACGCTTCGGTGGGACGAGGAAATTTTAGACGCGCTGAAAATCCCTGCCTCTATGTTGCCTACCCCGATGCCTTCTTCCCAAATCTATGGATATACCTCCTGTTTTGGCGGAAAAATACCGATTGCGGCGGCGGCGGGCGATCAGCAGGCGGCATTGTTCGGACAGGCTTGTTTTGCGGCGGGAGATGTGAAAAATACATACGGCACAGGCGGCTTTTTATTGATGAATACCGGTAAAAAACCGGTGTTTTCCGATAACGGTCTTGTCACGACGATCGCGTGGGGAATCCACGATGAGGTTTACTATGCGTTAGAAGGCTCTATCTTTGTGGCGGGCGCGGCGGTGCAATGGCTCAGAGATGAGATGGGTCTGATGGAAAACTCCGCACAGTCAGAGGAAATGGCGGCATCGGTCGCCGATACCAACGGCTGCTATGTGGTGCCTGCCTTTACAGGGCTTGGCGCGCCGTATTGGGATCCATATGCCAGAGGGACGATCTTGGGAATTACCCGAGGCGTGAACCGCTGCCATATCGTACGGGCAACATTGGAATCTATCGCGTTTCAGGTCAATGACGTGTTAGAGCTGATGCAGAAAGAAGCAGATATCATGTTAAATCATTTGAAAGTAGACGGCGGCGCCAGTGAAAACAATCTGCTGATGCAGATGCAGGCGGATATCAGCGCGGTTACGGTGGATCGACCGGTCTGCGTGGAAACGACGGCAATGGGTGTGGCATATCTGGCAGGTCTTGCGGTGGGATACTGGCAGGATCTGGAGGAGATCCGCAACAACTGGCAGATCGACCGCGTATTTACGCCTGCCATCAGTGCCATCGAACGGGCGGAGAAGTGCCGTGTTTGGCGAAAAGCGCTCACTTACGCCTTAGGCTGGGCGGAAAAATAAAAATAAGTCCGTATATCCCAAAAAATAAGAAAAAAACAAACTGCGTGGCAATATGTTCCTGTTATAATGTGAAAACCTCGGTGTCATACTACTACTGCAACACAAACCTATGAACATCAAGGAGGAAAAACACATGAGTGGAACATCTAACAAAACAGGCAATAAAGTAAACGTACCTGAGGCAAGAGCTGCGATGGATCAGTTCAAATATGAAGTAGCCAACGAAATCGGCGTACCTCTGAAGAAGGGTTACAACGGCGATTTGACTTCCGCACAGAACGGTTATGTCGGCGGTTATATGGTCAAGAAAATGATCGAAGCACAGGAAAAAATGATGGCTGAAAAAAATCAGGGCTGATTTTGCGTGAAAAATCAAACATGACCCGAAGCTTTCCGTTTGGAATGTGTCAGGAGCCCGTTTTGCAACGGGTCCGCTTCAAAAAAGAAGCATTTGACAGGAGTTTTTGAGGAAAAACCTCGGAAGCTCCTGTTTTTCCGTAAGAAAGACGCTTTGGCGTAATCAGATGCGGTTTTTTTGGCAAAAATAAGGAAAGTACAGATCTGCGGCATAAAAAACGTCCGAGGCAATCTTTGCTTCGGACGTTTCTTTTCCAATCGATATTGTGTGGGATCAACCGCTGATGACAGTAGCTTCCAATGCTTCTGCAGGGATCTCGATGGAAGTGATTTCGTTGAAATCGCCGCAGGTCATAACAGCTGTGACATTTACGACGCTGATACCGCTATCTTCCGCAGTGCCGCCCAGCATTTCCACCATTTTATCCATCATTTTCTGCATCATTTCGGTCAGGTCCATTTCGTATTTCAAGACATAACCGTCTGCATCGATCCACATACGGATCGGCAGATCTCCCAGATCTTCATACAGCTCCGCCAAATCGGTCTCGCCGAGAATTTCCTCCATACCCAAAGAGGAAACTGCTTCCTGCATGGCATCTCCCGTGATGACACCGGAGATGATAGTGGTTTCGGTTTCGTTGATCGTTTCGGTTCCTTCGATGGTGAAGGAGGAAATATTGCTCAGGTACAGATTCATATTATCCTGTGTTTCATACTGTTCCAGATCCGCTGCGTCGATAGACTGCGCAAACCATGTGCCGTCTACATTGGCATACATGATATACTGATCGCCTTCCTCTTTGACGTAAATGGTAGAGGAGATCGGTGTAGTACCGTCTTCTGTTACCATTTCGATCTGCATGGCAGTGGGATCTTGTGTGGTCAAGGTATGCATGCTGACAGTTGCGGTATAGCTTTCTTCGCCGTATGCCATTTCCTGTGTCATGACCATATCAGCTGACATACTGGTGACATCTGCCATGGTTTCCTGCGCTTTTTTCAATAACGCTTCCGGATCTGTCGTGTCCGCGCTTTCTTTGCTGCAGCCTGCCATAGACAGCGCCAGCAAAGCAGCGGCACAAAGAGCCGCGGTTTTTTTGAAAATATTCTTCATGTTTCTTCTCTCCCTTTCGTTTTTTCCTATCAACAAAAATCAATATGCGCTCATGCGAAAAAATAAACGTATTTCGTACTGTAACGATACCACATTTTTAGCGCAAACGCACTACCTTTTTTCATAAGAAATTCTTACGGCGCGACAAATCAAGATAAAATCCGGACAGCTGTTAGAAAAAACTTTTCAATGGTCTTTTATGACGATGGTTAAAGTTTGATTTTATAGAATACGGAAAGGTGATCATTTCTTTGTCTTTTGCATTTTTTGCCCGCCGTTGCAGTAGGCAAATAAGAAGCATTCTGCGCATTTGGGACGTCTGGCAATGCATATTTTTCTGCCGTGGGCGATCATTTGCGTATTGATGCTGATCCATTTATCTTTTGGCGTAATTTTCATCAGGTCAAATTCGATTTTTACGGGGTCAGAATTTTTAGTCAGCCCCAGCAGATTGGAAACACGTTTGACGTGTGTATCCACCACGATGCTTGGAATGCCGTACCAGTTGCCGCGCACAACATTTGCCGTTTTTCTGCCGACACCGGGCAGTGCTGTGAGGGCATCGATATCGGAAGGTATCTCGCCGTTATGCTCCGAAAGCAGTTTTTGACAGCAGGCGATGATGTTTTTGGCTTTGTTATGGTAAAAACCGGTGGAATGGATATCCTGCTCCAGTTCCTCTAAATTCGCCTGTGCGAAGTCCTGTATGGAACGGTATTTTTGAAACAGATCTTTTGTGACCAGATTGACGCGATCATCGGTACACTGCGCGGACAGCATGGTCGCAATCAGAAGCTGCCATGGGTTTTCATGGTTGAGGTAGCATTTGGTAGGACCGTAGTGTAACTCCAACAGCGCCAGAATCTCTGTGATTTTTTCTTTTTTTGTCATGTCAACGATACTCCTTTCCCGAAAATGGAAATCGCATCGGGATTTCCCAACATTTCCTGCGCAATATTTCCCGTTTCCTCTGAGAAAAAGGACGTTTTTGCTGCATGGTTACAGCATACCATATTTTTTGGACAAATACCACGATTTCGGCTGAAAGAAAAGCGCGGGAAGGTCTGTCTTGCGGCTTTGGCTGTCCTTTTTATGCCGTCAGGGTGATTTTTGCGCCGCTTTTGGCATATACTGGCAAAAAACAGACGGAGGCGGCTATGCAAAATCCGAACGTGCAATATATCCGAACGAAAGAAAATCAGTTTTATATGCTCTATTTACAATCAGGAGGGCTATTCTGCCGCAGCTATACGAAGAAAGGCTGGACGGAAAGCCGTTTTGTGGCACAGGGTGCTGTCAGCTTTTGCGCGGCGTTAGAGGGCAATACCTTGTTTGTGTTGTATGCCAAGGCGGACGGCAGTTTATTTTTGACCCAAAGCCCGGACGGAAATCATTGGCAGATGCAGATGCTCTCGCAGGGCGGACAGATCTTGGAACAGGTACAGATGTATTTCAGAGCCGTCGGAGATACGCTGCATCTGATCTACCCGCTGCCCACCGAAACGGCGGGTGTGATGGAATTGATGTATACCGCGTATCACCACGGGATTTGGCAAAAGCCGTATAAACTGGACCGTTTTGTACCGTTTGGCAGGATCGCTTTTTTCGCGCATACGTTGGGGGAAGCGCACGCGATCCTATACTACAAAACAGCGCGTAATACCATCAGTGCAAGAGAAATCCTCTTTTCCCCCTTTACGATGGGCAGCCTGAATCCTGTCTTGCAAACGGGTGCTGCCTGTGTGGATTTTTCTGTGCTCAGCGGGGAAAGACGCATTCATTTTCTGGCGGTGCTCAGAGGTATGTTCCGCAACCAGGTGATTTACCGCTATAAAGATCAGGAAGCGCTGTCCGCACCAAAAACGATATGGGAGGACGGAAGCTGTGAACATTGTCTGGTGTTTGAGGAAGGAGAGCGCTTGACGCTGATGTGGGGCGGCGGCGGAAGGACTTATCGCTGTATTTCGGAAAACGGCGGCACAAGCTTTGGTACGGTGGAGCAGTATACGGCGCCGTTTCCTGCGGTATGTATGAAAGGCGCATTGATCGGGGGCGGAAGGCCGACTGCCTTTGAGTGTTACGGCAACAAAGCGGAAGGGGGACTTCCCGTACTGTTTCCGATGACACCGATTACAAAACAGGAAGAAACTATGCCGATGCCGCCCAAAAAGACAGACGAGCAAAAACAGCAGCAGATCGGAGAACTAATGCAGTTATTGGAAGCGCGTAGCGATGAGATTGCGGCGGTCAATGCGAAGTGGCACGCGCAGGTAACAGAACTGACGGCGCGCAATCAGGCTTTGGAAAAAGAAAACGAAGCGCTGCGCAGTGCGTTGCAGGCGGAAAATGCACAGCCAAAGCTGCCGGTACCGATACAGGCAGAAAAAGAAGATTCCTAAAAAAACAACCCTTTTTTCCAGCAAAAAAGCGTCAAACGGAAAAAAGGGCATTTTTTTACGGCATGCTTGCCAAAGAAGGATTTTCCCGCAGCACAAGTTCTTCCACAACTTCCGCCGCGATCAGCAAAATACCGCCGCAGTCAGCGGAACGGGCAGAAAGCTGACAGCAGTTGAGGCTGCCGCAGCGAGCGGATATTTCGGAAAGAAAGACAACGCGTAGACGTTTGACATCATCTTCTGCAAACAATATGCCCAAAACGAGCAGGCAAGCCACCAGAGCACTGCAAAGGCTGCCGATGCCAAAGCCGGGGCAAAGCACAGCGCTGTTGGACAAATAAGGGCTCAGATCAATGCCGAAAGATTCCTGTGCCGCGCGAAAAATGGAGCCTGCACAGCCGTAGCCGTTCTGGCAGTAATATGCGGTTTTTTCTTTCATGCCTGTCACCTCCTTGTCTTTATCATATGGGACAAAGGGGGTAAGTGTGCACAAAAAAGGCGGGAAACCAAAAAAACAGCCCCCCAATAGGGCTGTTTTTTTGGTTACGATAGGATTTAGTGTGCCGCGCAGGAGGAATCGTCATCGTCATAGCCTTCCGTGGTCAAACGGACCGCCATGGGACGATACTTTCCTTTTTCCCAACGGGGATTTTGGCTTTTCAGCCAGAAATATGCCAAAAACAGGCACAGCACCGCGCAAAAGAGCGCGAACAGTTCCCGATGGAACGGTACAAAGGGCGCGATGGCGTAATAACCGAGAAATAAACCGGCTAAAAACGCGACAAAAGGTACGCCATAGGCAAGCAACACCGCATGCAGGAAGCTGTTTTCCTGCAGTTCCAGCTCTACCCAATCGCCGATTTCCGCATCGCAGAGGTTTTCGGCATCAATGTCCATTTCCGTTTCCATCATGCCGGATAGGCAGGCTCTGCAGCTGCCGCAGGCTTCTTTTCTATGGATATTCACGACCAGAAGGTCGCCTTTTGTTCCGGTAACCAGACCTTTCATACTGATAGGACCGCCTTTCTTCTATGTATTTTTTTATGGATAAGGGATATTGTGTTCTGTGTTTGAAATGCGTAAAAAGGCTTGCCGACAGCAGTTTTACACGCACAAACAGTGTAGCACATCTGTTTGGAAAAGAAAAGTGTCTGAAAGCAGGAAATTCCTGCTGTGACACAGAAAAAATCAGCCTTTTTGCTCCGATGCTTTTTTGGCACAGACCGGGCAGATGCCGTCAAATTGCAGAGAATGCCCTGTGATTTGAAATCCTGTTTCCTTCTCCAATGCTTCCGCTAACTCCTCCAAGGGGCAGCTGTCAATGGGAATGACGGCATGGCACTCGGTACAGACCAGATGATGACAATGGTCATGCCTGCGCAGGGTATAGTATGCTTTTTTATCCTGTCTGACGGTCTTTTCCAGAATCCCTTTTTCCGTCATCAGGTGTAACGCACGGTAAACGGTGGAAACGTTCATTGTCAGCAGACCGGAAGTTTTTTCATAGATCTCATCTGCTGTCATGGGGCGGGATTCTTCTTTCATGATCTGCAGAATCAATTCCCGTTTCTTTGTCGCTTTCAACGCTGATGTATGCAGCAGTTCTTTTTGCATGCCTTTGCCTCCTTCCCTTAGTTTGTTTCATAGTAGTATATCCAGACTGCTTTGTCAACGGCGTCAAAGCATAAAAAAAAGACCGCGACAGGATCATCGCGGCAAACAAAACAAAAGAGGCGCCACCCGGATTTGAACCGGGGATAGAGGTGTTGCAGACCTTTGCCTTACCACTTGGCTATGGCGCCATGCAATAGTATTATATCTTTTTTGGGGGTCGCCGTCAAGAGCGGATTGGAAACTGGACAGGAAACCGAGTCGATTGCCTATCGGTTTGCGGCAACAGACTCGGTTTTACAGTCGTAAAGGGGTAATATTGCATTATGATTTCGGCTTTTTACGCACAGAATAGCCGAATGTGCCAAGCGCTTCTCCCAGACGGTAATACGTTCCGTGGCTGTAGCAGATGGGGTCCGCCTGTTCGAGATGGAATTTGCCGCTTTCGTCGAGATATTCCTCACTGACCGATACACTGACCACTTCTGCCAAAAACATATCGTGACTGCCAAGCGGAATGATGTCTTTGACTTTACATTCGATATGGACGGGACATTCCGCGATGATCGGCGCGTCCAGTTTTTCCGCTTTGACGGCAGTCAGATGCATGGCGGAGAATTTATCCATATCTTTGCCGCTTTTGACACCGCAGGTATCACACGCCGCCGCCAAAGAAGCAGGTACCAGATTGATGACAAATTCCCCGCTTTCTTTGATGATCGCGTGGGAATGGCGGCTTTCTCTGACGGAGATATAGGTCATGGGCGGATCGGAATTGATGGTGCCGGTCCAGGCAATGGTGATGATATTTTTTTCGCCTTCCATGCTGCCGCAGGAAACCATCACAACGGGAACGGGATATAATACGGTGCCGGGTTTCCAGACCTGTTTTTTGATTGCCATAAAGAGATCACTCCTTTTTTTCTTTTGCATCAGGATACTTTGATTTTATGATAAAGGGAAGCAAATATTTTGTAAAGAGGCGGTTGCGTGATCAAAGCGTTTCCGATATGATAAAAGAAGCGTTAGGAGTCAACAAAAGAGAGGAGTTTTGGGGCGATGGAGCTTCCTTTGAATTATGAAGAAAATATGCGGCTTCTTCTGGGGGAGGAGTTTGACGCGTACCGACAGGCATTGCAAGAGCCTTCCTACAGCGGACTGAGAATCCATGACGGGAAGGTAGGCGCTTTGGAAGCAGTCTGCGGGGCATTTTGCTTAGCGGAGGTGCCGTGGTGCAAGCAAGGGTATTACTATCCCGCTGCGCTAAGACCTGCGAAGCACCCGTATTACCATGCAGGGTTATACTATTTACAGGAGCCAAGCGCGATGTCACCTGCGGCGATACTGCCGATCGAGGAAGGGGACCGCGTATTAGACATCTGTGCGGCACCCGGCGGAAAAACGACGCAGTTGGGCAGCAGACTGAAAGGAAGCGGCGTTTTGGTCGCAAATGACATCAGCGCAGGCAGAACGAAGGCGTTATTGAAAAATGTGGAACTGTTTGGTCTGACGAATGTGGTTGTGATGAGCGAAACACCGCAAAGACTGGCGGAACGTTTTGACGGATATTTCGATAAAATACTGATCGATGCACCTTGCTCGGGAGAAGGTATGTTTCGCAAGGACGGCGATATGGTCAAAAGCTGGACAGACGAGTTGATCGCATTTTGCAAGATGCAGCAAAGAGAAATCCTTTCCGCCGCGGCGAATATGCTGCGTCCGGGCGGAATGATGCTTTACTCCACCTGCACCTTTTCTGTGGCGGAAAACGAAGGCAGTATTGCGGATTTTCTGCGGGAACACCCCGATTTTTCGCTTGTGCCGATCAAGAAGCAATGGGGATTTTTGCCCGGTAGAGGGGATTTGGTCGGTATCGAGGCGCTCAACGGCGCCGCAAGGCTGTATCCGCACAAAATCAAGGGGGAAGGGCATTTTCTGGCACTGCTGCAAAAAGCGGGAGATGCACCGGCGACACAGGTCTTTTCCCAGAGAGAGAAAACAGACGCCGCGGCGGAGGCTTTTTTGGATTTTGCCGCGAAAACACTGCCGCAAAAGAAATGGAACGGCACTTTTCGCACTTACGGCGACGGAATCTATCTTCTGCCGCATGGACTGCCGAGATTGGACGGGCTGCGGGTGATGCGCAGCGGTTTGTTATTGGGGAATTTCAAAAACGGCAGATTTACACCCTCGCAGGCGCTGGCGATGACACTGCGGCAGGAGGATTGCCCTAATGCACTTTCCTTTTCCTGCAACGACGAACGGGTGAAGCGTTATCTGAAAGGCGAAACGATAGAGGCAGACGCAAAAGACTGGGTTTTGGTCTGTGTGGATTCGTTTGCGCTGGGTTGGGCGAAGGCGCAAAACGGCAGACTGAAGAATAAATATGCCGTCAGTTGGCGCATGACGTAAGCGGCAGACGGACAGGAAATAAAAATGTCTTTGTGGGATGGAAAATGTCCGTCTGAGGTTGACAAATGAAAAAAATATCGTAAAATAGTGAGAATAGACCCACTGACAGCAAAAGGAGTTGAAACGTTCATGCGTTATATCGGAACCAGAAACAAAGAATTGACAGCCACCGCATCGCAAGCAATATTGCAGGGTATCTGCCCGGACGGAGGGCTTTATATACCGGAAGAAATTCCGAAGCTGCCGCTTTCTTTGGAAGCGCTTTCTAAAATGCGTTACCAAGAGCTGGCATTTACGATACTGAAAGAATATTTGGACTTTACGGACGAAGAACTGAAGATGTGCGTAGAGTCTGCGTATGATGAAAAATTCGATACCAAAGAGATTGCGCCTGTGGTGAAAAAGGGCGATGTGCTGTTTTTGGAGCTGTTCCATGGCAGAACACTGGCATTTAAGGATATGGCGCTTTCCATTTTGCCGTATTTGATGAAAACAGCGGCAAAACGCTGCGGGGTAAAGGAAAAAATCATCATTTTGACTGCGACATCGGGCGATACCGGAAAAGCGGCGTTAGAAGGCTTTGCGAATGTGGAAGGGACGGGCATTATGGTATTTTTCCCGGAAAACGGCGTCAGCCCCGTCCAAAAGCTGCAAATGACAACGCAGGAAGGCGACAATACCGCTGTAGTCGGTATCCTCGGAAATTTTGACGATGCGCAAAGCGCGGTAAAATCTATTTTTACCGATGCGGATATGGCAAAAGAGTTACAGGAAAAAGGATACCGTTTCTCCTCTGCAAACTCCATCAATATCGGCAGACTGGTGCCGCAGATCGTGTACTATATCCATGGATATTTACAGGCGGTCAAGCAGGGCGTGATCCAGATGGGAGAAAAACTGGACGTGACAGTGCCGACCGGAAACTTCGGCAATATCTTAGCGGGGTGGTACGCAAAACAGATGGGGCTGCCGCTTGGCAAACTCGTTTGTGCGTCCAATGAAAACAAGGTTTTGTATGACTTTTTACGCACAGGTGTTTATGACAAGAACAGACCGTTTTATGTGACGGTTTCTCCTTCCATGGATATTTTGATCTCCAGTAATCTGGAAAGACTGCTGTGCCATCTGGATTCGCAGGAAGCGACGAAGGAAAGAATGGCGGCACTTTCCAAAAACGGCATTTACCGTATGGAGGAGGAAAAGAAGGACTTTTACGGAGAGTACGCTTCCAAAGAAGAGACATTTGCCGCAATCAGAGAAGTGTTTTCCAAAGACGGCTATGTGATGGATACCCATACGGCGGTGGCTTATGCCGCAGCGGCAAAATACCGCAAGGAAACGGGAAGCAAGGTGCCGATGCTCATTGTTTCCACCGCAAGCCCGTATAAATTCACGAAAGACGTGATGACGGCATTGGATAGCGCTTACGAAAAGGAAGATCCGTTCCGCCTGATGGAGGAATTGGAGAAAAAAAGCGGTGTGCCGATTCCTGCGCCCATTCGCTCTTTGGAACAAAAAGAAGTGCGACACAAAAAGGTCTGCGAAAAAGATCAGATCAAAGATTGTGTCAGACAATGGCTGTTAAAATAATCAACTGTAAAAAAAGCGTCGCCTTTTTCGATGCGAAACTGTTTTTTCGCACACAAAGGCGGCGTTTTTCATTTGCTTTTGCAAAACCGTAAAATGTAGGACAAAGCATTGATTTTATTTGCCGTTTGCTTTACAATAAAAATTGGGAAAACATCGTTGTTTTCCTGTGAAAAGAAAAGTCGGAAGCGTCCGTTAAAAAAACGCGGCGCAAAAGAGTATATGTGATAGAAAAGCGAGGTAGATTCCAATGAAGATGTTCATTGACACGGCAAATGTGGAACAGATCAGAGAAGCCAACGACCTTGGCGTGATCTGCGGTGTGACCACCAACCCTTCCCTGATCGCCAAAGAAGGCAGAGATTTTGTGGAAGTGGTCAAAGAAATCACTACCATTGTGGACGGTCCCATCAGCGCGGAAGTCATCAGCCTGGAGCATGAGGGCATGGTGGCGGAAGCAAGAGAACTTGCAAAAATCCACAAGAATATCGTCATTAAAATCCCGATGACACTGGAAGGCTTGAAGGCTGTCAAAATCCTGACCAAGGAAGGCATCAAGACCAATGTAACACTGATCTTTTCCGCAACACAGGCACTGATGGCGGCAAGAGCAGGCGCTACGTATGTCAGCCCGTTTTTGGGACGTGTGGACGATATCGGTTCTGTCGGCATGACACTGATCGAGGAGATCGTGGATATTTTTGATATTCACGGCATCGAAACAGAGATCATCGCGGCTTCGATCCGCAACCCGCTGCATGTCATCGATGCGGCAAGAGCCGGCTGCCATATTGCGACCATTCCGTATAATGTTTTGATCCAAATGGCAAAACATCCGTTGACAGATATTGGCATTGAGCGTTTTCTGAAAGATTGGGAGAGTGTACCGAAAAAATGAGTGAGTGGAATATGAAAGGCACCAACGGCAAAAAACTGATGATGAACCAAAATCCGCATTCGATGGCTTCCGTTCCTTTTATGGAAGTTCCGGAAGAAGACGAAAGCGGCGTGACAGAAATTGAGCAGCTGACGATCAATACACTGCGCTTCCTCGCTGTGGAAGCAATCCAGAAAGCAAAGAGCGGTCACCCCGGTCTGCCGATGGGCGCGGCTTCCATTGCCTATACTATCTGGGCAAAACAGCTGAAAGCAAACCCTGCGAACCCGAAGTGGGAAAACAGAGATCGTTTTGTGCTTTCCGCAGGGCATGGCTCCGCGCTGCTGTATTCTTTGCTGCACCTGTTTGGATACGGTGTCACAAAGGAAGATCTGCAAAACTTCCGTCAGCTGAATTCTTTGACCCCCGGTCACCCGGAATACGGACATACGGTCGGTGTGGAAGTGACAACAGGGCCTCTGGGGCAGGGCATTGCCAATGCAGTAGGTATGGCGATCGCCGAAAGCCATCTGGCGGCAAAATTTAATACCCCCGAGCATAAAGTAGTGGACCATTATACCTATGTACTGTGCGGCGACGGTTGTCTGCAGGAAGGCGTTGCTTCCGAAGCGGCGTCTTTGGCGGGTACTTTGGGATTGGAAAAGCTGATCGTTTTATATGACCGCAACAAAATTACGATCGAAGGCAGCACAGACCTTGCGTTTCAAGAAGATGTGGTCAAACGCTTTGAGGCGTACGGCTGGAATGTAAGCGAAGTCATTGACGGCAATGATGTACGCACGATCGATTACTGCATCAATTACGGCAAGAAGTCCCATAAGCCTACTCTGATCCAGATCGACACACAGATCGGTTTCGGTTCTCCGAATAAACAGGGCAAGGCTTCCGCACACGGAGAGCCTTTGGGTGAGGACGAGATCAAGCTGACGAAGGAAAACCTGGGCTGGGCATATGAAGAAAGCTTCTATGTGCCGGAAGAAGTGAAGGCGCATATTGCTAAGATCACAGCGGCAAATGCTGCGAAAGAAGAAGAATGGAAGGCAATGTTTGCCGACTACGAGAAAAAATATCCCGAGCTTGCAAAGGAATACAAGGCTTGGTTTGCCAATGAGATGACAGAAGATCTGTATGAAAATGAGGAGTTCTGGAAGGACGAAGGCAACATCGCGACCAGAGCGGCTTCCGAAAAAGTGCTGCAGAAAGTGGCAAAGGCTGTGCCGAACCTGATCGGCGGCAGCGCGGACTTGGCGCCTTCCAACAAATCCGTGATGAAAGACAGAGAATATTACAGCCCGGAAAACAGAGCCGGCTCTAATATCCATTTTGGTATCCGTGAGTTTGCGATGACGGCGATGGCAAACGGTATGGCGGTACACGGCGGTCTGCGTCCGTATATCGCGGGATTCTTTGTTTTCAGTGATTATATGAAGGCGGGGCTTCGTATGGAGTCTTTGATGGGGCTGCCTGTGATCAGTATTTTGACACATGACAGCATCGGTGTGGGCGAAGATGGTCCGACCCATCAGCCGATTGAACAGTTGGCGATGTTACGCAGTATGCCAAACTACACCGTATTCCGTCCTTGTGACACCAGAGAAACGGCAGCAGGTTGGTATGCAGCACTGACACAGCCCCATACACCGACTGCGCTGATCTTATCCAGACAGAACCTGCCTGCATTGGACGGCACGGGAAAAGACGCGCTGAAGGGCGCTTATATCCTGCGCGACTGTGCGGGTACGCCTGATGTGCTTTTGATGGCAAGCGGTTCCGAGGTGGAGCTGATTTACAAGGCTTATGACGAACTGGAACAGAAGGGCGTAAAAGCAAGAGTCATCAGTATGCCAAGCTGGGAGCTGTTTGACGCGCAGGACGCTTCCTATCGGGAAAGTGTGATGCCAAATGCCGTACGCGCAAGACTGGCAGTGGAAGCGGCAGCTGATTTTGGCTGGCAGAAATATGTCGGTCTGGACGGCGATGTACTGTGCATGAACGGTTTCGGCGCTTCCGCACCCGCAGGACAGTTGTTTGAAAAATACGGCTTTACTGTGGCGAATGTAGTGGAAAAAGCACTGGCACTGGTAAAAAAAGACTAAGCAACGAATGAGGATTACAAATGCCTGAAGATTGCCAGAAGCGGTCTTCAGGTGTTTTTACGCAATGAGAAAGGAGCAGGCGATGCGAACTTTTATTGCCATAGAGGTGCAGGAGGAAATGCGGCAGTATCTGCAAGAGGTACAGCAGCAGGCGATGGCGCTTTGCAAAAGCGGTAACTGGACACCGGAGCAGAACTTCCATTTGACGATGCATTTTTTGGGCGAGATCGATGCCGAGGATACCGAAGACGCCGCACAGGCGATTTGGGAAGCGGCAAGAGGACAGCGTCCGTTTTCGATTCGTTTGAGTGAAACGGGATTTTTCGCCAGAGGGCAAAACGGCGTTTTTTGGGCAGGAATTGAAAAAAGCAAACCTTTGGAACGCTTATTTTTCCGCTTGGAGCAGGCATTGGAGCGAAACGGCTTCGCAAAAGAGAAAAAAGGTTTGACGGCACATATCACTTTGGGCAGACAAGTGGTGCCCAAAGGCTCGTTTCGTCAGGTGCAGGAACAGATCACGTTAGAAAAAAGAGAGATCCCCGTAACAGGGCTGGTACTGATGGAAAGCGTGCGCAGAGGTCCGAAACTGATCTACCGCCCGATCTGGCGCTGTGCGCTTGGAAAAGATGATAATGAAAAATAATTTATTAAAAATGTCAAATTGAGCTTATTTTGTTCAGTGAAAACCGTAAAAATTGCGTTTTTTGCAAAATGACATTACAAATTTGAGTTTTGGTATTGCAAAATACGAAAGCTCTGGTTAGAATAGAACAATCACAATAGAACAAACAGCGCCCCAAGCGGCGCATGGCACAGATCAGCATAATGGCAGGAGGAAAGAAATGAAAAAGGGAATTATTACGGTACTGGGCAAAGACCAAGTAGGTATTATCGCAAGAATTTGTGTTTTGTTAGCGGAAAACGGTGTGAATATCCTGGATATTTCGCAGACAATTCTGGACGGGTATTTCAACATGATCATGGTAGTGGATATCACAGAGCCGACCAAAGGCAATGAGGCGCTGTGGAACGGTCTGCAGGGCATCGGAACAGAAATGGGTCTGGAAGTACGCCTGCAGCATGCGGAAATTTTTGACGCGATGCATCGCATTTGATTTGAGGAATAAAGGAGGCGATGAATCGTGATCACAACTGCTGAGATTATGGAAACGAACCGCATGATCAAGGAGTCTAAGCTGGACGTGCGTACCATTACAATGGGCATCAGCTTGTTAGACTGCGCAGATGCGGATATTGATCGTTTTAACGAAAAGATTTACAAAAAAATCACCACTTACGCAAAAGATCTGGTGAAGGTGGGCGATGAGTTGGCGATGGAATTTGGCATTCCTGTGGTCAATAAGCGTATTTCGGTCACACCGATCGCGATCGCTGCGGCAGGCTGCCAGACGGATTCCTATGTCAGCATTGCAAAGACATTGGACCGTGCGGCGAAAGATGTGGGTGTCAACTTCATCGGCGGGTTTTCCGCGTTGGTGCAAAAAGGTATGACGGCTGCGGACCGTATTTTGATCGATTCCATTCCAGAGGCGATGGCAACAACAGAATGCGTCTGCGCTTCCGTTAATGTCGGCACGTCCAGAAACGGTCTGAATATGGACGCGGTGAAAAAAATGGGTGAGGTCATTCTGGAAACCGCGGAATTGACGAAGGACAGAGATTGCATCGGCTGCGCGAAGTTAGTGGTATTTTGCAATGCGGTGGAGGACAACCCCTTCATGGCAGGGGCATTCCACGGTGTGGGCGAAGGCGACTGTGCCATCAATGTGGGTGTCAGCGGACCCGGTGTGGTCAAACAGGCATTGGAAGAAGTCAAGGACAGCGACTTTGAAACGCTTTGCGAAACGGTAAAACGTACCGCATTTAAAATTACGCGTGTGGGTCAGCTGATCGCGCAGGAAGCGGCAAAACAGCTGGGTGTGCCTTTTGGTATCATCGACCTTTCTTTGGCACCGACACCTGCGGTAGGTGACAGCGTTGCTGAGATTTTTCAGGAAATGGGTCTGGAACAGCCCGGCGCGCCCGGTACCACAGCGGCACTTGCCATTTTGAACGATAATGTGAAAAAAGGCGGCGTGATGGCATCTTCCTATGTCGGCGGTTTAAGCGGTGCGTTCATTCCTGTCAGTGAGGATCACGGTATGATCGAAGCGGCCGAAATGGGCGCTCTGACGCTGGAAAAACTGGAAGCGATGACTTGCGTTTGCTCTGTGGGTCTGGATATGATCGCAATTCCCGGAGATACCTCTGCGGCAACATTATCCGGTATCATTGCGGACGAGTCTGCCATCGGCATGATCAACAACAAGACAACGGCGGTGCGTTTGATTCCCGTCATCGGCAAAGGCGTTGGCGACAGAGTGGAATTTGGCGGCTTATTGGGATACGCGCCCATCATGCCGGTCAATACATTCAGTTGCGAGCGTTTCATTGCCAGAGGCGGAAGAATCCCTGCGCCGATCCACAGCTTCAAAAACTAACATATTTTAATAAGAGATAAGACAAGGAGATGAGGCAAAATGACTTATCAGGAGGTTTTGGCTGCCGCAAGAGGGCAAATGGGTCCTTTTTGCAAGGCTTGTCCGATCTGCAACGGCATTGCATGCAAAAATACGGTGCCCGGCCCCGGTGCAAAAGGGTTGGGAACCGGCTTTATCCGAAACTATGCCAAGTGGCAGGAGATTTGTGTCAACATGGATACGATTTGCGAGAATCAGCCTGTCGATACTTCTTTCCGGCTGTTTGGTGAGTCTTTTGCCTATCCTTTCTTTGCGGCGCCGATCGGTGCGATGAAGCTGCACTATGGTGACAAATATGATGACAGAGGGTACAACGACATTCTGGTGCCGGCTTGCGCAAACAGCGGCATCGCTGCTTTCACAGGCGACGGGGTGGACGCGACGGTGATGCAGGGAGCCTGCGCAGCGATCGAGAAGGCAAACGGTGTCGGTGTGCCGACCATCAAACCGTGGAATATAGAATTGGTCAAAGAAAAAATCGATCTGGCAAAGGCGGCCGACGTCAAAATGCTTGCAATGGATATTGACGCGGCGGGACTGCCGTTTCTGAAAAATATGACACCGCCCGCAGGCAGCAAAACGGTTGCGGAGCTGAAAGAGATCATTGCCTATGCCGGTGTGCCGTTTATTTTAAAAGGCATTATGACGGTCAAAGGTGCGCAAAAAGCATTGGAAGCGGGGGCGGCAGGCATTGTGGTTTCCAATCATGGCGGAAGGGTGCTGGATCAATGTCCCGCAACGGCGGAAGTGCTGGCGCAGATCGCTGACGCGGTAGGCGACAAAATGACGATTCTGGTTGATGGCGGTATTCGCAGCGGTATGGATGTTTTTAAGGCGCTGGCTTTGGGTGCTGATGCCGTGTTGATCGGTCGTCCGTTTGTAAATGCGGTTTACGGTGCGGCGGAAGATGGTGTTGCGGCATATGTGGCACATTTGGGCGCAGAGCTGAAAGACACCATGGCAATGTGCGGTGTGCATTCTTTACAGGAGATCACAAGAGAATGCATTTTTCAAAAATAAAAAAATTTATCCTTAATATAATATATATCGATACAGATATTGATATGTGCTTGATGGCAGGGGATCCCCTGCCATTTTTGCTATGGGAAAAATGAAGGGTGTAACGGGAGGAGATCATATGGCGGAAGAAAAGATGCGAATACAGGTGCTGAAAGAAGCATTCAGCGTCTGTCAAATGAGAAGTGGCGCACGGTGGGATCTTGAAATGCCGTTTGTCTTTTTTGCGAAAACGGACGAGGAGGAGTCGCTGGTCTGCCCGATGGCATATGTGCCGGACGGAGTCATGCGGCAAGAGGACGGCTGGCGCGCGTTTCGCATAGAAGGGGTGCTGGATTTTTCCTTGGTGGGAATATTGGCAGAGATTTCGGGCATGCTCGCAAAAGAGGGGATCAGCATATTCGCCATCTCCACTTATCGCACGGACTATGTTTTGGTGCGGCAGGAGAGGCTGCGGGAAGCAATGCGCGTTCTGGCGCAAAACGGATATGAAGCGGAAACGGAAATAATATAAGGAAGTGTTTTGCAAAATCGGCAGGCGATGGAATGCCTAAAGCGAAAAGACAGAAGATATATTGTGCAAAAAGCGGAATTTTTACGGGGGAAAAATGCGTTTTCATGCACAGGAAATGAAAATATGCATTTTTATTGTGCATTTGGTTTAAACTGTAAAACAAATATTATTGAAAATTCGTTAATTTTCTAAGAAATTTTTGCGAAAAAAACGTAAAAAAAGCTTGCAATTCCGCTTTTGTTCCTGTATAATCATTACTGTTGTGACATAGAGTGTTGATTCGGGAGGTTGCCGAAGCCGCTGATTACAAGGCTTTCGGGTTTTTCCGAGGAGCGATGTCCAGTTCATGAAACCGGGCGACAAGGTCACTGTACTGAATATTAGGGGAAGACTGCCTCTTGGACGGCAGTTTTATGTGTCTGAACGTTGCCGGACACACCCGGATAAGTTGTGCAGTCACCACTTGTCGTGCTGAAACCAAAAGTACGAAAAGGAGGGGACTTTTTTTATGGCGAACCAGAAAATCAGAATCAGTCTCAAAGCTTACGATCACAAGTTGATCGACCAGTCCGCGGCTCAGATCATCGAGACCGCAAAGAAAACAGGTGCACAGATCAGCGGACCTATCCCGATAAAAAAAAAAAAGGAAGTTGTGACAATCATCAGAGCGGTACACAAGTACAAAGACTCCAGAGAGCAGTTCGAGATGAGAACACACAAGAGACTGATCGATATCCTCAACTCCAATGCGAAGACAGCAGACGCACTGAGCCGTTTGGATCTGCCCGCAGGTGTGGATATCACATTGAAGGTTATGAAATAATCAAAAGTCAAAAAACAAAACAAATTCGGTTTTAATATAAGATACACGTTAGAATGACTGACAACTCTTATATGAAACCAGAATGATCTCCCGATCAAAAGGGCGATCCGCTGTGGAAAAATTTAGGAGGTGCGACAGCATGAAAAAGGCTATCATAGCGAAAAAGATCGGTATGACGCAGGTTTTCACAGAAAACGGCGCGTTGGTACCCGTAACAGTTCTTGAAGCAGGCCCTTGCGTAGTCATCCAGAAGAAAACAATGGAAAATGACGGCTACGAAGCAATTCAGGTTGGCTTCATGGACGCAAAAGCAAAGAATGTAACAAAACCCGAACAGGGTCACTTCGCAAAAGCAGGCGTTGCTGCGAAGAAAGTAGTCAAAGAATTTAAACTGGAAGACGCGGCACAATATGAAGTCGGTGCTGAGATCAAAGCCGACATCTTTGCTGCAGGCGACAGAGTAGACGCAAGCGGTGTTTCCAAAGGTAAAGGATTCCAGAGCACGATCAAAAGATACAACGCACAGAGAGGTCCCATGGGTCATGGTTCCAAATCTCACAGAGTTGTAGGTTCTATGGGTTCTTCCGCATTCCCCAGCCGCGTTAAGAAAGGCAAAAGAATGCCCGGTCACATGGGAAGTGTGAAAGTTACTATCCAGAACCTGGAAATCGTTCGCGCTGACGCAGAAAAGAACTTACTGCTGATCAAAGGCGCTGTACCCGGTCCCAAGGGTGCTGTTCTGGTCATCAAAAACAGCGTAAAGGCTTGATAAACTTTACGAAAGGAGGAAACTAACATGGCAAATGTTGCAGTATACAATATGAATGGCGAACAGGTTGGTTCCATCGAACTGAACGACGCTATTTTCGGCATAGAAGCAAATGAACATGTGATGCATCTGGCAGTTGTTCAGCAGCTGGCGAACAACAGACAGGGCACACAGAGCACAAAAACCCGCGCAGAAGTACGCGGCGGTGGCAGAAAACCTTACAGACAGAAAGGTACCGGCAGAGCAAGACAGGGCTCCATCCGTTCTCCTCAGTGGGTCGGCGGTGGCGTAGTATTCGCTCCCAAGCCCAGAGATTATTCCTTCAAACTGAACAAAAAGGTGAAAAGACTGGCTCTGCAGTCCGCTCTTTCCACAAAGGTTGCAGAAGGCAAGATCATTGTTTTGGACGAACTGGCACTGGCTGAAGCTAAGACAAAAGAAATGGTGAAAGTTCTGGCAAATCTGAAATGTGAAAAGGCTCTGATCGTAATGGACGGCTCCAACACAAACGTAATGCTTTCCGCAAGAAACATTCCCGATGTGAAAACAGCTAACGTTCAGACCATTAACGTATATGACCTGCTGAAGTACAACACTTTGGTTGTAACAAAAGATGCAGTGGCAAAAATTGAGGAGGTGTACGCATAATGGCAGACCTGAAATATTATGACGTAATCATCCGTCCCGTAATCACAGAGCACAGTATGGCTGTTCTGGACGAGAAGAAATATACTTTCATCGTGCATCCCGATGCAACAAAAGCACAGGTGAAGGACGCGGTGGAAAAAATGTTCGACGGCGCAAAAGTTGCAGCTGTTAACACAATGAACTACGATGGCAAGCCCAAAAGAAGAGGCATGCACTTCGGCAGAACACCCAAGTTCAAAAAAGCAGTTGTAAAACTGACAGCTGACAGCAAAGATATCGAGATCTTCATGGGTATGTAATTACCGACAGAAGAAAAAATACCAATAGTTAATGCGAAACACACGGAAACGTGTAGACTGATACAGAAATCGAAAGGAGTGCGAAAAAGATGGCAATCAAGAGATACAAACCTTATACACCATCCAGAAGACACATGACAGTGTCCGCATTTGATGAAATTACAAAATCAACTCCTGAAAAATCTTTGGTTGTGCACTTGAAGAAAAATTCAGGCAGAAATAATCAGGGTAAAATCACAGTTCGCCACAAAGGCGGCGGCGCTGCAATCAAATACAGAGTCGTTGATTTCAAAAGAAACAAAGACGGTATCCCTGCAGTGGTAAAAGCTGTAGAATATGATCCTAACAGAACAGCAAACATCGCACTGATCGTTTACGCTGACGGTACAAAGAGCTATATTCTGGCTCCCGTTGGTCTGCAGGTTGGCGACCACGTTATGAACGGTCCCGAAGCAGAAGTAAAACTGGGCAACACACTGCCTATGAGCGCAATCCCCGTTGGTGCGAACATTCATAACATCGAAATGAAACCCGGCAAGGGCGGTCAGCTGGTTCGTTCCGCAGGTAATGTGGCACAGCTGATGGCAAAAGAGGGTAAATACGCAACCGTAAAACTGCCTTCCGGCGAAATGAGACTGCTGCCCATCGAGTGCAGAGCTACCATCGGTCAGGTTGGCAATCTGGACCACGAACTGGTTCACATCGGTAAAGCCGGCAGAAAACGTCACATGGGTATCAGACCTACCGTAAGAGGTTCCGTAATGAACCCCAACGATCACCCTCACGGTGGTGGTGAAGGTAGAGCACCTATCGGTCGTCCTTCTCCTATGACTCCTTGGGGCAAACCTGCAATGGGTTATAAGACAAGAGACAAACACAAAGCTTCTAACAAGCTGATTATCCGCCGCAGAAACGGCTGATCAAACAGCGTGAATCGATAAAGCGCAGCACAAGATGCGCAAAGAATGACAAGGAGGATTCAATATGAGCAGATCACTCAAAAAGGGACCTTTCGCTGATGAGCATCTCTTGAAGAAAATCGACGCAATGAATGCTGCAGGCGAAAAGACAGTCATCAAAACATGGTCTCGCCGTTCCACTATCTACCCGGATATGATCGGCCACACAATCGCAGTTTATGACGGCAGAAGACATGTGCCTGTATATATCACAGAAGATATGGTTGGACACAAATTGGGCGAATTCGCTTTGACCAGAACTTACAGAGGTCACGGCAAGGACGCAGAAAAGAAATCCAGAGTTCGCTGATAAATTTGAGGAAAGGAGGTTTCGTTCATGGCAAAAGGACATAGAAGCCAAATTAAGAAAGAAAGAAACATTGCAACACAGGAAAAAAGACCTCACGCAACTGCTAAATATGTTGGCATCCCTGCTCCCAAGGCAAAAATCGTTTTGGATCAGATCAAGGGAAAAGATGTTGCCACAGCAGCAGCGTTGTTAACGTATTCCCCCAGATACGCTTCTGATATTATTGGGAAAGTTTTGAAATCCGCAGTAGCAAACGCTGAAAACAACATGGGTATGGACGTAAGCAAATTGTATGTAGAAGAGGTAAGCGCCGATCAGGGCCCTACCATGAAGAGAATCCGCCCCAGAGCACAGGGCAGAGCTTACCGGATCTTGAAGAGATCTTGCCATATTTCCATCGTTCTCAATGAGAGATAAGGAGGTATATAATGGGACAGAAAGTAAATCCGCATGGATTAAGAGTCGGCATCATCAAAGATTGGGATGCAAAATGGTACGCAGAAAAAGATTTCGCTGATCAGCTGGTAGAAGACGTGAAGATCAGAAAGTTCTTGAAAAAGAAACTGTATGCTTCCGGTATCTCCAAAATCATCATCGAAAGAACAGCAGACAGAGTAAAAGCAACTGTATATACAGCAAAACCCGGTATTGTCATCGGTAAGAACGGTCAGGCGATCGAAGAACTGAAAGCTGAACTGCAGAAAATGACAAGCCGCAAGGTTTTCATCAACATCGAAGAAATCAAAAGACCTGAACTGGACGCTCAGCTGGTAGCTGAAAAGATCGCTCTGGATCTGGAAGAACGTGTGACTTTCCGTCGTGCAATGAAACAGGCAATGAGCAGAACAATGAAGTTCGGTGCAAAGGGTATCAAAACAATGGTAAGCGGTCGTCTGGGCGGTGCTGATATTGCCCGCGGTGAAAGCTACCACGAAGGAACCATTCCGCTGCAGACACTGCGCGCAGATATTGACTACGGTTTTGCAGAAGCAGATACCACATACGGCAAACTGGGCGTAAAGGTTTGGATCTACAAAGGTGAGGTACTTCCTGTGAAAGCAGCAAAAAAGGAAGGAGGCGCTAAGTAATCATGTTAATGCCGAAAAGAGTAAAATATCGTAAACAGCAAAGAGGCTCCATGAAGGGCCGTGCGCATAGAGGCAATAAAGTGACTTATGGTGAATTTGGTATCATGGCAATGGAGCCCAGCTGGATCACAGCAAACCAGATCGAAGCAGCTCGTATTGCAATGACAAGACACATTCGTCGTGGCGGTAACGTTTGGATCAAGGTATTCCCTGACAAACCCGTTTCCGCAAAACCTATCGGTACTCGTATGGGTTCCGGTAAAGGCGCTCCCGAATATTGGGTAGCAGTAGTAAAACCCGGCAGAGTAATGTTCGAGATCGGCGGCGTAGCAGAAGACACAGCAAGAGAAGCGCTGAGACTGGCTATCCACAAGCTGCCCATCAAGTGTAAAATCGTTTCCAAGGCTGAAGCGGAAGAAATGGCAGGTGATCAGCAGTGAAGACAAAAGGTTACGTAAATGAATTAAAGGGAAAATCTGCAGCTGAATTACAGAAGGACCTTGTTTCTGCAAAAAAGGAATTGTTTAACTTGAGATTCCAGAATGCGACCAACCAGCTGGACAACACCGCAAGAATCAAAGAGGTTCGCAAGAACATTGCAAGAATCCAGACAGTGATCACACAGAAACAGAGAACAGCTGAATAATAGACACTCAGTGAAAGGAGGCACTTCTCGTGGAAGAAAGAAATCTTCGTAAGACCAGAGTTGGCAGAGTTGTCAGCGATAAAATGGACAAAACCATCGTTGTTGCTGTAGAAGATAAAGTAAAACATCCCCTGTATGGCAAGATTGTCAACAGAACATATAAGCTGAAAGCGCATGACGAAAACAATGAATGCGGTATCGGCGATCGTGTAAAGGTTATGGAAACAAGAACTCTGTCGAAAGACAAGAGATGGAGATTGGTATCCATCATCGAAAAAGCAAAATAATCCTTTTTGGAGAGGAGGAAAAAAGTATGGTTCAACAGGAAACCAGATTGAAAGTAGCAGACAATTCAGGAGCAAAAGAACTTCTTTGCATCAGAGTTCTGGGCGGTTCTACCAGAAGATATGCAGGAGTTGGCGATATTATCGTAGCTGCGGTTAAAGATGCAACACCCGGCGGCGTTGTAAAAAAAGGTGACGTTGTAAAGGCTGTTGTAGTCAGAACCGTTCACCCCGTAGGCAGAAAAGACGGCAGCTTTATCAAATTCGATGAAAACGCAGCAGTTATCATCAAAGAAGACAAAAACCCCAGAGGTACCCGTATCTTTGGACCTGTTGCAAGAGAGCTCAGAGAGAAACAGTTCATGAAGATTCTTTCTCTGGCACCGGAAGTATTATAATAGGAGGTGTACAGAAGTGGCGAATATGAAGTTGAAAACAGGCGACAAAGTAGTCGTTATCACAGGTAAAGACAAAGGCAAAGAGGGCAAGATCCTCAAAGCTGACAGAAAGAACAACAGAGTCGTTGTAGAAGGCGTGAACATGGTTTCCAGACACACAAAACCTTCTGCAAAGAATCAGCAGGGCGGTATCATCAAAAAAGAGGCTCCCATCCATGTGTCCAACGTAATGTATGTGCACAACGGCAAGCCTACTCGCCTTGGCGTGATGATCAAAGACGGCAAAAAGGTGAGAGTCGCTAAGAAAACAGGCGAAGTCATCGATTGATTCAGACTGTGAAAGGAGGTAAATCATGAGCAGATTAAGAGATTTTTATGAAGCAGAAGTAATCCCTGAAATGACGAAAAAGTTTTCATATACAAATAAGCTGGCTGTACCCAAGCTGGAAAAAATCATCATCAACATGGGTGTCGGCGAAGCAAAGGAAAATGCAAAGGTTCTGGATGGCGCAGTGAAAGATCTGGCTACCATTTCCGGTCAGAAACCCTTGATCACAAAAGCAAAAAAATCCGTTGCAGCATTCAAACTGCGTGAAGGCATGAACATCGGCTGCAAAGTTACCCTCAGAGGTGACAGAATGTACGAGTTCGCAGACAGACTGATCAACATCGCACTGCCTCGTGTGCGTGACTTCCGTGGTGTAAAGGCAAACAGCTTCGATGGTAGAGGCAACTACACAATGGGTATCAAAGAGCAGTTGATCTTCCCCGAAATCGAATATGATAAAGTAGACAAAATCAGAGGCATGGACATCGTTTTCGTTACAACAGCTAAGACCGATGAAGAAGGCAGAGAGCTGTTGAAATTGTTCGGTATGCCGTTTGCGAAATAATTGAGGGAGGGACAAAAATGGCTAAAAGATCAATGGTTGTGAAGCAGCAGAGAAAACCGAAATTCTCTACAAGAGCTTACACACGCTGCAGAGTGTGCGGAAGACCTCACGCTGTGCTGAGAAAATATGGAATTTGCCGTATTTGCTTCCGTGAATTGGCATACAAAGGCCAGATCCCGGGTGTAAAGAAAGCAAGCTGGTAAGAAGAAAGGAGGAATTCAGATGTCAATGAGCGACCCTATCGCTGATATGCTCACAAGAATCAGAAACGGCAATACTGCGAAACACGATACAGTAGATGTTCCTTCTTCCAAGATGAAGAAAGCAATCGCAGATATTTTGACAACAGAAGGCTATGTGAAAGGTTATGAAGTTATCGAGGATGGCATCAAATCCACACTTCGCATCAGCTTGAAATATGGCGCAGACAAAAACGAAAAAGTTATCACAGGTTTGAAGAGAATTTCCAAACCCGGTCTGAGAGTTTTTGCCGGCAAAGATGAACTGCCTAAAGTTCTGGGCGGTCTGGGCACAGCAATTATCTCCACAAGCCGTGGCCTGATGACAGATAAAGAAGCAAGAAAAGAAGGTATCGGCGGCGAAGTTATCGCTTTTATCTGGTAAGAAACGATTTTTATATAGGAGGTGCAGAACATGTCCAGAATCGGAAAACTGCCTGTTGCAGTACCTGCCGGTGTGGAAGTAAAGATCGGCGAAGGCAATCTGCTGACAGTAAAAGGACCTAAGGGTACTTTGGAAAGAAAATTATCCGCTGACATGAATATCGCAATGGAAGACGGTCAGATCGTAGTGACAAGACCCAGCGATCTGAAAAAACACAGAGCATTACATGGCCTGACCAGAACACTGATCTTCAACATGGTTGTCGGTGTAACACAGGGCTATGAAAAAACATTGGAAATCAACGGCGTTGGTTACAGAGCTGCAAAAAGCGGCAAAAAACTGACACTGACACTGGGTTACTCTCATCCCGTTGAGATGGAAGACCCCGAAGGTATCGAAACCATCGTGGAAGGTACCAATAAAATCATCGTAAAGGGTATCGACAAAGAAAAAGTTGGACAGTTTGCTGCAGAAATCAGAACAAAACGTCCCCCTGAACCCTACAAAGGCAAAGGTATTAAATACTCTGATGAATATATTAGACGTAAAGTTGGTAAGACCGGTAAGAAATAATCAGGCTGCTTAAGCTGATCTATTTATATCGGAAAGTGACTGATTTTGAGAAGAAACGGAGTGAAATACTATGATTAACAAGCCTTCTCGTGCAGTGGCTCGTCAGAAAAGACATTACAGAATCCGTAATCACGTAAGCGGCACTGCACAAAGACCCAGATTGGCTGTGTTTAGATCCAACAAACACATGTATGCACAGATCATCGACGACGTGGCACAGACCACACTCGTTGCAGCTTCCACCATGGAATCTGAAATCGCAAGCAAAGTGGAATTTACAAACACTGTAGAGGCTGCCAAAGCAGTTGGCGAAGCAGTTGCGAAAAAAGCACTGGACAAAGGCATCACAGAGGTTGTATTCGACCGCGGCGGTTTCATCTATCACGGCAAAGTGCAGGCTTTGGCTGAAGCAGCAAGAGAAGCCGGTTTACAATTCTAAGGCAAGGAGGAAGACAAGTGAAAAGAATCGATCCAAGTACTCTAGATCTGAAAGATAAAGTAGTAACCATCAACCGTGTCACAAAGGTTGTTAAGGGCGGTCGTACCATGAGATTCTCCGCACTGGTCGTAGTCGGCGACGGCAACGGTCATGTAGGCTGCGGTATGGGTAAAGCGGCTGAAATCCCTGATGCAATCCGCAAAGGCAAAGAAGATGCAATGAAAAACCTGATCGAGGTTTCCAGAAATGATGTTGACAGCATCTTCCATGAAGTGAGCGGTAAGTTCGGCAGCGCAAGCGTTCTGCTGATGCCTGCTGCAGAAGGTACAGGTATCATCGCAGGCGGTCCCGCGCGTGCAGTGCTGGAGCTGGCAGGTATCCGCAACATCAGAACAAAATCCCTGGGCTCCAACAACAAACGCAATGTTGTCAGCGCAACCATTGAAGGTCTGTCCAGAGCAACTACACCTGACGCTGTGGCAAAACTGCGCGGCATGTCTGTAGAAGAACTCTTGGGATAAGGAGGAAATGACAGTGGCTGAAATTAAAATCACATTAGTGAAATCTACAATCGGTGCAATCCCGAAACATAAGAAAACAGTACAGGCGCTGGGTTTGAGAAAAACAAACAGCAGCGTGATTCAGCAGGACAATGCGGCAATCAGAGGTATGATCCAACAGGTGAGCCACCTTGTCAAGGTTGAAGAGGTTTAATTCACAGGAGGTGCTGAAATGAACTTAACTGAGTTAAGACCTGCTGAAGGCTCCAGAGAACAGAATTGGAGAAAAGGCAGAGGTCATGGTTCCGGCAATGGCAAAACAGCCGGCAGAGGTCATAAAGGTCAAGGTCAGCGTTCCGGCGCAGGCGGCAAGTGCGGTTTCGAGGGCGGTCAGATGCCCCTGTACAGAAGACTTCCCAAGAGAGGCTTCACATGCAGAAACAGCAAGGAAATCGTTGCTATCAACGTTGGTATGCTGAATGTATTTGAAAACGAAACAGTGGTAGATATCGATGCTTTGAAAGCCGTAGGTCTGATCAGCAATCCCAGAGATGGCGTTAAGATTCTGGGTGAAGGTGAGCTGGAAAAGAAGCTTACCGTTCAGGTAAACCAGTACAGCAAGAGCGCACTGGAAAAAATTGAAGCTGCCGGCGGAAAAGCAGAGGTGATCTAATTGTTTAAGGTTTTCGTAAATTCATGGAAAGTTCAGGAAATACGGAATAAAATGCTGTACACACTGATGATCTTCGCGATACTGAGAATCGGTGCGCAGATCGCGCTGCCCGGTATCGACGTAGCCGGTGTGATCGCAGCAAGAGAAGCTTACTCCATCGGGACACTTTACAGTGTCATCGCCGGTGGCGCAAACTCCAACTGGTCCATTTTTGCAATGGGTATCGGACCGTATATCACAGCTTCCATTATTATGCAGCTGTTGACAATAGCAATCCCCAAATTTGAACAGCTTTCCAAAGAAGGTCCGGAAGGCAGAAAAAAACTGCAGTCTTACAGCAGATATATGACAGTTATTCTGGCACTGATCCAGGCGATTGGTGTGACATACACCTATCAGGGTATGTTCTTGACCAATAACTTCTTCGTTTATCTGACTTCTGTAGCATGTCTGGTTTGCGGCTCCACATTTGTTATGTGGTTGGCAGAGCAGATCGCTGCGAAAGGTATCGGTAACGGTTCCTCTATGGTAATCTTTATCAATATCGTATCCAACCTTCCCAGCGGCATCATGAGTCTGTATTCTGTAATTACAGGCGACGGTGCGGTTGGTGTTGCGAAAGTAGTCGCAATTTTGCTGATCCTGATTGTAGTACTGGTATTTATCGTTTGTGTCAATACCGGTGAGAGAAGACTGCCCGTGCAGTATTCTTCCAAAGTGGTCGGCAGAAAACAGGCAGGTGGCAGAAATACCACTATGCCGATCAAAGTAAACACATCCGGTGTTATTTCTATTATCTTTGCGCTTTCTTTGCTGCAGTTCCCTGCACAGATCGGCTCTTTTATGCCGAATAAAGGCGAGATTATGACAAAGGTAATCAACATTTTGGATATGACGCATCCCGTTGGCGCGATTTTGTATGTGCTGTTGATCATCTTCTTCACATACTTCTACACATCTATCGTGATCAACCCCAACGAGATCGCAATGAATATGAAGAAAAACGGCGGCTTTATTCCCGGTATCCGCCCCGGTCAGCCTACCAGCGCGTATATCACAAGAGTAGTCAGCAGAATTACTCTGGTGGGTGCGATCTGCTATGCGATTCTGGCTTTGGTTCCGATCGCTTTGGAATGGATCTTCAAGATCAATGTAGGCTTCGGCGGCACCACACTGATCATCGTGGTCGGCGTTGCGCTGGATATCGTGAAGGCTTTGGAAAGCCAGCTGCTGATGCGGCACTACAAAGGATTCTTATCCGAATAATCACCGATTCTGTGGGGAATGCTCGGCATTTCCCGCCGATCGGCAAGACAATATGGGAGTGGCATGAGAACAAGAAAAGAGGTCATGACAATGAAACTGGTACTGATCGGGGCTCCTGCTGCCGGCAAAGGCACACAGGCAGCAAGACTGGTGGAACATTACGGTATCGCTCATATCTCTACCGGAGATATGCTGCGTGAGGAAGTGGCAAAAGGAACAGAACTGGGCATGCAGGCAAAAAGCATTATGGCAAGCGGCGGTCTGGTATCTGATGAATTGATCATTGCAATCGTAAAAGAGCGCATCAAAAAAGACGACTGTAAGAATGGTTTCATTTTAGATGGTTTCCCTCGCACAGTTGTGCAGGCTGAGAAACTGGATGAAATGGTTTCTTTGGACAAAGTGGTTTATATCAACGCACCGGACAGCGTAATGTTAGAAAGACTGACAGCAAGACAGACCTGCCCGAAATGCGGCGCAACCTACAACAAACTGTTCCTGCCTCCCAAAACAGCAGGTGTTTGCGATAAGTGCGGCGAAGCGTTGACACAGCGCAAAGATGACACCGAAGAAGCAGGCTTGAACAGAATTCGTACCTTCCACGAACAGAGCGAGCCTTTGGTAGATTTCTACCTGAAAAAAGGAATCCTCTTTGAAGTAGACGGCACTGCTCCGATTGACGCGATCACAGAAGCGATCATCAAAGGACTGGACGCATAATGCCGGTTACGATTAAAAACAAAGAGCACATTCGCTGCATGATGTTAGCGGGAGAAATCTTAGCGGAATGCGAGCAGTTGCTCAAAGATGCGATTCGTCCCGGTGTGACAACACTGCAGTTGGACAAAATCGCGGAGGATTTTATCAGAAGCCGCGGCGCGGTTCCTTCCTTTAAAGGATACGGCGGCTTCCCCGGAACACTGTGTACCTCTGTCAACGAGCAGATCGTACACGGGATACCCGGTACACGTCGCTTGGTGGAAGGCGATATCATCAGTATCGATATGGGCTGCTATATCCAAGGTTTTCATGCGGATATGGCAAGAACGTATGGCGTGGGTGAAATTTCACCCCTTGCCGAAAAGCTGATACGAGTGACGGAAGAAAGTTTTTTTGAAGGAATTGCCTTTGCAAAGGCGGGGCACCATCTCAACGAAATCGGGCAGGCGATCCAAAAATATGTGGAAGCCAACGGTTTTTCTGTAGTGAGAGAATATGTGGGGCACGGAATCGGCAGAGCACTGCACGAAGATCCTGCTGTGCATAATTACAAGGTGCCGGGCAGAGGTCTTTTGCTTGAAGCCGGAATGGCTTTGGCAATCGAACCGATGGTCAATGCCGGCGGCTGCGGACTGCGCTTGTTGCAAGACGGCTGGACCGCAGTGACAAAGGACGGCAGCCTTTCGGCACATTATGAAAATACGGTAGTGATTACCGATGAGAATCCGATATTGACAACTATGCCAAAAAGCGGAATAATGTGAGGTGAAGGCAATGGAATATCATGTCGGGCAAGTGGTTTTTTCCAAAAGCGGGCATGACAAGGGCGATATGATGCTGATCGTAGCGGTGGAAGGGACATATGTCTATCTGGCGGACGGCAAGCGTCGCAGGATCGAAAAACCCAAACGCAAAAAAATCATGCACATTCAGCCGACTTGGTATGTAAATGCGCAAATTAGGGAAAAACTGGAAAATGGAAGCTGTCTGCTGAATGCGGAAATTGCCAAAGTTTTGAAAGAATATCGTGAAAAAGAAAGCAACGATGCACAAGGAGGTTCTGCACTTGTCTAAAGACGATGTAATTGAAGTAGAAGGTACAGTAGTAGAAAAATTACCCAATGCCATGTTTCAGGTGGAACTGGAAAACGGTCACCAGATTCTGGCGCATATCTCCGGCAAGCTGCGTATGAACTTTATCCGTATCCTGCCCGGTGACAAAGTACTCGTGGAAATGTCTCCTTATGATCTGACCAAAGGCAGAATCATCTGGAGAGCAAAATAAGAAAGGAGCGATCACAATGAAGGTTAGACCGTCTGTGAAACCCATGTGTGAAAAATGCAGGATCATCAAAAGAAAAGGTCGTGTCATGGTCATTTGTGAAAATCCCAAACATAAACAAAAACAAGGCTGATATATTTTTATGGCAAAGCGGAAGGTTATAAGCCTTCTATGGTCTGAAGAATAAATCCGTCAATGTGTTAAAAGGAGTATACAGTTAATAGCAGGGGCAGCACTCAGGCTGACGGTCTGTTCTCCCTGTTTGTAATACCCAAAGAACACAAAGGGGCAACGTTTGATTTGTCCCTGCAAAAAAATCTATATTTTATAGAAGAAAAAAACTTATTGTTCGAATATTACAGGAGGTGCAAGATATACAATGGCACGTATTGCTGGTGTAGACTTACCAAGAGAAAAGCGCATTGAGATCGGTCTGACATATGTATACGGAATCGGTCACGCAAGCTCTGTCAGAATTCTGAAAGAAGCCGGTGTAGATCTGGATACAAGAGTAAGAGATCTGACTGATGATGAAGTTGCAAGAATCCGTGAAGTCATCGACAGAACCCAGAAGGTTGAGGGTGACTTGAGAAGAGAAATCGCTCTGAACATCAAACGTCTTATCGAGATCGGCTGCTACAGAGGCATTCGTCACAGAAAAGGTCTGCCTGTAAGAGGTCAGAAAACCAAGACAAATGCAAGAACAAGAAAAGGTCCGAGAAAGACTGTTGCTAACAAGAAGAAATAATTGAGTTCGGAGGAGGTTTGACAAAATGGCTAAAAAGACTGTGAAGAAAGCAACGACTCGCAGACGCCGTGATAAAAGAAAAGTAGAACGTGGTCAGGCTCATATCCAGTCCACTTTCAATAATACCATCGTAACCATTACCGATGCTGTCGGTAATGCTCTTAGCTGGGCAAGCGCAGGTCAGCTGGGCTTCAGAGGTTCCAGAAAATCCACACCTTATGCAGCTCAGATGGCAGCAGACACAGCAGCAAAAGCAGCTTCCGATTATGGTCTGAAAACGGTTGAAGTTTTCGTAAAAGGACCCGGCAGCGGCAGAGAAGCTGCAATCCGTGCACTGCAGGCTGCAGGTCTGGATGTGACACTGATCAGAGATGTCACTCCCGTACCTCACAACGGCTGCAGACCGCCTAAGCGCAGAAGAGTATAATTGACAGGAGGGAAAAAGAGTAATGGCTAGAGATAGAGTACCGGTACTGAAAAGATGCAGATCTTTGAATCTGGATCCCATTTATCTGGGTATTGAGAAAAAATCCAAAAAGAAAAATCCCAGAGCCAACAAGAAAATGAGTGAATATGGTCTGCAGATGAGAGAAAAGCAGAAAGCAAAATTCATCTACGGCGTTCTGGAAAAACAGTTCAGAGGATACTATGCACAGGCTGAAAAGATTGCGAAAAAAGAGGGTATCCCCGGTGAAAACCTGTTAATGCTGCTGGAAATGCGTCTGGACAACGTAATGTTCCGTCTGGGCTACGGCAGAACAAGAAAAGAAGCAAGACAGATCGTTCGTCACAAACACGTTACCGTAAACGGTAAAAACGTGGATATCCCTTCCTATCAGGTAAAGGTTGGCGATGTGATCGAGATCAAAGAAAAATACAAAGATATCCAGAGATACAAAGACGTACTGGCTGTAACAGACGGACGTATCGTTCCCGAATGGCTGTCTGCTGATGCAGATAAGCTCAGCGGTACTGTTCTGGCAAAACCTACCAGAGCACAGATCGATGTACCTGTGGAAGAAACATTCATCGTCGAGTTGTACTCCAAATAATGACAGGCGGTATAGCAAAGTCAATGGTGTGGCTGCGGGGTTTTTGGCTCCGCAGCAATCTAACATAAAAAAGGGAGGTTTGAATGAGTGTTTGAATTTGAGAAACCTCGCATCGAGATTGCTGAGATGGCTCCGGACGGAACCTATGGTAAGTTTGTAGTGGAACCTTTGGAAAGAGGTTATGGCACAACACTGGGCAATTCCTTAAGAAGAATTCTGCTTTCTTCTTTGCCCGGCGCAGCAGTCAGCAATGTAAAAATTGATGGTGTACTGCACGAATTCAGTGTGATCCCCGGCGTAAAAGAAGACGTGACAGAGATCATTCTGAACCTGAAGGGTCTTGCGATCAAAAACACAAGCGAAAGCAATGAACCGAAGGTGGCTTATATCGACATGGAAGGCGAAGGCGAAGTGAAGGGTTCTGATATCAAAGCAGACAGCGATATCGAGATCCTCAACCCCGATCACCACATTGCAACACTCAGCGGTGGTCCGGGCAGCAAACTTTACATGGAAATTACCATCAACAAAGGTCGCGGCTATGTGGGCGCAGATAAAAACAAAAAAGACGATCAGCCCATCGGTATGCTGCCGGTCGACAGTATTTTTACTCCTGTAACGAGAGTAAATTTCTTGGTGGAAAATACCCGTGTAGGACAGATCACTGACTACGATAAGCTGTCCTTGGAAGTTTGGACCAACGGTACCATTGCACCTGATGATGCGGTAAGCTACGGCGCAAAGATCTTGAATGAACATTTGAACCTTTTCATTGATTTATCTGACAATGC
Source organism: uncultured Lachnospiraceae bacterium (assembly GCA_944383855.1). Taxonomy (GTDB): domain Bacteria; phylum Bacillota; class Clostridia; order Lachnospirales; family Anaerotignaceae; genus CALWRB01. The sequence continues at coordinate 154,340 of CALWRB010000017.1, forward strand.
TAAGAACACGGAGATCATGGTGGAAAAAGAAGAGGGCAAGAAAGAAAAAGTGCTGGAGATGAGCATTGAAGAACTTGACCTTTCCGTACGTTCCTATAACTGCCTGAAACGCGCCGGTATCAATACCGTTGAGGACTTGGCAAACAAGACAGAAGAAGAAATGATGAAGGTCAGAAACCTGGGACGCAAATCCCTGGAAGAAGTATTGAACAAAATGGCGGAATTGGGTCTTTCTCTGAAGCCCAGCGACGAGTAAAAAACCGTTTTCGCCGCGTAACTTTTTATTTACTGCGAAACAACGATGGCGCATAAGACCGAAGAAGCAGCGCGATCGGGCAACTTTTTCGCAGGTGACACAAGGAGGATACTATCATGCATGCATCCGGTTACAGAAAATTGGGCAGAGAGTCTGCTCAGAGAAAAGCTTTACTGAGAAACCAGGTTACCAACCTGCTGTATCACGGTAAAATCAAAACAACAGAAACAAGAGCAAAAGAGGTCAGAAGAATCGCTGAAAAGCTGATCACTTTGGCTGTGAAAGAAAAAGACAACTTCGAAGAAGTAGAAGTAACCGCTAAGGTTGCAAAGAAAGACGCACAGGGCAACCGTGTGAAAGAAGTTGTAAACGGCAAGAAAGTAACCGTTTACGACGAAGTAAAGAAAACAGTAAAGAAGGATAAACCTTCCAAACTGGCTGCAAGACGTAAAATGCTTGCTTATCTTTACCCTGTAACAGAAGTGCCTGCTGACGGCAAGAAGGTAAGAAAGAACAGCAAAAAAGTGGATATGCCCGCAAAGCTGTTTGATGAGATTGCACCGAAGTACGCAAGCCGTAACGGTGGTTACACAAGAATCATCAAAATCGGACCTCGTAAAGGCGACGGCGCTCCTGAAGTGATCATCGAATTGGTTTAATTTGAGGAGAAGATAGAGTATCGATTCATTCGATACTCTATTTTTTTATATAAAAAAAGCAGATCGATGAAAAAAATAGGCATGCAGAATGAGCGGGTGCCACAAAGCGCAAGCAAAAAATGGGGATACAGAAACCCTAAAAAGTGCGATCAGAGAGAAAGGAAACAGCCGAAGGTAGGCGGAAAGAAGGAAAAAAAGAGAAAATCCGGAAACACTGTCGAAAAACAAAAACGATCCGATGCAGAAGTGAAACAAAATAGGGAAACGGGCATAGGGCAAGCGAGAAATCTGTAAAACAACACAAAAACGGATATACAAAAGCAAAATAGGAAAGGGAAAACACAGAAAACAAGGCTGTAATGGAATTGAAAATAGCAATGCGCAGAAAAAGGAAAAAACGAGAAAAATTTTGACGGGGCAGAAATGCAGAGGTCGATTCGTCCGATGCAGATAGATGAAAAAGGTGGGGTGAAAGGAATCGGCTTTACCGAAAACTACCGGGAATGTTTTTAGCGGAAAATAAAAAAAGTGGGCAATAAGCTCACTTTTTTTGGCAAGTAGAATCGATTCTTCTGTTATTGACATCCTGCATATGCATGCAGATGATAAACTCAGAAAATTATTCTGCTTTGATTGCGCCTGTAGGACAAGCGCCAACGCATGTACCGCAATCGATGCATTCAGGAGCTTTGATTTCGTATACACCACCTGCTTCTACGATGCAGCCTGTAGGACATTCGCCAGCACAAGCACCGCAACCGATGCACTCAGGACCGATTTTGTGAGCCATTTCAACACACCTCCTTCAAAAATATACAAACATATTCTATCTCAAAAACAGTATTTACGCAAGAAGTATTTCTGCTTTTTTTCAATATTTTTTATCAAAAATTGCGGGAATTTCTGCATTCTTTCACAAAAGAAGCCGAAAACGGTAAATCTTTCTGCTCTCAGGTGAAAATACAGCTTTGTTTTATCAAGATTTCGGTAGTTCAGAGGAAGATGCGCACTCCAGTACGCGGAAAAACCGCAGGATAAACACAATGCAGAGAAGAAAAGAAAGACCGTCTGCAATGGGTCCCGCATACAAAACGCCTTCCAATCCCAGAAAACGCGGCAGCAACAACAGCAGCGGGATCAATATAAACCCCTGTCTGGAAAGAGAGAGGAAAATGCCCCTTTTGACTTCGCCGACGGAAGCAAAAAAATTGATGGTCAACGGTTGGATACCGAATAAGCCGACCATAAACAGGTAGGTTTTCAAATATTTTTCGCCGAAAGCAAAGTACAGCGCGTTTCCGTCGCCAAAGATGGAGATGATCTGCGAGGGAAAGAGTTGAAAGAGGAAAAATGCCGTAAAGCTAAAGCAAAGTGCCAAGGAAACGGCTTTTCGGTAAGTCATTTTGACACGGCTGTACTGTTTTGCACCCATATTGAAACTGAGGATCGGCTGGCAGCCTTGTGCAAGTCCGACTACAAAAGCGACCATGATGCTATTGAGTTTCGCACTGATGCCTGCCACGGCAAGCGGAATATCACTGCCGTAAACAGTGCCGGTACCGTAAAATGTCAGCACATGGTTCAAAGTGATCTGTGCGCACATCATGACAAGCTGGTTGAAGCAGTTGGAGCTGCCTAAACGTGCAATTTGCAGCATACGCGCCTTTCGCAGGCGGAGCATATTCTGTTTAATCGGAAAGGTGCGAAAGTGAAAGAAATACCGCAGACAAAGCAAGAAAGACAAAACCTGCCCGATCACGGTGGCAAGCGCCGCACCTGCCATACCCCAATCAAAGACAAACAGAAACAGCCAGTCCAAAAAAACGTTGAGCAATGCGCCGCTGACAATACAGAGCATGGAATAGCGGGGACTGCCGTCGGCACGAATCACAACACTGCCTGCTGTGGTAAAGAGCAAAAGCGGAATGCCAAAAGCGATGACGGACAAATACGCTTTTGCGGCAGGCAGGACGGTTTCAGTGGCACCGCAAAGAAGCAAAATCGGCGTTTCCAGAAAAAATACCAGAAGGAACAGGCAAATGCCGACTATGCCCATCATCAGCAGACCGCTGCCGACAAACTCTCTGGCGTCCTGCTCTTTTTTGGCGCCTAAAGAAATATTAAAGTTGGAGGCTGTACCGATGCCGGTCAAAAGCGAAAGCGCTGTGATCAGCATGGTAAGCGGAAAAACTACATTAGTTGCGGCATTTCCCGTCAGACCGATTTTTTGCCCGATGAAAATTTGGTCTGTGATATTATATGCCGCGGTAACCAGCATACTCAGAATAGAAGGGATCGCAAATTTACAAATCAGTGGAAGGATTGGTGCGTATCCCAACGGATTATTTTTCTGTTCTGATGGAAGTGTCATAGCAAAAACGCCTCTTTTCCAATGGTTCGTTCAAAACGGTTCGCAGAAGAAATCAGTACATTTTTTTCGCCTGCGGCAGATTTTGCAGCAGCAGATCTTCCCGCAGGGTTTGATATTCTTCTGCCGCTTCTGTGATCATATCATATTCCGCTTGCGTGATGTTTCGTACAATGCGGGCAGGGATACCGTACACCAGACTGTGATCCGGTATCTGCATATTTTGCTTGATCAGCGCGCCGGCGCCGATCAGGCAATGCTTGCCGATGACAGCGCCGTTTTGCACAATGGCGCCCATGCCGATGAGCGTATGATCTCCGATTTGGCAGGCGTGCACAATGGCATTATGGCTGAGCGTGATATCTTTGCCGATGACCACGCCTTGGTCGGGTTCGGAGTGCACCGTTACATTTTCCTGTAAATTACAACCCTGCCGAATCACAACAGGGGCGCCTTCCGCGCGAACGACAGTGCCGGGATAGACTACGATATTTTCTCCCAACTCCACATCTCCCCCGATGAAGGCAGTCGGAAAAATAAAACAGCCTTGTCCGATACGAGGCTCTTTTTCACGAAAACGATATAACACCCAAATCCCCTCCTTACAGACAGCTTATTATAAAAAGTTACTAAATTTTACCGATTGATAAGATAAGCATAACAAGAAAAAAATCCGTTGACAAGGGGAAAAGACGAGAGTACAATCGTAAATGCAAATCATTTGCATTTTTCGGAGGTTGGCTATGAAATTACGAAATATTTCGATCGCTCTTTGTTTGTGGCTTTGCATTCTTCTATGCGGCTGCGGTTTGCAGAAAGCGCAAACAGAGGAAAAAATAGAAATTTGCGCGTCGTTTTATCCGATTTATCTTTTGGCATTGGAAGTGACGGACGGCGCGGAGGGAATTATTGTGGAGAATATGGCACAGCCGCAGACGGGCTGCCTGCACGATTATCAGATGACGATTGCGGACAGAAAAAAACTGGAAACGGCAGATTTGTTCCTTATCAATGGTTTGGGCATGGAATCGTTTCTGGAAGAAGCTGTTGCGCAGTGCCCGCAACTGAAGGTCGTGGATACCTCTGTGGGGACAGAACCGATGGCAGAAGTGCTTGCACATTCGCATGCACATGAAGGAGAAGAAGAAACGGAAGAACACGATGAGAAAGAAGAAGTGAACGCGCATATCTGGCTTTCCGCTACGGAAGCGGTGAAGCAGGCGGAACTTATTGCGGCGGCATTATGCGAAATAGACCCCGAACAGAAAGAAGTTTATCTGCAAAATGCGGAACAGTTTGCGCAGAGTATGCAGCAGATCGCATCACGGTGGGAAGTGGCGGAAAAAGAAGATATTCATGTTGCGATTTTTCATGAGGGGTTCAGCTACTTGGCGGTGTATGGCGGTATGACACCTGTGATCGGATTGTTCCCCGAGGAAAATGACTTACCGACGGCAAAGGAACTTGCGGCAGCGGTGGAAGAAGCACAGGAAGAAGGAATCGTATTCTTTTTGGCGGCGGAAGACGCGGGGCTGACTTACGCAGAACTTTTGGCGAAAGAAACGGACGGGAAAGTTCTTTTGTTAGACCCCATCACAAGCGGAACAGGGGAAAAAGGCGAGTTTTGCAAACGAATGGAGCAAAATCTGAAAACCATCAGCCTGGCTGCCAAAGAAGCGAAAGAAGGAGGTGCTGCGAATGAGCACGCATAATCAATGCGGTTTATGCCATATACAAATTGAAAACCTTTCTGTCATCAGCGGCGGAGATGTCTTATTGGAAGATGTGAATTTGGAGTTTCACTGCGGACAGCTGACGGCACTGATCGGCAGAAACGGTGCCGGAAAGACAACGCTTTTGAAGGCGATACTGGGTCAAAGGGCGTATACGGGACGTATCAGCTATACGGATCACCACGGACAGAGCATCAAACAGCCAAGGATCGGCTATGTGCCGCAGCAGCTGGAGTTCGATCGGAATATGCCGCTGACGGTGCTGGATTTATTTTCCGCGGCAACGCAGTCTAAGCCGGTTTGGTGGAGAAAGGGCAACAAACAGGCTTGCAAAAAGAAGCTGGCGCAGATGGATTGTGAAGCATTGGCGGAAAAACGGCTGGGCGATCTTTCCGGAGGGGAATTGCAGCGTGTGCTGCTTGCGCTGGCGACAGACCCGATCCCGGATCTATTGATACTGGACGAACCGGTTTCCGGTGTGGACGCCGTGGGGCTGGAGTTATTTTACAAACGGGTGACGGAACTGTTGGAACAGTACCATATGGCAATTTTACTGGTCAGCCATGATCTGAGTCTGATCGAGAAGTTTGCGGATAAAGTGGTGCTGTTAGACAAGACAGTTGCCGCTGAGGGGGACGCACAGACGGTATTTTCCACCTCTGCCTTTCGCGAAAGCTTCGGATATTTGCTGACAGGAGGGGAAAAAGCATGATCGTTACCTTTTTACAAAGTTTGCCGATCGAAATGTTTCAATATGATTTTATGTGCTATGCTTTTTTAGCGGCAGTGCTGATCGCACCGCTGTTTGCGATGCTTGGCACAATGGCGGTAAACAATAAAATGGCGTTTTTCTCCGATGCATTGGGACACAGCGCATTTACCGGGATCGCGTTAGGGGTTCTGCTTGGGCTCAAAAATCCGCTGATCTCTATGATCGCATTTGGCATCTTTTTGAGTCTTGCGATCACAAAAGTCAAAAACGCAGCGCCTGTTTCCGCGGATACGGTCATCAGTGTGTTTTCTTCCGCCGCCATGGCACTCGGTCTTGTGATATTGACGGGACAGGGCGGTTTCGCACAGTATTCCGTGTATCTGATCGGCGATATTTTGACGGTACAGCCGCAGGAGATCTGGGTGTTATTTGCGGTTTTGATCGTGATGTATGTGTTATGGGCGATATTTTATAACCGCCTGCTTTTGGTCAGCATCAACCGGTCGTTAGCTGTCAGCAGAGGGGTGCCCGCTGCACTTGTGGAGCAGTTATTTGTAATTATGGTCGCGGTGGCGGTCATGGTTTCTATCCGCTATATCGGTATATTGATGATCAACGCTCTTTTGATACTGCCTGCGGCTGCCGCAAGAAATGTGGCGCACAGTAATGCGGCATATCATCGTCTGGCAACAGTCTTTGGCTGGATCAGTTCCATCGGCGGACTTTGGATCGCGTATACGTTTGGAACGTCCGCAGGGGCGGCAATGGTCCTGACTGCATCGATACTCTTTTTTCTGACCTATGCATTTTCGGTGCACAGACGTGCGTGACAAAAAAAGCAAAAGCTGAAAAAAATCCCATTGTTTTCGACAAAAGAATGTGGTAAACTGAAAAAACAGCGAAAAAACAAGGGGGAGAGTACAGATGCATTTCACATATGAACCGCAGGGTATTTGCGCCAGAAGAATTGATTTTGATATTGAAGAAGGGGTAGTAAAAAATCTGTGTTATACCGGCGGTTGTGACGGCAATCATAAGGGGCTGAGCGCAATCGTAGACGGAATGACGCCCGATGAGGTCATCAAACGTCTTAGCGGAATTACCTGCGGACCCAGAGATACCAGCTGTCCCGATCAGCTGGCGGAAGCTATGAAGGAAATGTTAGACAGCTTGAGTTAAGGTGTTTTTATGAAAATATGGTGCAAAGACAGTGCTTATTTTGGTGCCTGTCTTTGCGATTTTCACGAAAAAAACGCAGTATTTTCAACATTTTCGCATTTTTGTTGACAGCAAAAAAGACTTGTGCTATAGTGTATGAAGACGCAAAGTCTTTTTTTTGTGTGTAAAAAAATAAATGACGGATGGAGGTGAAAGTTTTGAGAACCCGTATTACCTTAGCATGCACAGAGTGCAAGCAGAGAAACTACAGCACGACCAAGGACAAAAAGGTGATGCCTGACAGAATGGAGATCAAAAAATATTGCAAATTCTGTAAGACACACACACTGCACAAAGAGACAAAGTAATGTCCCTCATAAGACAATGCTTTTCTTTCCTGTGTAAATATCCTGCAAAGGAGTGAAAGTATGGAAGAAAAGAATATCACCAAACCAAGCGAAAACAACCAGTCAAAAAAGAAAGAAGACAAAAACAGCTTTGCAGACTACAAGGCTGAATTCAAGAAAATCGTTTGGCCGGGGAAAAAAGAGCTTTCCCAGAAAACAGTGACTGTCATCGTAACATCTTTGATCGTCGGTGCGGTTATTTTCTGTATGGATGCAGTATTTTCCAACGGCTACAGCGCGATCATCGGTCTGATCGGTTAAGAAAAAAGCAAAAAAAGGATGGAGAACATGTCTGAAGAAATCAAGAAAGCAGATGAATTGAATATGACCGGTGAGTCCAGATGGTATGTGGTGCATACCTATTCCGGTTACGAAAACAAAGTGAAAGCGAACATCGAAAAATCAGTGGAAAACAGAGGCATGCAGCACCTGATCCACGAAGTCAGCGTGCCGCTGCAGGACGCTGTCGAAATCAAAGACGGTCAGAAAAAGACAGTACAGAGAAAGGTATTCCCCGGATATGTACTGATCAAAATGATTATGACAGATGAAACATGGTATATCGTGCGCAACACAAGAGGTGTGACCAGTTTTGTCGGTCCCGGTTCCAAACCTGTTCCCCTTTCCGACGCAGAAGTCCGCGCTATGGGCATCGGCGGCGAGGTAGAGCATGTAGATCTGGAAGTGGGCGATACGGTGCGTGTGGTTTCCGGTCCGTTCATTCAATCTGTCGGACAGGTTAAGGAAATCAACCTCAACAAGAGAACCGTTAATGTTATGCTTTCTGTTTTCGGTAGAGAGACTCCGGTCGGTCTTGATTTTTCTCAGGTGGAGAAAATCTGATTTTTTCGCTTTTTACAAGAAACAAGTTGATGAAGTGCGGCGCAAAGTACGCCGTGCGTGGGAGGGAAAAGATCCCCGTTAATTACCACATTTATAGGAGGTGCCGACATGGCAAAGAAAGTTACAGGTTATATCAAATTACAGATCCCCGCAGGCAAGGCAACCCCTGCACCCCCTGTTGGTCCTGCACTGGGTCAGCATGGTGTAAACATCATGGGTTTCTGTAAAGAATTCAACGAAAAGACAGCTGCTCAGGCAGGTTTGATCATTCCTGTTGTTATCACAGTATATCAGGACAGAAGCTACACATTCATCACAAAGACTCCTCCCGCAGCAGTTCTGCTGAAGAAGGCTTGTGGTCTGGAAAGCGGCTCCGGCGTTCCCAACAAAACAAAGGTAGCAAAAATCTCCAAGGCTGAAGTGATGAAGATCGCTGAAACAAAAATGCCCGACCTGAACGCTGCAAGCATTGAAGCGGCTTACAGCATGATCTGCGGTACTGCAAGAAGCATGGGTATCGTTGTTGAAGAATAATTACAGTCGTTGTAGGCGCATTGCCGCCTGAATCAGTGGGAGGGATTTCTCCCGATACTACCACATAAGGAGGTCACGAAAGTGAAAAGAGGAAAAAAATATACAGAGGCTGCAAAACTGGTCGATAAAGCAATGCTTTATGATGCAGCAGAAGCCATTGATCTGGTACAGAAAACTTCTACTACAAAATTTGACGCTACAGTAGAAGCACATATTCGTTTGGGTGTTGACAGCAGACATGCTGATCAGCAGGTTCGTGGTGCCGTTGTTCTTCCACACGGTACAGGTAAAACAGTTCGCGTGTTGGTATTCGCAAAAGGCGACAAGGCAGAAGAAGCTTTGGCTGCCGGTGCGGATTTCGTAGGAGCAGAGGATCTGATTCCGAAGATCCAGAATGAAAACTGGTTTGGTTTTGACGTTGCGGTTGCAACTCCCGATATGATGGGCGTTGTAGGTCGTCTGGGTCGTGTGCTGGGTCCCAAAGGCTTGATGCCTAACCCCAAAGCAGGCACAGTTACTATGGACGTAACAAAAGCGATCAACGACATCAAAGCTGGTAAGATCGAATATCGTCTGGACAAAACAAACATCATTCATGTTCCTGTAGGTAAGGTATCTTTCGGTTCTGAAAAACTTTCCGAAAACTTCCAGACTCTGATGAGCGCTGTGCTCAAAGCAAAACCCTCCGCTGCAAAAGGTCAGTACCTGAAGAGCGTTGTGTTGACAAGCACAATGGGTCCCGGCGTGAAGGTAAATCCTGCAAAGATCACAGAATAAAAAAAGATTGACAAAGGCTTATTTGTGCGGTATAATAAATAAGCTGTGAAAACAGAATAACAGATTGCCGTAGACAGCAGGTGCGTAAGCGTAAATCCTGCCGAGGAAAACACTCGAAAATGAGCCTTCATGCCTCTTTGTCTATGACAAAGAGGCATTTTGTATATCATTGGAGCGAAAAAACGGCAGATCCAAAGATTTAAGGAGGTGTAGACGAAGATGGCAAAAATCGAACAGAAGCAGGTCGTTGTAAACGAAATTAAGGAAAAGCTGGACAGAGCAGCTTCCGTAGTCATCGTTGACGCAAGAGGTCTGACAGTAGAACAGGATACTGTACTGAGAAAACAGCTCAGAGAAGCAGGTGTGGATTATAAAGTTTATAAGAACACAATGGTTCACTTCGCAATCCAGGGCACACAGTTTGAAGGTCTGGATGAATACTTGGCTGGCCCCAGCGCATTCGCATTCAGCTATGGCGATGCAACTACAGCAGCAGGTATCCTGAACAAGGCTGCAAAAGACATGAAAGAACTGGAATTCAAAGCCGGTGTAGTAGAAGGCGTTACTTATGATGCGGCAGGCATGAAGCTGATCGCTGACATTCCTTCCAGAGAAGTACTGCTTTCCAAACTGTTGGGCAGCTTCAAGAGCCCGATGTCTTCCTTCGCTCGCGTGATCGATCAGATCGCAAAGAAGGATGCAGCAGCAGAATAATAAAAATTTTGCGCAGTAACGAAATAACGCAATATCATTGGACAATTCAGAAAATAACAAATCATTTTATCGGAGGTGCTTTGAAATGGCAAAACTGACAATCGAAGAAATCATCGCAGCAGTAAAAGAACTGACTGTATTGGAATTGAATGACCTGGTAAAGGCAGCAGAAGAAGAATTCGGCGTATCCGCAGCAGCAGGCGTAGCAGTAGTAGCTGGCCCCGCAGCAGCAGCAGCTGAAGAAGAAAAGACAGAATTCGACGTTGAACTGACAGAAGTTGGCGCTGAAAAGATCAAAGTAATCAAAGTTGTTCGTGAAGTAACAGGTCTGGGTCTGAAAGAAGCAAAAGAAGTTGTTGACGGCGCTCCTAAGATGCTCAAAGAGCAGGCTTCCAAAGAAGATGCTGAAGCAATCAAAGCAAAACTGGAAGAAGTTGGCGCTAAAGTTACAATTAAGTAATTTTTTCCCGAACCAAACAAAAAGGCGTTTGCAGATGCAAACGCTTTTTTTTTATCCCCCAAAAAATAAAAGGCAGAATGTCAAAAAAAGCGCCTTTCCTTTGATGAACTGAACCAGATTGTACGGACAGCACAAAAAAGCGTTCTTACGAGGATAATATTTGATTTTCAAGTGGAGTGGCGTAGCGTGAGCGGCGCCACTCCTGTTTTTAATTGAATT
>CALWRB010000018.1 GCA_944383855.1 uncultured Lachnospiraceae bacterium
ACCCCTGTCCGAAAACCCATCTGTAAGAACTTCTCCCATCACAGTCCGTCTTTTATCATTCTTTTTCTTCTTTTCCGAAGGACAGGCTGTGTCTGTCGGTAGCTTCATAGATCTTTTCTTATGGCAAAGCTTACATAAGAAAGTGCCCCGCAAGGTCGACGCCGAACACCAAAGCAGCGGGTGACTTTGGGTCGACGACTGCCGCAATTAGGCAGCGTATGCTAATTTATTGTTGTCGTTTCTTTTTAGAAAGTTTCCGGCTTGTTGACGCAGTTCACCGGGCTGCGGATGGCTATCTCTGCTTTCAAGATCCCCGTCGAAACCTTTACATCCCCAGAGTGTGACCGGACAATACGGTCATAAAGTAAGATTTCTGATCTTAAATTCTTTTTCTGCCGCGCGGCGCATATCGTTTTTCGCAATGGTTTCGCGTTTGTCATACAGTTTCTTGCCTTTTGCCAAGGCAATATCCACTTTTACCAACCCACGGTCAAAATATACCTTTAACGGCACCACGGTATACCCTGCCGCACGCACCTGTGCGTCCAACTTTCTGATCTGCACTTTATGCAGCAAGAGGCGGCGGGTACGCATCGGCTCTTTATTAAAGATATTTCCCTGTTCATAGGGGCTGATATGCATATTATAAATAAAAGCTTCTCCGTTTTCAATGCGGATATAACTTTCCTTCAGGCTGCACTTGCCCGCACGCAGGCTTTTCACCTCTGTGCCTGACAGGCTGATGCCGGCTTGAAAGGTTTCCTCGATGAAATAATCGTGATACGCTTTTTTATTCTGCGCGATCAGCTTGGAAGTTTTTTCCTTCGCCATGGTACCACCTCCTTTTTTTGTGGATAGGTCCTTTTTTGGGCACACATCAAGGCGTTTTTTGAACGCGTTTATTTTATGCCGCAGTTCATTATACCACAAACACGCATAAAATCAAATGACAATCCTGTTACAAAACTTATCTTTTTCTTTTCATTACTTACAAATTTATTGCGTACCGAAAAATATCTTTTTTCCCGGCGGAAAGTGTAGTATACTGTAAGCAGAAACGAAAGAAGGAGGCAATCTCTGTGAGAGAAGCATTGAAAAGCAGCAAGCGGATCGTTGTAAAAGTAGGCACTTCCACCATTACTTATCCCAACGGGAAGCTGAATTTAAAACGCATCGAATCCTTGGCATGGATGCTCAGCGATCTGCGAAACCAAGGCAGAGAAGTCGTTCTGGTCACCTCAGGTGCCATCGGTGTAGGCGCCGTGCGTATGGCAATGCCCAAACGCCCTACCGTGATCAAGGAAAAACAGGCGGCTGCGGCTGTCGGTCAAGCTGTCTTGATGCAGATTTATCAGAATTTTTTCAATCAGTACAACCAAACAGTGGCACAGGTGCTTCTGACTAAGGAAGAAGTCGGTACCCCAAAGCGTAGAGAAAATACGATCAATACTTTTCTGACACTGTTGGAGCTGGGTGTGATCCCCATTGTCAACGCAAACGATACCATTTCTACTTACGAGATCGAATTTTCCGACAACGACAGACTTTCCGCATTGGTCGCGGACATCATCGGTGCGGATCTTTTGATCCTTTTGACGGATATCGATGCGCTGTATGACAAAAATCCGAAACTCTACAGTGATGCCAAGCGCATCAGCCATGTGGAAAAAATCACTCCCGACATCGAAGCTATGGCAGGCGAAGCAGGCTCCACCTTCAGCGTCGGCGGTATGCAAACGAAGCTGCAGGCAGGAAAAATGTGCGAGGAAGCGGGAATCCGTATGGTGATCGCGGCAAGCGATCAACCTGATGTGATCCACGAAATTTTAGACGGCAAAGATATCGGCACCTGCTTTGGCGCGTATTAAAGCACGATTTCCTCTCTTGCCGATTATATTTTTTAACAAAAACCAGACACTTGCGGGAACCGTTCTGCTGTAAAAAGCTATCGGCACGATATCAAAAAACGGAAGAACCCCCATAGAATTTTAAGGAGGCATACTATATGAGTTATTGTCCAAATTGCGGCAGAAAAATAGAAGACGAAACACAAGGCTGCCCCGTTTGCGGAAAAACCAGCCCTACCCCCGACATCATTGACGGAGAATGCAGAAAAACTTTGAACGAAAACACCAACACAAGTTACCAGACTTCTTCCGGTCAGTCGGAACAGCAAAGAGGCACTTCCTACAGCTATTCCTACACCGAATACAGAGATCAGAGTTCTTCTGCAACAGAGCAAACTCTGCACCCTGCCTTAAAGGTGCTGATCATCGTACTGATCATCATTACAGGCGGTATCGGTCCTCTGGTCGGTTTGATCGGCGGTATCATCTTGATGAAAAGCCCTGTTGCCGACTATCGTTCTTTCGGTAAAACCATGATCACCGTCAGTGTGGTACTGTTGGTACTGTCCTTGCTTTGCTGTGTTGCAGCCGGCTTATTCGGCTTTGCCGCAAGCGCAGTTCCGTTCTACTATTAAAAACGGCGCACTAAAGGTGACGCACTATGCATATGATATTTGATTTTTTCGGTTCCGCCGTCTGTCATCAGATGGCGGAACGTACTTTATACGCCCATGGCACTTTGCTTAGCTGGTGTGCCAGATGCACCGGCATTTACCTCAGTATTTTCATCGGCACTTGCTTTTTGTTTCTGCGCAAACGACAAAACGGCAGCCGACCGTTTTCCCTGCCGCAGGCTCTTTGCATCGTCATCTGTATCCTGCCGCTTGCCATAGACGGCGCCGGCAGTTACCTTGGACTATGGCAAAGTACAGCGCTTCGTAGACTCCTCAGCGGCGCTTTGGCAGGTTGGTGCCTGCCGGGGTTATTTTTGTTGGCGGGAAACTTTTCCGTTGACGGGGAAAATGCACGACCTATTTACCGAAACGTAACAGAAACGCTTTTACTGCCGCTTTGCGCTGTTTTACTCTGCCTTTTACTGCTTTGGTCGGACGGATACACCGTAATTTCTTTTTGTTGTTTGCTTGGGGAAATTGTACTTTTCGGCGGAGTGTGGTATATTATGTTACAAGCCATCGGCAGCAGAAAAATCGGACTGACTTATTTTTGCTCCCTCTGCGGTGCCATTGCGACAATTTGCTTGATTGCGGGGTTACAAATATGAAACAGGAAATTCGTAAAATCAGTTTAGCCAAACGTGACCTTCTCTCCTTGGAACAAAGAGAGGAAAAAAGCAGGCGGATCATGCAACAGCTCTACCAAAGCCCCCTGTACCGACAGGCGAAGCAGATCTTCAGCTATTTTGAGATGCGCTCTGAGGTGATCACTTCCCCCTTTCTTGCGCAGGCGCTTTCGGAAGGAAAAACCGTGGCACTGCCCGTTTCCTTGCCCGAACGGCAAATGTATTTTGTGCCGATTCAAAGCTTTGCAGAATTAAAAACAGGGCGTTTCGGTGTAAAAGAACCGCCGCACACACCGGAAAAAGCGATTTTGCCGCAGGCAGGCGATCTGTTTATCGTTCCCGGCAGCGTATTCGACCGCAGCTGTCACCGTTTTGGCTACGGTGGTGGTTACTATGACACTTATTTGGAACAAAAGCATGGCTTTCATACCATTGGCATCGGCTTTCATTGTCAGCTTTCTGAAACGCCTTTGCCTATTGAAGCACATGATTTGATATTGGAAAGCATCATTACAGAATCGGAATGGATTTGGAGGGATTCGAAATGAACACAATGGAAGAAATGGGGAAACGCGCGAAAGAAGCCGCCGTCACATTATCCGTCATGGGCAGCGCGCAGAAAAATCAGATCCTGCTTGCCTGTGCAGATGCGTTATTAGCGGCAGAAGAAGAAATATTGCACGCCAATGCGTCAGATGTATCTTCCGCGATCGCCGCAGGCATCAAAGGCGCCTTCATCGACCGTCTGCAATTAAACCATAAACGCATCTGCGATATGGCGGACGGACTCAAGCAGGTTGCCGCACTTGCTGACCCCGTTGGGGAAGTGCTCAGTATGCATACGATGGAAAACGGTCTGATCATCGGCAAAAAAACCGTTCCGATGGGTGTCATCGGCATCATCTTTGAAGCAAGACCCAACGTGACCGCAGATGCTTTCGGTCTTTGCCTGAAGGCAGGCAGCGCTGTGATCCTGCGCGGCGGAAAAGAAGCCTTCGGTTCCAATCAAGCCATTGTTTCCGTATTCCGCAGCACGTTAGAAGGTATGGGTCTGCCCGCGGATTTTGTGCAGATCGTTTCCGACACTTCCAGAGAAACCGCCAATGCCATGATGCGTCTGAACGGCTATCTGGACGTACTGATTCCCAGAGGCGGCGCGGGACTGATCCGTTCGGTGGTGGAAAACAGCACTGTTCCCGTTATTCAGACAGGTATCGGCAACTGCCATATCTATGTGGACGAAAGTGCAGATCTTGAAAAAGCGATCCCCATTGTCCTGAATGCAAAAACACAGCGTCCCGGCGTCTGCAATGCCTGCGAAAGCCTTCTGGTACACGAAGCCATTGCAGAAAAATTTCTGCCTGAGATGTGCCGTCTGTTGCAGGAAAAAACCGTGGAGATCCGCGGAGATGAAGCGACCCGTTCGTTATTTCACGATGCGGTTGCCGCAACGGAAGAAGACTGGGCGACCGAATATGAAGATTACATTCTGGCAACGAAAGTCGTGAAAAATATAGACGAAGCCATTGCGCATATCCGTAAATATACCACCGGACATTCCGAAGCCATTGTGACGGAAAACTATACCAATGCACAGCGCTTTTTGAACGAGGTAGACGCCGCTGCGGTCTATGTCAATGCTTCCACCCGCTTTACCGACGGCGGACAATTCGGCTTTGGTGCGGAAATCGGCATCAGCACACAAAAGCTGCACGCCAGAGGACCCATGGGGTTAAAAGAATTGACGACCACGAAATATATTATCTATGGCAACGGTCAAATCAGAAGTTGATGTGAATTTTATATTTTCCTGACTTTTTATCAAAAAAAGGAATCTCAGCCGCTTTTTTCAAGCAAACGAGATTCCTTTTTTATTTATTGTTTTATGGATTGAAAAAACAATGTGTCACGCTTCTTGTACCAAGTCAAAGTCAATCGTGCCAAATTCTCTGGAAACTTTCGCGACCATAACCTGCAATTTATCCCCCAGCGTAAAAGTTTTGCCTGTTTTACGTCCGTAAACCAACTGTTTGGTTTCGTCAAATACATAGTAATCATCTCCCAGCTGGGATAATGCGACCATGCCCTCGACCGTATTCGGCAGCTCTACATAAATGCCCCAGTTCGTCACACCGCTGACAATGCCGGTATAAACTTCGCCGACTTTATCCTCCATATATTGCACTTTTTTCAACTCGTCTGTATCACGTTCTGCACTCTCCGCCACTCTTTCGCGCAAAGAGCAGTGCTTCGCCCACTCGGGCATTTTTTTGCGATACTTCTGCATTGCTTTTTCCGTCAGCTCTCCGTGCAAAAACTTCTTGATCATACGATGGATTTCCAAATCGGGATAACGCCGAATGGGAGAGGTGAAATGGCAGTAATATTTTGCCGCCAAACCGAAGTGCCCCAGATTCTCTGCCATATAGCGCGCCTGCATCATACTGCGCAGCACCACACGGGTAATGATACGTTCCTCCTCTGTGCCTTCTGTCTGCTGCAAGATCTTCTGGATCTCTTTCGGGTGGATCTCGCCGTCTTTTTTTCGCATATAGTAACCGAATCCACGCAAAAACTGCTCCAGTTTTTCCAATTTTTCCTCATCGGGTTCTTCATGTGTACGGTACATGAACGGAATCTCCTGCCAGAAGAAGGTTTCGGCAACGGTTTCATTGCACACCAGCATAAATTCCTCGATCATATTCGTGCTGATGCTTCTTTCATACGGCTTGATGTCAAGCGGCTTACCGTTTTCGTCCAGTATGATCTTCGCTTCCGGCAAATCGAAATTGACCGAACCGCGTTTTTTCCGTTTTTCCCATAAAATCCGGCGCAGTTCATTCATTTGCGTCAACATCGGTACGATCGGCGCATATTGCTCCAACAGCGCAGGTGTTTGGTCCTCCAAAATCTCTCTGACCGCATCATATGTCATACGAAAATCGGAATGGATCACGCTTTCCTGTATTTCATGGTCCACAACCTTTCCTTTTTCGTCGATCTCCATGATACAGCTTAACGTCAGCCTGTCCTCATCGGGATTTAGTGAACAGATACCGTTGGAAAGCTTATGCGGCAGCATCGGTATCACGCGGTCCACCAGATATACACTGGTACCCCTGTGGTATGCCTCCTGATCTAACGGTGTATTTTCTTTCACATAATGGCTGACATCTGCAATGTGTACACCTAGACGGTAATGTCCGTTTTCCATTTTTTGCAAAGAAACCGCATCGTCCAAATCTTTTGCGTCCGCCCCGTCAATCGTGATCGTAAGCTCATCTCTCAGATCCAGTCTGCCTTCTAACTCCTGTGCGGCAACGCTTGTTTCCACCTGTTCTACCTGCTGATATACTTCCTCCGGAAACTCCACAGGCAGCTCATACATACGGATCACGGAAAGAATATCCACACCGGGGTCATTTACATGCCCCAAGATCTCTACCACTTTTCCTTCCGGATTTCTGCGCTCATCGCCGTAGTCAGTGATCTCTACCACCACTTTATGCCCGCTGACTGCCCCTTTATTGCAGTTTGCCGGGATAAAAATATCCTGCGTGATCTTTTTGTCGTCCGCGGTGACAAAACCAAAATCCTTCTTTTGTTCATAGATCCCTACTACCTGATGCATTCCTCTTTCCAGTACACGGATCACAACGCCTTCCGCACGTTTGTCCTTGCTGCCGGCTCGAAGCAGTTTATACAGCACCCTGTCCTTCTGCATCGCACCGTTGGTTTCTCCGGCAGGGATAAACACATCTGCCCCGCCTTCTTCCGGTGTCACAAATCCAAATCCCTTGGCATGCGCATGAAAAGAGCCAATATACATCTGCGCGGCTTTCGGGCTCATCAGCTTCCCACGTTTGGTTTCTATGATTTTGCCTTCCCGCTTGCCTTCCTCGATCAAATCCTCAAACAGGCTCTGATCCTCTGCACGAACCTGAAGAATGCCACGAATATCTTTACGCTTCATCGGCACATAGCCGTCACTTTCCAAAAACTGTAACAATTTTTCTTTCTTTTCTTCTCTGCCTGCGTCCATTTTTCTTCGCCTCTCTTCCTGCTTGCTTCTTCATTCTGTTTCAGTAGAAAAAAAGCACCCCGCTTTTTAAGCAGGATGCTCCTCATGCATCAGCCAATCAGGTTTATGATAAACGCAATGATCATAAACAATGCGCCGCCGATTTTGGTATATCTTTCCAGCGCACCTTCCATAGAATTGCCTTTGTTTTTGCTCCAGTAGGAATCACCGCTGGAAGCACCACTTACGGCACCCAAACCTGCGGAACGCTTTTTCTGCAGCAAAATGATAATACACAAAAGCACTGCCAAAACCAAAAGCACTGCGGATAATACATAACTGATCGTTGTCATTGAAATACCTCCTGTATTTTGATCCTTTCGGAATAATCGCTTCTATTGCTATGCTATTCTACCACAAAAGCCGCTTGCAAGCAAGGTTTTTTCAAAAGAAAACGGAATTTGTTTTCTTTTTCTCTCACAAATTCCGTTTTTTTCATTCTTCATTTGCCTCTGTCGCTTCTTCCAACACCCGCGTTGCCATTTCGCCGTAAGTAAAGCCTCTTTCTGTAAAACTTCCATGGGTATAGGCATTCAGCTTTGCGTGGGAATTCCACTGAATACCGATATATAACAGCATATTGGCGGGGATCATACCGCGCAGCTTTTTTTCCAGATCTTCCTTCATTTTTTGCACAGGGATCTCCAGTTTTACCGTCACGCGGTAATGGGAAGGCTCTACGATCATATCCACCTGCGTTTGACCGCAGCTTTCTTGTAGCCATTCCAAAATACTGTAATAAGTATAAGGGCTTCTGCTGCGCCATAAATAAAAGATCCTTTCCCGCAGCGCTTCCGTTTCTTCTTCCTCCGCTTGGATCCCCAACATATTCGCCCGGCGCAGCAGACCGCTTCTGTTTGCCGTTTCGATCCACTGATTTGCGTCTAATGCCTTTACACCAGCCGCTTCCTGTTCCAAAATTTCTCCTTCGATTTCCGCCAATGCGGAAAACTCCGCGTACTCCGTCAAAAAGTGGGGCAAATGTTTTTCAAAGCGTTGTTTGCTGTCCATCGCCTACGCTCACCTCCACCTGTCCCAAAACAGGGATCTGGTCTGCCGTCAAAATTTCATTGGTTTCCTGTCCGTTGATATAGCAAGAGGAAATATCCAGTATCCCACTGATTTCCAATAATCTGCTCTCCAGATGGCTTCTTCTGACGATCAGTTTTTCCGAAGCTGCCCATTCCTTACGCAAAGACAAGAGGTATTCCTCCGCCGCTTGGCTGATCTTTTCTGTCAGATCCGATGCGATTTGTCCCTCTTGCGTCAAAATTTGTAAAGAAAGACCGCAAACCTTCTCCTCGGCGCCTTCTACCGTTACCTTATGTCCGATCGGCGCAAAGCCGTATCCCTTTCCTTCGCTTTGCGGATCCACTTCTTCTTGCAGTTTTTCCAGCAACTCTTCAGAAGGGGAATCCCAACTTCGATCCAGTACCACAAGACGCACGGTTCCCCCGCCATAATAGACAGGATAGACTTTCACGCCGCCGACATCTTCCAGTGCCTCCATTTTGCTTTTATAATCCGCGACATTCCCGCCAAATGCGTCCGCCTGCAAACTGTCCAGATAGCGTTTGCGCAGCACATCGTCCGCTTCTTCATCATTTCCTTCTTCCAACAGTTCCGTCAGTTCCGCTTTTGCCAATCCTTCCATATATTCCAACGGCAGCAGTGCGCCCAAAAAATCATTGCCCGCTTCTCCCGCTGTTTCGCAAGTCAGTTCATACAAGCCTTCGCCTCTTTGTGCTCTCACACAGTATCCCATCTCATTGAGAAAAAAACGGCTGCCGATCGGCACATCATACCCATTTCCCTGCGCATCTTGAAACTGTCCCAACCATACGGCATTGGTAGCCGCTTTGCGGAATATGCCTCTTTCCGCGCATCTTCTGCTCAGATCCTCTCCCGTTGCGCTGTCCGCGTAGCTGCGATCTTCCAAAAAACTCAAATCTGCATAAAAAGCCGCTGTTTCTGCCGCATTCGGTGCCAGTGCGTCATAGATCAGACTGCCCTGCCTTCGATCTCTTTTGTCGCTGATCTGTGCAAGTTTTTGTTCCATCAGTGTTTCATAGCTTTCAAACATTCAGATTTCCACCGTCCTTTCTGCCTGCATTGTTCCGTAGACAGTTTCCAGCGTACATATTGCTGTCAGACTGTCTTTTCCCTGTGTGATCGTTACTTCCGTCACTGCCTTGACCCGATCGTCTTGTAAGAGTGTTTCTTCTATTCTTCTTTTCAGTTCAGGTATCGCATATTCCTTTGCCGCACCGATCAAGTCCTCCGTTTCCAAGCCATAAGAATCATCATAAATGGCAAATCGGTAACGTTGTGTCAAAAGTCGCTTTTTTAAAGCCTGCTCGAGCGCTTCCATACCGTCGGTCTGTCCGCGCACTTCTTTTTTCTCCTCCGACAAACGGTATGTCAAAGAAGGCTCTGCCCCTTCAAAAACCGCCTGCATCATTGAGATCGCGCCTTGCGTGGGTGTCATTCCCATGCGCTACCACCCCTTTTCCTGCAATCTGTCTAAAATAATATAGTGCTGTCCGTCTTTCTGCTTTGCCAGCACCACGCGTTCCCCTACAGAAAGCCGATTATCCTGTTGGATTTGAAACTGCCCCGTTTCTCCGTGAAATGTCATCTGTCCCGTTTCCTCCCGTACAGAAACCGCAGCAGTCTGCCATAAAAATTGTTCCGTCAGTTCCAAATTGTTTTCCAGCTTCACACATAACGGCTGTGTCGATGTCACGGTGCCTACAGCGATTTCCGCCTTGCTTTCTGTTTCCATCACATCCGCTGCCAAAGCCTTAATGATATCCATCATCGTTTTTTACCTGCCCCTTCGCTTTTTTCCACTGCAATTTCTTGCGTCCCAAAGTTTTTTAGTCAGTGTTTCCATGATTTTATCCACATCCGCAGTTTCTCTGACCTGCCCGATTTGAATGCTGACTTGCTGCGTACCTTCCGTGTTCTGTAAGCCCGCCAACATCTCCAATAATTTTTCCGTCCATGCCGGTTCTGCCGCATCTGCCTGCTGCACCGAAAGCGGTACCCGGTTTTGCGAATCCCCTCTGTCCTGCGGCAAAAATATCGCTTCGCTCTGTCGCTTTTGCCCCTCAGTTTGCGCATTATCCAAGCGGAAAATCGTTCCGCCCGCCGGAACATGGATCGGTTTTTCTTGTATGTACTGCGTTTGCATAACTTGCTGTATCCTGTTTGCGCTTTTTGCAAAAGTATTCGCCTTTTGCTCCTCTTTCGGCGAAAAAATATCTTTTCTTTCCTGCGTATTTTCGCCATTTACGTCCTGCGTTTCCTTCTTTTTCGAATACGCTTGCATCACTTCTTTTTGCGCGGGAAAAAGAGCAGGTTCTTCTTTTTCTTCCTCATACGTCGAAAAAGACGCGAAGAAAGGGTTTTCTCTGCTTTCTTCCTCCCAAAGCGCCTTCCATCTTTCGATCCAATCCATATTTCTCACCTTCTTTTTCCTCAATGGCTTTTTTTCTCAGCGTTTTGCAGATCGATCGCGGCGCAAAGAAACATGCGCTCCGCCTCTGTCATTTCCGCCCAAACGATTGGACGGATCCCAAAATGCAGGAGGGCATAGCAGGCATAGTCCGCATCATCTATGCCCTCCTCGATCAGTTTTTTGCTTTACGATATAAGCGCTCTCTCCGTTTTTGAAACCCGTTGATTTCTTTGACTTTTTCCAGCAAAAAAAGATATTCTCCCGCACGGAGCATTCGTTTGAGCAGCTCCGTTTCCTCTTTTGCCCCATAACTTTCCTGCAATTTTTTATCTTGCAAGTTGGGTCTTGTGACACAGCAAGCCGCCAGAGCCGACCATTTGTCCTTTCGCATAGAAAGTGAACGCCATTGTTTTGCGCCAATGGCTGTAATTTGCCATGCTACAGGACCGTTTTCATCTTGAAACCGCTTGGAAACTATGATCTCCTGTTCCGGCAGAGCTTCTTGTTCTGCATATAAAAACCGTATCAATTCCATTTTATCTTCACTCCTCGATTCTGATTTTCAGCCGATTGGTGCATTTGCCGTCTGCATAATGCGTTTCGCATCTTTCGATCAAGCAAAACTGCTGCAAACTGATTTCCGCCAAATCCGTGATCTCCAGATAAACAGACTCTCCTGCGCGCAGCCTGCTGTCGCTGTTGATATTTTCCACCGTCAATTCCTTGACGACTCTGGATTTTTCCCGCAGTATCTGTTCTGCCATTTCTTTTAACTGTGCTGTATTCAGCTTGTGATCCATTCTTTTGTAATACTGCAGCCTTCCCCACCTTGCAATATCTTCCGATCGTTCCGCCTTCCAGGAAAGCCTCTCATTTTCCAAATATCCCGCTTGGAAAAACACCACACAGTTATAGGTATCCTCACTGATATCCGTTTTGTAGTGGTATCCGCTGATCGTACCGTCACAGCGAAGTGCCACATTGCGCACCAGTTCACTCCGTTCTTTTAGCGTTAATTTCCCTGCCGTATCGTAAAGAAAAAACTCTTTTCCACTCGCCTCTTGCGTCAGTTCCAAGGCGTTCAGCAAAATATCCAATAAACTTTGTCCTTCTTCGATCCTTTGCGCGATCACCCAACCGCTTTCGCTGACCTCACCCAGCTGCATTTCATATTCCTGTGCGATCATGCGCAGCAAATCGCTCGCCGTTTTGTTCTGGTAGATCAGGCTGGTTTCATTTTTTGCCAAATAATACATCTGGTCGTAAGCGGTCACCGTAATGATCTGTGCTTCCTCTCTTTCTTTTTTCATGACCCAGCCCACAAACACACACTCGTCCTCGACTTGAAACGTGACCTGATCCCCTTCCAGAAAACTGATCACCCCGTCCTTGATCACCGAAAACACCAAACTGCCGGCGCCGCCTGTCACATCAGAGGCCAACACCACCTCACCAACCAGAAGATTCGTCACATCATAGACCTTTGTACCGCTTTGGATCCAACATCGTATCTGCATTTCTTTTCACCCCTTCAGTACCAAAACCTGCCCGGGATAAATCAGATTCGGATTTGTGATTCCGTTTTGTTCTGCCAATTTGCGGTATAAACTGCCATCTCCCAGCTGTGTTTTCGCAATCAGCCAAAGGCTGTCCCCCGATTTTACCGTATATGTTTTTTCTGTCTGACGGCTGCTGCTGTTTTGTGCTTCTTCTTTCAGTGTTACGCTTCCGTCATTTTCGGAAAGCTGATATACCGTACTTTGTATCTTCCGGTATTCCTTCAGATGGATCTCCAGCCAAAAATCGCCTTGTTCTCCTGCCTGCTCTGTCACACGATACTCCTCGATGCACATATCAATGTTTTCGTCGAATAATCTGCTGCCGTCCGCTAACTGCCTGCAAATCAAAAGCGTTACAGGCAGACAGGATTCCTTCATCTGCCTGATTTTTTCCAGATATTCGTACGGCGGCGGCAAAACGCCTTTTTCCGTCAGCATATACCCCCTTTTTCGATAAGGAAGCAGCACAGTAAATGAGATTTCCCGCAGTCCGATTTTTTTCATCAAATTGACCTGCCCCAGGCTTACCAACTCCACTACCTGATTGCTGTTTCCGGTCTTGATGGTAATACTGGCAGGCGCCACGGGGAATAAAATCTGGTCCTTCCCCTGTTTGAAATAGATTCCGTACATTTTTTTATTCTGCCGCATCTGCAAAAAATGTCGTTATGCGGCGCCCTCCTTTCCGCCGTTTAACTGTTGAATACTTCTACCGCTTCTTTCAATGTTTCGTATTGCCCCGCTGACAAAAGCGCCAGTAAAGTTTCTTCTTCCCCGACTGTGTGGCATTGCTGCTGCAATGCGACATTCTTCAGATCCGGCTCTGTCACACTTCTTGCTAACAGTAAGCTTTCGTATCTTTCGCTGTCTGCTCCGACACTTTTTCTGATTTCTTCCGCTTCCAGAAAGCTCATCGGTCGAATTAGCCATGTTTTGCCGCTGTCTTTGTCTAACACTACTTCCCTTTGCGTTTCTTCCACACAGTTTTCCTTGTAAAAAACACTTTCGTCCATTGTGCGCCTGCCTCCTTTGCGTTAGAAAGAAAAGCTTTCCAAAAGTTCCGCATCGCTGAAGGTAAACGCCAGCGTTTCCTCCAAGGCGGAGCTTTCCACGTCCAGTTTGGTCAGAGTCATTTCATCGATATTGACGTCTTTTAGCAATACCGTCTGTCGTCCCACACCGCTTGCGGGGTCTTCATTGGTGACCATCAATTCGAAATAGGTATCCTTGCCGTCTTTCATGTACTCCAGCATGATTTCCCGAAACAAACTGGATACATAGTATGCCTGCATACTGCCTTTTCCCTTCCAGCCACCGCTTTTGTACTGTTTTGCAGTCAATCCCAGAATCGGCAATTCCGTTTTGGTTTTGCTGACGGTTGCTTCCACGTTTTTGACCTGCATCAGCTCATGCCGCTGCCCGTCCACCACTGCAAAACAAGTTCCCATCGCGCCGCCAATGGTATCTTTTGCCTTCAAGTAAGCCATTCAACCTCATCTCCTTTTAAATAATTTCCACCTGCATGTATAATTTTTCCATTGCGTCTACGGGCTGCACCTGCAAGCTGATCACAACGTCCTGCTTTTCTGCGCCCTGTTCCACCACAATGTCCGCCGCGGAAAAATTCTCAATCGCTCCCATCTGCTGTAATTCATCACAGTAAGTAATGATCTCAGACTGAAACAAATTTCGTCCGTCCGCGTGATTGCTTTGTTTCCCCAAATAATATTTGCTGAATACCGTTGCCACATCATTCGCGATTCCGTCCAAAACACGCATCACACGGTTGGAAGAAAACGTGCTGTTCTTATCGCTTGCAAAATCGGTAAAACTGTTAATGTCCCGCAGCACACGCAAGCTGCTTGCGTCCATATAGAATACAAACTGCCCGTTCTGGATCGCCTCTTTTGCCTCCTGCGAACTGATCGGTGCCGAGATCTCATACGCTCCGCTGTACTCCCGATTCGTCAAGCTTTCGTTTACCTGTGCGCCCGCGCTCATACCGGTGACCCACGGCACCAGTCTGGCATCAGTTTTCACATTGATGATACCTTCGTGATTTGCGGCATAGTCATATAAAACCGTTACAAACTTCACGCCCTGCTCATCACGCATTCGTTTGGTAAATGCAGCGAACAACGCTTTTGTCAGTGTATCTTCTCCTTCGTAGCAAAGCGCTTGGAATGTTTCCTTTTCCGCCTCTGCTAAAAATGCCTCGTAGTTTTCTCCGTTTAAAGAAGCGTTTGTACCGCCGCTTAAGCTCTTTCCTGCATCCGCCGTCGGTGCGCCTTCTCCGGAAAAGATGACAAAGTCGTTTTCTTCCAGTTCTGCAATGTCTTTTATCGTCTGTCTGTCCATTTCCTTGGTTCCTAAAAATGTCGTGACATCAAACGCGTTTTCCGTATCGACATTTTCCGTAATGCTAATACGAATGTCGTTGCCTCTTAACCCGCTGTATTTTGCTGTCACATGCAGTAAACCAAGGTCTGCTTCCGCCTTTGCACCGCCGTTTGGACGATAACACAGTAGTGTTTTTGCCCCGCAGCAGATCTCACGCAGGATTTTTGTTTCCTCCGCATTGTAACTATAGCCGAAGAAACGCTCTGCCTTCGTCTGAAACTCTGCCGCTTCGATTTTTTGCATGCCTTCTTCGCCCCATCCGCAGTCAAACAGCAGACAAGCCGTACCTCTTTCTCCCATTGTGATCATGCTGCTCGGCTGTGAAACAAAATTCACATACACACCCGGCAGCACCTTGTTTTGTGTCTGAAAAGTACCTCCGCCCAATGCCATATTATCCCTCCTTCTTTCTGCTTGTCTTTCGATATTGTTCGATCACCTCTGCCGCTTCGGCGCGGGTGTAGGTTCTGTTTTCTTCCAACACCGCCATCGCCGTATCCGAGCCAAAGGTCTTGCTTTGCAATAATTCTTTTTTGGTAAATTTCGATTCACACTTCAATTTGCACCAAGCTCCCTTCTTTGCTGTGCAGCTGTTGCATCAGACTGTCCTCTCTGTCCTGTTTTGCCAAAAAACCGTATTCCGCCAAAACGCAGTAACCGTCTTCCGTTTCTTCCACGCTTCTGCTGACAGCACGAAATAAAGTTTCTTCTCCCACTGTTTCCAGTTTTTCCAAAGCTTTTTCCGCCATATCCTTGCTGTCTTTTTTCTGCTCTGCTCCCTCTTTTGCAATACATTGCACCGAGAACGCAACCGAGAAAAAACTTTGATTCCCCAATCTTTTGCTGCACTTAGCCTGCCGCAGATATACGCAGTAGCAGGGAAGCGCCGTCTTCTGCGGTATTTTTTGCCCGTAAACCGACGCTTCTGCTGCCAAAGCTGCGATGACACTGCGGCGCAAATCTTCCAATATTCCTGTTGTCATATTGCACCTTCTTTTTTAGGTCACAGTATTCTTTCCCATCTCACACGACAGATCTTGTGCGTATGGTACTCCGTCGTTTCGCCCGTATGCAGCCAAACTTCCGTGTTATCCGACATATGCAGCTGTAAAAAACTGCCGGGCAAGATCACTTTTTCCGTCGGGTAAATGAAATACCCCTCTTTTTCCTGTGAAAAAATGCCCTGTGTTTCTTCCATCTGCTTTGTCTGCATCACCAGTTTGCCGTAAAAGGTTTCCCCTTCGGTTTTTTCCGTAACCTTTTCTCCGTATTCCGTTGTCTTTTCCGTAAAGGTCCAAACCGTGCAGCAATGTGTGAATAATTGCTCCGTCGCCTCTTTTGCCGCACGGTATGCTTCCTGCAGTATATCTTGCACCTAACCTCGCCTCTTTTCTTACCACTTTGCGTTTCGGTATCGGTTCAGCTCCTCGCGATATGCCTGCAGCAGATGGTAAGAATGCTCCTTGACTGCCGCAAACTGTACCGCAACATCGCCTTCGGTGATTCGTGTCACCATCCGTCCGCCGTCTTTTCCAAAGCCTTCCGTTTGAAACAGTTCTACCGCGATTGCCGTGCAAACCCCGTTCAGTCCTTCCGGTACTTCATCAATTCCGCAGTAAGCACAAACCATCTCCATACTCCTGTCCACCGCAAAAGCGCATGCAGTATCCGTTTCTTCCACACCGCACAATTCCGCCGTCAGGTGCAGGATCTCCTGCTTAGACATTGCCGCTCTGGTCCACGCTGACCAGTATTCCTTCCATGCCGTTATCCGTGATCCACAGGTCATGGTACTTTCTGTAATCAATTTTCCATGCATTCGCGTTCTGGTTGTGCATCGGATCAAAGATTCTGGTCACATCGGTCTTGGATACCGCGATCGGCGCCTGTCTGACCGCAATAATCCAGTTGATCGGCTTCGCATCGGAAGTTGGCTGAAAACCGCCTTCGGTCTTGCTCTCTGTCACGCCGTCCAAAAATTCATATTTGGTCTGAAATCTGGCAGAGGGCACACGAATGATCGGGCAGCCGTCGATCTCTCTGACACGCAGTTTGACTTTCCCCTGCACAAATTCTCCGCTTTCGATCACATGTTCTTTTCCCTTTGCCAGATCCAGCATACCCGCTGTTTTCGCACTCATGCTGATGACGATTTCACAGCCGTCCCCCACAATATCCTTGATAGAAGTAATATCCTCCATCAACTCCTCCAAAATCGTATCGGATGTCGGGGTATAGTCTTTCTGTTTTTCCGCCGCCTGCGCCAGTTCAGCGATTTTGCTGTAACGGTAAGCATCGATTTCCGGAATCACTTTTGTTCTTTGGAACTCACCCATCACATTTCCTGCAACCGCCGCAAAATTAGTTTCGTCCACATCTACTGCGTCCAGCTGGAATGTTCTGCCTCTGTCCTGTGTCAGTTCTCTGGTTTCATAGCGCAGTGTCACTGCCCCCTGCACAAAGCCGTTGTCCCTGTCATAGTTTCCCAGTCCGCTCAGCTGCATTTTCGGAAATTTTACTTCCGCGCCGCCGTGGTACTGTACCTGTGCGGCATTCGCTTCCATCCAACCGCTGGTTGCGCTTTCTGTCATCTGACTGTCCAACTCCTGCATAAAAATACTTGCATAGTCCAATGTATTGATACTCATATCGTTTCTCTCCTCCTTATCTTCTTGTCAAAGCCTTACGAAAGGCGATCGTCGCGTCTTGCTGCGCGTCTGTGCGTTTGTTTTTCTGTAATCCCGTACCGGAAAGCACCTTTTTCTCCTCCTGGAATAAATAGGGCGCTTCCGCCTTGACTTTCTCCAGATCCAATCCCTGCAAACCATTTTCGTAGTCATACTGCGCTGTTTCGGTATCCGCCAGTGCCAAAATCGCCTTTACGTTCTTGCCGCCCGCTTCTTTAACCGCCATTTCCATCGCCATTTGTTTGCAGCGCTGCAGGCACATCTGCTCCATTTGTTCCATCTCTTGCAGTAAAGCTTTGTTTTCTTCTTCCAGCTGCAAGATCTCCTCCTGCCGAAGATCCGCTTCCTGCCCTTCTCTTTCCGGCTCATCGTTCTGTGTTGCCTGTTTTCGTGTGTTGCTGTACTGCTTGCGTACCACTTTCATCTTCCATTTCCTCCTTCCGTGTTTTCTGCTGCGCCAAAGCACGCATTTCGCTGTTGACATCTGTCACAAACGGGTGCTTGCTCAAAATCGTTTCCTCACTGAGCATATCTTTGGAAAGCGTCAAAATTTCCATGATCTCCATATCGTCTGTCATCATGCTTTCATTTAAGATGACCTGGATTTTTTCTTCCCTTCGACGACCGCCGTCTTTTCTGTCCAGATCCTCCGCCACAAAAGCACATAACTGACAGATCGCGTCCTTGATGTAGGGGATCATACTTCCCACCTTCAAGCGAAACATCCCGTATTGCATCTTCAGTGCCACACCGCTGGGTGCTTTTGACCAATCCTCACTGTCCGTGTCCACGCCCATGCCAAAGTGGAAAATATCCTTTCGCAGCATTTTCAGCCAGGAGATCCTGCCGTCCATCGGCAGTTCCACCTGTTTCGCCTCCACACCGCCGTCGCTGTCGCTGATATGTACCGCCTTGTTGATCTGCAATTTTCTGGCAATGGCGGAAGCCGTTTCCCCGCCATATCCTTGAATCACCCAATACAGATCCACCAGATCCAAAAGCTGATTGGTCCCTTCACTGCTGACCATATCGTAAGCATCGATCAGCCCTTTGATCTGTTCCAGATCTGTGCTTTCTCTCCCGTTGTTTTTCAACGGGATAAACGGTACCCTGCCCCAGCCGTGTGCCTGATTTTCCACTTCACAGCCATCTATCCGCCAACTCATATTCCAATGAGGACTGTCCTTTTGCTTGCAGAATGTGCCGTCCTGCGTTTCCGTGTAATATGTCACATCATATGCGGTCCACCACTCTACTTTTTTGCGGCAGTATTTTCTGCCGTTTTCCCAAACATCGCAGTGTAAAATACGGATAAAATCCGTCATTTCTTCCTGCGCAGACTCCTCGTCGTAAAGCACGATCGCATCTTCCGCCGGCACAATGCAGTAATTCAAATTTCCGTCTTTGTCATAATAAATATGCACATACTCTACGCCCTTGTTGGAAGCGCCTATGATCCAGTTATACAGCACCTCATTAAAATGACTGTCCGCGAACTGTTCCAACTCTGCCGTAAACTGCTTTGCCGTAGGGCTGTTTCCCTTCACTAACAATGTCGGTTCTCTGCCGACCAAATAAGCCGCCTTTTGTGTCACCAAAATTTTGTGAAACGGGTGCGCACAGCGGTAATTGCTGCGATTGGGGTTGTAAAAGCACTCCATTTCTTCTGTTTCACTGCCGTCGTCCAGTCTTTTGGTCTGTGTTACCTGCCTTCTTCGTAAGTCGCGCTCCAAAACATCATGTTGACAGGCAAAATACTTTTCCCCCTCTATCATCTTCCTGCGTCTTTCGTTGGAGATTCCCTCGTCCAATAATAGCCGCAAAAATTGTGTTTCTCTGCCCTGCCACGCTTTTTTCCTGCTTTTCTCCTTACCTGTAGCCACCATACGTTATCTTTCTCCTTTCTATCTGACAAACACCTGCCGCATATCGTCTTGCCTGCTGTAGCGTACCGCATCAATGGAATGGTTGTTGCGGTCAGGATATTCCGCGCGCCAGCCGCCTTCTTTGTCCTGCAAGAAAGCATACCCCATAAACTCCTTTGCGGTAAAAGGGCATCGGTTGGGATCGATCACAATTTCCTCCAGATCCCTCAGCCATTTCATACCGTATGCCACACTGTCACGCCCTTTTTTGGCAGGTATCACATGTAATCCCGCTTCACATAGTTCCGCAATCGACTTCGGTTCTGCGCTGTCTGCCACCACAGTACCGTTTTCCCTGTTTTCCGCTTTGATTCGCCTTGTGATTTCGCGATTGCTGATACCACAGCCTCTGATTTCCCCAAAAATATAGAGCTTTCGTTTTCTGCTGTCATAATGATTGACGGTATAATGCAGCGGGTCTGCGGCGTATCCCCAGTCCAGTCCTCTTGCGATGTGTTCAAAGGAATCGATTTCCCGCTGTGTAATTTTGCGAATGGATAAATTACGAAAGATTTCTCCCCCGCTGCCGATCGCCTCACCCAAATAAGTATGTCGGTATCGTTCGGGATTTTGCCTTTTCACATACTCCGCCTCTTGGAAGAATGTTTCTCCGAGCCATTGTCTTGGCATCTGCAAATAAGTACTGCTGTGAAACAAACTGTCCTCCCGTACCTTCTGCACTTCCTGATTGATCCAGTTTTCCCGCAGTATCGGCGGATTGTAAGTATAGCAGACACAAAATTCCTCTCCGCCCCGCAGCAAGCTCTGATTGATCGTAGCAATTTCCTCGACGCCCGCAAATTCGTCCGCTTCTTCATACCAAACATACTTCGCATAGCCGTTTAGAAAACGGATCGACTTGATTTTTCTGGGGTCGTCCGCGCCGCGAAACAGTATCTTCTGTCCGGTTTGTCTGCGTATCAGCTCCATCGGTGAAAGTCTGCTTTCCCAGTGATCTTCCAATCCCAACCGTCCGATCGCCCAGCGCAGTTGTTCAAACACGCTGTCCCGCAAATTGACCGCAACTTTTCGCAGCACGACCGCATTTGCGTTTTCGCTGCGCATCATGCCCAATATGATCTCCAACGCCGCAAAGCTCGACTTTCCGCTTCCTCTGCCGCCTCTGAGCCAATAATGGATATATTTTTGCTCCGCCATATCGCGATGTACGCTGTAAAATGCAGGCGCAATGACATCTGTCAGATAAATCATTTTTTCCGTCATTTCTTCTCCTGCCCTTCCGAAGGAAAGATGTCCTCGGTAATATCGTCCACAATAATGACTTTCCCGTAGGTTTGCTCCCCGCTTTTGGGCAGCTGTCGGCTCAGCAGTTCCGCCGCTTTGATTCTGACACGAAGATCGGCATCGCCTTCCCGCATGGTTTCCGCCAAAAATCCAACGATCTCATCTGCCACATTTTGGTCATTTTCGCTTTCCTCCGCCTGGCAGCGCGGCAGTTGCCGCATTTCGTTTTGTATGCTGTCGATTCTCTTTTGGATCTCTGCTTGCCGCATCAGTTGCTCCGCTGTATCCTGCCGTTTATACCCCGCCAAAAGAGCCGCCTGCCGCGGTTGCTTCCCGCCCGCCACTTCACGACAGAATTTTTCTCTCTGTCGGCTCAGGCGTAATTGCTTTCCCATATCTTCCCTCCTTTCTTTTTCTTTTGCTGAAGTTATCGTAACCTGTCCGCCGTCTCAAAAAGTCTCAATATGATCCTGTTCCGCATCGTAATCCGCAATAAAAAAAGAACTGACCCTCTTGCTTCCTCCTTGCGCCGAAGTTTCAGTTCTGTTGCTGTCCTGTTTTGTTTTTTTTTGAAAAAAGCAGCACAAGGTGTATGATGCGCCGCCTTCCGTCTATTCCTGCATATTCTCTTTTCTCTCCCTCTTTTCTTCCTGCTCCAACAAAGCCTCCACCGCTTTATTCCCTAACCGAAAGCAGCTGGCGCGGCTCATATGCAGTTTCATGGCAATGTATTCATATCCGTATCCTTTTTCATACCGCAAATATAGAAAATTCTGTTCTTCCGCCCCCAGTCTTGCGATACAGCAGTCCATCTGTCTTTTTTCTTCCAGGATCTGCTCGATTTCTTCCGAGATCCGCTGTATCTGCTTTCGGTAAGCTTCCCCCAATCGCTCCCCGTCAGGCTCCTGCACAAACCGCACCGCGTCCTGCTGCAGCCGCTCCAGCTTTTTGATCTCCTCTTGCTTTCGCTTACAAATTTCCAGCGCCCCACCCCAATATAACAGGCGGCAGCGCATTTGCCCCAAATCGCTTTTCATCGCCTGCTGTAAATATGCTTCCTTTTGTCCCATGCCGTTTCCCCCTTTCATATTTTGCTTTGCTGTTTCACGCCACAAAATTTTAATAAAATAGAACATTAGTTCGCCTTTTTGAGATTTATATTACGCTGTTTCCTTCAAATTGTCAATTATTTTCATGTTTTATTATATGTTTTCTAATTTTTGTTGATTTTTTTCACACTTTGGGTATACTATAAAGATAGAAAGCCATATCGTAGAAAAAAAAGAAAGGATACTTTGCCTATGTTTCAAAAAAATCTGTTCAAAGCCCAGTTAGAAACTCTAATGAATGGCGTAACCGCGCTGGAGTTTGCGGAAAAGACAGGTTTCAATCGTACTTATCTGTCGAAATACCTGAACCTGCGTCTGGATCGTCCGCCTTCTCCCGATCTGCTTCGTGCGATTGCTTCTCCTCTGGTACCGTATGAAACATTGATGACCACCTGCGGATATCTAAATCCGATCGAGGAAACCCAAAGTTATATCTCGATCCCGATCATCGGCTCTATCCACGCGGGTTCCCCCACGTTTGCCATGGAAGATGTGGAAGGTTATGAGCCGGTATCCCATTCAGAGATCTCGCATTCCCATTCTTATTTTTATCTGCGTGTAGAAGGCGACAGCATGATCAATGCCAGGATACACTCCGGAGATCTCGTCTTTGTGCGCAAGCAGGAAGATGTGGAAAGCGGGGACATCGCCGTTGTCATGATCGACGGAGAGAGTGCCACACTAAAACGTGTGCTCAAAAAACCCCCTTTGATCATACTCCAGCCGGAAAACCCCGCTTACGAAACATTGTATTTCTCCCCCCAGGAAGCATCTCGCCTGCAAATCATCGGCAAAGTGCTGCATGTCAAATTTCATTTATAACAGGTCGCCTTTCTGCGACCTGTTTTTTATGGAATCATCAGTTCCTGACCGCAGTAAATTTTATTCGGGTCCGAAATATCATTCGCCGCCATAATTTTTTCCACCCCGCTGTTGCTGCCATAGTATAATGTACTGATATAATTCAGGTTATCCCCTTCCTCTACCGTGTGCCATATACCGCTTTGGGTGTTTTCCTGCACGTTTTGTGCCGTTTCTTGTAAATCCTCATCTTTCGTATTTTGGCTTTGCTCCGTCTGCGTTAAAAACACCTGCGCGCTTTGTTCTGTCTGCGTCTGCTGCTGCGCCTGCAGCAGTGTATAGTCGTCCTGTATCTGTGTCATTTCCGCCTCTAATACCTGTAGCCTTTGAAAGCTGTGTGCCAGAGCCATTCCAATGCATAAACAGATCACACACAATCCGACACTGACACCGGTCAGCATACGGTATCGTTCTTTTCTTGCCTTCGCCGCCGCTTTTGTTCTGCGTTCCAATACCTCTCTGATTTCCTGTGCTGCGTCCATTCTCTCCTGTGCGGAAGGCTTTCTGCCGCTTCTCGGTCTTTGCTTTACCGGCGGTTCTTTTGGTTTTGTCATTCTGTTTTCCAGCATATATTCCTGCATTTCCTGATTTTTGTCGTAGTAGATAAAGTGTCCTTTCGCCTGCCGTAACCCTTGTCCACTTTCATTCGCCAAAAAAAATGCCTCTGCTTTTTCCGTATAATCAAATACAAACAGCACCTGCCATTTTTCCGTAAAATAGGCATGATGTAACTTTTCATCTTTCGCCGTCAAAAAAGCGCCGAAACCGGGCTGCAAATGTGCCCAGCCGACAATTTCCAGCCCTCGGAAAAATTTCTCACATTCTTCGCCGATATATTCCCACGTATCTTCGCCAAACTCCAGTCCGTCAGCCTCTCTGATCACACCTTTTGCCTGTATCGCGCCGCTGATGATCAGTGTCTGCATTCCGTCGATCTGCATATGCCGTCCGGTGAGCACCGCCATTTTTTCTTTTCCTTCCGCACTTTTTGCGTACTGCTGTAAATATGTATAGACGTAATCCTCCATATAGATCCGCACACTCTCGTCCACACCGCCGATCTGCTTGCTGTTGGGCGGCAGTCCGTCCAGCTTTGTTTCTGCGCCATAGCTATATAAATTATCGTCCTGTTTTTGTAATAAATCCATATCCTGTAGCCTCCTCGCCGTCACTGCCTTTGTTTACACAAATATAGCATGTCCCGTCCGTATATTTTGTCAAAGGCTGTCGGCGACTTCTTTTTTTCCTTCGGCAAACTTCTTATCCCATCGACAAAAACCGTTTCCATCACACTTGGGGTCACATACTTCTCCTTTCTTTTTCTTCCTTCTTGTGTAAAAACCGTCTGCCTTTGCGCCGTTTTTTTTGCGCAAAAAAAGCAGGCAGTATCTGCTTTTTTCTGATACCGCCTGTCTTTTTTCGTCATCTTCTTTTTTATTTACCCTGTGCTGCAAGTATTTCTTCCACTTTAGAAAAAGGGCTCTCTGTGATGTTGCGGATTGCTTCAGGCGCCGCCTGTTTGTCGCCAATCGGCTTTTCAAACCAAACAACATCTCGCCACTGTCCCAATTTAAAACCGCTTTTTTCCATTATACCCACACGGCGAAATCCCATCGCCTCGTGCAGTCTTTCGCTGTTTTCGTTCGGATAGGTCACACAGCCGTAAACCGTCTTCACGCCCTGCAGTTTCAGCAGCTCTATCAAACATCTGTAAAGCGCGCTGCCCGTTCCCCTTCTTTCTTCCCCCATTTGAAGGTATACAGATAATTCCGCACCCCAACCGTACGCAGCTCTTTCCGCAAACCTGTGCGCATAAGCATAGCCAATGATTTTCCCATCTTTTTCCGCCGCCAGGTAAGGATACTGCGCCGCAATAGAACGGATTCTATTCAAAAATTCAGCCTGCGTCGGCACATCATACTCAAAGGTGATCGCCGTTTCTGTCACATATGGCGCATAAATTCGTAAAAATTTGGCGCAATCGTCTTCTTTTGCCATTCTGATCTTCACTTGACCCATTTTTCTTTTGTTACCTTTCTCTTTCGCCTTAATCCAGCCGATCAATTTCGTTGCGAATCTCCATCATACGCCGGTCCATACCGGAAATAATTTCAGCGCATGCTTTCAATTCCGCAGAGATCATCTCCGGGTTGCGAATATTCTTTTTGTATTTTACCTTATGCTCCAAACTCGCCCAAAAATCCATCGCAATCGTACGGAACTGCACTTCCACTCGTTTCAGCTTCGTTTCTTTCGATAAAAAGATAGGCACCTCCACGATCAGGTGCAGGCTGCGGTACCCGTTTGGCTTTGGATTTTGGATATAATCTTTTTTCTCTACCAAACGCACGTCATCTTGTTTGACCAAAAGCTCCGCCAACGTATAAATATCGTCGGGGAAAGAACAAATCACACGAATCCCCGCAATATCCGACAAATTCTGATCGATGCTTTCCACCGTCATCGGGAATCCCTTCCGTTTCATTTTTTCCACAATGCTCATCGGCGTTTTAATTCTTGTCTTGATGGATTCAAACGGATTTCTGTTGAAATTCATATTAAATTCCTGATTCAGCACCTTTAATTTCGTTTCAATCTCCATCAGAGCGCACCTATACTCCATCTGTATCTGTAAAAAAGGAATTGCCTGCTCCAAAAGCTTGACCGCGTCCACCGTTTGGAATACTTCCTGCGGAACTTGTTTTATTTTCTCGTTGTTCGCCTCCATTGTCAACCTCCTTTTTTTCTTTTTTTCTCTTTCATTATATTGTAAAAAAAGACAAAAGTCCAGAAAATGCGGCATCTTCCCTTCCCGGCAGGCTCTGTGCATATCCTGCCGCGAAAGCGCATACTGTTTTGTTGCAGGAAATCTTTTTTCTCTCACCGTATCTGAAATAGGAGGGACTCTTTCATGCAGTTAAAACCCTTTTGTCTGGATGTCTTGAAATTAGGTGGTGCCTATATCGCTTTTTGCATTGGTTCCGGCTACGCGACCGGTCAAGAGATCCTGCAATTTTTTACCGCCTTCGGTAAAAAAGGTGTGTTTGGCGCCCTGTTTTCCATGCTTCTGTTTATGTGGCTTGGTATTACATTGATGAAAGACGGCAGAAAGCTTTCCTTTGCCGATGACCGCTCTGTTTTTTGCTACTACTGCGGAAACGTGGCGGGCAAAGCGTATGATTTCTTTTTCACCTGTTTCCTTTTTGGCTGTTATACCATTATGATCGGCGGTGCCGGGGAATCCGCCGCGGCATATTTCGGTATTCCCGCCCATATCGGGCGCCTTGCCATGTCCGGGGTATGTCTGTTTACCATTTTTCTCGGTCTGCAAAAACTGGTAGAGATCATTGGCATCATCGGACCCGTTATCATTGTTTTTTCCATACTGATCGGCGGTGGCAGCCTGCTTTGCGGGGCAGTCCCTTTTTCCGAGAGCGAAGCTTTGCTTTCTTTACTGCCGCGCTCCTGCAGCAACTGGGCATTTTCCGGCATCTTGTACGCAGGCTATATGGCAGTGATCTGCATTCCGTTTCTCTTTCACCTTGCATCTTCCGCCAAAAGCGACCGTTCTGCCGTTTGGGGCGGAGCCGTAGGCGGTTTCTTTCTGGTTCTGGCGATCCTTGTCATGCACTTGGCACTGCTTGCGCACCTGCCGCAAGTGTATGATCACCCGATCCCCACATTGCTGCTTGCGGCAAATCTCTCCCCGCTGTTAGCAGGAGCCTATACTGCCGTGATATTGCTCGGCATCTATTCCAGCGCAGTCCCCATGCTTTGGCTTCTGTGCAAAAAAGCGGGTCCGGATGGCTCCGCCCGCTCTGTATTGCTCTGTTTGTTGATTGTAATAGCCGCATTATGGCTCAGTACGCTCCCCTTTCGTACATTAGTCGGTACCATTTATCCCTATACCGGTTATATCGGCATCGCCCTGATGCTTTGCGTATTCTTACGTCATTTTTTTCCGTCCTCTTAACACCCGTTTTCTTTTTTGTGATGGACTCGAACGGCAGGCGCCTGTCCGCCTTCTATGTATCCGCAGACCTCCAGCCCACGCCGAATGACTTCCGCCCACTGCGCGTTGTCCAACTGCCTTACCGCCCCGTCTGGACTTTCTATGCTGACCGTATCCGCATCAGAAAGTTCTGCTTGTTCATAGGAAATTTTATACATATTCTTTCTGTCGATCGCACCGATCTGCTCCAAAAGATTCACCAGCCGATAAACCGTCGCCACTCCCACACATCTTTGCTCTGCCTTCGTCCGATAAAAAATCTCTTTGCAGCTGCCGCACTCATTTTCCAGAATAATATCGATCAATGCGGCTCTTTGCTTCGTG
The DNA here is from genome assembly GCA_944383855.1 of uncultured Lachnospiraceae bacterium. Lineage (GTDB taxonomy): Bacteria > Bacillota > Clostridia > Lachnospirales > Anaerotignaceae > CALWRB01. The sequence goes on from CALWRB010000018.1 coordinate 26,814, forward strand.
ATACGGTACCCCCGTTCGCGCAGTTTTTTCCATATGATATCCCGCTGCATTCGGGTACGGCAAAAAGTTTCCGCCTGTTCCGTTTCCTTTTCTGCCCACAGCCCAATTTTCTGTTCGCTCATCTCGGTCACCCTTTCCGTCATATGATAATTAGCCAAAGCTAACTAAGCTCCGAAATTTTTCAACTCCGCCCATATCTTTCCTGCCATTTTCTGACCGATGGCACCCCTGCTGTTTTTGCCGCCACAACGCCGAATGCTTTCAAAAAACCGCACTCTCTCGTCTTTCCGCTTCCCATTGAAAATAGTATCGTTCGCATCGCTCTGCGGCATTTTCTTTCCGCTGATTGCGCATTTTTTCGGGCAGCCGTCTTTTGTCGGCATTTATACCGCCTTATCCGCAAAAATCCTTCGCGCTCTTTTTTCCTCTCTGCCCTTTTCCGCTGCCCGCTTTTTTGACCACTGCGCTTTGAAAGTATTTTTTCTTCTTGTCTTGCGTCTTTTTTAGTTAGTATAAACTAATTCAAGTTAGCTGTCAATTACTCATTCCGTATTTTCCCCTTTCTGTCGGCGTAAAAACCAAGCAGGAAAGCCTTCTGCCCGCCTGCGCGCTCCCGCAAAAACGCACCGCTTGCATCAAAAAAGGAGGCATTGCGAAACTTTGTGTTTCGTCCTGCCTCCCTATCGCTTTTTCCTGTGTAAAGCTGATTTTCTGATGTTATTTTTCTTCCTGCATCGCAACATACGCTGCCTTTTGCGCGTGGATCTGTGTGGTATCGAACACCGGCAGTTTTGTGTCCTGCTGTTGGATCAGCAATCCGATCTCCGTACAACCCAGTATCACACCCTCAGCGCCTTTTTCCGCCAGCTTTTCTATCACAGCAAGGTATTTCTGTTTGGATTCGGCGGAAATAACGCCTAAGCATAATTCTCCGTAAATAACATCATTGATAACCTCTATCTCCTCATTTTCTGGAATCAATACCTCAATACCCGCATCGATCAGCTTTTGTTTGTAAAAATCCTGTGTCATGGTATACTTTGTGCCAAGCAACGCTACTTTGCGGATATTGTTTTGCTGTAACTTCTCCGCCGTAGCCTCCGCAATGTGAATCAACGGAATATGGATTTTTTCCAGAATCTCATTCGCCACTTTGTGCATGGTATTTGTGCAGATCACAATAAAATCCGCCCCTGCTTTTTCTAATCCCTGCGCCGCCTGCGCCAGAATCTCCGCACTCTTGTCCCATTCGCCCTTTGCTTGGCATTCTTCGATCTGTGCAAAATCCACACTGTATAGCAATATTTTTGCCGAATGCAAACCGCCCATGGTTTCTTTCACGACCTCATTGATAATTTGGTAGTACGTTACCGTGCTCTCCCAACTCATACCGCCCAATAAACCGATCGTTTTCATACCGTCACTCCTTTTTTTCTGCCCAACCGTTTTTTCCGCACGTCTGTATTTTCATTATATCTTATCCCGCAAAAAATGCAATTTCTGCCGTATTTTTTCCGTTTTTTTACTGTTTTCTTTCCGCAAAAAAGCCGAACCTTTCCGCAGATTTGGAAACATTCGGCTTTCTTCGCTTTTTTCTGTATTCTTTTCCTAAAAAATGCGGATAACAGGACTCGAACCTGCACGGTTTCCCGCTGGAACCTAAATCCAGTGCGTCTACCAATTCCGCCATATCCGCATAACACCCAAACGTATCAATATTTTACCAGAACTGGAGAAAAAGTCAAGGGCAACTGCTTGCACGCAAAGGCTTCCCGTTTTTTTCTTCCGCCACAGAAAACATCGTTGCACTTTTTGTCACGCTATGTTACATTGGAGTTATCCTCACCCGAAAGAAAGGAGGTCCTCCGTTGAGTCTTGTTTTGGATATTATACTCGATTTTGTACTGGAAATCATTATAAACGGTGTCATTTCAGGTGCAAACAGCAAATGTGTCCCGTTTTGGATCCGCCTCCTTTTGGCGTTATTGATTCTCTTTATCCTGTTGGGTCTGACAGTTTTACTGCTTTTGGTCGGTATCGATACGCATAGCCCTGCCCTTTGTATCCTTGGCGTCCTATTTATCGTCATCAGCTGCTATTTTTTATTCGACCGTATCCGAAAGCTTCTCTCTCGCCTTCCCTGAATGTGCATCACTTCTTTTCCTCACTGACCAGACAAAACCTCGGCACTTCTTTCCCGTCGCACACCACTAACTCCAAAAACATCGATAGTGGTCGTACCCAAAGTTCCCCCGCGCCGTACATTGCTTGGTAAACCGCCATCATCTCCAGGGTTTCGGAGTGCTTCGCCACCCCTAACAGCCGATATTCCTTCCCTTTGTAATGCCGGTATTTTCCGCCGATGATCGCCTGCATCACCTCATCTCCTCTCGTTTTTTTCTGTTTTATCTATCGTAACACGGTTTCCTCTTTCCGAAAAGAAAAAATTTCAAAAAACTCTTGACGGATCTCATTTTTTATGGCATAATAATTTTCGCAGTCTACATGGATCAGTAGCTCAGTTGGATAGAGCAACGGCCTTCTAAGCCGTGGGTCGGGGGTTCGAATCCCTCCTGGTTCA
>CALWRB010000019.1 GCA_944383855.1 uncultured Lachnospiraceae bacterium
AAATATTTAGGCTTGAACACCCTTATTTTACAACAAGGACGATGCTTTTTGCTTAAGCTTTAATCTCACCCGCAGAGCGGGCGGTTGTTAAAGGCTGCTTTGCAGCCTTCAGCACTAAAGTAATAACAAAAAGTCGTCTGAAAAAGGGTAAATCCTTTTCAGACGACTATAATATAAAATCGGTTGTGTCGGTTTATTGATCTGAACGCTTCCAATAATTCAATTTCGGCAACATAGCCGCCATATATTCTCTTACCTGTTCCGAAGTCCAGTTTTCACTTGCCATATGATCGGCACAAAAGTTAATCAAATCATCCATTTTATCATATGTAAACTTCCCTTCAGCGTAACACCACTTGCAGTATTCTTCATTGAATGTCCCATCAGGCTCTTTACTGATAGAAGAATCATCAAGAGGCATACCGCAGCATTGGCAAATAAGCTGTCTTGGAGAACCTAAAAGCGTATTGATTGAAATATCAAAAAACTGAGAGAGCAGTTTTAAAGTTTCTGTATTTGGAATGGTTTCTCCGTTTTCCCAACGGGATACCGCTTGCCTTGTAACATAGAGCTTTTCTGCAAGTTCATCTTGTGACAAACCTTTTTTCGTTCGCAGTTCGAGTATAACATCTTTCGTATTCATTAAAATCACCACCTTGTAAAAATTATAATATGTGTGCATTCTATAAACAAGCAACCCTCTGTTGCTTGTTCAGGTTACTTTTTCTCTCGTGTCAAAACGGCTCCAACCACTGCTCCAATCAGGACAATCGGTGCTAATCTTACAAACAGCCACTCCAATGCGTGAAAACCTACTCCCATAACTTCGGTTTCGGGTTTACTGTAATCCCACCCCAAGTATGGACTGTTCAGCACGAATATAGCCGCAAAAACAATTACGATCAACGCACACAACGAGATAAAACCCCAATGAAATATCTTTCGTCTTGCCCCTTTTCTTTTGGCGAGCTGGAGATTGATAACCTCCAACTTCTCGGAAATCACTTTTAAATCATCCGACTTTTTCTCATCAATCGTTTCTCCAAGCAAAGTGCTTACGGGAGTTTCTAACACTTCTGATAGAGAAATGAGCATATCGGAATCAGGGACAGACAAGCCGGTTTCCCATTTAGAAATTGTCTGCCGCACTACATTTAGTTTGATAGCGAGTTCCTCCTGCGAAAGTCCTTTTGCCTTTCTGATAGATTTCATATTTTCATTCAGCATTATGGATAACCACCTTTCTTTCAGTCGTTACCGTTATTGTATTCAAAACAAGCCGTTGCTACAAGCAACGCATATTCACATTGGATATGTTAGCCACAAGCTTGTTCTTATATATATCTTTGCAGGTAAACCATATCCGTCAGCTGCACACCACCGTCATAAATCGGGTGGTCATAATTATCAGTAAAAAAATTCTTGATAATATGAGAACGGGTAAAGCCGCACTTTTCATAAAAAGGGATCGTTGATGGACTGTCGCCAGTTCCGACCTGCAATATTGAATAATCGTCCTGATATTGTTTGATAATAAACTCAATCAATGCTTTACCGTAGCCCTTACCGTGAAACTGTGGGTCCGTTGCAATATTTTTTATCTCCAGCACACCGCTTTGCACCTCTAACACAACACATTCCGCTTTGATTCCGTGATCCTCCAAAATATACATCGTGCCTGCCTCTAAATAGCGGTCTATCATATCCTCCTGCTCATCTGCCAACAGCAACAAATCCAAATATCGTTTTTTCTGTTCCTTGACTTCCGTAATTTGCATATTACTCTCCCCCCCGCACATAATTTCTGCCAAGCATACAAAAAACGGGCAATCCCACTTGGGAACTGCCCGTTTATTTTCCTTCGTTTCCTCTGCTTTTCTGTCTGCGTGAAACGCACAACATAAAGTATAGACTGCACTCATTCCTGCAAACTTAATACAACTTTGCCCCCGCGGGGATTCTGTCGTCCACCATCAAGAGGTTCAGCGCTTCCTTACCGTCATACTCATGCACTGCGCTAATCAGCATACCGCAGGAGTCAATGCCCATCATGGGGCGAGGCGGCAGGTTTGTGATCGCGATGCAAGTCTTACCGACCAGTTCTTCCGGCTCATAGTATTCATGGATACCGCTTAAAATCACACGGTCTGTGCCGCTGCCGTCGTCCAGTACGAATTTCAGCAGTTTTTTGCTCTTCGGCACGGCTTCGCAAGCTTTTACTTTGACAGCTCTGAAGTCGGATTTGCTGAAGGTATCAAAATCCACAAATTCCGCAAACAAAGGCTCTACTTTCACCTTGGAAAAGTCGATTTTTTCTGCCGCAGGTGCGCAAGGCGCAGCGCTTGCCGCTTTCTTCGGCGCATCTAACGGTTTCATGGTCGGGAACAAAATCACATCTCTGATGGAAACAGATTCTGTCAAGAGCATCACAAATCTGTCGATGCCCACACCCAGACCACCGGTAGGCGGCATACCGTATTCCAAAGCGGTCAGGAAATCCTCGTCGATCATGTTTGCTTCATCGTCACCTGCTTCTCTGAGGTATTCCTGATACTCGAAACGATGACGCTGATCAATCGGGTCATTCAGCTCGGAATATGCGTTGCCGTATTCTCTGCCCACGATAAACAGCTCAAAACGCTCTGTAAACTCGGGCTGATCGGGTTTTCTCTTTGTCAAAGGAGAGATCTCCACAGGGTAATCGATGATAAATGTCGGCTGGATCAGATTCTTTTCCACAAATTCCTCAAAGAACAGATTCAAAATATCACCCTTGACATGGCGTTCTTCAAATTCCACGCCGCGCTCTTGGGCAATTTTCTTCGCTTCTTCGGTATCTTTGATTTCGTTAAAGTCCACACCTGCGAATTCTTTGACTGCATCTACCATGGTTTTTCTTGCAAAAGGCTGTCCCAGATCCAGTTCGTATCCGCCGTAGGTCACCTTTGTCGTGCCCAGCACGTTTTGTGCCACGGTGCGGAACATTTCTTCCGTAATATCCATCATACCGTTATAGTCCGTATACGCCTGATACAGCTCCATCAGCGTAAATTCGGGGTTATGACGGACGGAAATACCCTCGTTGCGGAATACTCTGCCGATCTCGTACACACGCTCAAAGCCGCCTACGATCAATCTCTTTAACGGCAGTTCCAGCGCGATACGGCAGTACATATCGATATCCAATGTGTTATGATGCGTGATGAAAGGTCTTGCGGAAGCGCCGCCGGGAATGGTCTGCAATACCGGTGTTTCCACTTCCAAAAATCCTTTGCTGTCCAAAAATCTTCTGATCTCGGTAATGATGCGGGAACGTTTGATGAAGGTATCTCTGGACTCCGGATTCACGATCAGATCGACATAACGCTGTCTGTAACGCAGTTCCTGATCCTTCAGACCGTGGAACTTTTCGGGCAGTACCTGCAAGCTCTTGGAAAGCAGTGTCACTTCCTTGGCATGCACGGAGATCTCCCCGGTTTTGGTCTGAAATACAAAGCCTTTGATGCTTACAATATCGCCGATGTCGAATTTTTTGAATGCGGCATATGCCTCATCGCCGATGTCATTACGGCTGACATAAGACTGGATCGTACCGTCCCTGTCCTGGATATTGCAAAAAGAAGCCTTACCCATCACACGCTTGCTCATCAGTCTGCCTGCAATGGCAACGTCGCTTCCTTCCAATGCCTCAAAGTTTTCTTTGATCTGCACACTGTGGTGTGTCACATCACATTTTACAATCTGGAACGGGTCTTTGCCTTCCTGCTGCAAAGCCGCCAGTTTTTCCCGTCTGATACGAATTTGCTCGCTCAGTTCCTGCTGCGTCATTTCCTGCGCCACGGCGTCTTTGATCTCCTCTGCCATGTCGTCTCCTCCTTCATACTTGCCTTGCTCACTTATTTCTTGATTTCCAAAATGCGGAAAATAATTTCTCCGTCCGGTGTTTCGATGGCGACTTTTTCGCCTTTTTTATGTCCCAAAAGACCTACGCCCACGGGAGATTCATTGGAGATCTTTCCGTTCATCGGGTCTGCTTCCGCAGAGCCTACGATAATATACTCCAACTCCTCGTCAAACTCCTCATCGTGGATCTTTACTGTGGAGCCAATGCTGATGATGTCGGAAGATACCTCATCATCATCGATGACTTCCGCATTGCGCAGCATTTTTTCCAACTGCACGATACGCGCTTCGATCTCTGCCTGTTCTTCTTTTGCCGCGTCATACTCCGCATTTTCGGAAAGGTCGCCCTGGCCTCTGGCTTCTTTGATTTTTTCCGCAACCTCTTTTCTGCGGACGGTTTTCAAGCCTTCCAGTTCTTCCTCCATTTTTTTCAGACCATCATAGGTCAAAACAACCTTTTTCTCTACCATTTTCGTCACTCCTATTCGTTTTTGCCGCACAGGTTTTTTTGCCTGCGGCGCAAAAAAATCGGGCTTTGCCCGCGTCTGTATTACAGAAAAAAACTGCGGTCTTTGAAGCGCCCCAACCTTTTTTACGCTCTGCCGCAAAAATTCATTGTAAAATTATATATTACATATGTAGGATTGTCAAGTTATTTCCCGTTCAAAAACGCCGCTTTTTCCCGATTTTTCCGCAAAAACAGAGCTTTTTTTCCTCTCGTGATACAAAAATCCGTCAAAGTGCAGCACTTCTTCCGCCAATTTCCACCCTTCCTGCCAGCCCGCACGGTATCCGCTGTCAAAAAAATTACGGTATGCCTCGCTTTGGCAGTAAAGTGCCGCTTCCGCCGATCGGTCCGTTTTCCCGTCCAGACAGATCCCGTCCGCCAAAAAAATATCTTCCCTGCGCTTTGCCAGACGGCTGATTCTGGCTGCGTCCTTTCCCATATCCAGCCAGACGGTATTCGGCGCGATCAGTCTGCTGTAATCCTTCCCGTCCTTTCCGCAGGCGATCACAACGTCCGCTTCCTGCAAAAACCGATGCTTTTCTGTCGCAAACACGCCCAAAACCAAGCCGTATTCGTCATATAACCGCTCGCCGATCTCTGTAAAACGCTCGCCGTGGCTGGTCAATAGGTGCAGATGGTCGGTTTTTTTCGCCATACGCTCCAACACCGAAAACACCAGCGGATCTCCCCCATCTATGACCGTTACCTTCGCCTGCCGCAGTTTTTTTTGCACCGGTTCCAACGCTGCCTCTGCTGCCTTAGCACAAAAGCAGGCAAACAACCCTCTGCCTTCCAAAACCGGCAGGATATCCCTCGGGACTTCCCCTAAAAACGGTGCCCCAACCGCGCCGACGCCTTTTTTTCGCAGTGTCGTAAATGCTTGCGCGATCTCTTTTTGGAAAAAAGGGCTCTCCTCTGCCGAAAAAGAAAACATGATCTCCCACTGGCTGCCATTTTGCTCGATGTGCTGTATCGGTCGCAGTTTTCTCATCGCTGTTCGCAGCCGTTTCGGCAGTTTGGCGGATACGGCGCTTTCCTGCGGCTGTGCCAAAAAGCGCACAAGTGCGGGGTACCGCTGTATTTGCGGCTCTTTTTGCATGGTTCTTCCCCTCCTTTTTGGGTTTTTGTTTCATTGTATGCCGTTCACGCTTGTCTATGCGAGGGAAGTACGTTTTTTACGACTAAATTTTTGGCATATTTGCATATCTGTCCGAAAAAATGCCTATATTAGTAGGGAAAAGTAGGGAAAGGCAGGGGATCTACCATGACGGAGCGAAACCAAAAACAGGCGCTGTGCGCACAGGGCAGAGAAATTTTAGACGCCATCGACAGCATTCAGCAGGAATTGCTGCGCGCCAGACAAGGCTTTGATACCGCCACCGACGAAGCGCTGATCGACAGCTATATTTACGAGATCATCGCACTGCATAAAAAATACGAATATTTTCTGAAAGCTGCAAAGAAAATGGGTCTTTCCACCGAACCCATACGCCGCAGCAGCTAATACACAAAAAAGGGGGAGAACAGATTGGAAAACATCGGTATTTTTCCCACGGCAGTTTTGGCTGTGATCGTGCTGATGCTGCTTATACTGCTGCATCAGCCGCTCAAATGGCTCCTGCGTTTTTTGCTTTCCGGCGTGGTCGGCAGCGCTTTTTTGCTGCTTTGCGCCGCGGCGGGTCTGCCGCTCGGGCTAAACGCAGCGACTTTATGCATCGTCAGCTTTCTGGGTGCGCCGGGCTGCTTGGGATTAGTCGCAATTTGTCTTTTTTTATAGTTTGACACGCTGTTGGTTTTATGGTATGATGTGTGTGGATAAAGTTGTGGATAACAACCTTTCGGTTGTGCATAACCGTAGTATAACCGAAATGCAAGGACTCCTTTTATGATAAGATTACCCCCATTTTCTTATCATTCGAAAAACTCATTGGATTTTTCCGATGAGTTTTTTTCATACCGATCAAACGAAGCGAGGTGCAAACAACATATGGACCCCACTGACTTGACACAACTACATATGCACCTGACGGCAATCGGCTTTTCTGCGCTTAAGGTGGCAGAAAATCCAATTTTTTCCAGCTATGTCAAAACAGAGCAGCCGATACTGTATCTTGTTTTTGTGGCAGAGGCGAAAACATACTTTGCCGCACGCGCGCAGGCAGATGAGGCAATGGAGCGCATCACACAGGCATTGGCAAAACAGAAGGATACGCTCTTATGCACACGGTTGATTAGAACGGTACTGCTTTTGGATTTATCCACAACAGGCGAGATTGTGGATTATGTGGAAAATCTTTCTTTCCCGCCCGAAGAAACACTGCACCGCATCACTTGGTACATCAGCCGCGAAGAAGGCAAAGTCCACGCAGGTATCGATCAGCCGACCAAGCTGATGGGTCTGGAAAAAGCCGTTCTTTCGGCATTACAAGGCGACGTGCCGCAGGCACAGCCGCTCCCCGCAAAAAAAGGCAAACCGTTTCTGACCTTTCTCTTTCTTGCCATCTGCATCGGCATCGAATGCTTTTTCGCTCTGTTTGGCGGTAAAAACGAAGCGATCACATTGTTTGGTCTTTCCCGCGATGCCGTCTTACAAGGGGCGGAAATTTACCGCATCTTCAGTTCAACCCTCTTACACAGCGGCGTACGGCATCTGGTGTCCAATATGGTCTATCTGTATTATTTCGGCAGCCGCTGCGAGCGTGTGTTTGGCAAAGGCGGATTTCTGCTGCTTTGTCTGACGGGTGCCGTCGGCTCGTCTGTTTTTAGCCTTCTGTCTGGCGCAGGCGGTATTTCGATCGGCGCTTCCGGCGTGGTTTTTGCACTGATCGGCGCGATGCTTTTGGTCACACGGCGCTTTGGCGCGCGTTACAGCGGCATGAACTACACCACACTGCTGTTATTGGCACTTTCTTCCCTGCTTCTTGGGTTATTGGAGGTGCATGTGGACAACTGGGCACATCTGGGCGGTTTTTTGAGCGGCATGCTGTTTTTTGTCATTTTCCGCGCAGTGGAAAAACGCAAAGAATATCCACAAAAACCATGTGGATAACTGCTGATTTATGCTCATTTTTTCCACGAAAAAAATGCAACACAAGATGCATATTTTATTTTTCCCGGAATCTCGGCATTTTTTGCTCTTTCTCATAATTTTCTTTCCGAAAGCGACCACAGGATATTGCGGTATACATAAGTAGTTATCAACAATTCTTTTGTGGATAAGTACCTTTCCCTGTGGATAATAAAAAATAGCGTTGTCGTTTTTCTCCCACAGCAAGAAAGGAGTTTACTTTCCATGGTATCAGATTTCACACAACTGCAAGAGGCTATGCATCAGGCAATGCTTGCCTCCGACTACGCCGACCGCCGTCCCGTATTTGGGGAAGGTCCGCATTCTCCCCGCTTAATGATGATTGGCGAAGCACCCGGCGGCGAGGAAGAAAAACAGGAACGTCCGTTTGTCGGAAAGGCCGGCAAAAACCTCACCGCATTTTTGGAAACCGTCGCCCTTAAGCGAGAGGAGATCTATATTTCCAATGTTGTAAAAATCCGCCCAATCAAATACAGTCCCAAAACACAAAAACCTGTCAACCGCCCGCCTTCCAAAGAGGAGATTCGCTTTTTTCTGCCGTTTTTGAAACAGGAGATCGCTCTGGTGGACCCCGCTTTGATCGTAACACTCGGCAATGTGCCGCTAAAGGCAGTCACAGGCGTGCAAGATGCCGTGATCGGGCAATGGCATGGTAAACTTTCGCCTTTATCGGACGGCAGAAAGCTCTTTGCGCTCTACCACCCTGCCGCTGTCATTTATAACCGTGCTTTGACAGAAGTGTATCAGCAGGATCTGGATGTGCTGCGCCGTATCCTGGAAAACGGCACAGACAGCGCTTTGGCGAAACCATAAAACACAGCATCAGAAAAGAACGCAAAAAAAACAGCGGTATGTTTGGCTTTTTTCCCAAACGCGCCGCTGTTATTTTTTTCTGTTTTCGATTGTTTATTTCCCGAGTTTTTTATCTTTTTCCAATACCGCCTCAAATGCCGCAAACAGCGCATGTTCAAATCCATGCTCCTGCAATGCCGCAATGCCCTCGATGGTCGTTCCGCCGGGGGAGCAGACCTGATCGATCAATACCCAAGGCGCTTCCTTGCCTTCCAATACCATTCTCGCACTGCCAAGCACGGTTTGCGCCGTCAACTCCAATGCCTGCGCACGCGGCATGCCTGCCTTCACCGCCGCTCTGGCAAATGCGTCCATATACAGATACGCATACGCAACCGACGCGCCGCCAATGACGCTGAATATCGCAAACTGTGCTTCCGCAATCTCAAAGACAGAGCCGATCGTCGCAAAAATATCCTTGACTGTTTTCAACTGTTCGTCGCTGACGACCGCGTTCGGGCAGATACCTGTGGTAGAGGCGCCGATTTTCGCATTGATATTGGGCATCACACGCACAATGGGCGTTTGGGGCGCAAACTGCGCTTGCAGCCATTCCAGCGTTTTGCCTGCCGCAATGGAAATGACCAGCGGCTGTTTTTCGGCAAACGCCTGCTTCAGTTCCGGCAGTATCACGGGCAGCACATTCGGCTTAACGCCCAATACCACCACATCACTTGTCGCGACCACTTCTTGCGCACTTTGACACGCATTGGCACCGCACTGTGCCGCCAAAGCCTCCGCCGTAACGCCGCTTTTGCTTGTGATATAAATATCCGCACCCGAAAACGCGCCTGTTCCAAGCGTCATTCCCTTCACGATCGCGCTGACCATATTGCCCGCGCCGATAAAGCCGTATTTCATTCCTCTTTCGCTCCTTTCGCTTTTCGCATCTTTTGTTCTTCAACCCAAAAGGGTATCCTGCCACTTCTGTTCGTCAAAACCGACCAGAACAAAGCCATCTCCCACCAAAACCGGGCGTTTGATCAGCTTCCCGTCCGTTGCCAAAAGCTGCAGCATTTCGTCTTCCGTCATCTGCGGCAGTTTCTCTTTTAGCTGCATGGCTTTATAGACCTGTCCGCTGGTATTGAACCATTTTTTCATCGGCAAGCCGCTTGCCTGCTGCCACTGTTTCAATTCTTCGTAAGTGGGGTTTTCCGTCAAAATCGGTCTGATGTGATAAGACACACCCTGCTCGTCCAGCCATTTTTTCGCCTTGCGGCTGGTAGCGCATTTTTCATAATGCAAGAATGTATTCTCCATTTTTTCTCTCGCCTCCGTTTATGTTCTCTCACAGCGGCACGCAGGATTGGGCGCCGCCAAAACACCTTCCAGATACAATAACTTCGCTTTTATCTCCAAACCGCCCGCATACCCCGTTAATGTACCGTTCTGCCCCACCACACGATGACAGGGGATCATGACGGCAATGGGGTTTTCGTGATTTGCCATGCCGACCGCACGCGCCGCCTTCGGATTACCGATCTTTGCCGCGATCTGTCCGTAACTTGCGACCGTGCCGTAGGGAATTTCTCGAAGCGCCTGCCAGACTTTCTGCTGAAACGGCGTCCCCTTGGGTAAAAGCGGCACTGTAAATTGCTGCCGCTTGCCTGCAAGATATTCCGTCAGTTGCTGATACGCTTCCTGTATCAGTGCCGTTTCCTCGACACAAAGCCCTGTTTCCGCACACGAAAACATCACCCGTGTGATGCCGTCTTCCACTGCCGCAATGCCTACTGTCCCGATCTCTGTGTCATAATAAAAAATCCGCTCGTCACACATATTTTATTTCACGGCTCCTTTCTGTTGGAACGCAGCAGCGCGATCTCCCGTGCGTATCCCGGCAATTCGTTGGGTGTTTCCAATACAAACGGCAGGTCTTTGAGCTGCGGGTGATTGATGACGGATACGATCGCGTCCAGTCCGATCTCTCCTTCTCCGATGCAGGCATGGCGGTCCTTATGCGAACCAAGCGGATTCTTGCTGTCGTTCAAATGGATCGCTTTCAGCCTTTCCAGCCCGATCTGTTTTTCAAATTCCTCCAACACAGCATCAAGGTTGCGTACGATATCATACCCGCCGTCAAACACATGGCAAGTATCCAGACAAACACCCATGCGCGCCTTTTCTTCCACGCCGTCTATGATGGCACGCAACTCCTCAAATGTTCTGCCGACTTCCGTTCCCTTGCCCGCCATGGTTTCCAACAGCACCGTCGTCGTCTGTTCCGGCAGTAAAACGGCATTGAGTGCGCTGCTGATTTTTTCGATGCCGACTTTTTCCCCTTGCTTCACATGACTGCCGGGGTGGAAATTGTAATATGCCATCGGCAGGCGGGACAGCAGTGCCAAGTCTTCCTGCAATACCCGCAGCGCAAACTGCAATGTCTTCTCCTCCGCTGCGCAGGGGTTTAGTGTATACGGCGCGTGCGCCACGATGTGCTGTATACCGTTTTCTTTTGCAAAGGCACAAAACGCGGCAATATCCGCCTCATCGACCGCCTTTGCGGCACCGCCTCTTGGATTTCTCGTAAAAAACTGAAATGTATTTGCCCCCAAACGAAGCGCCTGCTTGCCCATGGCAAGGTATCCCTTCGTCGAGGACAAATGACAGCCGATTTGAAACAAAATTTTCACTCCTCCTCCCTATCACGCTGCAGCAGCGTCACACTGCGACCATTGATCCGCACCAGTCCGTCTTCCCGCATTTTTTTCAGCTCCCGCATCATCGCGCTGCGGTCTGCGTTGACATATTCCGCCAGAGAACTGAACGGAAACGGCATCAGAAACGTATCTGTGCCTTCCTGCGCACACTGGCGATGAAAAAAATACAGCAACTTTTGACGAATGCTGCGCTTACTCAACAGTTCCACTTTTTCACTCAAACGCTGCACTTTTTCGCTCAGCAGAAAATACAAATTCTGAATGATTTGCAAATGACAGCCGCAGGCATTCGCGCAGGGTCGTGTGATCCACATTTTATCAATAAAAACCACCGTACACTTTTCCACCGCCACCACTTCCACCGTATCCTTTGCGGCACCAAAGCAAAATACTTCCCCAAACAATCCATTCTTGACCAGCAATTCCTGCACAGAAAGATCGCCGTTTCGTCCGATTCGCCTTACCACTGCCACACCATCCAATAAAACGCCGATGCTATCTGAATTTTCCGCATAGGAAATAATGGTCTTGCCTTCCGCAAAGCTTTCCGCCTTGCCGTTGAAGCAGTCCATCATCTTCTCAATCTCTGTTTGTGTGACACCCTGAAACAATGGGCAGTTTAAAAAATTCATAATTCCCTCCGATTGTTGCAAATGCAACAGACCTTTTGTGATTTTTATGATATCATAAGAAAAAAAGAAAGTAAAGTAATAAGAAAGCAAAGAAAAAACCATACTAACACAAACTGTTTTAAAAAAGGAGGATTTTCATTATGAACGCACCGAAATTTTTCAGATGTTCTCATTGTGGCAACCTGTATATGGCAGTAGAGGATCGTCGTGTCCCCGTAATGTGCTGCGGTGAAAAAATGCAGGAACTGAATGCCAATACCACCGACGCCGCACAGGAAAAACACGTTCCCGTCATCGGCGTAGAAGGCAATATCGTAAAGGTAAAGATCGGCTCCGCGCCTCACCCCATGACAGAAGAACACCACATTGCTTGGGTATGGCTGCAGACCGATAAAACAGGTCATCTGCAGTATCTGAACCACACAGGCGCACCGGAAGCCGTATTCACCATTGCAGACGATGAAACCGTTCTTGAGGCATATGAATACTGTAACCTGCACGGTCTTTGGAAAGCACAAGCGTAATGCTTCCCTTTTCAAAAGAATCATAAGGAGGAGGAAGAAATGAAACCCTTGGAACTAAAACCTGATTTTTACTGGACCGGCGTGATCGACTCCGAACTGCGCGTGTTTGATATCATCATGTTTACGGAATTCGGCTCCACTTACAATTCCTACCTGATGAAATGCGGTGACAAGACCGTATTATTTGAAGCAAACAAAGCAAAATTCTTCGATGACTATATCCAGACCGTATCTTCTCTGGTCGACCCCAAAACGATCGATTATATCGTCGTCAGCCATACAGAGCCTGACCATGTAGGCGCCATTGAAAAAATTCTGGATTACTGCCCGAAGGTAAAAATCATTGCAACTCCCACCGGCATCAGCTTCTTGAAGCAGGTAGCAAACCGTGATTTTTACAGCATTCCTGTTTCCGACGGCATGGAGCTTACCATCGGCGGCAAAACACTGCAATTTTTAGCTGTGCCCAATCTGCACTGGCCGGACACCATGTATACCTATATCAAGGAAGATAAAATCCTGGTGACCTGTGATTCTTTCGGCTCCCACTACGCGCACCCCGGTGTGCTGCGCAGTACTGTGACCGATGAGGAAGGCTACTGGCGTGCAGCAAAATATTATTTCGATAACATTTTGGGACCTTTCAAACAGCCCTATATGACAGACGCACTGAAAAAAGTGCGTGAATTGGATATCGATATGATCTGCCCCGGTCACGGTCCCGTACATGACTGTGGTCTGGCGGAACTGTTTGAAACTTACGAGAAATGGTGTGAAGTACCCGCTAACGAAAAACCTCTGGTCGTAATGCCTTATGTCAGCGCATACGGCTATACGGGAGAGTTGGCAGAGCGTATCGCAGCAGGTATCCAGGACAGCGGCGACATCACGGTGGAACTGTATGATATGGTAGACCATAACCCCGCCGACGTAACCGCAAGAATGGGGCAGGCAGATGCGATCCTGTTTGGTACCCCCACCATTTTGCAGGGCGCGTTAAAACCGATCTGGGATCTGGCGACCAATTTATATGCTCCGATCCACAAAGGAAAAATGGGCGCCGCTTTCGGCAGCTACGGCTGGAGCGGAGAAGGCGTTCCGCAGATTACAGAACGCCTGAAACAAGTGCGCATGGATGTGGAAGAAGGCTTTAAAGTACGCCTGAAACCCAGTGAAAACGACCTGATCAGCGCTTACGAATACGGCTACCGTTTCGGCGGCAAGCTGTTGAAAAAAATCAAAAATAAAGATAAGAAGAAACCTTCCGCAAAATCCACTTTGGTCAAATGCTTAGTTTGCGGCGAGATTTTCGATTCTTCCTACGAATCCTGCCCGCTGTGCGGCGTTGGTCCCGAAAACTTTGTTCCCGTACCTGATGCAGCCGAAGGCTTCCAGCAAAACACGGCAGAAACCTTTGTTGTTTTGGGCGGCGGCATTGCGGCAGTTTCCGCGGCGGAAGCGATCCGCGACAGAAACCAGACCGCAGAAATCATTCTGATTTCCGAAGAAGCACATCTGCCTTACAGACGTCCTCAGCTGACCAAAGACCTCTTTGGCAGTAGAAGCACACTGACCGTACACCCCGAGGATTGGTACGCGCAGAAAAATATCCAGCTGCGCTTGCAGACCAAAGTAACCGCACTGGACCCCGACAAAAAGACCGTTACCCTTTCCGACGGCAAAGTGCTTTACTACGACAAGTGTATTTACGCACTGGGCGCACACAGCTTTGTACCGCCGATTGTCGGCAGTGACCTGCCCGAGGCTATGACACTGCGCAGCATCGAAGATGCGGATAAAATCAGCGAACTTTCCGAACAGGCAAAGACAGCTGTTGTTATCGGCGGCGGTGTATTGGGTCTGGAAGCGGCATGGGAATTGAGAAAAACAGGGCTTGCGGTTACCGTTTTGGAGGCGGCACCTTTCCTGATGGCAGGCAAACTGGATAAACCTTCTTCCGATTTCTTGTGCGAGATCGGCGAAAGATCCGGCATTTCTATTCAGGTTGGCGCAAAAATCGAAAAAATCGACGGTACAGACCATGTCAGCGGCGTACTGCTTGCCGACGGCACCAAAGTCGATGCCGATCTGGTGATCCTTTCCACCGGTGTACGCGCCAATGTCGCACTGGCACAGCAAGCAGGGCTTTCCATCGGTCGTTCCATCGTGGTAGATGAGAAGATGCGTACTTCCGCGGAAGATATTTATGCCTGCGGTGACTGCGCAGAATACAACGGTGTCAACTACGCGCTTTGGAGTCAGGCTGTATCTATGGGTCAGACAGCGGGCGCTGCGGCAGCGGGTGACCCCGACGCTTCCTATGAAGCGGAAGTTCCCGGCATGAATATGCATGCGATGCAGACTTCCCTGTTTGCCATCGGCGATGTCGGCAGCAACCCCGATATCAGCTATAAGACTATCGAAGACAGAGATAATAAGAAGCATATCCTGCGCAAATATTTCTTCAAGAATAACTGCCTGTGCGGTGTCATCTTGATCGGCGATACTTCCGATTCCGCACAGATGACAGAAGCGGTACAGGAACAAAAGAGCTTCCGCGAGATCTTCTGATTTCCCGAATTCAAAATAGAACTACCCTGAGGCAATGCCTCGGGGTAGTTTTTTACAAAAACCAAACCGGATTTTCCGACAGGAAACCCTCATTTTTGTACAATAACGCACATGCCCTTTCGCTTGGCATTATGCATAAAAAAAATCATATTTTATATCAAAAACATAAGCTAAAACCTATGGTATTTTCCTATCTCTTGCAATACAAATATAAAATTCCTCTGTCTTTGCGCTTTTTCAAGCGTTACAAATCAGCATTTTCACATTACCGACCGCCGTTGACTTTGCAAAATCACCATGTGTATAATAAAAGTAGTATATCTTTTTTCGAATTGTGAGATCGGCGGTTTGCTGTTTCAAAAAACCGTCGTAAGTACCCACCATTTTACATAAAGGAGGAATTTTTATGGTACGTTTCGCTGAAAGAATGAACCGCCTGACAGGCTCCGAGATCCGTGAGCTGCTGAAGCTGACGGCACAGCCTGACATTATTTCCTTTGCGGGCGGTATGCCGGCGCCGGAACTGTTCCCCGTGGAGCAGATGAAAGCCGCAGCCATCAAAGTATTGGACGAAAACGGAAAAGCCGCGCTGCAGTACAGCACAACAGAAGGCTTCCCCGCACTGCGTGAAAAGATCGTAGAGCGTATGGCGATCAAAAACGGCATCAAGACCGACATCGACCATGTACTGGTCACCAGCGGTTCCCAGCAGGGTCTGGATTTTTCCGCACGCGTTTTCATCAATAAAGGCGATGTGATCTTATTGGAAAGTCCTTCCTATCTGGGTGCCATCAATGCGTTTAAAGCTTGCGAACCCGATTTTATCTCCGTTCCCACCGATAACGACGGTATGATCATGGAGGAATTGGAAAAGATCCTTTCCACCAACGACCGTGTGAAAATGATCTATGTCATTCCGGACTTCCAGAATCCTTCCGGACGCACCTGGACCATGGAAAGAAGACAGAAATTCATGGAACTGATCAACCGTTTCGAGATCCCCGTCATCGAGGACAACCCTTACGGCGAGCTGCGTTTTGAGGGCGAAAATATGCCTTCCTTAAAATCCATGGATACAAAAGGATTGGTCATCTATCTTGGCACATTCTCCAAGATTCTGGCACCCGGCTATCGTCTGGGTTGGGTCTGCGCGGAAAGCGAGATCTTGGAAAAATACAACTTCATGAAACAGGCTTCCGACCTGCAGGCTTCCACCATTTCCCAGATGGAAACCAACGCATTTTTGGAAATGAACGATCTGGACGCGCATGTAGAAAAAATCAAAGAGGTTTACCGCAAAAGACGTACCGTGATGCTGGATGCCATGAAAGAATACTTCCCTGAAGGCGTTACATGGACCATTCCCAACGGCGGTCTGTTCACATGGGTCACACTGCCCGAGCACATCAACACAAAAGAAATGGCACTGCAATGTCTGGAGCAAAAAGTGGCATATGTTCCCGGCGGCGGCTTCTACCCCAACGGCGGACATGAGAATAACTTCCGTCTGAACTATTCCTGCATGCCGGAAGACCGCATTGTAGAAGGTATCCGCAGACTGGGCGATGTGATTCGCAAAAATATGTAATTTTCCTAATATCAATGACAAATAAAAAAGATGCTCCCCATTTGGGGAGCATTTTTTTATATCAAAAAAACAGCGCCACTATCCAAAAAAGAAGCGCCGACTCCTTTGAAAGCCTTATGCGGGGAAAAATGGAGAGAAACTCTTGTTTTTTTCCGCCTGCCTTCAAAAAAAGGTGCCGACCAAAGGTCGGCACCCAAATCAAAGCCATTCCATATAGTTCATGAATCAGTTGTTAAGAACATGTTGATTTTGAATCAGCTGTGTGAAAATAGAAGCTACCTGCACTCTGGTTGCTATGCCACCGGGCTGCAAAGAACCATCTCCCATACCGGAAAGCAAGCCCTCATTCACTGCCCATGTCATCGCATCTAATGCCCAAGAACTGATTTCGTGCTTATCCGTGAATTCAGGCAGACTTGCAGAGCAATCAGGGCAGCCCATATATTGATATAACATCACCGCCAGCTGTTCTCTGGTGATGGTTTTTGTCATCTCAGAGCCATCGGAAATACCTTCTTTTACCGCCCAATCTCTTGCTTTTTCATACCAGAGTGTACCGCCGGAAATATCCTGTCCGTCCAAATTTGCCAGAACTGTGACCGTCATCGCGCGTGTCATCGGACTTTCCGGAGAGAAGATATTTTCCGCTGTGCCGGAGAATAACGCACGGCTTGTAGCAAATTGTACGGCATCTGCGCCCCAGTGTGTATCAGCGACATCTGTAAATTCTGTGGAATTGTCTACAATCTTCACAGTCGCTTCTCCTTCTAATGCGAAGATCACACCGTTTTCACCTATCGCAGATGTTTTTACCACTTCTTCTGTACCATCTTCCTGTACCAGAACCGCTACTGTGCCGGCTGTCATATCTTCGACAGGAACTTCCACAACGGCTGTGGAGTTATTTTCTACTTTTATAGAAATAGCAGTAGCTTGGTTTGCATCTTTTTGTGCGGAAACAGAGGAAACAGGCAATATAATGGTTTCCTGCTTGGAAGCTG
This sequence comes from uncultured Lachnospiraceae bacterium, assembly GCA_944383855.1. Lineage (GTDB taxonomy): Bacteria > Bacillota > Clostridia > Lachnospirales > Anaerotignaceae > CALWRB01. Next base: position 17,328 of record CALWRB010000019.1, read on the forward strand.
CTTCTTCAGAAATGACCACTTCAATGGTTACATCTTCATCTTCTGTAACAGTTGTTTTGGACGTAGAGCCGTCAGCGGTTTCCACTGTTGTAGTAACGGTACCGTTTTCCGCAGTTTCTACTACTACAACAGAACCGTCTGTTTTTTCTGTGGTTTCCACTTTGGTTCCGTCAGGTTTTGTTTCGGTAGTGGTGATAGAACCATCTTCATTTTCTGTGGTTTCTTTGTCTGTATCCGTGGAAGAAGAACTGCCGGAAGAAGATGAACCGGAAGACTTCCGCTGAATTGTGTAAGTATATCCGTTTTCCGCATCACCTTTTGTCAAAAGACGATAGCCGGAAGGAACTTCGATGATATTGCTCAAATCTTCATAAGCTGTCAAAGAACCGCCTGTTTGCAGAATAAATTTATATTCCCCGGCATCTACAGTAACACCTTCTGGAATGATTTCTTCGTAATCAATGACAAAATCGCTGACCAGATAAATCACGTTTCCGGGATCAGCAGGGAAAACATATGCATCATGCAGATCTAAGCCTTCAGGCTGCAAAACAACATTTGCCCCTTCTTCCGTGAAAATGCATTCTCTCAAAAAGCCAACTCTATCTTCAACGTCCATACTGGAAATATCCAGCGCTGTGGTTAATTTATTGGTGGAATCAATGAATTTTACAGTACCGGCAAAAGTCAATTTGGTAATACCGTTGTCAATACGCAGCAGTTCTTCTAAAACGACTTTTCCACTTGGTGTATAAATATCTCCGTTTTGGTAGTTGGTGATGGTACTGTCTTCGATATATAATTCGTTGGCATATGCATGAGAGCCGCCGAATTGTTCGTAAATATCGCCATTAAAGGTTATGGCAGAAAAACTATTGTATTGGTTGTTATTGATACCCACAATGACAGAATCAATCACGCGGTAGGTAGCAAAAGAGCCCCAAACATTGAAACTGGTCCAACCACGGATCAGGGAGTCTTCTACAGTAATCACTAAACCGCTGTTATCTACGATTTGAGAACCGCCGCCAACGCCTGTTACATTGATGGAATAGCAAAAACCGGATAGCTCAGAGTTATTTTTCAGTACGATTTCAGAATTTTGCACATCATAGACAGAAATACCTCTATGTTGACCATCATAGCTGGCTTCTGTTCCGAAATCCCCGTCTTTGTCCACATTATTGGTACAACGAATGATCGTGCCGTCTAAAATCAAGCTGGCATCTGTTGCAACGCCATCTTGTATGAAGGAAATCCCTCTTTGTTCTGCATAAAATTCGCAATCATTGAGTGTAACATGGGGAGAAGATGTATTTAAGCTCATGACACGACCCACATCACCATACAGGTCATTCAGTGTTATCTGAGCGTCTGTGGTTACTTCAAAGAGGTTCGCGCTTGCACTGCCTGTGAAAGTGATATAAGCTGCTTCGCTGCCCTGAATGGTCAGTTCTTTATCCAGTTCTATGGTAGAAGAAATGCTAACCGGTGCCAGCAGCTCAATTTCTGCACCTTCTGCAGACTCAGAAATGGCTTTTTCCAGTGTTTCGAAATAGGTTTCACCCGCTTTTGCAACGTATGCAGTTACATCGGCAGAACCGGAGCCAAAGCCATTTACCGGTGTGTTATCTGCAATCACATCAACTTCAGTAAAAGAGTTGCCTGCCACAACAAATGAATTACTGCCGGTACGACCGATCAGCTGTCCGCAGTTTGGTGTGCCGTAAGTGCCGCTGGTTTTGTCTTGCTCAATGGTAGCCTGTTCTACAGTGCATTGCTGCAAAGTAAATGTAGCGTCTGTAGCGGTGCCGATCAGACCTGCTGCTTCGCGGTAAGCGCTGACAGTACCGTCAGAGTAGGCGCAGCCTTCCAAAACGCACTCAGAGCTTGCCAGACCAATGATGCCCCCTGCTTTATCACCGTCATCAGAAACTTCGGTATTGTAAAGAGCGGATAAGTCGCCGGTTACAGAACAATCTGTAATTACAACCCCTTTGGTAGAATCAATGACCCAACCAACCAAACCGCCAACTCTGCCGTTTGCTGTCAGATCCGCACCTATTACGGTAACATCAGAAATTTCAACGGCTTCTTTTGTAGCGCAGTAAGCCACACCGCCCAACAGGGCAGCTGCATTACGTGCTTGATCCAATGTGATAACGGGGTTTTCCAGAATCAAATCGGAAAAAGAAGCACCGCTTCCTGCTGCGCCGAATAAACCATATGCCCCATACTGATACGGGTCAGAAAATGCATCGTCCGTATAGGTCTGTGTAATGGTTAAGTTAGAGATGGTGTTTCCGTCTCCGTCAAAGGAGCCTGCAAAATAAGAAATTGAACCTGCACCAAGGTTTTGTCCGATGGGCACCCATTCTTCTTGGGATAAATCAATGTCAGCAGTCAAAACAAAATAGCAACCTGCATAAGATTCACCGCCGTTAACAGCATCTCTCAGTTCTTTTAAGTCTTCTACAGACCCGATCTGATAAGGATCCTCTGCAGTGCCTTCTCCACCGCCAAAAGGTCCCGATACTGTTTTCAACTCAATTGGATTAGTAACATCAGATGCAACATCATTTTCTGCCCAAACTGATACCGGCATCAACGTAGCCGCCATAGAAAGGGTAAGAAAAAGAGGGAGCATTCTTTTTTTCTTCATAGATATTCCTCCTTATACTTTCGTATTAAATTTCCGATTTTTTCAATCTAAGAAATGTTTGTAGCCTTTTTGATTATACTACATCAATATTCAAAAAAAACAAGATATTTCTTGTCTTCATATTCCTTGTGAAATTCCACAAAAAGCCTTGTGTTTCCTGTGTTTTCATTGACAAGAACCGTCATTTCCTGATAAAATGAACTCGTTGCGGAAGAGTTTGTATTCCGTCGACAAATTTAGCATTGGCTTTTTGAAAGAGTGTGATTTTTTTCGCCTCTCTGATATTTTTTATGTTTGGCATACGCAGATTCCAAGGCAGCATTGCTTCTGTTGGATATGTGGCGAAGTGTTTGAAGGAGGAATTTTCATTATGGCAGGTACAATTTCCAGAGGCATCAAGGCGCCCATCATTCGTGAGGGTGACAATATAGTGTCCATCGTTGCGGATTCCGTTTTGCAGGCAGCCGAAAAAGACGGTTTTTCTCTGAAAGAAAGAGATATCATCTGTGTCACAGAGGCTGTTGTAGCAAGAGCAGACGGTAACTACGCTTCTACTGATGATATTGCAGCAGATGTCCGTGCGAAATTAGGCGGCGAAACCATCGGCGTGGTATTCCCTATTTTAAGCCGCAACCGTTTCGCAATCTGCTTAAGGGGCATTGCAAAAGGCGCTAAAAAAGTGATTTTGATGCTCAGCTACCCCTCTGATGAAGTGGGTAACCACCTGTTTGATATGGATTTATTGGACGCTTCCGGCGTAAACCCCTACACCGATGTATTGGATTTGGCTGCATACCGCAAACATTTCGGTTATGTCAAACACCCTTTTACCGGTGTGGATTATGTAGATTACTACGTTTCTTTGATGGAAGAAGAAGGCGCTGAGGTAGAAGTGATCTTCGCAAACCACCCCGAAGCCATTGTTTCCTACACCAAAAACGTCCTGTGCTGTGATATTCACACCAGAGAACGCTCCAAACGCCGTGTGCTTGCCGCCGGCGGTGAAAAAGTATTCACTCTGGCAGAAATTATGAATGCACCCATCAACGGCAGCGGATTCCACCCGCAGTATGGTCTTTTGGGCTCCAATAAAGCAACCGAAAGCACGGTAAAACTGTTCCCGAAAAATGCACAGGAAGTTGCAGAACAGATTCAGGCAGAGATCCTTTCCCGCACCGGCGTGAAAGTGGAAGCCATGGTTTACGGCGACGGCGCGTTTAAAGACCCGGTCGGCAAGATTTGGGAGCTGGCTGACCCCGTTGTCGGCGCAGGCTATACCGAA
>CALWRB010000020.1 GCA_944383855.1 uncultured Lachnospiraceae bacterium
TTCAATCCTCATATCATTATGATATGAGGATTTTTTTGTCTTTAAGTGGGTGAATTTTGTCCCGGTGGGATAAAGTGGGACGATTTCCGTCCAACCTAACAAAAATGAAAGTAAAAAAAAACAAAAAACTGTTGAGAGTTCCGAATTTGGCAAAATTACGAAAATCATAATGACTTTTCCATAGAAAGTGCTAAAATGATAACAGGAACTATCCAATATTTCTGATATAGAAAGGAAGTAAAGCGATTATGGCGATTAAAGTAGGTATCAATGGTTTTGGACGTATTGGCAGAGTTGCATTAAGAGCAATGTTAGACAGATGGGATCAGTTTGACCTGCGTGGCATCAACTTGCGTAATGCGGATATCCCTTATATGGTATATATGATCAAATATGATACGATCTTCGGTCGTTTCCCCGGAACTGTAGAAGCTGCGGAAGATGCGATTATCGTAAACGGAAAGAAGATTCGTGTTTTCAGTGAAAATGACGCAGCGCAGATCAAATGGGAAGAATGCGGGGCAGAGTATATCATTGAATCTACAGGTGCATTCAACACAATGGAAAAAGCAGCACTGCACCTGAACGGAGGCGCAAAGAAAGTTATTCTGACTGCTCCTTCCAAAGACGACATTATGCCTACTTTTGTTATGGGTGTTAACCATACAACCTATGACCCTTCCATGAATATTGTATCCAACGCTTCCTGCACAACAAACTGCTTGGCACCGTTGGTAAAGATCGTACATGATAAATTTGGCATTGAACAGGGACTGATGTCTACCATTCACTCCGCAACCGCAAAGCAAAAGGCAGTAGACGCAAGAGCGGGACGTGACTGGAGAACAGGTCGTTCTGTATTTAACAACATCATTCCTTCCACAACAGGTGCAGCTAAGGCAGTTGGTCGTGTGATTCCGGAATTAAAAGGAAAAATGACCGGTATGTCCTTCCGTGTACCGACCAATGACGTTTCCGTTGTGGATCTGACTGCAAGATTGAAAAATAAAGCAACTTACGAAGAAATCTGCGCAGCTGTAAAAGAAGCTTCCGAAACCTATATGAAAGGTATTGTCAGCTACATGGACGACGAACTGGTTTCCTCTGACCTCTTGGGTGATGCACATACTTGTATTTTTGATGAAAAAGCTGGTATTATGCTGGATAACGATTTTGTAAAGCTGATTGCATGGTACGATAATGAATGGGGGTACAGCAACAAGGTGCTGGATTTGATCGAGCATATGTATGCGGTGGATACAAAAGCTTGATGTAAGTTATCCAATACATATAGATTAAATATTTAGACCGAATGTTCTTAAAATGGGGCATTCGGTCTTTTATCTTATTTCCAATAAAAAAGAAAAAAGTATTTTTATAAAAATACTGCAAACTTTTTTATTTTTTACAAAGATATGGTATAATGACAGCAAACGTGCAAAATTGTGATATGCAAAGAATTTTGCGGTACGATTTTTTTGCTACACTACGGAAAGGGAGATAGTTCGGCTGTCGGCGTCTGTAAGGCAAAACGGTATGTACTGCAGTCGAACGGAAAAAGGATGTGTAAAAAATGAATCTCAATCAGTTATATTATTTCAGAACACTGGCAGAACTGGAGCATTACACAAAAGCAGCAGAAAAACTTGGGATTTCCCAGCCGACATTAAGCCATTCCATTGCTGCGATGGAGCAGGAACTGGGTGCCCTTTTATTTGAAAAACAGGGCAGAAATGTTGTTTTGACCAAATACGGCAGGATCTATATGTTTTATGTCGAAAATGCCTTGACGCAGTTGGAACTTGGGAAAAACCAAATTGAGCGCTTGATTGCAGAAGGCAGCGGACATGTCGGTCTTGCTTATATGACATCTGTCGGTGCAGATTTTGTGCCGGAGATCATAGCCGGATTTTTAAACGACCCGAATCATAAAAATATTTCTTTTTCCTGCTATGAAGGCAATACCAAAACTTTGATTTATAACTTGAAACGTGAAAAATATGACTTAGTTTTCTGTTCACAGATGGAGAATGAAAAAGAAGTAGAATTTATTCCTGTCTACGAGCAGGGGTTGGTTGTGATTGTGCCGGAAGATCATCCTTTGGCTGCAAAACAGAAAGTTACGGTAAAAGATATCTGCCCATATCCTTTGATTAGCTATACCAAAGAAAGCGGTATGCGGAAATTGATCGACGATATGTTTATGAAGGCACAGGTCATGCCGAATGTATTATATCAATTTGAAGACGTGAACTCTATGGCTGGAATGGTTGCCGCAAACAAAGGTGTTTCGATCATTACAGATAACCCTTCCATTCAGAATTATCGTGTGAAAAAGCTGGAGTTTGATACACCATATTCCAAGCGAATGGTATACTTGGCGTATGTGCTCAATCGTTATCTACCGCCTGCGGTACAGCAATTTAAGGATTATATTATTGAAAGAACGAAAAAGTAATCTCTGCTTATGAAATGCAGGTAATGGATTAAAATATAAAAAAGCTGTTTGATACTGTCGTGTGTTAAGAAATCTTTACATCAGAGAGTCTTGTTTTTATGTTATAATAATAAACAAGCAGTGACGGCGCATATCAAACAGCTTTTTTTTGTTGTGATTATGACTGCCTTTTCTCTGCTGAAAACAAAAGAGAAAGGACTGAGGTATCGACATTGAGAGATTATTTGGAAAAACTGGCTGAAAAACTGGCAGAGGCGATGCAGGGCGTTTTGCCGGTTATCGGAATTGTGATTTTGCTTTGTTTTACGATTGCACCGATATCTTCCAGCATTTTGCTGTGTTTTCTTTTAGGAGCGGCGATGATTGTGATCGGCACAATGTTTTTTACACTGGGAGCCGAGATTTCCATGACGCCGATGGGCGAAAGAGTGGGTACAGCAATCACAAAAAGTAAAAATCTTCCGAAAATTATAATCCTTGGGTTTATATTAGGTTTTATTATTACTATTTCAGAACCTGACTTGCAGGTTTTGGCTGAGCAGGTGCCTTCTGTTCCCAATGCGGTATTGATTGTATTTGTTGCGGTCGGTGTGGGCATTTTCCTGGTGATCGCATTTTTGCGTATGCTGTTTGGAATTGCACTGCCGCATATGTTGGTCGTTTTTTATATCCTTGTCTTTACGATCAGCTTTTTTATTCCGGCGGATTTTCTTGCGGTCGCGTTTGATTCCGGCGGTGTGACTACAGGACCAATGACGGTTCCTTTTATTATGGCTTTGGGTATCGGTATTTCTGCGATCCGTACTGACCGACACGCTGCAAACGACAGTTTTGGTTTGGTTGCACTTTGTTCGATCGGACCGATACTTGCGGTTTTGATCTTAAGTTTGATCTATCACCCGCAGGAAGGTGCTTATGAGCCTCCTGTCATTCCGGAAATCAGCAATTCTGTTGAATTATGGCAGCTGTTTCAAGTAGGCTTGCCGACTTACATGAAAGAGATCGCGATTTCTCTTTTGCCAATCATTCTGTTTTTTGCGTTATTTCAAATGACAGTCTTGAAATTATCCAAGAAAAATATTTCCAAAATTACTATTGGATTGGTCTATACATACATTGGGCTGGTGCTGTTTTTGACAGGTGCTAATGTCGGATTTATGCCTGCCGGAAATTATTTGGGGCAGGTAATGGCATCGTTATCTTTTAAATGGCTTATTGTTCCTGTAGGAATGATCATCGGGTTTTTTATTGTTCGAGCGGAACCGGCGGTATATGTGTTGAATAAGCAGGTAGAGGAGATCACTGACGGCGCGATCCCGGCTAAAGCAATGGGAATCAGTCTTTCTGTCGGTGTTGCAATCTCATTAGGAATTGCGATGATTCGTGTTTTGACAGGTGTGTCGATTTTCTGGTTTTTGATTCCGGGTTATGCACTTGCATTGGGATTATCCTTTTTTGTCCCTAAGATTTTTACTGCGATTGCGTTCGACTCCGGTGGAGTTGCGTCAGGACCGATGACGGCAACATTTTTGTTGCCGTTTGCACAGGGAGCCTGCATTGCTGTCGGCGGGAATATCGTGACAGACGCGTTTGGTGTGGTCGCAATGGTTGCGATGACGCCGTTGATTACGATTCAGGTGCTTGGCATGGTTTACCAGTATAAGAAGAAAGCGGCGGAAAAGGTACAGCTTGTTCCGGAGCCTATGGATGCCTTCGAAATGCTGGATGACGATGCGATTATTGAACTTTGATCTTTTCTTGAAAAAAAGGAGCGATTATGAGCGATTTATATATGATGGTTACGATAGCGGACAGAAGTTGCGGCAAAAAGTTTACTTCTTTATATGAGGAATATGGTGTGCATGTCACATTAAGTACAGTCGGTTCAGGCACGGCGGTCAGTGAGATGCTAAATTATTTCGGACTGGAAAAGACGGAGAAGGTCCTTGTGTTTTCCATTGTGACCGGAAGTGTTTGGAAAGAGATCAAGAAAGATTTGCAGAAAAAACTGAAAATTGACGTTCCGGGAACCGGCGTTGCTTTTATCATACCTTTAAGCAGCATTGCGGGGAAGAAACCATTATTTTTCCTGACGGAAGGACTTAATTTCAAAAAAGGAGAGGAAAGCGCATTGAAGGATACGAAATATGAACTGCTTGTGGTGATCGCAAACCAAGGCTATACCGATATGATCATGGAAGCTGCAAGGGATGCCAATGCAGGCGGTGGCACCGTGATCCATGCAAAGGGAAGCGGTATGGAGAGAGCGGAAAAATTCATGGGCGTTTCACTGGTCAATGAAAAAGAAATGGTTTTCATTGTGGTAAAGACAGAAATTAAAAATGATGTGATGCGTTCCATTATGGACAAAGCGGGGTTGGAAAGCAAAGCGCATTCCATTTTATTCTCCCTTCCCGTGACCAGTACAGCCGGTATGCGTTTGATGGACGAGGAAGAAATCGAAAGAGAAACCGAAAAAGAAGAAGTATAAGAAATAAAAAAGACATTCCTTGGGAAAAAACTTGCCTTGGGAATGTCTTTTTATTTGAGTATTCTGAGATGTTTGTGATACAAAAATGCAATCAGTAATTATTAGCTTTTCTTTCAAAATAGGATTGTGGATGCAAACAAAGAGGGCATTTTTCCGGCGGAACGGTACCAACATGGACATATCCGCAGTTGCGGCAGACCCAAACAGTTTGTTCGCTATCACGAAAAACATTTCCGTTTTCCAGCAGTTCAGCTAATTTTAAATATCGGTTTTCATGTTGCAGCTCCACAGAGGCGAGGTTTTTAAAGAATGCTGCAATTTCCAAAAAGCCTTCTTCTTGCGCTGTTTTTTCCATATCGCTGTAAATAACTGCCCATTCCTCGTGTTCTCCGTCCGCACCGGCTTTCAGATTTTCTCTTGTAGTGCCGATACCATCGAGAAATTGAAAAATACGTTTCGCATGCTGCCGTTCATTAAAAGCGGTTTCTTCAAAAATGCCTTTGATTTGTTCATATCCTTCTTTTGAGGCTTGCTTTGCGTAAAAGTCGTATCGGGTAGATGCCATAGCCTCTCCCGCAAAGGCAGCCAATAAATTTTGTTCGGTCTTACTTCCTTTTAGTTTCATACCGCTATCCCTCCTTGATCCGTGTATACCAACAGGATTTCCGTTTTCTGCGAAAAATATACGGGTGTGATTGAAAAAGAAGTTTCTGTTGTGAAAAAGGAAACTTTGCTTTATAATGGTAGCAGTTCACAGATCGATGGATCAGGAAGGAGGAAGTTTTCTTTGAATCAGAAAGAAACAGAGTTGAAAATCAAAGACCTTTCTGCCGACTATATTTATCAACAGGCGGTTGGAAGTCTGTTGCTGCTGTTGATGAGTGCGATGGAAGCGGAAGGGCTTGGGCAAGACAACAAAAAGGAAACGCGTCCGGCACAGTTGGAAGCGAAAATCAGAGAATATACGGTTCGTGCAGAAGGGATCCTGAATGCAGGCGGTGAAGAAAAAGCGGCGGCATTGCAGGAATCCATTGCATTGAAAAAGGAATTGCTTTCCTTATATGAAATGGTTTACAGTTATTTTTCTCAGTGGAATATTTTTTCCACGGCAGTCAGTGACGAGGTTGCGGTCAGAAAATATCGCGAGGAGCATGCGGAAGAAGATAAGATACAGTGGGATATTTTCCTGACGGACTGCCATACCTTTTTGGAAGAAGCGCAAAGTCTGTTGGAACAGAAAAATCATATGGGACAGATTTTGAAATGCATTCCGCTTCGTATGGCAAGAGATAAATATTACCAACTGGTGCAAAAGAGTCTGGAAGGCGCGTTCGCAGGAGAAAGTGAACCATTTATCGAATCCGGACTGCGCGCCTTTGCAGGTTTTTGCTTCCCGTCGGAATTAGAGGGATACGGTGTGCTTTATCCCGATTTGGCAGCGTGGTTAGAGGAGAAAAAAACGTTGCAGCCTGCGGAAATGTCAGATGAGGCATTGCGAGAGTTATATGAGCAAATGCACGATATTTTTGATCGCTTGACGGAGATAGAAGAATATTTTTCCTGTCTGCTGCATGACGCAAATTCCCTGATCCTTCTGTTTACGCTGACTTATACATTTGACGAACTGACAGAACGCGAAAGTGCTTATCGAGATATGTATCAAACTGTCTGTGAGATACTTTCCGGTAAAATTGCACCGGAAGAACGAGCTGTTTTTGCGGAAACAGTCTTAAAACAACTGGAAGACGCTGTGGAACCGGTGATCGACCAGGCAAACAGTATCAGCAAAGAAGAAATCGGACTGTTGGAAAAACTGGGAAGTTTTGACGATTTTTCGGAAGATACGATGAAGGTCCTGATGACGGAAGAATTTATACGGCATTGCTTTTTTGCAGATTTGAACGATGAATTATTCCGTATGGACGTGCCGGAAGGATTGCCGCCCGCATCGGAAAGCTTTCAGAAAGAGCGTTTTCAGAAATTTACGGAAAAAACAAAACAATATTTTGAAACACTTGCTATGCCTGCCAGAAGAATCGCGATGCAAAATCTTTTAGGCGCGCTTCCGCCGGTGTTTACAGTGCATGAAGTCGTGGATCTGGTAGGGGACGCGATGCGTCAGGCAAGAACAGTCGAGGAAAAGATACTGATCGTGGACAAGGTCGGTATGGTATTTTCCGAAAACGGTTTCCAATACCGTCAGGAGCATGATGATTGTGACTGCGGACATGACCATCACCATGACCATGACTGCGGTTGTGGGCACGAGCACCATCATCACGATCACCATTGTGATTGTGGGCATGAACATCATCATGGACATGAGCAATGACGAAAAAATAGTCTAAAAGAAATCAAAAGGAGTTGAAATGATGTTTACATTTAATCACTATAACTATAATGTTTTGGATTTGCAAAAGAGCATGGCATTTTATGAGGCTGCACTGGGGCTGAAAGAAATCAAACGCAAAGAAGCCGAGGACGGCAGTTGGATCTTGGTATATCTTGGAGATGGCAAAACAGATTTTTCTTTGGAGCTGACTTGGCTGCGCGACAGAACAGAACCGTATAATCTGGGCGAAAATGAATTCCACTTGGCATTTGTCGCAGAAGATTATGACGCGGCTTATCAAAAGCACAAAGAAATGGGTTGTATCTGTTTTGAAAACCCTGCAATGGGTATTTATTTCATCAATGATCCGGATAATTACTGGTTGGAGATCGTTCCTGCAAAGAAGTAATATTATCGTGAGGATCGTTTGAACACAGCGCAAAAATGTGCTGTGTTTTTCTTTTTGGGAAAATTTAAAAAAGCATTGACAGAAACGGAAAAACCTTATAATCTTAATATATGTTTATTAACTCGTCATATATAAAGAAGGTGAAACATGACTAAACGAGAGCAGGAAATCTTTGATATTATTCGAAAACAGCCAACAATCGATCAAAATGAAATTGCTTCCATTTTGCAGATCTCCAGAAGTTCCGTTGCGGTGCATATTTCTAATCTGCAAAAGAAGGGATACATTCAAGGCAAAGGGTATCTGATCAATGAAAGCGCCTATGCGGTTGGTATCGGAGCGGCGAATGTGGATATTCACTGTCATAGTCATCAGCAAATTTTACTGCATGACAGCAACCCCAGCCGAATGCATATCTCTTTGGGTGGTGTAACACGTAATATCTGTGAAAATTTTTCCCGCTTGGGAGGCAATGTCAAACTGATCACAGCTGTCGGTACAGATGTTTACGGGTCTAAAATTAAAAACGAATGTACTCTGGCAGGAATTGATATGAACTACTGTATGACAGTGGAGGGGCATGCTTCTTCTACTTATGTTTCCTGTCTGGATATTGACGGAGATATGTTTGTTGCCTTTTCCGATATGTCAGTATTACAAAAATTGACTTTGCCGTTTCTGCAAAGCAGGGAGGGCGTGATACAAGGAGCTAAAGTTTTGATCTGTGATCCCGCTTTGCCGGAGGAAGTTCTGGAATGTATTACGCAAAAATACGGGGAAAGGATTCCTGTATTTGTTGATCCTGTTTCTACTGCCTATGCCAAACGACTGAAGCCGTATATCGGAAAAGTACATACGGTAAAACCAAATCGTATGGAACTTGGCGTTTTGAGTGGGCACAGCACACAAACGCAAAAAGATATTGAAACCGCCTGTGATATTTTGCTGCAAAAAGGAGTGCAGCGTGTGGTGGTTTCTCTTGGCAAAGACGGTTGTTTTGCAATGGACCAAGATGGTCTGCGGCTGAAAAAAAGCCTCGGCGCAGTGCAGGAAGTGGCGAATGCGACAGGCGGCGGCGATGCCTTTATGGGAGCGCTGGTATACAGCTTTTTGCATGATTTGCCTGCGGAGGAAACTCTTTTTTACGCACTTGCGGCGGGGATTGCAGCTGTCAGCAGCGAAGACACCATCAATCCCAATATGAGCATCGAACTGATTCAATCAATTATAAAGGAGAGAGTAAAATGAACAAAGATTATTTATCTATTACCCCGGAAATCAAAGAAGCGATCGAAGCGGGACGCCCTGTGGTTGCTTTGGAAAGCACCATTTTAAGTCACGGTATGCCTTATCCGCAGAATGTGGAATTTGCACATAAGGTAGAAGAAATCGTTAGAGCAGAAGGCGCGATCCCTGCAACAACAGCGATCATTGGCGGAAAATTAAAGGTAGGTCTGACGACAGAGGAACTGGAAATTATGTGCCGTGCAGAAAATGTCGGAAAAGTCAGCCGCAGAGATGTAGCTGTTTATCTGGCAACCGGAAAAGTCGGCGCAACTACAGTTGCAACCACTATGATGATTGCGGAAATGGCAGGCATCAAGATTTTTGCGACAGGCGGCATCGGTGGCGTACACCGCGGTGCGACAGAAACTATGGACATCAGTGCAGACTTGCAGGAATTGGCACACACACAGGTTGGTGTTGTTTGCGCAGGTGCAAAATCCTTGTTGGATATCGGTTTGACATTGGAATATTTGGAAACGATGGGTGTACCGGTACTGGGCATGCAGACAGATGATTTCCCCGCGTTTTATTGCAGAAAGAGCGGATTCGGTGTGGATTACAATGTGCCTGATGTAGAAACCGCTGCAAAAATACTGAAAACAAAATGGGATCTTGGCTTGGAAGGCGGCGCGATCATCGCAAATCCGATCCCTGTGGAATATGAATTGGATTTTGATGAGATGGAAGGCGTCATCAACCGTGCGTTGGAAATGGCAAAAGAAGCGGGGATCCACGGAAAAGCAACTACACCTTTCTTGCTTAGCCATATCAAAGATCTGACAAAAGGCGTTGCGTTTGCATCTAATATGCAGTTGGCATACAATAACGCAAAAGTGGCTTCTCAGATCGCAGTCGCTTACAGCAAAATGTAATTTTAGTGTAAAAAAGAGAAAAAAACAGTTGTTTTTTCTCAGGCACTATGCTATAATTCCATAGGCAACTTATAACACACGCATGCTGTAGTTCGAAAACGGTGCCGCCAAAGTGGCGGTTTTTCGAAAATGGTATGCGGCGGAAGAACCAATAGGAGGTGCGCTATGAGCGTAATTTCAATGAAACAGCTTTTAGAAGCAGGTCTACATTTTTGTCACCAGACAAGAAGATGGAACCCTAAAATGGCAGAATACATCTTCGCTGAAAGAAACGGTATCTACATTATCGATTTGCAGAAAACCGTAAAGAAAGTAGACGAAGCATATGCTGAAATCTGCAACATCATCGCTGACGGTGGTGAGATCCTGTTTGTTGGTACAAAGAAACAGGCTCAGGAATGCATCAAAGAAGAAGCAGAAAGATGCGGTATGTACTATGTAAACCAGAGATGGTTGGGCGGTATGCTGACAAACTTCAGCACCATCAAAACCAGAATCGCAAGACTGAAAGAACTGGAGAAAATGCAGGAAGACGGTATTTTTGAAGTTCTGCCCAAAAAAGAAGTAGCTGCTTTGATGCACGAAATGGAAAAACTGGAAAAGAACCTTGGCGGTATCAAAGAAATGAAGAGAGTGCCTGACGTAATGTTCGTTGTAGACACCAGAAAAGAACACATTGCTGTACAGGAAGCTCACACACTGGGTATTCCGATCGTAGCGATCGTTGATACAAACTGTGATCCCGATGAGATCGATTACGTGATCCCCGGCAATGATGATGCGATCCGTGCAGTAAAACTGATCGCTTCCAAAGTTGCAGATGCAGTCATCGAATCCAAACAGGGCGAGCAGAATGCAGAAGAAAGCGAAGCAGCAGCTGAAGAAGCAGTTGCAGCAGAATAAGCAGAGCGATATGAGTCCGAGCTTCAGCCTGATCATCGGGCTGGAGCTTTTTTCCTATGAAACATTTACGATAACAACAATCAATATGGAGGGAAAAACAAATGGCAATTACAGCAGCAATGGTAAAAGAACTGAGAGAAATGACAGGCGTTGGTATGCTTGACTGCAAAAAAGCACTGGCAGAAACAGATGGTGATATGGACAAGGCAGTAGAGCTTCTGCGTGAAAAAGGTCTGGCTGCATCTGCAAAGAAAGCAGGTCGTATTGCTTCCGAAGGTATCGTTGATATCTATGTAAACGATGCAAACACAGTTGGTGCGATCGTTGAAGTGAACTCCGAAACAGACTTCGTTGCAAAGAACCAGGTATTCCGTGATTATGTAGCTGCAGTTGCAAAGCAGGCAGCAGAATCTTCCGCAGAAGATATGGATACTTTCTTCGCAGAAAAATGGGCATTGGACAATGCTTTCACTGTAAAAGAAGCGTTGAGTCAGCAGGTAGCTGTTATCGGTGAGAACCTGAATATCAGACGTTTCGAAAGATATCACAAAGCACAGGCAGGCAAACTGGTTTCCTATATCCACGGCGGCGGACGTATCGGCGTTATGTTGGAGCTGGCTTGCGAAAACGAAAGCGAAGCTTTGGTGGAACTGGGCAAAAACATTGCAATGCAGATTGCAGCTTTGAACCCCAAATTCATTTCCGAGGCAGATGTTCCTGCTGAATTTATTGAAAAAGAAAAAGAAATTCTGACCGTTCAGGCTAAGAATGATCCTAAAAATGCTTCCAAACCCGAACAGATCATTGAAAAGATGATCGAAGGCAGACTGAAAAAAGAAATGAAAGAAATCTGCCTGGTAGAGCAGCCTTATGTAAAAGACGGCGATATGACAGTTCAGAAATATATCGATTCCGTTGCAAAAGAAGTAGGTGCTGCGATTACCGTAACACGTTTTGTTCGTTTTGAAACCGGCGAAGGTCTGGAAAAGAAAGAAGAAAACTTTGCAGACGAAGTTGCAAAGGCAATTCAGTAATCTATCATAATAAGAATGAAAAAGGAAATACTTTTCGGTATTTCCTTTTTCTTGGGTGTTTTTCCTTAAAAACAAACGGAAAAGGAAAAAAAGATAGCAATTTTTACAGCTTTGTGGTACATTATTTAAGTAAGGAGGCTGTGCGAAATGTATCATAGAATCGTTCTGAAAATCAGCGGAGAAGCTTTAGCCGGCGACAGAAAAGATACCGCTTTTGATGATGCCGTTATCCATAAAATGATTTGTCAAATCAAAGAAGTTTTGGCAAGCGGCACACAAGTATGTATGGTCATTGGCGGTGGAAATTTCTGGAGAGGCAGAAGTGCTGATTCTAAAATGGACAGAACCAAGGCAGATCAGATCGGCATGTTGGCAACAGTTATGAATGCCGTTTATGTTGCAGATGCATTCCGTCAGGAAGGTGTTACTGCAACGGTACAGACGCCCATCACAATCGGCACTGTAACGGAACTGTTTTCGAAGGAGCGTGCGGTAAAACGACTGGAAGATGGAGAAGTTTTGATTTTTGCTGCAGGTTTGGGACATCCGTTCTTTTCCACAGATACAATCACAGCACTCAGAGGCGCGGAGTTGGATGCGGATGCACTGTTTTTTGCGAAAAATGTAGATGGTGTATATGACGGAGATCCCGCAGTAGATCCCAATGCAAAGAAATTTGATAGGATCACAGCGGAAGATATCGTAAAACGCAATCTGCGCGTGATTGATATTGCGGCGGCAAATTTGTGCTTTGAACGCAAAATACCTGTTATTATTTTTGGTTTGAATGAAAAAGACAGTATCATCAGAGCTGTCAGCGGCGAACCGATCGGCACAATCGTTTCATAATTTGTAAGCAGGAGGAATACCTATGGCATCTGAACGTACAAAAATTTATGAAGAAAAAATGACGAAAACCATTTCATCTTTGGAAAGTGATTACGGTACTATTCGTGCCGGTCGCGCCAATCCTCATGTGTTGGATAGGATTACAGTTGAATATTATGGCGTTCCTACACCTTTGAATCAGGTTGGAAATATTACTGTTCCAGAACCCAGAATGATTCAGATCCAGCCTTGGGACAGTTCTATGATCAAGGCAATCGAAAAGGCGATCAATATGTCTGAGTTGGGTATCAATCCCGGAAATGACGGAAAAGTAGTTCGTTTGATTTTTCCTGAACTTTCGGAAGAACGCAGAAAAGAACTGAACAAAGATGTTAAGAAAAAAGCAGAAAATGCGAAAGTAGCCATTCGCAATATCCGTAGAGATGCATTGGATACCTTCAAAAAAATGGAAAAGAAGAAAGAACTGACAGAAGATGAGCTGAAAGAACTGGAAGACGATATGCAGAAATTAACAGATAAGTACATCGCAGAAATTGATAAAAAATGCGATGATAAATGCAAAGACATTCTGGCAGTATAATAAGCAAAAACTATGTGCCCCTCTCAACGGCAGAGTATCATTCTTTGCAGATGCGGAGGGGTATTTTCTCATCAAAACGTTTTGGAATACAAAGGAGAATGTAAGATGCTTCTTTCCGACAAAAACAATCAAAAATCTGAAAAAAAGCTGCCGCAGCATATTGCCATTATTATGGACGGAAACGGCAGATGGGCAAAAAAAAGAGCGCTTCCCAGAAAGGCAGGGCATAAAGCCGGTGCGAAAGCATTGGAGGGTATCATCGAAGGCGCAAATGAAATGGGGATTCGGCACCTGACAGTATATGCTTTTTCCACAGAAAACTGGAAACGCTCAGAGGATGAAGTTTCTGCGATCATGGATCTGTTGCGTCAATATTTAAAGACATATTTTACTCGTTTTCAAAAGGATAATGTGCGGATGCATGTCATCGGTGATATTTCCAGATTGGATCAGGATATTCAGGAACAGATCATTGAGATTGAAAAGCTCTCTGCCGATAAAGACGGTATGACAGTGCACATTGCTTTAAACTACGGCGGAAGGGACGAACTTCGTCGAGGAATCACTGTTTTGGCAAAACGTGTAGAGGAAGGGAAGCTTCGCGCAGAAGAAATTACAGAAGAAATGATTTCCAACGTGTTGGATACCGCAGGTGTACCGGATCCAGAATTGATGATTCGTACCAGCGGAGAAGAAAGAATCAGTAATTTTTTGCTTTGGCAGTTAGCATATTCAGAGTTTTATTTTTCTGAAAAACTCTGGCCGGACTTTACAAAAGAAGACTTGGAAGATGCAATTTTGCAATATTGCGGCAGAGAACGCCGTTTTGGGGGCAGATTAACGGAATCAAATGAGGTGAAATGATGAAAACAAGGATACTTTCTGCGATTGTCATGCTGCCTGTTTTAATCGCTCTGGTTGTGATCGGTGGCTGGCCGCTTCAAATTTTTATCGGTGCATTGGGTTTGATCGCGATGCATGAGTATTACCATGCGTTTTCGCCGGAAAATTTATGGCTGCATGGAATATCGTATTTTTTTGCAGTCATTTATATCATGTTTATCCATGAGATCAGTTCGAAATATTTCGGTATCTTTGTTTCTCTGTTTTTGGTCGTACTGCTGATTTATACAGTGGTTCGCCATGCTAAAACCAAACCGATCGACGGTATGACAGGATTTTTTGGCTTCTTTTACGGCTGTTTCCTGCTTTCGCATATTTATTTGGTCAGAGAATTTACATACGGAAATATCTTTATTTGGTTGGTATTTTTGTCTGCTTTCGGTTGTGATACCGGTGCTTATTTTGTGGGCGTCACACTTGGAAAACATAAGCTGATTCCGGACCTTAGCCCGAAGAAAACCATTGAAGGTTCCATTGGCGGTATTTTGACAGCGACCATACTTTGTTTGATCTATGGGTATGTCATTGGAAAATATTTCAAAATGGAAGATGTTAATATTTTGCTGCTTTGCGGCATGACAGGCTTCATCGGCTCTATCCTTGCACAAATCGGCGACTTGGCAGCATCTGCTATGAAACGTATGGTGGGATTAAAAGATTTTGGTCGTTTGATCCCGGGGCATGGTGGCGTATTAGATCGTTTTGACAGTGTGATCCTGACGGCTCCCGCTGTTTATTATTTGATGTTTTTTCTCATCCGCGTACAAGGGTGAGAGGAGGTAAAAAATGAGACATTTGACCATTCTTGGCTCAACAGGTTCCATTGGAACACAAACTTTGGAAGTAGTACAAGAAATCGGTGGATTTCAGGTTGACGCGATCAGCGGCAATCAAAACATTGATTTGTTAGAAAAGCAATATTATCAGTTTCGTCCGTCCTTGATCGCAGTCATGGAGGAAGAAAGTGCGATGCAATTAAAAAAAAGACTGGCAGCGGAGTCGGTGCGTGTCGAAGGCGGCATGGAAGGATTGCTGAAAGCTGCGACACTACCCTCTGTAGATACTGTTGTGACCTCTGTAGTGGGAAATGTTGGATTGGCACCTACATTTGCGGCGATTGAAGCAGGAAAGGATATCGCGCTTGCCAATAAGGAAACGCTGGTTTCCGCAGGTGAGCTGGTCATGCAGCTGATTGAAAAACACCAAGTACATCTGTACCCTGTTGACAGTGAACATTCTGCGATTTTTCAGTCCTTGCAAGGAAACGAGGGCAATCCGATCAGGCGGATTTTATTGACAGCTTCCGGTGGACCGTTTCGTGGAAAGAAAAGAGAAGAACTGCTTTCTGTTACAGCGAAAGATGCATTAAAGCACCCCAATTGGCATATGGGCAAAAAGATTACGATAGATTCTGCAACCTTGATGAACAAGGGACTGGAAGTCATGGAAGCAAAATGGTTATTTGGCGTATCTGCGGAGCAAATCGAAGTTTTGGTTCATCCCCAGAGCATTTTGCATTCTGCCGTAGAATATGAAGATGGGGCAGTGATTGCACAGCTGGGAGAAGCGGATATGCGTGTTCCGATTCAATATGCATTGACCTACCCTAAGCGGGTCAAAAATAGTTTTCCGAAATTGGATCTGTTCTGTAGGAATGAGATGACATTTGAAAAACCGGACGCAGAAACTTTTCCGTGCCTTTCTTTAGCATATCGTGCACTTCAAATAGGCGGAACAATGCCTGCGGTTTTAAATGGTGCGAATGAAATCGCTGTGCAGAGATTTTTAGATGGAGAGATCGGATTTCTGCAAATTCCTGCATTGATAGAAAAAGCCATGGACGCATATACTGTAATATATAATTATAAACTGGAGGATCTGCTGAAAGCAGACGCTTGGGCGCGCGCTTTTACGTCAGAGGCTGTAGTTTAATATAACTGAGGTGAAACTGTTATGAGTTCCATTGTGATCGGATTGATTCTGTTAAGTGTGTTGGTTGTGGCGCACGAATTTGGGCATTTTATAGTTGCCAAAAAATCGGGGATCTTAGTGGAAGAATTTGCATTGGGCATGGGTCCAAAGTTGATTTCTCACACGTGGGGCGAAACAGAATATTCTTTGCGTGTCTTTCCGTTAGGCGGCTTTTGTCGTATGCAAGATGAACAGGAATATTCTGAAAGTGAACGTGGATTTTCTTCTAAACCGGCATGGGTGCGCTTTTTGGTATTATTTGCCGGTCCATTTATGAATTTTTTATTAGCATTGATCTTGATTTTTGGTTTGACGGCAACTACCTATGTAGTACAGCCTATCGTAGATGGAATTTCTCCGGGTACCCCGGCGGAGAGCATGGGACTTGAAATTGGAGATCGTATCTACAGCATCAACGGAAAACGAGTGCATATTTATGACGAAATGCAGATGATGATGTATGATCTGGAGGAAGGTGAACAAATCGATTTAGAAATCCTTCGAGACGGTACATTATATGCCTATCGTATTACACCTGCGTATTCAGAAGAAACCGGAAGGTACCTTGTTGGATTCCAACCTTTGATCCATAATGGTTTATGGTCTACGGATTTTCCGGAAAAAGAAACAGCCAGTATCGCAGAAACGATGATTTACAGCTTTCATTCCATGATTTATTACATCAAAAGTACAGCAGAAGGCTTAGTTTCGTTATTTACATTTACGGCTGACAGTGATGATGTCGGAGGCCCGATCGCAATTTTTAAACTGGTCGGCGACAGTTATGAAGCGGGACTGACTTACAGCTTAAAAGCGGCGATACAGAATGTTGTATACATCGGTGCGGTGTTAAGCGCCAACTTGGGCGTGCTGAATTTATTTCCGATCCCAGCTTTGGACGGCGGCAGGATCATTTTTATTTTGATCGAGGCAATTCGGCGTAAACCAATGGATGCGGAATTAGAAGGAAAAATTCATTTTCTGGGATTCATGTTTTTGATTACGCTGATGGTACTTGTGGCATACAGTGATATCATGAAGTTTGTATTATAAGAAATCGGTCGGTCAGGTGAAGAAGCCTTTCTTTGCCTGACTAACTGTGTTTTTAGAGAAAAAAGGCGGTATGGCAGATGAAAAGAACACAGACAAAACAAGTCAAAATCGGTTCTGTTGTAATGGGTGGCGGTGCCCCGATCGTAATTCAATCGATGTGCAACACGGATACCAGAGATGTGAAAGCAACAGTTGCGCAGATTCATGCATTGGAAGAAGCAGGGTGCGAATTGGTACGAGTTGCAATTCCAGATATGCAGGCGGCAGATGCTGTCGGAGAGATCAAAAAACAGATCCATATTCCTTTGGTTGCGGATATCCATTTTGATTATCGTTTAGCACTTCGTGTTATGGAATTAGGAGTAGATAAAGTGCGTATCAACCCCGGAAATATCGGTAACGAAGATCGGATTCGTCAGGTTGTAGAGATGGCGAAAGAGAAAAAAATACCAATCCGTATCGGTGTCAACAGCGGGTCTTTGGAAAAAGATCTGGTGGAAAAGTATGGCGGTGTGACACCGCAGGGATTGGTGGAAAGTGCATTACGCCATGTTAGAATATTGGAGAAATATGATTTTTCAGACATTGTTGTATCGATTAAAGCTTCCGATGTGCCTTTTTCCATTGAGGTCTATCAGCAGCTGTCAGAAGCAATTCCTTATCCGATTCATGTGGGGATTACGGAGGCAGGCACAGTTTATGCCGGCACTATAAAATCAGCAGTTGGTATTGGTGCGATTTTGGCAATGGGTATCGGTGATACGATTCGGGTTTCATTGACCGGGGACCCTGTAGAAGAAGTGCGTGCAGCAAAGGAAATTTTGAAGGCACTTCATTTACGGCAATTTGGCGTAACATTTGTTTCTTGTCCAACTTGCGGCAGAACGCAAATTGATTTGATTTCTATTGCAAACGAAGTGGAGCAGCGCTGCAGGAAAATAGATAAAAACATTAAAGTAGCAGTAATGGGCTGTGTAGTTAACGGACCGGGAGAAGCCAGAGAGGCGGATATCGGCATCGCCGGCGGAAAAGGTGTCGGATTGCTGTTTAAAAAAGGGGAAATTCTGCGTAAAGTGGATGAGGACAAGCTGATCGATGCGCTGATGGAAGAAATCGAGAAAATGTAGTAAAAAAGGAGAGAAAGGCATGGATAAAGAGAAACAGTTTGAACAAGTATTTGAAAAAATCTCTCTTTCTGCCTCTGTCAAACAAGCATTTGCCAATACGCAGGTACAGAAGCTTTGCATTCACAAAAAAGAGCGTGTAATCGAAATTATGATTTTGTCCGATCATGTCATTGCATGGAAGGATAAGAATAGTTTCATAGAGGAACTGAAGCAGAATTTACCGGGAATCCAAGATGTTTCTGTTGGTATTGTTTATCATCTTACGTCAGAGGAAGGTGAGATTCCTACAAGCTATACAGAGTGTCTGAAAGATGAGATTGCGCAGGAAAGTAAGATCTGTGCCGCTGTGATGCAGGACGCCGTGTTTGAACAGCAGGAAAATAAGCTTTTGATTTATGTTAAAAATAATATGGCTTATTTTATGAGTAAACGCCATTTAGATCAGATGATACAGGAAAATATCCGCACACAGCTCGGAAAAGAAATAACGGTGCAGTTTAAAAATACCAAAGATGCAACGGAGGACAACAGACAAACAGAAGCGGTTTTCCATGAAAAATATGAGGAGATCACCAAGGAATTGCTTTCTAATACACCGGTTGCCCAAAAAGAAGAAAAAAGTGCAAAAGAGAGCGTTTCTTTTGCAAACGGTGTGTTTTACGGAAAAGAGATCAAAGATACAAAGGTGCTGAAGATTGTAGAGAGCAAGGGTGTTGGAGAAACTGTTCTGATCGAAGGCAATTTATTCAATTTGGAAAAACGAGAATTGAAAAACGGCGAGAAATATCTTGTTTCTTTCGATATCACTGATCTTACAGATTCTACGACGGTTAAATTTTTTATTAAAAAAGAGATTTTCGACAATGGTCTGGAAGAACAATTAAAAAAGGGCGTATATTTGAAAGTGCAGGGCGAAGTACAGTTTGATAAATATGCCAAGGAAATCAATATTATGGCAAAAAACATTATGTTGGCAGAAGCACCGCCTAAACGTAAAGACCTTGCAGAGAAAAAACGTGTAGAGTTGCATTTACATACACAGATGAGCAGCATGGACGGAGTTACGCCTGTAAAAACATTTATCAAGCGTGCGCAGGAATGGGGGCATAGTGCGATTGCCATTACAGACCACGGTGTCGTGCAGGCTTTTCCTGAAGCAATGGACGCTGCTGAAAAAAGCGATTTGAAAGTAATTTACGGTGTTGAGGCATATTTGATCGACGACTTAGGGAATGTTGTTTTATGCCCCAAAGGACAGTCTTTAGACGATACATTTGTAGTATTTGATATTGAAACCACAGGTTTATCCAAAAAAGCTGACTGTATTACAGAAATTGGTGCAGTTAAAGTGAAGGACGGGAAAATCACAGATCGTTTTTCGACATTTGTCAATCCACAGCGACCGTTATCCGAAGAAATCGTTGCTTTGACGCATATTACAGACGATATGTTAAAAGATGCACCGCTAATCGATGAGGTTTTGCCTCAATTCCTTGATTTTTGTGCAGACGCTGTTTTGGTTGCACACAACGCAGGATTTGATACGGGATTTATCCGTACGGCAGCAGAAAATCTCGGTTTGCCGGAAATTGATAATACCATTTTGGATACCGTTGCATTGGCAAAAGCGTTATTGCCGGATCTAAAGCGATATAAACTGAATCTGGTATGCGAGCATTTGGGAGTGGAACTAAATGGGCATCATCGTGCTGTAAACGATGCCGAAGCCACGGCAGAGGTTTTCTTACGTTTTACGGATATGCTGCTTGCGAAGAAAGTATTTACAGTTGATGAGATCAATGTATTTGCCAGCGAAACAGTGCATCACAAAAAGCTGAAGCATTATCATGCGGTCATTTTGGCAAAAGACTATACCGGACTGCGGAATTTATACGAGCTGATCTCGCTTTCTCACTTGGAGTATTTTTACCGCAGACCGAGAATACCCAAAAGCCAATTCATGCGGCTGCGGGAAGGTTTGATCATAGGAAGTGCCTGTGAAGCAGGGGAGTTGTTCCGTGCGTTAGTGGATAACAAACCGCAGGAGTATATCAAAGAACTGGTAAACTTCTATGACTATTTGGAAATTCAGCCTTTGGGAAATAATGCGTTTATGATTGACTCTCCGAAAGCGGAAAACGTGCATTCCGAAGAAGATCTGAAGGAACTGAATCGTAAAATCGTAGCGTTGGGTGAAAAATATCATAAACCGGTCGTGGCAACCTGTGATGTGCATTTTATCGACCCGGAAGACGCAGTTTACCGAAAAATCGTAATGGCATCGGAAGGCTTTTCCGATGCCGATAAGCAGGCGCCGTTGTATTTTAGAACAACGGAAGAAATGCTGCAGGAATTCCAATATTTGGGCGAAGAAAAAGCGTATGAAGTAGTGGTAACAAACACGAATTTGATCGCTGATCAAATTGAGAAGATCAAACCGATTCCGGACGGAACATTTCCGCCGAATATTCCCGGTGCAGACGAAGAATTACGCCGTATTACAACCGAAAAAGCGGTTTCTATTTATGGCGATCCGCTTCCGCCTATTGTTGCGGAACGATTGGAGGTAGAGCTGAATTCTATCATCAGCAATGGTTATGCCGTGCTGTATATTATTGCGCAGAAATTAGTGTGGAAGTCAGTGGAAGACGGCTATTTGGTCGGTTCCAGAGGCTCTGTTGGTTCCTCTTTTGCTGCGAATATGGCGGGTATCACAGAAGTAAACTCCTTACCTCCGCATTATATCTGCCCTAACTGCAAATACTCCGATTTTGAATCAGAAACAGTACGGGCATATGCGATGGAGGAAGCGAGCGGCTGCGATATGCCGGATAAAAATTGCCCCGTTTGTGGAACGCCTTTGCGTAAAGACGGACACGATATCCCCTTCCAAACATTCCTTGGTTTTGAAGGAGATAAAGAACCTGATATTGATTTGAACTTTTCGGGGGAATATCAGCAGAAGGCACATGCTTACACAGAGGAATTGTTTGGCAAAGGTCACGTTTTTAAAGCAGGGACGATCGCTACATTAGCGGATAAGACGGCATACGGAATGGTTCGAAAATATATGGAGGAGCGTCATATTACACCGCATAATGCGGAGATGAACCGCCTGGTAGCAGGTTGCACTGGTATCAAACGCACGACAGGTCAGCATCCCGGCGGTTTGATGGTCGTTCCTTCCGATCACAACATTTATGAGTTTTGCCCCATTCAGCATCCGGCAAATGATATCAATTCCAATGTTACGACCACACATTTCGACTATCACTCTATCAGTGGGCGATTGTTGAAACTGGACCTGCTCGGACACGACGATCCTACCGTAATTCGTATGCTGTACGATTTAACGGGAGTCAATCCGCAGACTGTGCCTTTGGGTGACCCTCAGACAATGTCATTGTTTGAATCGCCCGATGCCTTGGGGGTGAGCGCGGAAGATATCGGATGCGAAACGGGGACGTTAGGAATTCCCGAATTTGGGACAAAATTCGTACGTCAGATGCTGTTGGATACCAAACCGAAAACATTTGCGGATCTACTGCGCATTTCCGGTCTTTCCCATGGTACCGATGTTTGGATCGGTAATGCGCAAACGCTGATCGAAAACGGCACAATTACATTGAAAGAAACGATCTCCACACGAGATAGCATCATGCTGTATCTGATCAATAAGGGAGTGGATCGTAAAAAATCCTTTAAAATTATGGAGAAGGTCAGAAAAGGCAAGGGGCTGACAGAGGAAGATATTACAGATATGAAGGCAAGCAATGTGCCGGATTGGTATATTGACTCCTGTCAAAAAATTAAATATATGTTCCCGAAAGCACATGCTGCGGCTTATGTTATGATGGCATTTCGCATCGCGTACTTTAAGATCAATTACCCAAAAGCATATTATGCTTCTTATTTCACAGTCCGTGCTTGTGATGATTTTGACTACAGTACTATGTGCAAGGGAATGGACGTTGCAAAAGCTGCAATCCGCGAGATCCATGCAAAAGGGCAGGAGGCAACAGCGAAGGACAAAACCAAACAGACGGTACTGGAGTTGGTGGTAGAGTTTTATGCCAGAGGGTTCCGATTTGCACCAATTGATTTGTACCGTTCCGATGCTACCAAATTTATCATCACAGAGGACGGTTTATTGCCACCGTTTAATTCCTTGCAGGGTCTTGGAATCAATGCGGCGATCAGCATTGTGGAAGGCAGAGAAGCCATTGGCGAGTTTAAAACAATCGAGGAACTAAAAGAAAAGACTTCTTTGGGTCGCTCATTGATCGATCTTTTGAAAGAAAATGGTGTGTTGGACGGAATACCGGAAACGAATCAGCTGACACTGTTTTAACAGATAACAGGGCAAAGTAAGAAGCGCAAACAAACAGATCAAGCAGATATCGTTCGAAATGCAAAGCCTTTTCTCAATAGAAAAGAAAATGGGTGACAAAGAGAAATAAAAGATGCATAGGTTTTGCGTATAACGAAGTTATTTGACTTTTGGCTTGTCCAAAGAGCTTCTTTGCAATGAATTATTGAGGACAGTCCGCCCTTTTATTGTCATCTTTTCGTTAAAAACACAAAAGAAAATAGAAAGCAGGAGTTTTATCGGCAAAAACGGTCTGAAAACTCCTGCTTTTCTTCACCCAAAATGCATTCCGACTGCAAAAAAGAGTTGAAAAAATCCGTGCGATGTGTCCCGCCGCCGCAAAACAAAGGAATGATTTTGACATGAGTTCGAAAAAACAGATCTACACCAAAAATGCCCCTAAAATAAGGGGCATTTGCGGGAAAAAGAACATACTAAACTCTGATCAAGCAGGATATGGAGTCAAAAACTATTCTTTTTAATTTGCTTCATCTGCCGATCGAATGCTTAATACGGAATCTTCTTCCGGTGTTACATAAATCGTTTGGTTTGTAAGATAAATCACCATTCCGGGTTTAGCGCCGGAAGGTTTTTTTACATTTTTTCGTAACGTATAATCTACCGGAACCATACTGCCTTGTCTTGCCTTGCTGTAATACGCTGCAAGAAGTGCTGCCTGCTGTAAAGCAGTATCGGAAACCTCTCCGCTTCCGTTGGTGCGGATAATGACGTGAGAACCGGGAATTTCTTTTGTATGCAGCCATAGATCGGTGCTTTCTGCAAAACGCAGTGTCAGATTATCGTTTTGCAGATTGCTTTTTCCGACAAAAATATGGTAACCGTCATCGGAAATAAAATGCATGGGCTTTGCTTTTTTGGGCTTTTGCGCACCTTTTTTGATTTGCGGTCTGCGGATAAAACCGGCATCAGCCAACTCATTTTTGATTTCAGACAGATCCGCGTCGTCTTTTGCCGCATCTAAAGCATTTAACACACTTTCCAAATACTGCAATTCTTCCTCGTTTTGCTTTTCCTGCACGGATAAAGCCGTTAGAGTGCGCTTGGCTTTGTTGTATTTTGCAAAATAATACTGCGCATTTTCCGAAGGCGTTTTCATAGGATCCATCGGGATTTCGATTTCTTCCATCGCTTCACTGTAATAGTCTGTAACGCGTAAAAGCGTTGTATTTGCCTCTACGGCATAAATGTTTGCAGTGATCAACTCTCCGTATTTTTTCCAAAGGTCTTTATCTTGAATCTCTTTTCTTGTTTTGATCTGAATTTCCTTTTTCTTGACACAGCGTTCGATATTGGACTGGATCATACGGCGAATATCATGTGATTTTTGCCGGATATGCAATGTATTATCTTTTTCCCGATAATAGCTTTCCAACAATTCGGAAACGGTAGAATAATATTTACATTGATATAAGGCAGACTGCCGCAGGGAAATTACGCCAAATTCCATAATACGATTTGTTTTCTGGTCATAAAAAACGGTAGGGCAAAATGCACCGTCTTTTACCTTTTGCATGATGCCCTGAAACGCGGTAAAAAGCGCATGGGCAGAAATCGGGTCAAGGCATTCACAGGCACACGCGGCGTCCAGATCCGCTTCAAAACAAACGGCAGCTGCCATAAACGGACTGATGCCGGTATAGTTTTGATAGATCGCCTGTTGTAGTTTCTTTCCGCCCTGTTGCTGTAAAACAGCGGAAAATGCTTCTTCTGTAGCGAGAAGGGGATTCATTTTCCCTTGAGAGGGGGGAGATTGGTATTGTTTTCCGGGCAAAACCTCTCGCACAGAGCTGGTGTCGTGGGAAATACGCTTGATGGAATCCAATATCTTATAATTCTCATCTGTCAGGATCAAATTGCTGTGCTTGCCCATGATCTCTAATATAAAGTGTTTCTTTGTGATGTCCCCTAATTCATTTGCTGACTCAATATCCATTACCAAAATACGCTCAAAATCGGGTTGGTAGATGTCAACAATTTTTCCGCCGGCAATGTGCTTGCGTAAAACCATACAAAACAGGGGTGGGGTCATAGGATTGTCTTTTCCGTATTGCGTCAGGTGCATGCGAGGGTGGTTGGAGTTGGCAGAAGCCAATACCTTAAAATTTTTTCCGACACCGCCTCTGACTGAAAAAACGATCTCATCTGCTAAAGGCTGGTGGATTTTATCGATTCTTCCGCCAAGCAGTGCTTCCTTTAATTCATATACCATATTGGCAATGGTAATGCCGTCCAGTGCCATAATTATTTCCTCCAGTCAAAACGAAATTGGCAATAAAGTGCCTTTTGTTATTATAGCATAGCCTTTCCAAAAACAACAATTCAGTTTTGAAAAGAATTATGTTATAATTAAATTGACCGCTAAAAGGATTCACACAAAAAGCAAAACAGGAATGTTGCAACTTGGCAATGAATCCAAGGAAATCAGCCATAGCAGTACTGCAAAAACTTCTGCTATGGCTGAAGCTTATTAACAAGAAATATTGCAAGGGATAAACACTTGGGAAGCCTATTAAAAGTGGTTTATATGGGATTGTATGACTTCAGAAAGGGGGATTCATACAATGGGAAAAGGATATGTTTACAAATGCCCAAAGTGCAAGAAAGAAACTACACTTAGAATGGGTGTTGGTTTTGTCTGCCCCAATCCACCTGAAATTGAAGCTGATATAAAAGCCGGCTTGTATGGCAAGAAAGCACAAGCTTTTTTAATTGAACATCCTGATTACATTATGGAGACTTCTTTAGAAGTTTATAAATGCAAATGCGGGAATATCCAAAACGGATATCATATTGTTTTGAAAGCGGAAGGGGCAAAAAGCTTTGCCAACAGGCAGCATTGCAAGAAGTGCGGTTCTATGATGAAAATGCTTTCTGATCCATTGGAAATAATTGATTGCCCTGAATGCGGTTCTGCAATAGATTTGACTTTAATTGATATGTTTTATTGGGATTGAAAATTAACTTTCAAAGCTATTACAGAACATCATAAATTTTTAAGGTTAGTGACTTGTTAGTAACAAGGATTGCAGAAAACCCTTATATATCAAGGGTTTTCCGTTAGTAAAATTTATGATATAATCCAAATAAAACAGAAAAAAACATTCCAAAAGACATCATACCAAGCAGGGAGGAATAGGAATGAAGCATTGGAGATCTCTGTCTATGGCTACAGTGGCAGCTGCAGCTGCCTTTTGTTATTGGGAAAATAATGCGATCGTTTCAACACACTATCTTTGCAAAACGAAGCTGATCCCAAACGGGAAAAAAATCCGTTTACTGCAACTGTCTGACTTACAAAATAAGATGTTCGGAAAGGACCATCAGGCGTTGATCCGAAAAATACATGATGCATCACCTGATGTTATTTTGATCACGGGCGATTTGACTGACCGCAGAAGGACCGAACTGCTTCCGATCGCTTCTTTAGCCGAAAAACTGCAAAAAGAAGCAAAGGCGATCTATTATGTTTCCGGAAACCACGAACACCAATCGGAAGTATATGAAGACTTGACGGAGCTCCTTTATGACAGCGGCATCATCATTTTGGACAACGCCTGCTCCTATTTTCAACACGATGACATTCGTATCGCATTCCTTGGTTTGCGGGATAAATCTGCGAATCCGTATTTTCGCTGCGCGTTGGAAACTTTGACAAAGGGGATCTCGAAAGATACACTTTCTATCCTTCTTTCTCATAGACCGGAGTTATTTGACTGCTATGCTTCTTATCCGATCGATCTGGTTTTTACAGGGCATGCGCATGGCGGACAGATCAGGCTGCCGGGTATCGGAGGTCTGTTTGCGCCGCATCAAGGCTTTTTCCCGCCATATACGGCAGGAGTGCATAGATCCAACGGAACTTCCATGATAATCAGCAGAGGCTTGGGAGACAGCAGCTTTCCTTTGCGGCTCTTTAACCGTCCGGAACTGGTGGTTATGGACATCATCGGGGATAATAATGCTGTACAGTCCAAAATTTCTATGGTATAATAACTGCGAATTATTTGCTTTGTGTCGTTATTTTTCTAAAACAGCGGATAGAATGCGATAGTCGAAATTTCATACAGTGTTTTTTCCTGCACTTTTGGTGTTTTACAAGCGGTTTGCAGAGATAGTTTGCACCCGTGTCGCTTTATTTTTTTCCGATCTATAAAAAAATGACGGCATTTTAAAAAGGAAACAGCAGAAAAGAAAGGATGTCTATATATGGCTAAAAATCCAATCGTTACGATCGAAATGAAAAACGGCGGTGTGATCAAAGCGGAGTTATATCCGGAAATCGCACCCAACACAGTGAATAACTTTATTTCTTTGATCCACAAGGGATATTACGATGGTTTGATTTTCCACCGCGTCATTAAAGGTTTTATGATCCAGGGCGGTTGCCCGCAGGGAACCGGTATGGGTGGTCCCGGTTATGCCATTCGTGGTGAATTTACTATGAATGGATTCAAAAATGATCTGAAGCATGAACCCGGTGTGCTTTCCATGGCACGTACGATGATGCCGGACAGTGCTGGTTCTCAGTTCTTTATCATGCACCAATCCTCTCCTTATCTGGACGGACAGTATGCCGCATTCGGTAAGGTAACAGAAGGAATGGACATTGTAAATGCGATCGCGGAAACAAGGACGGACAGAGGCGACAGACCGGTAGAAGATCAGATCATACAGAAGGTTACGGTAGAAACCTTTGGTGAGGAGTATCCTGAACCTGAAAAATACTGATTTTTACGCAAGGGAAAAAAAGCATCTTGTAAATAAAACAGGGTGCTTTTTTTACGAATAAAAAGCATTAGAAAATTTTTAAATCTTTTTTTAATCAAAGTTCATATTTTGTTCAAACTCATTCGCTATACTATCCCATGTAAGAAACAATCAGCAAGGAAACGGAGGTCGAGGAATCATGTATGATCCGAGAAATGAAGAAAATAAGGACAAAGAAACTATGTCTTCGGATGTAAATTCCGAATGGACACAGGAAAATACAAAATCTTTCGATGAAACAACAGAAAAAACGCAGCAGTCTTTTGCAGAACAGACAGAGAAGAATGAACAGACGCAAGAATCTGCAAAGACAGAAGCACATGATGTGATAGAGCAAAAGATGCAGGAAAATACTGAAGCGTCAGCGGATCCTTCCTTTGAAGATGCAACAGAAAACGCCTCTGACGTTTCAGAACCCAAAACTGCCGCAGAAGGTCCTCGTGTAAGAGAATATCATTATGAAGAAAAAGTAAAAAAAGGCGGCAAGCACAAAAAGCTTTGGCTGAACTTGACAAAATTCGTTGCGGCTTGCGTGATCGTCAGCTTATGCGGTGGTACCGGTATTGGAGTAGGATACGGGTTAGTACAGAAATATACCGGCACAGCAGAAGAACAGGACGAAGGCGGTATTGTAAAGCAGGCGATCGCAACTGACAGTTCCGAAAGTTTAACAGCAAGTGAAATCGTAAAGAAGGTAAAGCCTTCCGTAGTGAGTATCTCCACTACCATGACAGGCACAACATCTTATTTTGGCGCATTCAGCATTCCTTATGAAATGTCAGGAGCAGGCAGTGGCGTGATTTTCTATTCTGACAGCGATAAGGTTGCGATCGTAACCAACTATCATGTAATTGAAGACGCCGAAACGATTTATGTGACGTTTGATGACTCTGTCAATGTTCCCGCACAGGTAGTCGGCACGCAAAGCGACTCTGACTTAGCTGTTTTGATCGTTTCCTGGAGCGATTTGAATGAAGCGGGTATTGATTCCGTTTCTGTCGCAACATTTGGTGATTCTGATGCACTGGAAGTCGGAGATGCCGTTATTGCAATCGGTAACGCTATGGGTATGGGATTATCCGCAACAGATGGTATTATCAGTGCAAAGAATCAGTCGATTTCTGTGGACGGTAAGACCTTGAGCGTAATTCAGACCAGTGCGGCAATCAACAGCGGTAACAGTGGTGGCGCTTTGGTAAACAGTCGCGGTGAGGTTATTGGTATCAATACTGCGAAATACAACTCCAGTATGGTAGAAGGTATGGGCTATGCAATCCCCAGCAATGTCATCTCTCCGATTATGGAAAGTCTTTTGACAGACGGAACCGCTCCGGCACCTTATATCGGCATCAGAGGTACTTCCATTACATCGGAAGATGCAGGGTTATATCGCTTGCCAGTCGGTGCTCTGATCGTTGAAGTGACCGAAAACGGACCCGCTGCACAAGCAGGAATGGAAGCGGGGGATATCATTACCGAATATAACGGCAATAGTGTAATGGATATGGAAACGCTGATCTCTTTGGTGGAAGAAACTGAAGTCGGTGAAACCGTCACCGTTCATGTCATTCGCAACGGCAGTGAGGGGATAGACCTTCAAGTGACTATTCAGGACAGAAATGCACTGAATTGATGATTCCAGAAGTATACAAAAAAGAGGTTTCGATTTTTTCATCGAACCTCTTTTTTATTGCATGAATAATCATCATTTAGAAAAAATGATCTAAAATGCCTTCCGCCAAGCGTTTTTCTGTATTTGCCTGCAGAGAAAATAAAAGGACTAATAATATTTTTTTCATGGTGTCATCTTCATAAGAAGAGATCATATCTTTTTGCAAAAAGGTATCCGTATTGGTTGCTTGCAGCGAAGAAATCATATAAGATATCGTAGATTTTTGCAACTTGACAAAGTTTACATACGTTTCTTCCAAAAGAGGGGAGCTCCCTTTTGTATTTAACTCATCGGTAATGGGTTTCAGCAGAGCGCCGATATCATGGATAGAAAGTACAGATTTCAAATGATATAACATAATCAACAACATCAAATGAGAACGACTGTATTTCTTTTTGACCGGAGGCGGAAAAATCTTCGCTTTCGTGTAGTTGTTAATCATGGTTTTGGTCAAGATTTTATCTTTGCTGTCCCTTTTATAGGAAGATAAAGCCTGTTCCATGAAAGTTGTGACCTGATCCATATATAAATCGATATTCGGAATATCATCAGCTTCTATTACCCGTAAGCGAGAAAACCCATCTATGCATCGATCTATGATCTCATCATATTTATACATCTATCTCACCTCATAAATTTGTATGATTTTATTGGTAATCGGTAATCATATTATATAGTATTTTAAACTATGTATCAAGTAATTTGAACTTGCATTTTTGTTGCAACATGAATATAATAATAAGTAGTATTAAATACTATATAAAGAGGTGGTCGATATGTCAAGTAACGAAAAAGCAATCGTACGGGATCCGATCAGCGCATTGACGCATTTTATAGGTTTTCTTTGCGTCATTCCCATTACAGCAATATTGGTAATAAAAGCCGGGCAGGAAGCTTCCAGGCTGCATATGATCGGTTTTTTTGTGTTTGGTGTATCGTTATTATTGTTGTACGCAGCAAGTACAATTTATCATACAATGAATCTTCCCGCGCAAAAGGTAGCGGTTTTACGCAGGATTGACCATATGATGATTTTTGTTCTGATCGCCGGCACTTATACTCCCATTTGCTTGATCTCTTTGAACGGTATTTGGGGGTGGACGCTTTTGATTTTAATTTGGGCACTTGCGCTTGCCGGTATTATTTTGAAAGTATTCTGGATGAAAGCACCCAGATGGTTTTCCACACTGCTGTATGTGATCATGGGATGGCTTGCCGTGATCGCATTTGTTCCATTGGAAAAAGCAGTCAGCATTCGCGGTGTTTTGCTTTTATTATCTGGTGGTATTGCTTATACGGTCGGTGCCGTCATTTATGCAGTCAAAAAACCGGATCTTCATTTCAAAAATTTTGGTTTCCATGAA
This sequence comes from uncultured Lachnospiraceae bacterium, assembly GCA_944383855.1. GTDB lineage: Bacteria > Bacillota > Clostridia > Lachnospirales > Anaerotignaceae > CALWRB01. Next base: position 30,463 of record CALWRB010000020.1, read on the forward strand.
ATTTTTCATATTTTTGTTATGATCGGAAGCGGTCTGCATATCGCTTTTATGTTTCAGTATGTACTGTAAAAATATCAGTTTTTTTCTTGACAACTTCAGAGGATTCTTATAAAATAGTTAGGTATCTAACAAATATGTTAGAAATCTAACTTTTTTTATGGGAGGTGAAATGATGCAGAAAGCGGAGCAAAATGCGTCGGAAGATATCTTTTCCGCAAAAGATAAATTTTCCTCTTTCCAAATACAGATCCATACGATGCTACGATTTTATCATACCAGACTCCATCAAATCGCACAGGAAATGGACTTGTCTGTCGGGCAGCCTTTGGTTTTGATAGTGCTTTCCAGCCGCGAAAGCTGTACGCAAAGTGAGCTCTGTTCCTTTGCGCATGTAAAACCGGCTTCTATGACTGTACTTTTGCAAAGAATGGAAAAATCAGGGTTGATTTATCGCAAACAAGACCCGAATGATATGCGTTCCATGCGAGTCCATATTTCCGAAAAAGGCATGGCGAAAAATGATGAGTTGAAAGCTGCACGAAAGAAAATGGAGGAGGAGTGCTTATCAGGCTTTTCCGAATCGGAAAAAATACAGTTCATTGCGTATATGGAACGAATCAATCAAAATCTAAAAACGCGTTGTGACGAGAAAGGCAGATGTTCATGAAAGAATTATTGAAATATCTAAAACCATATCGTAAATATGCGATTGCAGCGCCTTTTTTTATGCTTTTGGAAGCGGGTGCTGAATTAACGACACCTAAGCTGATGACAATTCTGATCGAAAACGGTGTTGGTAACCGTGATGTCGGGTACATTACCAAAATGGGTATTCTGATGTTTCTGATTGCTGTATTAGGCATTATTGGCGGGCTTGCATGTCTTTACTGCGCCAGCAATGCCAGCCAAAGAACGGGAACAGACTTAAGAAAAGCGATTTTTACAAAAATCGAAGACTTTTCCTTCCATAATATTGATCAGTTTAAAACACCTTCGCTCATCACCAGACTGACTAATGATATTACGCAGATACAGCTTGTGATCTTAATGTCGCTGCGTATGCTGGTGCGGGCACCTTTGCTTTGCTTAGGCAGCATTATTATGGCACTTTCCATCAATGCGAAATTGACATTGATTTTTTTAGTCGCAATGGTGATCTTGGCATTTGTGATCACATTTATTTTGCGCTGCGCGATGCCGCGTTTTACCGTCATGCAGGAAAAATTGGATCAAGTCAATACCGTCATGCGGGAATGCCTTTCCGGTATTCGTGTTATTAAAGCTTTTGTTCGTGGAGAATATGAAACCGAAAAATTTCAAGAAGTCAATTTGGACTACAAAAAGAACAGTATCCGTGCTTTTATGATCGTCATTTGTATCATGCCTGCCATGATGATGGTTGTAAATCTTTCGATCATTGCAATCCTGTGGTTTGGCAGTTTTCAAGTGCAAAGCGGGATTATGGCACCGGAAGATATTATGGCATTTATCACATATTTGATGCAGATGCTGATGTCCTTGATGATGGTTGGCATGGTATTCATGTTTTTATCCAGAGCAATGGTTTCTGTAAAACGTGTATTTGAAGTATTGGACGCGCAAATCGATATTACAGAGCCGGAAAACCCCAAACTGCCCGCGGATCATTCCGGGAAAGTGGAATTTTCTCATGTATTTTTCCGTTATAAGTCGGGAAGTGGGGACCCTGTGTTAGAGGACATCGATTTTACTGCAAATCCTGGCGAAACCATCGCGATTTTAGGCGAAACCGGCAGCGGAAAATCAACTTTGGTAAATCTCATTCCGAGATTATACGATGTTTCCGAAGGCAGTGTAAAAATCGACGGTCAGGACGTAAAGGAATATTCCCTGCATACACTGCGTAAAAAAGTGGCTATCGTATTGCAAGAAACGATATTATTTACCGGAACGATACGGGATAATATCAAATGGGGAAAAGAAGACGCGACAGAAGAAGAAGTGATCGCCGCTGCAAAAGCAGCACAGGCACATGATTTTATTATGGAACTGCCCAATGGTTACGATACTGAACTGGGGCAAAGGGGCGTCAATGTATCAGGCGGGCAAAAACAGAGAATTTCGATCGCCAGAGCGTTGATCCAAAATCCGGAAATTCTGATATTTGACGATAGCACCAGTGCCGTGGATAACGTAACGGAAAAGAAGCTGCAGCAAGCTTTGCGTGAATTCCACCCGAACTGTACAAAATTTATCATTGCACAGAGAATAGGCTCTGTAATGCACGCAGACAAGATACTTGTTTTGAACTGCGGTAAAATTGTGGCAGCAGGCAACCATAACAAACTTATGGAAACCAGCGAAGACTACAAAGAAATTTATGAATCTCAAATCAAGAAAGGAGCGGTGCTCCATGAGTCGTAATCAAGGTCGTCCTATGGGTCCCGGAAGACATCAGCATATGGTAGTCGGAGATAAAGCGAAAAACACAAAGGGAACGCTGCTTCGTCTTTTGAAATATTTGAAAGGGCATACTCTCAAAATCGTATTTGCATTATTTTGCATTGCATTTTATACCATCGGTACGATCATCGGTACCCGTATGATCGGTGTAGCGATCGATCAATATATCACTGTTCTTGATTTTGCGGGTCTTGCAAAACTTTGCTTCGGTCTGATTTTGCTGTATTTGTTTTCTTCTTTCTTTACATGGCTGCAAAGCAGAATGATGTTACAGATCGCGCAAGATGTCGTTGCGGATTTACGAAAAGAGATTTTTGTAAAATTTCAAACTCTGCCGTTGAAATATTTTGACACAACCACGACCGGTGAGTTGATGAGCCGTGTCACAAATGACGTGGATAATATTTCCGCTGCGCTAAATACAAGTTCTTCTCAGCTGTTGCAAGGCTTTTTGACGATCATCGGTATCTTTGTCATGATGCTTTCCATGAGCGTTCCTATGACGATCGTAACGGTGCTGAGCGTTCCTGTCATGCTTTTGGCAACCAAAGCCGTTACCAAGCGTTCCAGAAAATATTTCTCACAAAAACAGGAGCGTTTGGGGCAATTAAACGGTTATATCGAAGAAACCATTTCCGGTTTAAAGGTCGTAAAAGTTTTTGCCAGAGAAGAAAAAGAACTGGAAGCATTTGAGGAGAAGAATTATGCATTGTTAAACGTCAGCATTCGAGCTGAAATTTTTTCCGGTATGATCGGTCCGATCATGATGGCGATCAACAACGCAACATATGGCATCGTAGTTGCATTCGGCGCAGTTATGATGGTAATGACCAATACGGTAACATTGGGCATGATCTCTAACTTTACGATTTATTCCAAACAGTTTACCAGACCATTTAACGAACTTGCGAACCAGATCAATACTATACTGTCAGCAATCGCAGGTGCAGAACGTGTATTTGAAGTTCTTGATGCAGAGCCTGAGCCAAAAGAGGACGAAGATGCACTGGTTTTGGAAAATGTAAAAGGTGATGTTGTTCTGGAGGATGTTAACTTCTCCTACGAAGCTGAACATCCGATCTTAAAACACATTAACCTATATGCTCGCCCGGGTCAAACGATTGCATTTGTTGGCCCCACAGGAGCAGGTAAAACAACCATAATCAATCTTTTGACCAGATTTTATGACATTGACAGCGGCAAAATTACGATTGACGGGAAAGACATCTATCATTTGCAGCGTAAGAGTCTTCGCTCCGCGCTTGGCATCGTATTGCAGGATACTTATTTGTTTACGGCAAGTATCCGTGATAACATTCGCTATGGCAGATTAGATGCTACAGATGATGAAATTATCCGTGCAGCAAAATTAGCAAATGCGCATGAATTTATCCGCAGATTACCGGATGGGTACGATACAATACTGACAGATGGCGGCAGCAATCTCAGCCAAGGTCAGCGGCAAATGATCTCGATTGCACGTGCGATTCTTGCCGATCCTGCTATTTTGATACTGGACGAAGCTACCAGCAGCGTGGATACAAGAACAGAATTGAAGATTCAAGGTGCAATGCAAAACTTGATGAAGGGAAGAACAAATTTTGTGATCGCCCATCGTTTAAGTACGATCAAAGATGCTGATCTGATCGCGGTGATCAACCACGGAGAGATCATTGAACGCGGCAATCACGAGCAACTGATGGAGAAAAAAGGCTTCTATTATCGTCTTTATACCAGTCAGTTCAAACAAGATGCGGTTTAATGTCATTTTCGGTATGTTTTTTGGAACAGGACCAAAAAAAATACTGAAACAGCTTGATTTTTTTTGGTAAATATGTTATAAATTTATTCGTATCGGTTAAGAGCTTTGAAAGGGAATATTACAGCTATAGCTTTTCTTCAGAGAGTCGGCGTTTGGTGTGAGTCGATGAAATTCGTGGTTGGAACTGGCCCTCGAGCTTCGCGCTGAAAAATCAGTAAGCAGCGACGGCAGCCACCGTTATCCGGCAGCAAAGAGCGTTGAAGTCGATCGTATTTCAACGAAATAGAGTGGTAACACGGAGTATCCCTTCGTCTCTAACTGAGATGAAGGGATTTTTGTTATGAAAAAGTTTCAAATTGATTGAAGGAGGATCTTTGTATGAATGCACGTTATGAATTTAATGAAATCGAGAAGAAATGGCGCGCAGAGTGGGAAAAAAATCCCATAAATAAAGAAGATGATGTAAAACCCCGCTTTTATTGCCTGGATATGTTCCCGTATCCTTCCGGTACAGGTCTGCATGTCGGTCACTGGCGTGGATATGTGCTCAGCGATGTAGTCAGCCGCTATAAAGTGTTGCAGGGTTATCAGGTACTGCATCCAATGGGCTGGGATGCATTTGGTCTGCCTGCGGAAAACTTTGCGATCAAGAATAATATCCACCCCAGTATCGCAACCGCAAACAATATTGCAAATGTAAAACGTCAGCTGCATGAAATCAGTGCGATTTATGATTGGGACAAAGAAGTAAACACAACAGATCCTTCCTATTATAAATGGACACAGTGGATTTTTGTCCAGATGTTTAAAATGGGTCTTGCATATGAAAAAGAAATGCCGCTGAACTGGTGCCCGAGCTGCAAGTGCGTATTGGCAAATGAAGAAGCGACCAGCGGTGTTTGCGAGAGATGCGGCTCTGTGGTAACTAAGAAAAATCTGCGCCAATGGATGTTAAAGATCACAGCATATGCAGATCGTTTGCTGGAGGATTTGAAAACTCTGGACTGGCCCGAAAAAGTAAAGAAAATGCAGTCTGACTGGATCGGCAAGAGCTATGGTGCAGAGGTAAGCTTTCAAGTAGAAAATTCTGATAAAGAAATCGTTGTTTATACAACCAGACCCGATACACTGCATGGTGCAACATTTATGGTTTTGGCACCTGAATATAAGGATATTCCCGAATTAACAACTCCGGAACAAAAAGAAGCGGTAGAAAAATATTGCTATGAAGCTTCTACGAAATCTTCCGTAGATCGTATGACAAATAAAGAAAAAACAGGTGTATTCACAGGTTCTTACTGCATTAACCCGGTAAATGGCAACCGTGTGCCGATTTGGGTTGCGGACTATGTATTAGCTGATTACGGTACTGGCGCGATCATGTGTGTACCTGCACATGACGAACGTGACTTTGAGTTTGCAAAGAAGTTTGATCTGCCGATCGTACAGGTTATCCGTCCGGAAGGTGAGGAAGAAAAGGAACTGACAGAAGCATATGTCGGTGACGGTATTATTGTCAATTCCGGTGACTGGAATGGTATGAAAGCCTTTGAAGCGAAAAAATCCATTCCTGACTTATTGGAAAGCAAAGGTCTTGGAAAAAAGACAGTAAACTATAAACTGCGTGACTGGGTATTCTCCAGACAGAGATATTGGGGTGAACCGATCCCGATCGTTCACTGCGAGCACTGTGGTGCAGTTCCTGTTCCGGAAGATCAGCTGCCCGTATTGCTTCCGGAGGTAGAAAGCTATAAACCTACAGAAACAGGGGAATCTCCTTTGGCACATATTGAAGAATGGGTCAATACGACTTGCCCGAAATGCGGCAGACCCGCTAAAAGAGAAACCAATACCATGCCGCAATGGGCAGGGTCTTCTTGGTATTTCCTTCGTTATGTAGACAATCACAACGACAAAGAACTTGCAAGCATGGAAGCACTGAAAAAATGGATGCCTGTTGACTTATATGTCGGTGGTATTGAACATGCTGTTTTGCATCTGCTGTATGCACGTTTCTATACAAAAGTATTGTATGACTGCGGCGTTGTTCCGTTTGAGGAACCCTTCCACAAACTGTTTAATCAGGGTATGATCACAAAGAACGGCGCAAAAATGAGTAAATCTGTCGGCAATGTAGTTTCTCCTGATGACTTGGTTGCAAAATACGGCTGTGACTCTTTGCGTATGTACGAATTGTTCGTAGGTCCGCCCGAAATCGACTGTGATTGGGACGACAGCGGTATCGATGGCGTATACCGTTACCTGAATAAAGTATGGAAACTGGTATATGCATATAAAGACGCTCCTGTAGCACCTACCAAAGATATGGAGTATGTTCGTAATATTCTGATCCGCGATATTACCAACCGTATGGAAGCGTTGACAATGAATACCGTTGTCAGTGGTTTTATGGAATACACAAATCGTATCATCGATTTGGCAAAAGCGCAAAATGGTGTAGATACCGAAACTTTGGAAACTCTGATTATCTTGCTTGCTCCGTTTGCACCACACCTTTCCGAGGAGCTGTGGCATGAAATGGGTCACGAAACTTCTGTTTTCGCAGAAAAATGGCCTGTTGCAGATGAAAGCAAATTGGTACTGGACAGTGTGGAAATCGCACTGCAGGTAAACGGCAAATTCAGAGGAACACTGGAAATCGCAATCAATGAAGAAAAAGAAAAAGTTCTTGCTGCAGCTAAGGAAACTCTGGCAGCTAAGATCGCAGATAAAACAGTGGTAAAAGAAATTTATGTACCGAATAAGATCGTAAATCTGATCGTAAAATGATCTGATTGGATCAATACAACAAAAAAGCGACAAAACATATAAAAATCCCTTCTGAGGTGTATCTAATATATCCTTGGAAGGGGTTTTTCGCAGTAAGGGATTTTTTGAGAAGAAAGTGATCGGAAGGGAATCTATACAGATCAAAACAAATTTAATATAAATAAGCTATTAAGGAAAAAGGGAAGGGAAGAAGGGGAAAAAATACCTCATAGCCGATAGACCGATACAAAAAACTGTGTATCAGAGCCGATAAACCGGAAACATTTTTATATTATCTCTGAAAACTGTATAGAAACTGTATGCAGAGAGTTATTTTGAGTCAAATTTTATATTTCAACAGTGCTTTCAACAGTGCTTTTATCAGTGCGATGTTCTGTTGATTTTATTTTCATGTCTGATCCTGAATATATGATCTCGAATATAGAATTCCGAAGAATCAAAGCAATAATTTACATAATATAATTATGGTAACTAAATGAGATCTATATAATAGATAATAGCCACAAGTGTTTTTCGATTCGATACATTTGCTTTAAAAGATTTCAATAAAACAGAATGCGTCAGAATCCATATATTAAATTTTTCTGTATGAAAATCAGTTTTAAATCATTACAGATATTGCTATTGCGATAATCAACGGAATATAGATCTTTTATAATAGTCTTTTATAATAGCATGAGAGTTTCGCAAGGAAATGCGTTTTGTCGATCATTCGAATCAATATGAGAAATAATGCCGCGTGTTGCTTAAGTCTTTGCAGCCGTAATATCATAAGGGGTCGTTCGTTCTAACACGCTGCAAGTAACATGGCACAGCAATATGAAATAAATAAGAAATAAATCAAATGGAATAATGGAATAAATGAGATTTCAGAAGTCTGCTGCAGTATCTAAAAATGGATCGAATATAGCAATTCATAATATAAATGATAAAATTAGCGATCAGGACCGGATATTGTGCATTGAAATATCTCATACAATTACATATTAACATTACAGATTAACAGATTTGTAAAACAGAAAAGAAAATATTGTGAAATGTATCGCACATAAAGAAGAAACGATACAGAAAAATCTCATAGCGATAGATTTGCGATAGATTTCCCATAGATTTCCCATAGATTTATAGTTTGAGATCGTTATTTGATTTATATATTTTTCCGCTACATCTATTCGCAAAAGTTGTGTTTTGCGAATAGATGTAGATAGCAAATTCTCCTTCTCCGACCAGCAAAATGTTTGGGATAAAAATTATGATCTGCTTAAAATGACATTTTTTATTATCACAAAAACAAAAAAACGATATCTCATGCAAAAATGAATCATTTCTTTCTGTATGAAATATCGTTTTTTGTAAATCATTTTTTAAATGTTGTTATAGTTTTTTTTATAGTTTTTTACGGAAGAAGCTTTTGGGTTCTGTCAAACAGTGCAGATTCTTTTTCAATCGCAGTTCCGGCACCAACGGAACATATGCAAAGATGCTCGGAGATTTTTTGTAGCAGATCAGAAAAAGCATTGATTTCCTCACAGGTAGTTTGGAGAATTTCTTTCCTTTCCAAAAGCCGTTTTTCGTCTGTGATATCACAGTAATACGCTACGGTTGCCATTTCCATCAAATCTGAGTTTGTTCTAGGGCGATCTTTCGCGTTAATGGTCCCAAGGATATACTTGGTCATTTGCCTTTCATCTGCGGAAAATTCCGCTATAAATTGGCTCGCTGAACGGTAAACATCATATGTTTCACGCAGATGCGGATCTCGATAAGAATAAAAATACCCGACACCACTGCGTAAAAATCTGCAACCACAGCCATATGCACCGCCTAATACACGGATACGGTTCCAAAGATATTCCAGATCCAATATCGTGTGCAGCACCTCCATTTTCCCGCTGAATGGATAACCAAAAGATGCATAGGAAAAAGCGGCAGCATTATAAAGCACTTTTCCGGAAGAAGTAAATGCTGTGTTTTCTACCTTTTCCACTTTCTTCTGTTCTTCTTTGCTTTGGCAGAGCGATTGTGCAGAAGGTAAATGAGAGAGAAATCCTTCCACTATTTCTATCATGCTCTCTTTTTCTTTTTCCTCACAGCCTAATACGATTTCCAAATTTTCTTTTGTGAAAATCATATCTGCAATTTGCGCAAGTTTCTCACAGGCAAGCGGCGCTTGTTTTAGAAAATCGGATAAAAAATGCAAATAGGAGATCCCCTTCACGGTTTCCTTTTCTTTTCTTCCCGCAGAAAGATAAGAAAGACTATGCGTAATGGCGGCACGATGCCCTTGTGTGGTCATATAATTTTCGCCTTTGATTTTTGTAATTTGTAACAACCGAGAGATATGATCCTGTTGTTCCCAATCTGTATGCAACAGACAATCTTCCAGTAAAGCAAGCGCACGGTCCGCTTTTGTTCTTAAAAAGGACCCGTTTACAGATAAAAACGTTTTGTATTCTTCCGCGGGAAGATAAAAAAAGTCCTGATTGCAATACAAATCACCAAAAACTGTTTGCACTGACGTAGAAAGCGCTTCCATGGATTTGTTTTGCGTATCGAGTTTTGTCAGCAGGTCCGTTACAATGCCGCTATACGGAACCAGCTCCTCCGGCAAGTTTTGCGTACGAAACATCAGCTGCAGGTACACAATTCCATTGGATTGCATCGGACAATACAAAATCGGCGTCCCTTCCCTACTCTTTTCTTTCTGAAAGGAAAGCGGCTGAGGCGTTTCAGAAATATCAGAAATGGAAAGCATCGGTATTTTTTGCAAATCTTCCTGTGAATCCGTTTTTGTTTGGAACAAACGCAATTTTTCCGTATCTTCTTGTATTTGCTGTATTTCTACATCGGACAGAGAAGCTTGAAAGTCGTCCAATTTTTTCTGCCAAGCAGCTTCTTCTGCTTCCTGCTGTCCTATCTTTGGCGAAAGCGTATAGATCACTTTGTTGGGATTGTCTAATATGCATTCCCGTATCAGCCGTTCCAGCAAACCATTTGCGATCCCTTCTTTGACTGCCTGGAAGGTACGCAAAAAATGCAGCGGCTCAAAAGGAGAACTGCCGTGCAGCCAGCTTTTCATCAACTTCGAGCAATAAACTAACCCTTTTGGTCTGGAACCATAATCTTCTTCTCGCAGTAAAAATTCCAACTTATCCAAAGCAGCAGAAACCAAATTCTTCGGCAATCCGTTTTGGGATAATTCGGTTAACACATTTTCGATCGTTGTTAAAAATGTTGCCGTACTGTCTTTTTCGCAATTTTTCCCGATAATTTGCAGCACGGTTTCTCGTATAGATGTATCATAATACCCCTCTGCTTCTTGGCAAATATCTGCTTCCAAGAGAGCTTTTTTTAAAGGCGAGGCTTGCGTTTCCAATAAAATATACATCAAAATATCCAGTGCCATGGTATGGTACACATCGTCGGACGGAACTGTTTTTACGGCATAGCTTAAATATGTGCTTTTCTCAGATTCCTCCTGCGCGGGATACGTGCCGTTTTCAAATTTAGAAGACGTAAAATCAGGTGATTTCCCGATTTGCGGTAAATCATACGAGCGCTCATATTCAGCCAAATATCCGCTGTCGATGTGTTCCAAACATGCAAGAGGCTCCATATTCCCGTATAAGAAGAAATAGCTGTTGGAAGGGTGATAATATTTTTGATGAAAGGCTAAGAAATCCTCATAACGCAGTGTCGGTATCGCTTCCGGTGTACCGCCGGATTCCATTGCATAAACTGTATCGCCAAATAACACACGACTGACATTTTGCGCCAAAATAGCTTCCGGATCGGAATACACTCCCTTCATTTCGTTGTATACCACACCGCTGACTTGTAATTTCCCATCTTCACCGATTTCATAGTGCCAGCCTTCTTGCATAAAAATCGCTTTATTTTGATAAATATTGGGGTGAAATACCGCATCCAGATATACATCCATCATATTATGAAAATCTTTTTCATTGCAGCTTGCAATGGGATACATTGTTTTGTCTGCATATGTCATGGCATTCAAAAATGTGTAGAGGGAACCCTTTGCCAGCTCATTGAACGGATCTTTAGAGGGATACTTCTCTGAGCCGCAAAGAACAGAATGCTCCAAAATATGCGGTGTACCGCAATCGTTTTCCACAGGGGTTTGAAAAGCGACAGAAAACACCTTGTTCGGGTCTTCATTTTGTATATAAAAAAGTCTTGCCCCACTCTTTTCGTGAAAAAATAAATATGCTGTACCATGCATTTCCGGTACTTGTTCAGATTGTTGCAGTGTAAAACCATGATAAGTTTTTTGGACCGTAAACATGATAAACGCTCCTTTCTTTTTCTTGAATTCTTACTCTTTATTGTAAACTGTTTTTTTCAAATATGGCAATGTTTTTCAGAAAACTTTTTGCTTTTTTTACAGAAAAATTGTTGACAAAACGACATATCTAATTTATAATAATTATCAAGTAACAATTACTTACTGAATTTGCTAATATTATTTTTCTAAATTTAAGGAGGAAATTTGAAATGAAAAAATTTGTTTGTTCTGTATGCGGTTATGTACATGTTGGTGATTCTGCTCCCGCAGAATGTCCTGTTTGCCATGTTGGCGCTGATAAATTTGTGGAACAGAAAGCTGGAGAAATGGAATGGGCTGCTGAACACGTTGTTGGTGTTGCACAGGGTTCCAGCGAAGATATTATGGCTGATTTGAGAGCTAACTTTGAAGGCGAATGCACAGAGGTTGGTATGTATCTGGCTATGGCAAGAGTTGCTCACAGAGAGGGTTATCCTGAAATTGGTCTGTACTATGAAAAAGCAGCTTGGGAAGAAGCTGAGCATGCTGCAAAATTTGCAGAACTTCTGGGCGAAGTTGTTACAGACTCCACAAAGAAGAATCTGGAACTGCGTGTAGATGCTGAAAACGGCGCAACAGCAGGTAAATTTGACCTGGCTAAGAGAGCAAAAGCTGCTAACTTGGATGCAATTCACGACACCGTTCATGAAATGGCTCGTGACGAAGCAAGACACGGCAAAGCATTCTTGGGTCTGCTGAACAGATACTTCGGTTAATTCATCGCAAAATATTTTCCCTGTAGCGTAATGCTACAGGGAATTTTTATTTCTCCTCTTTTTTCTATTATACCAAAATAATAAAATCAAAAGTAGAAAAAAGAAAATAGCTATACTGCCATACTCCTTAAGAAAAATCAAATATCGTTCCCGATACTCTCCCAGAAAAAAACCGATCGAAAGCAATACGGTATTCCAAAGAAATGCCCCTGCTGTTGTATAGAATAAAAAAATATGGTACGGTAATTTCATCATACCTGCGGGGAAAGAAATATACGTTCTGGCAATCGGAAAAAGTCTTGCGAAAAAAACTGAACTTTTGCCATAGGTTAAAAAAAGGTTTTCCGCTTTTTGACACCCTAAATCAAGTGTTTTCAATCGGGAACAGAGTTTTCTGATAAAGTTCCCCCCGATTCTGCCTAATAAGTAACAAAAACTGCTGCCCGCTACTCCGCCTGCTGTTGCACATAAAATGACGATTATCAAAGGAAGTTCTCCGGCAGCCGAGGCAAACCCGATAAAAGGTAAAAGCACCTCACTGGATATCGGAAAACAGGCATATTCCAACATAACACCGCAAAAAATACCGATATAACCAAAATGAAGAACCAGATCTTTGATAGCATTCAATAATTCCATTTTTCCCCTCCTCTCTGTTCATTTTTATGAAAAAGAAAAGGATTTAGAAGTATTGAACTGAACCAGTAAAAACGGACAATGACAAAAAGCCCCCTTATGTAGGATAATAGAACTACATGAGGGGGCTTTTATTATGGCAAAAAGAAAATACACACATATCAAAATAATTGAACCAAA